>NZ_JBJDNG010000032.1:0-1139 GCF_044900155.1 Pseudomonas sp. NPDC088890 | reverse complement strand
GTGGCGGAAGGCGGTAGCATCGTTTACACCGCTTCGGTCAATGCACCGGTCACCGGCAGCCCGGTCGTGGTGACCTTGGCCAACGGCCAAACCATCACCATCCCGGTTGGCCAGAGTTCCAGCACTGTCAGCACACCAGTGACCAACGACGTCTATCAGGGACATCCTGCGGTCACCACAAACATTACGGGGGTGAGTGGCGGCAACTACGAGAATCTGGTTGGTAACCCGGCACCGGTTACCACCAGCGTCACCGATGTGCAGGACACCACCACGGTCACCCTGACCGCCACACCCTCGGTCGCGGAAGGTGGCAGCATCGTTTACACCGCTTCGGTCAATGCACCCGTCACCGGTACGCCGGTCGTGGTGACCTTGGCCAACGGCCAAACCATCACCATCCCGGTTGGCCAGAGCTCCAGCACTGTCACCACTCCGGTGAGCAATGATGTCTATCAAGGCCACGCCCCGGTCACCAACACCATCACCAATGTCAGCGGTGGCAACTACGAGAATCTGGTTAGCAACCCAGCGCCGGTTTCTACCACTGTCACCGATGTGCAGGACACCACCACGGTCACCCTGACTGCTACGCCTTCGGTGGCGGAAGGCGGCAGCATCGTTTACACCGCTTCGGTCAATGCACCGGTCACCGGCACGCCGGTGGTGGTGACCTTGGCTAATGGCCAAACCATCACTATCCCGGTTGGCCAGAGCTCCAGCACCGTCAGCACCCCGGTGACCAACGATGTCTACCAGGGCCATGCTCCGGTCACCACCCACATCACCAACGTCAGCGGTGGCAACTACGAGAATCTGGTCGGCAACCCAGCGCCGGTTTCTAGCACTGTCACCGATGTGCAGGACACCACCACGGTCACCCTCACTGCTACGCCTTCGGTGACGGAAGGTGGCAGCATCGTTTACACCGCTTCGGTCAATGCGCCGGTCACCGGTAGCCCTGTGATCGTGACCTTGGCCAATGGCCAGACCATCACCATCCCGGTCGGCCAGAGCTCCAGCACTGCCACTACGCCAGTGACAAACGACGTCTATCAAGGACATCCCGCGGTCACCACGAACATCACGGGAGTGAGTGGCGGCAACTACGAGAATCTGGTCGGCAACCCGGCACCGGT
>NZ_JBJDNG010000031.1:0-1416 GCF_044900155.1 Pseudomonas sp. NPDC088890 | reverse complement strand
TGATCGCATCGTCAAGCGGTCTTGCCATATCACTGTCAAGGTTGCGGACAAGTAACGGAGTCGATCAGATGGGTCAGAAAGTACATCCCACTGGCATTCGCCTGGGAATCGTCAAGGAGCACACCTCCGTCTGGTACGCAGACGGTGCTACTTACGCAGATTACCTGTTGAAGGATCTGAAAACGCGTGAGTACCTCCAAGACAAACTAAAAAGCGCGTCCGTAAGCCGTATCGATATTCATCGTCCGGCTCAAACTGCACGCATCACCATCCACACCGCTCGTCCAGGTATCGTTATCGGGAAGAAGGGTGAGGACGTTGAGAAGCTGCGTCAGGACCTGACCAAGCAGATGGGTGTGCCTGTGCACATCAACATCGAAGAGATCCGCAAGCCGGAACTCGACGCTATGCTGGTTGCGCAAAGCGTAGCTCAGCAGCTGGAACGCCGCGTAATGTTCCGTCGCGCCATGAAGCGCGCCGTACAGAACGCCATGCGTATTGGTGCCAAGGGCATCAAGATCCAGGTGAGCGGTCGTCTCGGCGGCGCTGAGATTGCTCGTACCGAGTGGTATCGCGAAGGTCGTGTGCCTCTGCACACCCTGCGTGCCGATATCGACTACAACACCTACGAAGCTCACACCACCTACGGTGTGATCGGTGTGAAGGTTTGGATCTTCAAAGGCGAAGTAATTGGTGGTCGCCAAGAAGAGCTGAAGCCTCAAGCACCAGCGCCTCGTAAAAAAGCTGCTAAGTAAGGGGTACGCCAAATGTTGCAACCAAAGCGTACAAAATTCCGCAAGCAGATGACCGGCCACAACCGTGGTCTGGCACTGCGCGGTAGCAAGGTCAGCTTCGGCGAATTCGCCCTGAAAGCTGTCGCCCGCGGTCGCCTCACCGCTCGCCAGATCGAGTCGGCACGTCGTGCCCTGACCCGTCACGTAAAACGTGGCGGTAAGATCTGGATCCGTGTGTTCCCGGACAAGCCGGTCACCAAGAAGCCTCTCGAAGTGCGGATGGGTAAAGGTAAGGGTTCCGTGGAATACTGGGTTGCCCAGATCCAGCCAGGCAAAGTCCTGTACGAGATCGAGGGTGTTTCTGAAGAGCTGGCGCGCGAAGCTTTCGCCCTGGCTGCTGCAAAGCTGCCTCTCGCCACCTCCTTTGTTAAGCGGACGGTGATGTGATGAAAGCGAATGAACTTCGTGAAAAATCGGCACAGCAGCTGAACGAGCAACTGCTCTCGCAAGTTAAGCGTGACATCGCTCGCGTGAAAACTGTGCTCAACCAGCAGGCAGGTAAGTGATCATGGCTGAAGCTGAAAAAACCGTCCGTACCCTTCAAGGAGTACTACGCGCAGACTGATACAGATCGTACTAGCGACGTGTCTTGAAGGATAGGTTAGTGCCCACTATATAACGT
>NZ_JBJDNG010000030.1:0-1489 GCF_044900155.1 Pseudomonas sp. NPDC088890 | reverse complement strand
TGCCATGATGCACCCCTTCCTTACTCAGCACTGCTGCTGAAATCGAGATCTTGGCCTGGCTGAAGGGAGACGATCGCCTTCTTCCAGTCATTGCGCTTGCCCAGACCACGTGCGGTACGCTTGGTTTTACCCAGAACGTTAACAGTCGACACGTTTTCGACTTTTACGCCGAACAGGCCTTCGACAGCTTTCTTGATTTCCAGCTTGGTTGCGTCAGTAGCAACCTTGAATACGAACTGGCCTTTCTTCTCAGCCAGAACGGTAGCCTTCTCGGAAACGTGCGGGCCAAGGAGGACTTTAAATACGCGTTCCTGGTTCATCCCAGCAGCTCCTCGAATTTCTTCACGGCCGAGACAGTGATCAACACTTTCTCGTATGCGATCAGACTGACCGGATCGGAACCTTGAACGTCACGTACGTCGACGTGCGGCAGGTTACGTGCAGCCAGGTACAGGTTCTGATCAACAGCGTCCGAAACGATCAGTACGTCGCTCAGACCCATGCCGTTCAGCTTGTTCAGCAGGTCTTTGGTTTTTGGAGCTTCGACAGCGAAGTCCTGAACCACGACCAGACGGTCGCTACGCACCAGCTCAGCGAGGATGGAACGCATTGCTGCGCGGTACATCTTCTTGTTGAGCTTCTGCGAGTGATCCTGAGGACGAGCTGCGAAGGTAACACCACCGCCACGCCAGATTGGACCACGAGTAGTACCAGCACGAGCGCGGCCAGTACCCTTCTGACGCCATGGGCGCTTACCGCCACCAGCTACGTCGGAACGGGTCTTCTGCTGCTTGGTGCCCTGACGGCCGCCGGCCATGTAGGCCACGACTGCTTGGTGTACCAGCGTCTCGTTGAATTCGCCACCGAAAGTCAGTTCGGAAACTTCGATCGCCTGAGCGTCATTTACATTAAGTTGCATGTCAGTTTCCCCTTAACCGCGAGCCTTGACAGCTGGACGTACAACCACGTCGCCGCCAGTAGCGCCAGGAACGGCACCCTTGATCAGCAGCAGGTTGCGTTCAGCGTCTACGCGAACTACTTCCAGGGACTGCACAGTAACGCGCTCGGCGCCCATGTGACCGGACATTTTCTTGCCCTTGAACACACGACCAGGAGTCTGGCACTGGCCGATGGAACCCGGAACACGGTGCGATACGGAGTTACCGTGGGTGTTATCTTGGCCACGGAAATTCCAGCGCTTGATGGTACCGGCGAAGCCTTTACCCTTGGACTGACCGGTTACGTCTACCAGCTGGCCTGCAGTGAAGAGTTCAGCTTTGATCAGATCGCCAGCCTGGAAATCGCCTTCTTCAAGGCGGAACTCCCAAACACCGCGACCAGCGGCAACGTTCGCTTTAGCGAAGTGACCCGCTTGAGCAGCAGTCACACGCGAAGCACGACGCTCGCCGACAGTGACTTGCACTGCACGGTAGCCATCGGTTTCTTCGGTTTTGAACTGGGTGACGCGATTCGGCTCGATCTCAATGAC
>NZ_JBJDNG010000029.1:0-3293 GCF_044900155.1 Pseudomonas sp. NPDC088890 | reverse complement strand
AAGGATGTGCTCACGGGTTTGTGGCATCGGACCATCGGAGGCCGAGCAAACCAGGATCGCGCCGTCCATCTGGGCAGCACCGGTGATCATGTTCTTCACGTAGTCAGCGTGACCTGGGCAGTCGACGTGAGCGTAGTGACGAATGTTCGAGTTGTACTCGACGTGAGCGGTGTTGATGGTGATACCGCGCGCTTTCTCTTCTGGAGCCGAGTCGATCTTGTCGAACTCAACGACTGCCGAACCGAAAACTTCGGAGCAGACGCGAGTCAGAGCTGCGGTCAGAGTGGTTTTACCATGGTCAACGTGGCCGATAGTGCCAACGTTAACGTGAGGTAGGGAACGATCAAACTTTTCCTTAGCCATCGATACAGTCCTCCGCAGAAGAAAATAGTCACTACTACCGATAAAACAAAGGCAGATATTTTCATATCTGCCTTGTTATATGGAGCTCTTGAGCGGACTTGAACCGCTGACCTCACCCTTACCAAGGGTGTGCTCTACCAACTGAGCTACAAGAGCGAAACACATTGTGCAAAAACAGCAAACTTGGAGCGGGTAGCGGGAATCGAACCCGCATCATCAGCTTGGAAGGCTGAGGTTCTACCACTAAACTATACCCGCGAGGCTTGCAGCTCTCGCTAAAAATGGTGGAGGGGGAAGGATTCGAACCTTCGAAGTCGAAGACGGCAGATTTACAGTCTGCTCCCTTTGGCCGCTCGGGAACCCCTCCTGAGCGTGGGCGGCATTTTCAACTCTTGCCGACCCGTTGTCAAGCTTTTTTCAATTAAATCTTGAAGTTAGCTACTTTGACAACAACTTCCGGTCCTACCACCTCAGTGGTGTTCCCTGCGAAGCGGGCGCCATTCTATCAAGCTATTCGCCAGTTGCAATACCCCCGCAGAAAATAATTTTGTGTTTTAAGTCTTTGAAATCCTTGGAAAGAGTGGCAAGCACGGATTGGTCCAGTAAACGCTCGCTTTCCGGGGCTACCTTCAGCCACATACCGTCTGCGCCCGGTAGCTGACCGGACACTACCAGGGTGGTGATATCCAGGCTAAGTAGGCGCTGGCGTAGCGCATCGAGCTGATCCCGAGCTGGCAGACCACCAATTACCAGGCACTCATCACGACGTCGCGCCGGCGCTGCAGCCCCCGTCTCACGCAGCAGGCGGATCTCCTGCTGGTTACCTTTATAGAGAGAAAGCGGCGCGACCTCTTTGACCCTCAACGGCGCCTCTTGCTGGTGCCAGACGTAGTAGACGACATTGAGCACCAGCAACAACAGAAACAACCAACGCATAGGCACCTCAATCCAATGGACAAGCCATCGCCAAGCCAACGAAGACCAGGTCAGGCACAACGCGGGCCTGAGGCGCAGCTTCGCGCACCAGCGGCGCATCGCCACCAGTCAGGAACACAGTGAAACTTTCACCCCACAAAGCTCGAGCCTGCTCGATCTGTGTGCGGGCAAACCCTTGCAGCATCAGCACACAACCGCGCTCCACCGCCTCGACTGTCGAGCGACCAGGCGCAAGCGTGCTCACAGCGCGCTCAGCCGATGCATCATCGTAGCGAATTCGCCGGGTATGGGTACGCAATTGACTGCGCATCAGCGGCATACCCGGACAAATATAACCACCCAGGTGCTCACCATCGGCGGCGACGAAGTCAGCCTTGGCCGCAGTACCCAAGTCGATTACCAGGCACGCACCTTTTGCCAGGTGGTAGGCACCCAAGGCAGCTAGCCAGCGATCCATGCCCAGGCGCTGATAGTCATCATATCCATTACGCACTCCAGCCATTTCCTGCACAGGCAGAGCGACTTGCGCCTGGATAGCGAAGCCAGCATGCAACAGGGCACGCAGTGCGTCCGTTTCCTCTTCGCTACGGACACTGACTATCCTACAGCCCTTCAAGCGTACTGACGGCAAGGCCGAGACCGCCTCCAATAGCGCCTGATCCGAGTCGACAATGCCGCCACCGACAATTGTCGCGTCGGCAGCATGAATCACCCGCCACTTGATGAAGCTGTTACCGCAGTCGAGCTCAAGAATCATCACGCAACCTCAAACTGAGCTCACCACCACTAAAGCTCTTTTCCACACCTTCAACCTCAAGACGCAATCCGCCCTGTCCATCCACGCCAAGAACAACGCCATCAGTGTGGCTGCTGCCGGCGATCAGCGATACCTTGCGACCCTGCCACAGATGCGCTTGCTCCCATTCTTCCTGGAAGGCGGCGAAGCCATAACGACGGTGCCGGGCCAGCTCATGCTGCAGTTGCTGATTGAGCCTGGCGACCAGCAGATTACGATCAATAGAGGCGCCCGCCTCCAGTCTCATCGAGGTCCATTGCTGGTCGACCTGGTCGTTGAGCTGCATGTTCACGTTGATACCAATCCCCAGCACCACATGGCAAACGTCAGCCGGATCACCGACAAGCTCCAGCAAGATCCCGGCGATCTTCTGATCACCGACCAGAACATCATTTGGCCATTTAAGGCCCGCCTGCTTGACGCCAAATGTCTGCAGGGTACGCATGACTGCCAGCCCAACCACCAGGCTTAAACCCTCGAGCTGGCGCATGCCGCCCTCAACACGCAGCACCAAGCTGTAGTAGAGGTTCTCAGCGAAGGGGCTGACCCATTGTCGACCCCGCCGACCGCGCCCAGCACTTTGGCGTTCGGCCAATACTAGAAATGGCGCCGCCCTACCCTGCGCAATACCACGTAAAGCTTCGGCATTGGTCGAATCGATCGCATCGTGAATAAACAACGGCCACTGCTCGCCTTCGCAGAGATCGCTAATCGCTTGCGACTCAAGCAATGCCAGCGGCGCGGCTAATTGATAGCCACGACCTCGGACCTTATGAATGGTCAGGTTCAATTCGGCTTCCAGGTGCTGCAGCTGCTTCCAAACGGCGCTGCGGCTCACCCCGAGAGCTTCCCCGAGCGCCTGCCCGGAATGAAACCGGCCATCCTTGAGGAGGTTCAACAACTTCAGCATGCCAGTCTCGACTTGGAATAAGGCTGGAATGATAGCCATGGCCCGAAGGCTTGCATAGGAAAAGGGCGCATTCCGAACTCGGCCGGGGCTAACTGAGATGCTCGAGGGATAAAGGCGGGAGAGGGGGTACCAGGGGTTGAGCGAGCTGTCAGTTGCGGCCTCTTCGCGGGCAAGCCCGCTCCTCAAGGGGTGCGGCAAGGCCAGGTATCGGGCGCGGCAATATAGCAGGCTGGAAAAGACAAAACCCCTACCTGCTCGCGCAGATAGGGGTTTTGCGAAATGAATCTT
>NZ_JBJDNG010000028.1:0-3305 GCF_044900155.1 Pseudomonas sp. NPDC088890 | reverse complement strand
TTTACGGAGTCCGGTCATTGCGCCGACAGTCACACCACGGGCATCAGCCACGACAGCGGACAGAGCGACTTTGGCAGCCTCGTTGACTTCAGCGACGATGGCCTTCTTGTCTTCGAGTTTAATTGCCACGGGTAAAACTCCTGCTTGTTACCGTTTCATCTGGCCGAAGCCGGATGTCGTTTTGGTGTCTGATTCGGTAAGGAACCGGGAGCACCATCTGCGTAGGCTGGTTGTTTAAGGCTTGCGCCGCCTACGGTCTTGGATAGCCCCCGCCAGGCAGGGACCCCAATTTTGTTGCCGACGCGCTTTCACGCGCCGGCAAGGTCTTACGCGCTCAGCGAGCTCTGATCGATGACCAGACCTGGGCCCATAGTGGTGCTCAGGGTAACGCGCTTGACGTAGATACCTTTCGAGGAAGCTGGCTTGATACGCTTCAGATCAGCGATCAGGGCTTCAACGTTTTCCTTCAGCTTGCCGGCTTCGAAGCCGACCTTGCCAACGGAGGTGTGGATGATACCGTTTTTGTCGGTACGGTAGCGAACTTGACCAGCCTTGGCGTTTTTAACCGCGGTGGCTACGTCCGGAGTTACGGTACCAACTTTCGGGTTAGGCATCAGGCCGCGAGGACCCAGAACCTGACCCAGCTGACCAACAACGCGCATGGCATCCGGGGATGCGATGACTACGTCGTAGTTCAGGTCGCCAGCTTTCATCTCGGCAGCCAGGTCGTCCATACCAACGCGGTCAGCGCCGGCAGCCAGAGCGGCCTCAGCAGCTGGACCCTGGGTGAAGACGGCAACACGTACGGTCTTGCCAGTGCCGTGTGGCAGCACAGTAGCGCTACGAACGACCTGGTCGGATTTACGTGGGTCAACGCCGAGGTTAACGGCAACGTCGAAGGATTCGCTGAACTTCACGGTGGACAGTTCGGCCAGCAGCGCGGCTGCTTCTTCGAAGTTGTAAACTTTGCCAGCTTCGAGTTTCGAAGCAATGGCCTTTTGGCGCTTGGTCAGCTTAGCCATTACACACCCTCCACGTTGAGGCCCATGCTGCGAGCAGAACCGGCGATGGTACGCACGGCTGCATCCATGTCAGCGGCAGTCAGATCAGCCTGTTTGGTTTTGGCGATCTCTTCCAGCTGAGCACGGGTCACGGTACCGACTTTAACGGTATTCGGACGTGCAGAACCGCTGGTCAGGCCAGCAGCTTTCTTCAGCAGAACCGAAGCTGGGGTGCTTTTGGTTTCGAAGGTGAAGCTACGGTCACTGTAAACAGTGATGATCACAGGAGTCGGCAGGCCGGCTTCTTGACCCTGAGTACGGGCGTTGAAGGCCTTGCAGAATTCCATGATGTTCACACCGTGTTGACCCAGTGCTGGACCAACGGGTGGGCTTGGGTTGGCCTGGCCGGCCTTTACTTGCAGCTTGATGTAAGCCTGAATCTTCTTAGCCATGAGCTACTCCAATATCGGGTACGAACGCCAAATGGCTCCCCGGATGACTTGCGTTTTATCCCAGTGACGACAAAACCCCGCAGCACATAGGGCTGCGGGGTATGGGATGCGTCGTTCGCCTAGACCTTCTCGACCTGGCCGAACTCGAGCTCTACCGGAGTAGAGCGACCGAAAATGAGCACCGCCACTTGGAGCCGGCTCTTTTCGTAGTTAACTTCTTCAACGGTACCGTTGAAATCAGCAAAGGGACCGTCAACGACACGAACCACTTCACCCGGCTCAAAGAGCGTTTTCGGCTTCGGCTTGTCGCTACCATCGGCAACACGACGCAGAATAGCCTCGGCTTCTTTATCGGTGATAGGCGCAGGCTTGTCTGCTGTACCACCAATGAAACCCATTACGCGAGGGGTATCCTTGACAAGGTGCCAAGTCCCTTCGTTCATATCCATCTGGACCAATACATAGCCAGGGAAGAACTTACGCTCGCTTTTGCGCTTCTGGCCATTGCGCATTTCTACGACTTCTTCGGTCGGGACCAGGATCTCGCCGAATTCGTCTTCCATGCCAGCCAGCTTCACGCGCTCGATCAAAGAGCGCATTACATGCTTCTCGTAACCCGAGTAAGCATGCACAACGTACCAACGCTTAGCCACGGGACACCCTTAGCCAACAATCAAGGAGACCGCCCAGCCGAGCAGGGAATCAAGACCCCACAGCAGCAACGCCATAACCAGCACGACAACCACAACGATAAGCGTGGTTTGCATGGTTTCTTGGCGGGTCGGCCACACGACTTTACGGATCTCGGTACGAGCTTCCTTCGCCAGCGCAAAGAACGACTTACCCTTCGCGGTCTGCAGGGCAACGAAGCCTGCAACAGCAGCCAGAGCAAGGAGAGCGAGCACGCGGTACAGAATCGGAGAAGCGGAGTAGTATTGATTACCTACGACGCCAACGACTACCAGAGCAACAACAGCGAGCCACTTGAAAAGATCAAAACGCGAATCTTGGGCTTCAGTTTTGGGAGTCATCGAGGAGGATCCTGTGAGAAGAAAGCCAATCACACCGAGGTGAATGGCAGGTCAGGAGGGAATCGAACCCCCAACCTACGGTTTTGGAGACCGTCGCTCTGCCAATTGAGCTACTGACCTTTAACACTGTACCAGGCCGGCCATTATGCCGACCTGATCTTATGAAATCAACTACTTATTCAATAATTTTTGCTACGACGCCGGCGCCGACGGTACGACCGCCTTCACGGATAGCGAAGCGCAGACCGTCTTCCATTGCGATGGTCTTGATCAGGGTAACAGTCATCTGAATGTTGTCACCTGGCATTACCATTTCAACGCCTTCCGGCAGTTCGCAGTTACCGGTCACGTCAGTGGTACGGAAGTAGAACTGAGGACGGTAACCTTTGAAGAACGGAGTGTGACGACCGCCTTCTTCTTTCGACAGAACGTAGACTTCTGCGGTGAACTTGGTGTGCGGCTTGACCGAACCTGGCTTGACCAGAACCTGGCCACGCTCAACGTCGTCACGCTTGGTACCACGCAGCAGAACGCCGCAGTTCTCGCCAGCACGGCCTTCGTCCAGCAGCTTGCGGAACATCTCAACACCGGTGCAGGTGGTGGTGGTGGTGTCACGCAGACCAACGATTTCCAGGGCGTCTAGAACGCGGACGATACCACGCTCGATACGACCGGTAACAACGGTACCACGACCCGAGATCGAGAATACGTCTTCGATTGGCATCAGGAACGGCTTGTCGATAGCACGCTCTGGCTCTGGGATGTAGCTGTCCAGAGTTTCAACCAGACGCTTGACAGCGGTGGTGCCCATTTCGTTGTCG
>NZ_JBJDNG010000027.1:0-5616 GCF_044900155.1 Pseudomonas sp. NPDC088890 | reverse complement strand
CCCGTGGTGTGACTGTAGGCGCAATGACCGGACTCCGTAAAGAGGCTCGTGAAGCTGGCGTATACGTACGTGTCGTACGTAACACCCTGCTCAAGCGCGCTGTTGCTGACACTGAATTCAGTGTCCTCAACGACGCCTTCACTGGCCCGACCCTGATCGCGTTCTCCAACGAACACCCGGGCGCTGCTGCTCGCCTGTTCAAGGAATTCGCCAAGGGTCAGGACAAGTTCGAGATCAAGGCAGCTGCGTTTGACGGCAAGTTCATTGCAGCGAACCAGATCGACGTGTTGGCTACCCTGCCGACCCGCGACGAAGCCATCGCAAGGCTGATGAGCGTCATCCAAGGCGCTACCAGCAAGCTGGCTCGTACCCTGGCAGCCATTCGCGACCAGAAAGAAGCTACCGCAGCCTAAGGCCGCGAAGCACTTTCAAAATCATACGTTTAATTTGATGGCTGCGTAGGCCTTCACCCCAATACAGGATTTAAGTCATGTCCCTGACTAACGAGCAAATCATCGAAGCAATCGGCCAGAAAACCGTTCTGGAAGTTGTTGAGCTGATCAAAGCAATGGAAGAAACCTTCGGCGTTACCGCTGCTGTTGCCGCTGCTGGCCCAGCTGCTGCTGCTGCCGTTGTTGAAGAGCAAACCGAGTTCAACGTTGTTCTGGTTGAAGCCGGCGAGAAGAAAGTCAACGTGATCAAGGCCGTTCGTGAACTGACCGGTCTGGGCCTGAAAGAAGCCAAAGAGAAAGTTGACGGCGCTCCTCAAGTCGTAGCTGAAGGCGTTTCGAAAGAAGCCGCTGAAGACGCTAAGAAGAAGCTGGAAGAAGCAGGCGCTAAAGTCGAGCTGAAGTAATTTCGACTTTGCGACTCCAGCCGGAGCGTTGAGCTTAGGCTGATGGCTGGTGGCTTATGCCACCGGCCTTTTTCCGTTATTGGTGGCCGATCAGGTCGGCCCCGATGACAAGCTGCAAGACACCCACGTGGGTGGCGCAAACCAAGGGGTTTGCACGATTTTCTGGCTGCTCCCGCCGGGAGAAGCCAAACAAGCAGGTGACCAAGCTGGGGAACGCTGATGGCTTACTCATACACTGAGAAAAAACGTATCCGCAAGGACTTTAGCAAGTTGCCGGACGTGATGGATGTGCCTTACCTCCTGGCCATCCAGCTGGATTCGTATCGCGAATTCCTGCAAGCGGGAGCATCCAAGGATCAGTTCCGCGACGTCGGCCTGCACGCGGCCTTCAAATCGGTCTTCCCGATCATCAGCTACTCCGGCAACGCTGCCCTGGAGTACGTTGGCTATCGTCTGGGCGAGCCGGCTTTCGACGTCAAGGAATGCGTCCTGCGCGGCGTGACCTTCGCCGTGCCGCTGCGGGTGAAAGTCCGTCTGATCATCTTCGACAAAGAGTCGTCGAACAAAGCGATCAAGGACATCAAAGAGCAAGAAGTCTACATGGGTGAAATCCCCCTGATGACTGAGAACGGTACCTTCGTTATCAACGGTACCGAGCGTGTGATCGTTTCCCAGCTGCACCGTTCGCCGGGTGTGTTCTTCGACCACGATCGTGGCAAGACCCACAGCTCCGGCAAGCTGCTGTATTCGGCTCGCATCATTCCTTACCGCGGTTCCTGGTTGGACTTCGAGTTCGATCCTAAGGACTGCGTATTCGTCCGTATCGACCGTCGCCGCAAACTGCCGGCCTCGGTACTGCTGCGCGCCCTGGGTTACAGCACTGAAGAAGTGTTGAACACCTTCTACACCACCAACGTGTTCCACGTTTCCGGTGAGAAGTTGAGCCTGGAACTGGTGCCTCAGCGTCTGCGTGGCGAAGTTGCGGTCATGGACATCCATGACGAGACCGGCAAGGTCATCGTCGAGCAGGGTCGTCGCATCACTGCGCGCCACATCAATCAGCTCGAGAAGGCTGGCGTCAAGCAGCTGGACGTGCCGATGGAGTACGTGCTGGGCCGCACTACCGCCAAGGCGATCGTGCATCCGGCTACCGGCGAGATCCTGGCCGAGTGCAACACCGAGCTGACCACCGAGCTGCTGATCAAGGTGGCCAAGGCTCAGGTCGTTCGCATCGAAACCCTGTACACCAACGACATCGATTGCGGTCCGTTCATTTCGGATACCCTGAAGATCGACACCACCAGCAACCAACTGGAAGCGCTGGTCGAGATCTACCGCATGATGCGTCCAGGCGAGCCGCCAACCAAGGATGCCGCCGAAACCCTGTTCAACAACCTGTTCTTCAGTGCCGAGCGTTACGACCTGTCCGCCGTAGGCCGCATGAAGTTCAACCGTCGTATCGGTCGTACCGAGATCGAAGGTTCGGGCGTGCTGAGCAAGGAAGACATCGTTGACGTGCTGAAGACCCTGGTCGACATCCGTAACGGTAAAGGCATCGTCGACGACATCGACCACCTGGGTAACCGTCGCGTACGTTGCGTCGGCGAGATGGCCGAGAACCAGTTCCGCGTTGGCCTGGTGCGCGTTGAGCGTGCGGTCAAAGAGCGTCTGTCGATGGCCGAAAGCGAAGGCTTGATGCCGCAAGACCTGATCAACGCCAAGCCGGTCGCGGCGGCGGTGAAAGAGTTCTTCGGTTCCAGCCAGCTCTCGCAGTTCATGGACCAGAACAACCCGCTCTCCGAGATCACCCACAAGCGTCGTGTCTCCGCACTCGGCCCTGGCGGTCTGACCCGTGAGCGTGCTGGCTTTGAAGTCCGTGACGTACACCCGACCCATTACGGCCGCGTGTGCCCGATCGAGACCCCTGAAGGTCCGAACATCGGTCTGATCAACTCCCTGGCAGCCTATGCCCGCACCAACCAGTACGGCTTCCTGGAAAGCCCGTACCGCGTGGTGAAAGAGGGTGTGGTTTCCGACGACATCGTGTTCCTGTCGGCGATCGAAGAAGCTGATCACGTCATCGCTCAGGCTTCGGCCACGATGAACGAGAAGAAGCAACTGGTCGACGAGCTGGTAGCTGTTCGTCACTTGAACGAATTCACCGTCAAGGCGCCGGAAGACGTCACCCTGATGGACGTTTCGCCCAAGCAGGTTGTTTCCGTCGCTGCCTCGCTGATTCCGTTCCTCGAGCACGACGACGCCAACCGTGCATTGATGGGTTCGAACATGCAGCGTCAGGCTGTACCTACCCTGCGTGCCGACAAGCCGCTGGTTGGTACCGGCATGGAGCGCAACGTTGCCCGTGACTCCGGCGTCTGCGTCGTGGCTCGTCGTGGCGGCGTGATCGATTCCGTCGACGCCAGCCGTATCGTGGTACGTGTTGCCGATGACGAAGTAGAAACCGGTGAAGCCGGTGTCGACATCTACAACCTGACCAAATACACCCGTTCCAACCAGAACACTTGCATCAACCAGCGTCCGCTGGTCAGCAAGGGTGATGTGGTCAAGCGTAGCGACATCATGGCCGATGGTCCGTCCACCGACATGGGTGAGCTGGCACTGGGTCAGAACATGCGCATCGCGTTCATGGCCTGGAACGGTTTCAACTTCGAAGACTCCATCTGTCTGTCGGAGCGCGTCGTTCAGGAAGACCGTTTCACCACGATCCACATCCAGGAACTGACCTGTGTGGCCCGTGACACCAAGCTTGGCCCAGAGGAAATCACCGCAGACATCCCGAACGTGGGTGAAGCTGCGCTGAACAAGCTGGACGAAGCCGGTATCGTATACGTAGGTGCTGAAGTGGGCGCTGGCGACATTCTGGTGGGTAAGGTCACTCCGAAAGGCGAGACCCAACTGACTCCAGAAGAGAAGCTGCTGCGCGCGATCTTCGGTGAGAAAGCCAGCGACGTTAAAGACACCTCCCTGCGCGTGCCAACCGGCACCAAAGGTACTGTCATTGACGTCCAGGTCTTCACGCGTGATGGCGTCGAGCGCGACAGCCGCGCCCTGGCCATCGAGAAGATGCAGCTGGACGAGATCCGCAAGGACCTCAACGAAGAGTTCCGCATCGTCGAAGGCGCGACCTTCGAGCGTCTGCGTTCCGCCCTGAACGGCCAAGTGGTCGACGGTGGTGCGGGCCTGAAGAAAGGCACCGTGATCAGCGACGAAGTACTGGACGGTCTGGAGCACGGCCAGTGGTTCAAACTGCGCATGGCCGAAGACGCGCTGAACGAACAGCTGGAAAAGGCTCAAGCCTACATCGTCGATCGCCGTCGTCTGCTGGACGACAAGTTCGAAGACAAGAAGCGCAAGCTGCAGCAGGGCGATGACCTGGC
Source organism: Pseudomonas sp. NPDC088890 (assembly GCF_044900155.1). Lineage (NCBI taxonomy): Bacteria > Pseudomonadati > Pseudomonadota > Gammaproteobacteria > Pseudomonadales > Pseudomonadaceae > Pseudomonas > Pseudomonas sp. NPDC088890. The sequence goes on along the minus strand of NZ_JBJDNG010000027.1, from coordinate 1,362 downwards.
ACCGGGCGTACTGAAGATCGTCAAGGTCTACCTGGCTATCCGTCGCCGCATTCAGCCGGGCGACAAGATGGCTGGCCGTCACGGTAACAAAGGTGTGGTCTCGGTGATCATGCCGGTCGAAGACATGCCGCACGACGCCAACGGTACTCCGGTCGACGTCGTACTGAACCCACTGGGCGTACCTTCGCGTATGAACGTTGGTCAGATCCTTGAAACCCACCTGGGCCTCGCGGCCAAAGGTCTGGGCGAGAAGATCGACCGGATGATCGAAGAGCAGCGCAAAGCCGCTGAGCTGCGTGGCTTCCTGACCGAGATCTACAACGAGATCGGCGGTCGCCAGGAAAGCCTGGAAGAGTTCACCGACGCAGAGATCCTCGCCCTGGCGCACAACCTGAAGAAGGGCGTGCCGATGGCTACCCCGGTCTTCGACGGTGCCAAGGAAAGCGAGATCAAGGCCATGCTGAAACTGGCAGACATGCCAGAAAGCGGCCAGATGGTGCTGTTCGACGGCCGTACCGGCAACAAGTTCGAGCGTCCTGTGACCGTTGGTTACATGTACATGCTCAAGCTGAACCACTTGGTGGACGACAAGATGCACGCGCGTTCCACTGGTTCCTATAGCCTGGTTACCCAGCAGCCGCTGGGTGGTAAGGCGCAGTTCGGTGGTCAGCGTTTCGGGGAGATGGAGGTGTGGGCGCTGGAAGCATACGGCGCGGCATACACCCTGCAAGAAATGCTCACAGTGAAGTCGGACGACGTGAACGGCCGTACCAAGATGTACAAAAACATCGTGGATGGCGATCACCGTATGGAGCCGGGCATGCCCGAGTCCTTCAACGTGTTGATCAAAGAGATCCGTTCGCTCGGTATCGATATCGATCTGGAAACCGAATAACACGTGACGCGAAGGGGGGCGGGGCTGTAATAGCCCGCTCCCTGCTCCGCCAGGAGGAAAGGCCTTGAAAGACCTACTGAATTTGCTGAAAAACCAGGGTCAAGTCGAAGAGTTCGACGCCATCCGTATCGGTCTGGCGTCACCTGAGATGATCCGTTCGTGGTCGTTCGGTGAAGTTAAAAAGCCGGAAACCATCAACTACCGTACGTTCAAACCTGAGCGTGACGGCCTGTTCTGCGCCAAGATCTTTGGCCCAGTCAAGGACTACGAGTGCCTGTGCGGTAAGTACAAGCGCCTGAAGCACCGCGGTGTGATCTGCGAGAAGTGCGGCGTCGAAGTCGCGTTGGCCAAGGTTCGTCGTGAGCGCATGGCGCACATCGAACTGGCTTCGCCGGTCGCCCACATCTGGTTCCTGAAGTCGCTGCCGTGGCCGGTGGGGGGTGTGTGTGGGAGGGGCCGGGGGGGGT
>NZ_JBJDNG010000026.1:2404-5650 GCF_044900155.1 Pseudomonas sp. NPDC088890 | reverse complement strand
AAAGACAAAACCCCTACCTGCTCGCGCAGATAGGGGTTTTGCGAAATGAATCTTGACGATGACCTACTCTCACATGGGGAAACCCCACACTACCATCGGCGATGCATCGTTTCACTACTGAGTTCGGGATGGGATCAGGTGGTTCCAATGCTCTATGGTCGTCAAGAAATTCTGTAGCCAGAATGTCCAGATGGACAGCCCAGCAAATTCGGATATGCGATAGTTGTGATTACGAACTTTCGGGTCTTTCGTCTTCACCACCGCAATTCGCGCTAGCAAATTGCTTGGGTGTTATATGGTCAAGCCTCACGGGCAATTAGTATTGGTTAGCTCAACGCCTCACAGCGCTTACACACCCAACCTATCAACGTCGTAGTCTTCGACGGCCCTTTAGGGGATTCAAGATCCCAGTGAGATCTCATCTTGAGGCAAGTTTCCCGCTTAGATGCTTTCAGCGGTTATCTCTTCCGAACATAGCTACCCGGCAATGCCACTGGCGTGACAACCGGAACACCAGAGGTTCGTCCACTCCGGTCCTCTCGTACTAGGAGCAGCCCCTCTCAAATCTCAAACGTCCACGGCAGATAGGGACCGAACTGTCTCACGACGTTCTAAACCCAGCTCGCGTACCACTTTAAATGGCGAACAGCCATACCCTTGGGACCGGCTTCAGCCCCAGGATGTGATGAGCCGACATCGAGGTGCCAAACACCGCCGTCGATATGAACTCTTGGGCGGTATCAGCCTGTTATCCCCGGAGTACCTTTTATCCGTTGAGCGATGGCCCTTCCATACAGAACCACCGGATCACTAAGACCTACTTTCGTACCTGCTCGACGTGTGGGTCTCGCAGTCAAGCGCGCTTTTGCCTTTATACTCTACGACCGATTTCCGACCGGTCTGAGCGCACCTTCGTACTCCTCCGTTACTCTTTGGGAGGAGACCGCCCCAGTCAAACTACCCACCATACACTGTCCTCGATCCGGATAACGGACCTGAGTTAGAACCTCAAAGTTGCCAGGGTGGTATTTCAAGGATGGCTCCATGAGAACTGGCGTCCCCACTTCAAAGCCTCCCACCTATCCTACACAAGCAAATTCAAAGTCCAGTGCAAAGCTATAGTAAAGGTTCACGGGGTCTTTCCGTCTAGCCGCGGATACACTGCATCTTCACAGCGATTTCAATTTCACTGAGTCTCGGGTGGAGACAGCGCCGCCATCGTTACGCCATTCGTGCAGGTCGGAACTTACCCGACAAGGAATTTCGCTACCTTAGGACCGTTATAGTTACGGCCGCCGTTTACCGGGGCTTCGATCAAGAGCTTCGCTTGCGCTAACCCCATCAATTAACCTTCCGGCACCGGGCAGGCGTCACACCCTATACGTCCACTTTCGTGTTTGCAGAGTGCTGTGTTTTTAATAAACAGTCGCAGCGGCCTGGTATCTTCGACCAGCAAAAGCTTACGGAGCAAGTCCTTCACCTTCGCCGGCGCACCTTCTCCCGAAGTTACGGTGCCATTTTGCCTAGTTCCTTCACCCGAGTTCTCTCAAGCGCCTTGGTATTCTCTACCTAACCACCTGTGTCGGTTTGGGGTACGGTTCCCGATTGTCTGAAGCTTAGGAGCTTTTCTTGGAAGCATGGCATCAACCACTTCGTCGCCTAAAGGCAACTCGTCATCAGCTCTCGGCCTTGAGATCCCGGATTTGCCTAAGATCTCAGCCTACCACCTTAAACTTGGACAACCAACGCCAAGCTGGCCTAGCCTTCTCCGTCCCTCCATCGCAACAATCGGAAGTACAGGAATATTAACCTGTTTTCCATCGACTACGCTTTTCAGCCTCGCCTTAGGGACCGACTAACCCTGCGTCGATTAACGTTGCGCAGGAAACCTTGGTCTTTCGGCGTGCGAGTTTTTCACTCGCATTGTCGTTACTCATGTCAGCATTCGCACTTCTGATACCTCCAGCAAGCTTCTCAACTCACCTTCACAGGCTTACAGAACGCTCCTCTACCGCATCATCATAAGATGATACCCGTAGCTTCGGTGCATGGTTTGAGCCCCGTTACATCTTCCGCGCAGGCCGACTCGACTAGTGAGCTATTACGCTTTCTTTAAAGGGTGGCTGCTTCTAAGCCAACCTCCTAGCTGTCTAAGCCTTCCCACATCGTTTCCCACTTAACCATGACTTTGGGACCTTAGCTGACGGTCTGGGTTGTTTCCCTTTTCACGACGGACGTTAGCACCCGCCGTGTGTCTCCCATGCTCGGCACTTGTAGGTATTCGGAGTTTGCATCGGTTTGGTAAGTCGGGATGACCCCCTAGCCGAAACAGTGCTCTACCCCCTACAGTGATACATGAGGCGCTACCTAAATAGCTTTCGAGGAGAACCAGCTATCTCCGAGCTTGATTAGCCTTTCACTCCGATCCACAGGTCATCCGCTAACTTTTCAACGGTAGTCGGTTCGGTCCTCCAGTCAGTGTTACCTAACCTTCAACCTGCCCATGGATAGATCGCCCGGTTTCGGGTCTATACCCAGCGACTAAACGCCCTATTAAGACTCGCTTTCGCTACGCCTCCCCTATTCGGTTAAGCTCGCCACTGAATATAAGTCGCTGACCCATTATACAAAAGGTACGCAGTCACCTAACAAAGTAGGCTCCCACTGCTTGTACGCATACGGTTTCAGGTTCTATTTCACTCCCCTCTCCGGGGTTCTTTTCGCCTTTCCCTCACGGTACTGGTTCACTATCGGTCAGTCAGTAGTATTTAGCCTTGGAGGATGGTCCCCCCATGTTCAGACAAAGTTTCTCGTGCTCCGTCCTACTCGATTTCATTGATAAGAGATTTTCGTGTACGGGGCTATCACCCACTATGGCCGCACTTTCCAGAGCGTTCCACTAATCTCAAACCAACTTAAGGGCTGGTCCCCGTTCGCTCGCCACTACTAAGGGAATCTCGGTTGATTTCTTTTCCTCAGGGTACTTAGATGTTTCAGTTCCCCTGGTTCGCCTCTTGCACCTATGTATTCAGTACAAGATACTCAGCTTATGCTGAGTGGGTTCCCCCATTCAGAGATCTCTGGATCACAGTCTGTTTGCCGACTCCCCAAAGCTTATCGCAGGCTACCACGTCTTTCATCGCCTCTGACTGCCAAGGCATCCACCGTATGCGCTTCTTCACTTGACCATATAACCCCAAGCAATCTGGTTATACTGTGAAGACGACATTCGCCGAAAATTCGTTT
>NZ_JBJDNG010000026.1:0-2306 GCF_044900155.1 Pseudomonas sp. NPDC088890 | reverse complement strand
CGCTCTTGCGAGCAATCACAAATTTTACCTTAGCCTGATCCACTGCCAGTGAAAGCAGCGTTCAGTCTATTTCTATCACATATCCGAATTTTTAAAGAACGATCTGACAAAAGTCAGAAATCAACATTCACGCTGGAATGCTCATTTCTAAGTTCTGACAAGCTACTGCGTACTGCGAAAGTGGTGGAGCCAAGCGGGATCGAACCGCTGACCTCCTGCGTGCAAGGCAGGCGCTCTCCCAGCTGAGCTATGGCCCCGTATTCTAGGCTGCACCATGTAATGGTAGGTCTGGGCAGATTTGAACTGCCGACCTCACCCTTATCAGGGGTGCGCTCTAACCAACTGAGCTACAGACCTATAACAGGGTCGCGTTACAGCATCGTCTTTATACAAGTGAATCAAGCAATTCGTGTGGGAGCTCATCAGCAGGCTGATGTCTTCGATTAAGGAGGTGATCCAGCCGCAGGTTCCCCTACGGCTACCTTGTTACGACTTCACCCCAGTCATGAATCACACCGTGGTAACCGTCCTCCCGAAGGTTAGACTAGCTACTTCTGGTGCAACCCACTCCCATGGTGTGACGGGCGGTGTGTACAAGGCCCGGGAACGTATTCACCGCGACATTCTGATTCGCGATTACTAGCGATTCCGACTTCACGCAGTCGAGTTGCAGACTGCGATCCGGACTACGATCGGTTTTGTGAGATTAGCTCCACCTCGCGGCTTGGCAACCCTCTGTACCGACCATTGTAGCACGTGTGTAGCCCAGGCCGTAAGGGCCATGATGACTTGACGTCATCCCCACCTTCCTCCGGTTTGTCACCGGCAGTCTCCTTAGAGTGCCCACCATAACGTGCTGGTAACTAAGGACAAGGGTTGCGCTCGTTACGGGACTTAACCCAACATCTCACGACACGAGCTGACGACAGCCATGCAGCACCTGTGTCAGAGTTCCCGAAGGCACCAATCTATCTCTAGAAAGTTCTCTGCATGTCAAGGCCTGGTAAGGTTCTTCGCGTTGCTTCGAATTAAACCACATGCTCCACCGCTTGTGCGGGCCCCCGTCAATTCATTTGAGTTTTAACCTTGCGGCCGTACTCCCCAGGCGGTCAACTTAATGCGTTAGCTGCGCCACTAAAATCTCAAGGATTCCAACGGCTAGTTGACATCGTTTACGGCGTGGACTACCAGGGTATCTAATCCTGTTTGCTCCCCACGCTTTCGCACCTCAGTGTCAGTATCAGTCCAGGTGGTCGCCTTCGCCACTGGTGTTCCTTCCTATATCTACGCATTTCACCGCTACACAGGAAATTCCACCACCCTCTACCGTACTCTAGCTTGCCAGTTTTGGATGCAGTTCCCAGGTTGAGCCCGGGGCTTTCACATCCAACTTAACAAACCACCTACGCGCGCTTTACGCCCAGTAATTCCGATTAACGCTTGCACCCTCTGTATTACCGCGGCTGCTGGCACAGAGTTAGCCGGTGCTTATTCTGTCGGTAACGTCAAAACAGCAAGGTATTATCTTACTGCCCTTCCTCCCAACTTAAAGTGCTTTACAATCCGAAGACCTTCTTCACACACGCGGCATGGCTGGATCAGGCTTTCGCCCATTGTCCAATATTCCCCACTGCTGCCTCCCGTAGGAGTCTGGACCGTGTCTCAGTTCCAGTGTGACTGATCATCCTCTCAGACCAGTTACGGATCGTCGCCTTGGTGAGCCATTACCTCACCAACTAGCTAATCCGACCTAGGCTCATCTGATAGCGCAAGGCCCGAAGGTCCCCTGCTTTCTCCCGTAGGACGTATGCGGTATTAGCGTTCCTTTCGAAACGTTGTCCCCCACTACCAGGCAGATTCCTAGGCATTACTCACCCGTCCGCCGCTGAATCGAAGAGCAAGCTCTTCTCATCCGCTCGACTTGCATGTGTTAGGCCTGCCGCCAGCGTTCAATCTGAGCCATGATCAAACTCTTCAGTTCAATACTGCTTGGGTTTTTAAGAAACCCTAAACTTGGCTCAGCAATCTCAAATGACTACTATGATTGCTCATGTGGCCACTTGTGATGCTGATAATCTTGGCGACTATCAAACCGTACTCACAAGCACCCACACGAATTGCTTGATTCAATTTGTTAAAGAGCGTTTGGTTAAGAGCTTTTCGTCTCAACCGAGGCGCGCATTCTACGCTTTCCTCTGTGTCTGTCAAGCGTTTATTTCGAAGTATTTTGCGAGAAACTCGTTCAACTTCAAACACTTGACTCGCTTGCGATCTCTCGTAGCGGGAGGCGAATTCTACAGCGTTAC
>NZ_JBJDNG010000025.1:0-6365 GCF_044900155.1 Pseudomonas sp. NPDC088890 | reverse complement strand
GCGGTCGACGCAGGTTTTGTGCCCAACGACATGCAGGTCGGCCAGACCGGCAAGATCGTCGCCCCGCAGCTGTACATCGCGGTCGGCATCTCCGGCGCAATCCAGCACTTGGCCGGTATGAAAGACTCCAAGGTGATCGTTGCGATCAACAAGGATGAAGAGGCGCCGATCTTCCAGGTGGCTGACTACGGCCTGGTCGCGGACCTGTTCGAAGCCGTTCCAGAGCTGGAAAAGCTGGTCTGATTCGCCTGCTTCACTTATAAAGAAGCCCGGCCCTCATCGAGGGTCGGGCTTTTTTTATGGCTGCAAGGAGTAGCGCATGAAGTATCGCGGAACGGGCCGGCTGCTGGCTTGCCTGGCGGCGTTGCTGTCGCCGCTGGCGATGGCGGCGGGTAAATGCGAGCGCCTGGTGGCGACCGGCAGCCCGGATGCTCCCCCCTATTCCTGGCAAGACCCCAAAGACCCTCGCCATCTGATCGGCGCCAATGTCGATCTGCTGCGTCAAGTTGCCAGTGAGCTGGGGGTGACGGTCGAAGTGCTGCATGCCGGCAAGCGCGATCAGGCCCTGGAAGAAGTGCGCAGCGGGCGTATGGACCTGTTGCTTGATACGCCCATGCAAGTGCAGCAGCTGACCGCACTGGACTACATCCATCCGCCCCTGCAACTGAACGAATACCTGGTGTGGACTCGCCACGACGGCAACGTGCAGTTCGACGGCCCGGCGGACCTGGCCCAGTACCAGGGCAGCCTGTCCGAGCGCGCTCGGCTGACGCCGGCCTTCGATGCCTTCGCCAAGGCCCAGCTCAAGCTGACGCCGTCGCAGAACCTGACCCAGGCATTCCAGAAGCTGGTGCTGGGCCAGGTCGATTATGTGCTGGCTGGGCGCTACTCGGGCATGGCCATGGTGCAGGGGTTGGGCATGGCCAATGACCTGATCGCGCGCGGCCTGCCGGTGGATCGGCCGGGCTTGTACCTGGCGCTGTCGCACAATTCGGCCTGCAACGACAGCTGGTTGCGCGGACAACTGGCTAAAAAGCTGACAGAATTGCCGATCTCCGGTGCGTCCGAGGCTGTCCTGCAACGTAATGTCGAGCGCTGGAAGGCGCAGATGCAGGCGCCGCTGGACGCCCCCAAACAGTAGGAAGATTGCGTTGAGAATCCAACCCTTGATTCTGGCGATGGCCGCACTCGGCCTGGCCGGTTGCGCCAATGACCCGGCGCCCAATGAACAGTTGCGCCTGTCCGAGCAGGCGCTGGAGCAGGCCAAGGCGGTCGGTGCCACCGAGCAGGTGCCCGAGCTCAAGCTGGCTGAAGACAAGCTGGCCCGAGCCAAGAGCAACCTGGCCACCGAAGACCATCGCGATGCGCGCATGCGCGCCGAACAGGCCGAGCTCGATGCGCGCCTAGCCGAGGCGCGGGTGCTGACCCACAAGAGTGAGGAGCAGCTCGAACTGCTGCAGTCGCGCGTCAAACGCTTGCGCAAACAGCTGGAGGTGCAGCCATGATGCGCTACAAGCCAATGGCCGCGCTGACCTTGCTGGCCCTGGTCGGCTTGCAGGGCTGCGCCAGTCAGCGCAGCGAGTCGGCCCTGGAGGAGGCCAGTGCGGCGTTCCAGAAGGTCAAGGACGATTCCAACGTGCTGCGCAGTGCGCCGCGTGATGTGATCCGTGCCGGTGAGTCGCTGGCCCGGGCCGAGCGCCTGTCCAGCTACATCGGCACCGGTGCCGATGTGCGTCACTACGCCTACCTGAGCCAGCGCTACAGTGAGATTGCCGCTGAGCATGCCAAGCTTGCGCTCAATCAGGAGCGTATCGCCAAGCTCGATCTGGATCGCCAGCGCCTGCAGCTGGCCCTGCGCGAGGCCAAGTTGGCCAGCGTGCAGCAACAAGGCAAGTGGGTTGAGGCGCAAATCGCTGCGCTGGCCTCCGAGCAGACCGATCGTGGCTTGGTGATGACCCTGGGCGATGTGTTGTTCGATACCGGACGGGCGGATCTGAAGAATTCGGCTAGCCGCACCGTACTCAAGTTGGTGCAGTTCCTTCAGCTCAATCCGCGTCGAGTGGTGCGAATCGAAGGCTACACCGACAGCACCGGTACGGCGCAAGACAATCTCAAATTGTCGCGTGATCGTGCCCAGTCGGTGGCGGACATGCTGGTCGACCTGGGGGTCGATGAAAAGCGTATCCAGGTCGAAGGTTATGGCGATCAATATCCGATCGAAGCCAATGCCTCGGAGCGGGGCAGGGCGCAGAATCGCCGGGTTGAGATCGTGTTCTCTGACGATAAAGGCAAGCTCGCCGCCCCGCGGTGATCGTCGAGCAGGGTGGGGCGCCTGGCGCCCCTTTGCGGCAGAGCTCGCCGCGACAAGACGCCTCCCGCCTCGGTTGTTCTGAGCACGACATCGGCGCTTCAAGGCGCTAGTCACGCCACTGTGTTGTCGACTATTCTGCAATCTGTCCCAGTACACTTTGCAACTGTTCCGGTACTCTGCCTCTCAGTGTGTCGCACAACAACAACGACCTGTCCGCGCTTCGAGAACACCGTCATGACCAACCTGCTGCTCTACCAGCGCATCGCCCAGCAACTGGCCGATGACATCCGTCGCGGTGTCTACCAGCCAGGCGAGCGCGTGCCCTCCGTGCGCAAGATGAGCGCCCAGCTCAATGTCAGCCATGCCACGGTGTTGCAGGCCTACGCCAACCTCGAAGATCAGGGCTTGATCCGCGCCCGGCCGCAGTCTGGCTACTATGTGCACCAGACTCCAGCCCTGACCGCGCAGACGCCGGATATCGCCCGGGTCGAGCGCCCCGGCTTGGTCACGCGTGCCAGCATCATTCAGCAAGTGCTGACCGAGGCCCGTCGCGATGGCGTGTTTCCGTTCGGCGCGGCGGTGCCACATGTGGATTACCTGCCGGTCAGGGCGCTGCATCAGCAGTTGGCCAAAGTCACTCGCTTTCATAGCCCGCGGGCATTCAGTTACATGTTCAGCCCCGGCTTTGAGCCACTGCGCCGGCAAATTGCCATTCGCATGCGTGATGCCGGGGTGCTGGTCGATCCGCGTGAAGTGATCGTGACCCACGGCTGTGTCGATGCCTTGCAGATGTCGTTGCGGGTGTTGACCCGACCGGGTGATCTGATCGCCGCTGAGTCGCCGACTTATTATGGCTTGCTGCAATTGGCCGACTTGCTGGGCTTGAAGGTCATCGAGATCCCCAGTGACCCGTCCACTGGGATCAGCCTGGAAGCCTTGCAGCTGGCGGCTAACCAGTGGTCGATCAAGGCTTTGGTGTTGACCGCGCGCTTGAGTAATCCGCTCGGCGGCACCATCCCTGAAGAGCGCCAAAAGCAACTGCTGCGCCTGGCGTCGGATTTCGACATCCAGATCGTCGAGGACGATATCTACGGCGAGCTGATGTTCGAGCAGGGGCGGACCAAGGCGCTCAAGGCCTTCGATCGCCTCGATCGGGTGATCTATTGCTCAAGCTTTTCCAAGACCTTGTCGCCGGGTGTGCGGGTAGGCTGGATGATCGCTGGGCGCTATCAGGCCGAGATCCAGCGCTTGCAGACCTTCACTACCCACTCAGCTTGCAGCGTGACGCAGATGGGGGTGGCGGCCTATCTGGAGAACGGCGGCTATGATCGCCATCTGCGCTTCATTCGCCAGGAATACCGCAAGAACCTCAGCGCTTATCAGTTGGCGGTGCAGCAGCACTTCCCTGAAGGTACACAGATGACCCGGCCTACCGGTGGCTTCATTTTGTGGGTCAGCCTGCCAGGGCGGGTCAATACCCAGGACTTGCACGTGCGAGCGCTGGAGCAGGGCATCAGCATTGCGCCAGGGCTGATCTTCAGCAATACCGAGCAGTTCAATCACTGTATTCGCCTGAACTGCGGTATTCCGTGGAACAAAGAGGCGGAGCGGGCGGTGATCACCCTTGGCTTGTTGGCTCATCAGTTGTGCAAGGAGTCGACCGGCGCGCTGTTCTAGGCGTTGTGCGCACTGTCGCCCAATAGTGACTTTTCGCACAAAGCCTGTCTTGCCAGATGCGGGCGGAACAGACAGCATACGCATCTTTATGCCAGTACCTGATGTCCATGAAAGCGCTTCGCTCTTTTGCCCTGTTGCTCTGTCTTGCGCCGCTGTGTCTGTCCAGCGGTATGTTGCAGGCTGCCCAGCCGCAAACCAAGGCGGCAGCGGCCAAAAAGTGCCCCGGCCAAGCCCGCGAAAAAGCCTGTCGCGACCAAGACTAACAAGGCTCCGGCCAAGGCTGTCAGTCGTAACAAGGCCAAGCCTGCGGCCAAGGTGAAACGCAAGGCGGTCAGCAAGGCGGTGGCCAAGCCGCTGGCCAAGCCGCTGGCCAAGCCCAAGCTCGACCTGAGTCTGCCCCTGGAGATGGTCAATCAGCTCGAGCCCAACGTTAATACCTCGAAATCCACCGGCAAATCGCGGCGCAAGCCTTTGCTGCCGTCGATGTTCCCGCAGACCCCGCCGGTCGATGACAGCCCGTTCCAGCTCAATGGCCGGCTGATCAGCAACGAAATGCAGCTGCAGCTGCGCAATGACAGTCGCCATGATGTCGAAGGTGCGGCCATCGATTTTGAGTTTCGCCAGTAGCTGGAACTGACTGCCAGGTCACGGCAATTTCATTCGGCCAGTAATTTCAAACGTATGTTTGAGCGGTTACTATCCAGGGACGTTCGTCCCGTTTCGCTCCAGGGAGTCCTGTTTTCATGAAATGCCGAGAGGGTTGCGGCGCCTGCTGCATTGCCCCTTCCATCAGTTCGCCGATGCCGCGCATGCCCAACGGCAAGCCGGCCGGAGAGCGTTGCCTGCACCTGACTGCGCAGAATCTTTGCGAGCTGTTCGGCCGACCAGAGCGCCCGGCGGTGTGCGGCGGCTTCAAGGCGGATGTGCAAGTGTGTGGCAGTGACAGTGATGAGGCGATCAGATTACTCGGTTGGCTGGAGCAGATGACGGCGGCGTGATTGGCTGGATCTTCGACAACAAGGATAAAGATGATGAGATCGTTCAAGCGTATTGCACTGCTGTGTGGCATGGGTGTCCTGCTGGCGCCTGCCGCCTGGGCCGAGAACTGGCAGGTGGCCAAGGACGAGGATGGCATCAAGGTGTCCCTCAGCGAGGTCGCAGGTTCCAAGTACAAGGCGTATCGCGGGGTGACCGTGATCAAGGCGCCGTTGGCCAAGGTCAAGGCGTTGCAGGAGGATGTAGTCGGGGCCTGTGCCTGGATTCACGAGTGCAAGTCGCAGAAACTGCTCAAGCACGAAGGTGACCAGAGCTGGACCTACACCCAGTTCAATACGCCATGGCCAGTAACCCCACGCGACTCGATCCTGCAAGTGACCACGGTTCAAGGGGCGGACGGCAGCTTGACCCGTAAGCTGGAAGAGAAACCGCAGTACCTCCCTGAAGAGCAGGGCTATGTGCGGGTGGCCAAGGTCGAGGGTTTCTGGAGGCTGGTGCCCCAGGGTGACAGCACTGAGGTGACCTACCAGGTGCATACCGAGCCAGGTGGCAGCGTGCCGGCGATGGTCGCCAACAAGTTTGTGGTCGATGCGCCGTTCAATACGCTTAAAGCGCTGCGTGAGCGCGCTGAGAAGCCCTGAGACGGGGCTGCGAACCGGACGAACAAAAAAGGCTGCCCGAGGGCAGCCTTTTTGCGTTCAGCTCGATGAGCTTACTTGCGATCCGTCAGGTTGACGATGTCACGCTGCGGTTCGCCAGTGTACAGCTGGCGCGGGCGGCCAATCTTGTACGGGCTGGAGAGCATTTCTTTCCAGTGCGAGATCCAGCCCACGGTACGTGCCAGGGCGAAGATCACGGTGAACATGCTGGTTGGAATGCCGATCGCCTTGAGGATGATCCCCGAGTAGAAGTCGACGTTCGGGTACAGCGAGCGCTCGATGAAGTACGGATCGGTCAGGGCGATCTCTTCCAGGCGCATGGCCAGTTGCAGCTGCGGGTCGTTCTTGATGCCCAGCTCGCGCAGGACTTCGTCGCAGGTCTGCTTCATGACGGTGGCGCGCGGGTCGCGGTTCTTGTAGACCCGGTGACCGAAGCCCATCAGCTTGAACGGATCGTTCTTGTCCTTGGCCTTGGCGATGAACTTGTCGATGTTGGACACATCGCCGATCTCATCGAGCATGGTCAGTACGGCTTCGTTGGCGCCGCCGTGTGCCGGGCCCCACAGTGCGGCGATGCCGGCTGCGATACAGGCGAACGGGTTGGCACCGGAAGAGCCGGCCAGACGTACGGTCGAGGTGGAGGCGTTCTGCTCGTGGTCGGCATGGAGGATGAAGATCCGGTCCATTGCCTTGGCCAGCACCGGGCTGATCGGTTTGATCTC
>NZ_JBJDNG010000024.1:0-6728 GCF_044900155.1 Pseudomonas sp. NPDC088890 | reverse complement strand
GTGACCGATGCCTCCGGCACCTTCAACGAGATGACCCGCGACGCCGCCCACGACCGCATGAGCCGTGCTGGCGCCCAGCTGATGACCTGGTTCGGGGTGGCCTGCGAGCTGCACCGCGACTGGCGCAACGACATCGAAGGCCTGGCTGCGCTGTGCTCCAACCACATCCCGGACTACCGCAACCTGATGACCAGCTACAACGCGCTGACTGCCGCCAAGTAAATCATCCGCCCACAGCACATTGATCCAATCCAGCGCCTGCCCACTGCCGCACAGTGGGCCTTGGCCCGCTCATCTCCAGGGAACGCCGATGAACACTGCAACCCAAGACAATCGCAACGTGGTGACCCTGGTCATCCAGCACAAGGCCCGCGCCGAATCACTGAGCCGCTACGAGGCCTGGCTCAAGCGCGCGGTCTGTGCCGCCCGCCTGCAGCCTGGCCATCTGGACGTCAACGTGATTCGCCCAGACGACGGTGGCCGGCACTTCACCACCGTGGTGCGCTTTGCCGATGCGGGGCTGTTGCAGGCCTGGGTCAACTCAGCCGAGCGCCAGGCGCTGGTCAGTGAAGTGCTGCCGTTGCTCGAAGACGGCGACCACACCCAGGTGCATGAGGATCCGGAGTTCTGGTTCACCCCGCCGAGCAGCAACGCCGCGCAGCCGCCGCGCTGGAAGCAGGCACTGCTGACCTACCTGGTGATCTGCCCAATGACCATGGTCATCCCGCAGTTGCTGGCGCCGTTTTTCGCCCGCTTCCCGCACCTGGGCGGGCCAGTGGCGGGCAACTTGATCGTCAACCTGTTCGTCATCTTGCCGGTGGTGTTCTACATCATGCCGTGGGTGACCCGCCGCTGTGCCAACTGGCTACGCGGCTGAGTTTTGCTGACTGCCTCGTTCAACTACCTACCCATTTTCAGGAGATTACCGATATGAGCACGCTCGTGACCCGCGATGGCACCTCGATCTATTACAAGGACTGGGGCAGTGGCAAGCCCGTGCTGTTCAGCCACGGCTGGCCCCTGGACGCCGACATGTGGGACTCGCAGATGGAGTTCCTGGCGAGCCGCGGCTACCGCGCCATCGCTTTCGACCGTCGTGGTTTTGGCCGCTCCGACCAGCCGTGGACTGGCTATGACTACGACACCTTCGCCGACGATATCGCCCAGTTGATCGAACACCTCGACCTGCGCGAAGTGACCTTGGTCGGTTTCTCCATGGGCGGTGGCGATGTCAGCCGCTACATCGCTCGCCACGGCAGCCAGCGGGTAGCCGGGCTGGTATTGCTGGGCGCGGTAACGCCGATCTTCGGCAAGTCCCCGAGCAATCCTGATGGCGTCGACGGGTCGGTGTTCGACGGCATCCAGGCGGGGCTGCGCGCGGATCGGGCGCAGTTCATCGCCGATTTCGCCACGCCGTTCTATGGGCTGAACCAGGGGCAGACGGTGTCCCAGGGGGTGCAAACGCAGACGTTGAACATCGCCCTGATGGCGTCGTTGAAAGCCACCCTGGACTGCGTCACGGCGTTTTCGCAGACCGATTTCCGTCCTGATATGAGCAAAATCGACGTGCCGACCCTGGTGATCCATGGCGATGGCGACCAGATCGTGCCGTTCGAAACCACCGGCAAGCGCGCTGCCGAGCTCATTGGTGGGGCTGAGTTGAAAGTGTACAGCGGTGCGCCGCACGGCTTCGCGGTCACTCATGCGCAGCAGTTAAACGAAGACCTGCTGGCATTCGTGTCCCGGTAAGTCTCGATCTTGCGGCCCTTCGCCGATCGATACGCGAAGAGGCCGCAACTGCCACCGGCACAGCCGGCACCCCACGCACTTCGTTGCTAGCCTCAAGACCTCAACGCAGCACATCCATCCAATCGTCACCAGGCATGAAGCGGCATGCTCCGCAGTCGCGCCTGCCGATGCCGCCTTCAGACGGAGACCCTTATGAGTCAGGACCCCAACGACAAGAGCCGTCGCCAGTTCCTCGCCACCAGCACCGTGCTCGGTGCTGCCGGTGCGCTTTGGTCCGCGCTGCCCTTTACCGGTTCAGCCGGTGCCGCCCATGCATCCACCCAAGGAGCCCCCATGACCGCCGATCTCATTCTGTTCAACGGCAAACTGCACACGGTCGACCGCGAGAAGCCCACCGCCAGTGCCGTTGCCATCAAGGACGGCCGCTTCCTCGCAGTCGGCAGCGACGCCGAGGCCATGGCCTACAAGAGCGCCGCCACGCAGATCATCGATCTCAAACAGCGCACGGTCATCCCAGGCTTGAACGACTCGCACCTGCACCTGATCCGCGGTGGCCTGAACTACAACCTGGAACTGCGCTGGGAAGGCGTGCCGTCGGTGGCCGATGCCCTGCGCATGCTCAAGGACCAGGCGGCGCGTACGCCGACTCCGCAGTGGGTGCGCGTGGTCGGTGGTTGGAACGAATTCCAGTTCGCCGAAAAGCGCATGCCGACCCTCGAAGAAATCAACCAGGCCGCGCCCGACACCCCGGTGTTCCTGCTGCACCTGTATGACCGCGCGCTGCTCAATCGCGCCGCGCTCAAGGCGGTCGGCTATGACAAGAGCACGCCGAACCCGCCAGGCGGCGAGATTCAGCGTGACAAGTTCGGCAATCCGACCGGCATGCTGATCGCCCGTCCCAACGCAATGATTCTCTACGCCACCCTGGCCAAAGGGCCGAAGCTGCCGCTGGAGTATCAGGTCAACTCCACCCGCCAGTTCATGCGTGAGCTGAACCGCCTGGGCCTGACCAGTGCCATCGACGCCGGCGGTGGCTACCAGAATTTCCCCGACGACTACTCGGTGATCCAGGAGCTGGCCGACAACAACCAACTGACTGTGCGCATCGCCTACAACTTGTTCACCCAGAAGCCCAAGGAAGAGTTGGACGACTTCCGCAAGTGGACATCCAGCGTCAAGCTGCACAGTGGCACCGACTTCCTGCGCCACAACGGCGCCGGCGAGATGCTGGTGTTCTCCGCCGCCGACTTCGAAGACTTCCTCGAACCGCGTCCGGATTTGCCGCAGACCATGGAAGAAGAGCTGGAGCCGGTGGTGCGCCATCTGGTCGAGCAGCGCTGGCCGTTCCGCCTGCACGCCACCTACAACGAATCGATCACACGCATGCTCGATGTGTTCGAGAAGGTCAACCGCGACATTCCATTCAACGGCCTGCCGTGGTTCTTCGACCACGCCGAAACCATCACCCCGCAGAACATCGAGCGCGTACGCGCCCTGGGCGGTGGTATCGCCATCCAGGACCGCATGGCCTTCCAGGGTGAGTACTTCGTTGATCGCTACGGTGCCAAGGCCGCCGAACAGACCCCACCCATCAAGCGCATGCTCGAGATGGGCGTGCCAGTGGGCGCCGGTACCGACGCTACCCGAGTCTCCAGCTACAACCCGTGGACTTCGCTGTACTGGCTGGTCAGCGGCAAGACCGTGGGTGGGATGGAGCTGTACCCGCAGGGCCTGGATCGCGATACCGCGCTGCAGCTGTTCACCCAGGGCAGCGCTTGGTTCTCCAGCGAGCAGGGCAAGAAGGGCCAGATCAAGGTAGGCCAGCTGGCCGACTTGGCGGCACTGTCGCAGGACTTCTTCAGCGTCGAGGAAGAATCGATCAAGGGCATCGAGTCGGTGCTGACCCTCGTCGACGGCAAGGTAGTGTACGCGGCGGGCGAATTCGATCGCCTTGGTCCACCGCAGGTGCCGGTACTGCCTGAATGGTCGCCGGTGGCTAAGGTCCCAGGGCACTGGCGCGTCGGTACACCCTCGCTGGTGGCGGCAGTGCACCAATGCAGTGGGCCTTGTGGGGTGCATGCACATAGCCATGAGAAGGCGCGGCAGTCGAGCGTGCCGGTCAATGACTTCCAGGGCTTCTGGGGTGCGTTGGGTTGTTCGTGTTTCGCGTTCTGATGTGAAATCGGGGGCCACTTTGGCCCCCGTTTTTTTTGTGCTGTCAGGGGCGACTCAGAAACCACCCTTGAGCGGGTATTCGATGATCAGGTACAGACGGTCGATGTCATCCCCGGCTTGGGCGCTGTTGGCCCGATGGCTGACATGTGACAGCGACAGGCTGAGGTCTTTGGCGGTGCCACTCTGCACCACGTACTTGAGGTCCAGGTCACGCTCCCAGTGACGGCCGCCTTTGCCTTGCTGGCCAAGGTAGGCACCGCCAGCCGGGGCATGCGTACCATCGATGCCGCGACCGCTGACGTAGCGACCCATCAGGCTCAGGCCAGGGATGCCGAGGGTGGCCAGGTCGAGGTCGTAGCGCAGTTGCCAGGAGCGTTCGTTGGGGCCGTTGAAGTCGGCGTACTTGATCGAGTTGGCCAGGTAGATCGAGTCGCCACCGACGAAGTCGAACGGCGTCTCGCCTTCGATCCGTTGATGGGCCAAGGTCAGCGCTTGGGGCCCGAAGCGGTATTTGGCCGCCAGGCTGTAGGCGAGCGTATCGATCGGCCCGGCGCTGGCTTGGCCAGTGTCGCGGCTGTGGTAGAGGTTGCCATCCAGGCGCCAGTTGCCCTCGGCCAGGTTCAGGTTGAGGTAGGCCTGACGCCAGGTGTCCTGCAATTGTGCTGCATACAGAGCGCCGCCGAACGGCCCGCCGGGCGCGTAGCGGGCCCCCGCCAGGCTGATGGCGTGCCCATGGGTGGTTGCGCCGTAGCCGCTGAAATCATCCTGGCTGGAGCTGTTGTCCTGATTGTTGAACGCGGTGAAGCGCCCGGCTTGCAGATGCCAGTCGGGCAGATCGCTGTTTTCCAGCAGCCATCCGCTGGCGTACTCGGGATGCAGACGTTTGTCGCCGGTATCGAACACCGGTGTTTCGACGGTCATCTCGCCGTAGCGCAGCAGCGTCTTGCCAAGGCGTAGCTTGAGGGCGGCACCGGCGCTGGAGTAGGCGGACTCAGCCCGACCATCGCTGTCACGCGGCAGCAGGCCGGTGCCGGCATGGCCGCGTCCGCCATCGAGCTTGAGGCCGACAAACCCGTGGGCATCGACGCCCAGGCCAAGCGGGCCTGGAGTAAAGCCTGAGCGCACTTCGCCAATGAACCCCTGGGCCCATTCCTGGCGATAGCTCTGGCCGCTGGCCGACGGGCTGCGGTAGTCGTTGTGCAGCAGGTAATTGCGGCTGAGCAGCGACCAGCCCGGTTCGTCCGCCTGGCTCAGGGCGGGGCCGAGGATGACCATGACGAGCAGGGCGCGGGCGGGCCTGGATGATGCGAAAGACATGGGTGCTCCGGTGTGGATGATCGGGCACTGTGGGGCAGGCACGCTGAACTGTCTTGTAAGGGTGTGCTGGTGACCTGAGTCGGTGCTGGCCTCTTCGCGGGCAAGCCCGCTCCCCCAGGGGGCGCGTGACTCAAGCAGGGACGCTGTACCTGTGGGAGCGGGCTTGCCCGCGAAGAGGCCAGCACGGACAGCCAATCAGGCTTGCCCGCGCGTCTGCTCAGGCCATATCGCTGGAAGAGAACTCTTCAGCCAGGTGATCGATCAGCGAACGCACCGAAGGCAACAGGCCCCGACGCGACGGGAAGATCGCATGGACGATACCGCAGCGCGGATTCCAGCCCGGCAACAGCTCGACCAGGCGCCCTGTGGCCAAATCATCGCGCACCGCCACCCGCGGCAGGTGCGCGATGCCAACGCCGGCCACGACGAAATGGCGCAGGGCAAAAAGGTCGTCGGTGACCATCCGCGGCGTGTGCGGGATGACGATGCTGCGGCTCATGTCCTCGCCCTGGAACAATTCCCACTGATATTCACGCTGCGCGCTACCCCAGTGCACGCTGGGCAATTCGCTCAATTGCAGTGGATCGAAGCCTGGTGGCAGTTGTTCGAGGAACGACGGCTGGCCGACCAGGCATTGGGTGCTGTTGCTCAGCACCTTCATCACCATGTCGGTGTTTTCCAGCGGCGGGAAACGCACCCTCAGCGCCACGTCGAAGCCTTCGTGCAGCAGGTCGACGCGGCGGTTGGTGCTTTCGATGAACAGCTCCACCAGCGGGTACTTGAGCATGTAGCGGGTCAGCATCGGCCCGACCCACGAGTTGAGCAGGGTGGTCGGGCAGCTGATACGCACCAGGCCGCGCGGCTCGCAACGGTTGCGTTCGATGACCTCAGCGGCGCCCTCGGCTTCGACGCGCATCGCCAGGCAGCGGCGGTAGTACTCCTGGCCGATTTCGGTCAGCGAGCAATGCCGGCTGGTGCGGTGCAGCAGACGCACGCCCAGGCGATCTTCCAGGTCGGCAATGCGCCGACTGAGCTTTGACTTGGGCATGTCCAGCGCCCGGCCTGCGGGGGCAAAACCGCCGTGCTCGACCACTTGGGTGAAGTAGTAGAGCGAGTTGAGGTCTTCCACGTGTGGGGCTCCAGTTCATTCAGTGGGGCTGCGGGCCCTGTCTCGGGGCAAGCCCGCGCCTACAGGGACCGCGTTCGCAGCATAGCTGCATCGTTCGTAAAACAGAACGCTAAAGGCAAATTTCGCTATCTAGTGCGCCAAAGGTCTTGGTTTTAATCTTTCCCCATCAACGCGAAACACCCAACTCACTGAACATCAAAACCCCCTTTAGGAGCACGACCATGGCCCACTTCAAATACAACCGCCTGAACAAAGACGACGCTGCCGTACTGCTGGTCGACCACCAAGCTGGCCTGCTGTCGCTGGTACGCGACATCGAGCCGGACCGCTTCAAGAACAACGTGCTGGCCCTGGCTGA
>NZ_JBJDNG010000023.1:3158-7318 GCF_044900155.1 Pseudomonas sp. NPDC088890 | reverse complement strand
CCGTATCGGCTTGCTGATGGACATGACCCTGCGTGATATCGAACGCGTTCTCTACTTCGAGAGCTACGTCGTTATCGATCCAGGCATGACCACCCTCGAGAAGGGTCAGCTGCTCAACGACGAGCAGTACTTCGAAGCGCTGGAAGAGTTCGGCGACGACTTCGACGCCCGCATGGGTGCCGAGGCTGTCCGTGAACTGCTGCACGCTATCGACCTGGAGCACGAGATCGGTCGCCTGCGCGAAGAGATTCCGCAGACCAACTCGGAAACCAAGATCAAGAAGCTGTCCAAGCGTCTGAAGCTGATGGAAGCTTTCCAGGGCTCGGGCAACCTGCCTGAGTGGATGGTCCTGACCGTTCTGCCAGTACTGCCACCGGACCTGCGTCCGCTGGTGCCGCTGGATGGCGGCCGCTTCGCGACCTCCGACCTGAACGACCTGTATCGTCGGGTGATCAACCGTAACAACCGCCTCAAGCGCCTGCTCGATCTGTCGGCGCCAGACATCATCGTGCGCAACGAAAAGCGCATGCTGCAGGAAGCGGTCGACGCCCTGCTCGACAACGGCCGTCGCGGTCGCGCCATCACTGGCTCGAACAAGCGTCCGCTGAAGTCCCTGGCTGACATGATCAAAGGTAAGCAAGGTCGTTTCCGTCAGAACTTGCTCGGTAAGCGCGTGGACTACTCCGGTCGTTCGGTAATTACCGTAGGCCCGACCCTGCGTCTGCACCAGTGCGGTCTGCCGAAGAAGATGGCTCTCGAGCTGTTCAAACCGTTCATTTTCGGCAAGCTGGAAATGCGTGGTCTGGCGACCACCATCAAGGCTGCCAAGAAGATGGTCGAGCGCGAGTTGCCAGAGGTGTGGGACGTTCTCGCCGAAGTGATTCGCGAACACCCCGTGCTGCTCAACCGTGCACCGACCCTTCACCGTCTGGGTATCCAAGCCTTTGAACCGGTGCTGATCGAAGGTAAGGCTATCCAGCTGCACCCGTTGGTCTGTGCTGCGTACAACGCCGACTTCGACGGTGACCAAATGGCCGTTCACGTGCCGCTGACGCTGGAAGCCCAGCTCGAAGCGCGCGCGCTGATGATGTCGACCAACAACATTCTGTCGCCAGCCAACGGTGAGCCAATCATCGTTCCGTCGCAGGACGTTGTACTGGGTCTGTACTACATGACCCGTGAAGCCATCAACGCCAAGGGCGAAGGTCGCGTATTCGCTGACCTGCAGGAAGTCGACCGGGTATTCCGCGCCGGCGAAGCTGCCCTGCACGCCAAGATCAAGGTTCGTATCAACGAAACCGTGAACGATCGTGATGGCGGCAGCGTCAAGAACACCCGTATCGTCGACACCACTGTCGGCCGTGCGCTGCTGTTCCAGGTTGTACCACCAGGTCTGTCGTACGACGTGGTCAACCAGCCGATGAAGAAGAAGGCGATCTCCAAGCTGATCAACCAGTGCTACCGCGTGGTTGGTCTGAAAGAGACCGTGATCTTCGCTGACCAGCTGATGTACACCGGCTTTGCCTACTCGACCATTTCCGGCGTTTCGATCGGTGTTAACGACTTCGTTATCCCGGACGAGAAAGCCCGCATCATCGGTGCTGCCACCGACGAAGTGAAGGAAATCGAGAGCCAGTACGCTTCCGGCCTGGTAACTCAGGGCGAGAAGTACAACAAGGTCATCGACTTGTGGTCCAAGGCGAACGACGAAGTATCCAAGGCGATGATGGCCAACCTCTCGAAAGAGAAAGTCATCGACCGCAATGGCGACGAAGTCGAGCAAGAGTCCTTCAACTCGATGTACATGATGGCTGACTCCGGTGCCCGGGGTTCGGCAGCTCAGATTCGTCAGTTGGCTGGTATGCGTGGCCTGATGGCCAAGCCGGACGGCTCGATCATCGAGACGCCGATCACCGCGAACTTCCGTGAGGGTCTGAGCGTACTTCAGTACTTCATCTCGACTCACGGTGCTCGTAAGGGTCTGGCGGATACCGCACTGAAGACCGCGAACTCGGGTTACCTGACCCGTCGTCTGGTCGACGTTGCGCAAGATCTGGTAGTGACCGAGATCGATTGCGGCACCGACCACGGCCTGCTGATGACTCCGCACATCGAAGGCGGTGACGTGGTCGAGCCGCTGGGTGAGCGCGTACTGGGTCGAGTGATCGCCCGTGACGTGTTCAAGCCTGGCACCGAAGACGTCATCGTTCCGGCCGGTACCCTGGTCGACGAGAAGTGGGTTGAGTTCATCGAGCTGAACAGTATCGACGAAGTTATCGTGCGTTCGCCGATCAGCTGTGAAACTCGCTTCGGCATCTGCGCCAAGTGCTACGGTCGTGACCTGGCTCGCGGTCATCAGGTGAACATCGGTGAAGCGGTTGGCGTTATCGCTGCCCAGTCCATCGGTGAGCCGGGTACCCAGCTGACCATGCGTACGTTCCACATCGGTGGTGCTGCAAGCCGGACCTCGGCTGCCGACAGCGTCCAGGTGAAAAACGGCGGTATGGTGCGACTGCACAACCTGAAGCAGGTTGAGCGTGCTGACGGCAACCTGGTTGCTGTATCGCGTTCCGGCGAGTTGGCCATTGCCGACGAATTCGGTCGTGAGCGTGAGCGGTACAAGCTGCCTTACGGTGCGGTGATTTCGGTCAAGGAAGGTGACAAGGTCGAAGCTGGCGCAATCGTCGCCAAGTGGGACCCGCACACCCACCCGATCGTTACCGAGCTGAAAGGTACCGTGACCTTCGTGGGCATGGAAGAAAACATCACCATCAAGCGTCAGACTGACGAGTTGACTGGTTTGACCAACATTGAAGTCCTGGACGTCAAGGATCGCCCTGCCGCTGGCAAGGAAATCCGTCCGGCAATCAAGATGGTCGACGCCAATGGCAAGGATCTGATGCTGCCAGGTACCGACGTACCTGCTCAGTACTTCCTGCCAGCCAACGCCTTGGTAGGTGTGGCCGACGGTGCACAGATCGGTGTTGGTGACGTTATCGCGCGTATCCCGCAAGAAACGTCGAAGACCCGTGACATCACCGGTGGTCTGCCGCGCGTTGCCGACCTGTTCGAAGCCCGTCGTCCGAAGGAAGCTTCGATTCTGGCGGAAGTCAGCGGCACCATCGCGTTCGGTAAAGAGACCAAAGGTAAGCGCCGTCTGGTGATTACCCCGACCGATGGCAGCGATCCGTACGAAGAGCTGATTCCGAAGTGGCGCCACTTGAACGTCTTCGAAGGCGAACAGGTAAACCGCGGCGAAGTCATCTCCGACGGTCCAAGCGATCCGCACGACATCCTGCGTCTGCTGGGTGTCAGCGCGCTGGCCAAGTACATCGTCAACGAGATCCAGGACGTTTACCGTCTGCAAGGCGTTAAGATCAACGATAAGCACATCGAGACCATCCTGCGTCAGATGCTGCGTAAAGTTGAGATCGCCGAATCGGGTGACTCCAGCTTCATCAAGGGCGACCAGATGGAACTGACTCAGGTGCTGGTCGAGAACGAGCGTCTCGCTGCCGAAGACAAGTTCGTCTCGAAGTACACCCGCGTGCTGCTGGGTATCACCAAGGCGTCGTTGTCGACCGAATCGTTCATCTCGGCGGCTTCCTTCCAGGAAACCACCCGAGTCCTGACCGAGGCGGCGGTAACCGGCAAGCGCGACTACCTGCGCGGCCTGAAAGAGAACGTGGTCGTGGGTCGTCTGATCCCGGCTGGTACTGGTCTGGCCTACCACAGCGAGCGTAAGCGTCGCCGTGATGCCGACAAACCGCTGCGCGTAAGTGCCAGTGAGGTGGAAGCCGCACTGACCGAAGCGCTGAATTCCAGCGGTAACTAAGTACAGGGTGGGGCCCCGGCCCCTCTCCGTGGTGACCGGTGACATGCAATGTTACCGATCACCGGGCGGGGAGGGCCGGGGCCTCGTCTTGACTGGGTGCAAGAACCTCTTTAGACTTTTGTACCCTTAAATTTGGTGAGGCTCCGTCTCGCCAATTTTTGGCTTTCTTGCAAGACAATAGCGTCGCAAGACAATCAGTGGAGCTAGTAGATGGCAACTATCAACCAGCTGGTACGTCAGCCGCGTAAGCGTACCGTCGAGAAATCCGACGTACCTGCGCTGCAGAACTGCCCGCAACGTCGTGGCGTGTGCACCCGTGTGTACA
>NZ_JBJDNG010000023.1:0-3148 GCF_044900155.1 Pseudomonas sp. NPDC088890 | reverse complement strand
AACGGTTTCGAGGTTTCCTCGTACATCGGCGGTGAAGGCCACAACCTGCAAGAGCACAGCGTCGTCCTGATCCGTGGCGGCCGTGTAAAAGACTTGCCAGGTGTTCGTTACCACACCGTTCGCGGCTCTCTGGATACTTCCGGCGTTAAAGGCCGTAACCAGGGTCGTTCGAAGTACGGTACCAAGCGTCCGAAGTAATCGGCCGTTTGCAGACATTCAATTTTTTCAGTCGATAAGAGTAAGGTCGGGCAGGGGTCGAAGACCCACGTCCCGGGCTAACCTGAAGACCGTTTGAGGGCTTATCATGCCAAGACGTCGTGTAGCAGCAAAACGTGAGATCCTGGACGATCCAAAATACGGATCCCAGATCCTCGCCAAGTTCATGAACCACGTGATGGAAAGCGGCAAGAAGGCCGTTGCCGAGCGTATCGTTTACGGTGCGCTGGACAAGGTCAAAGAACGCAAGAACAGCGATCCCCTGGAAATCTTCGAGAAAGCTCTCGACGCCATCGCTCCGCTGGTCGAAGTAAAGTCCCGCCGTGTTGGCGGTGCCACTTACCAGGTCCCGGTCGAAGTTCGCCCATCCCGTCGTAACGCGCTGGCAATGCGCTGGCTTGTAGACTACGCCCGCAAGCGCGGCGAGAAGTCCATGGCCCTGCGTTTGGCTGGTGAGCTGCTGGATGCTGCTGAAGGCAAAGGTGCTGCAGTCAAGAAGCGTGAAGACGTGCACCGTATGGCTGAAGCCAACAAGGCATTCTCGCACTACCGCTTCTAATTCAAGCATCAATCTATTTGCGAGGGCTTTATGGCTCGTACTACAGCAATCAACCGCTACCGTAACATTGGTATTTGCGCGCACGTTGACGCGGGCAAAACTACCACTACCGAGCGGATCCTGTTCTACACAGGTCTGAGCCACAAAATGGGCGAGGTGCATGACGGCGCCGCGACCACCGACTGGATGGTGCAGGAGCAGGAGCGGGGTATCACCATTACCTCCGCTGCCGTTACTACCTTCTGGAAAGGCTCCAAAGGTCAGTATGACAACTACCGCGTAAACGTCATCGATACTCCCGGCCACGTTGACTTCACCATTGAAGTAGAGCGTTCGCTGCGTGTACTCGACGGCGCGGTCGTTGTGTTCTGCGGTACTTCCGGTGTTGAGCCACAGTCCGAAACCGTATGGCGTCAGGCCAACAAGTACGGTGTTCCACGTGTTGTCTACGTGAACAAGATGGACCGTGCCGGTGCCAACTTCCTGCGCGTTATCGGTCAGATCAAGAACCGTCTGGGTCACACCCCGGTCCCGGTTCAGCTGGCCATCGGTTCGGAAGATAACTTCCAGGGTCAGGTCGACCTGATCAAGATGAAGGCTATCTACTGGAACGAAGACGACAAAGGCACCACCTATCGCGAGGAAGAAATTCCTGCCGATATGCTGGAGCTGGCTGAAGAGTGGCGCTCCAACATGGTTGAAGCCGCTGCCGAATCCAGCGAAGAGCTGATGAACAAGTACCTGGAAGGCGAAGAGCTGACCGTCGAAGAGATCAAAGCCGGTCTGCGTGCGCGCACCCTGGCTAGCGAGATCGTTCCGGCCGTCTGCGGTTCGTCGTTCAAGAACAAGGGCGTTCCCCTGGTTCTCGACGCCGTCATCGACTTCCTGCCTGCTCCGACCGAGATCCCGGCGATCAAGGGTATCCACCCTGACCTGATCGATGTGCCGAAGGACGAAGTCAAGCCAGAACAGTACGACGAGCGTCATGCCGACGACAACGAGCCGTTCTCGGCTCTGGCGTTCAAGATTGCCACCGACCCGTTCGTTGGTACTCTGACCTTCGTTCGCGTTTACTCGGGTATGCTGCAGTCCGGCGACTCCGTGATCAACTCGGTCAAGGGCAAGAAAGAGCGCGTTGGTCGTATGGTGCAAATGCACGCCAACCAGCGTGAAGAGATCAAAGAAGTACTGGCAGGCGACATCGCTGCTCTGATCGGCATGAAGGACGTCACCACCGGTGACACCCTGTGCAACGCCGACAAGCCGATCATCCTCGAGCGTATGGACTTCCCGGAGCCTGTGATCTCGGTAGCTGTTGAGCCGAAGACCAAGCAAGACCAGGAAAAGATGGGCATCGCACTGGGCAAGCTCGCTCAGGAAGACCCGTCGTTCCGCGTCAAGACCGAC
Organism: Pseudomonas sp. NPDC088890; assembly: GCF_044900155.1. Taxonomy (NCBI): domain Bacteria; kingdom Pseudomonadati; phylum Pseudomonadota; class Gammaproteobacteria; order Pseudomonadales; family Pseudomonadaceae; genus Pseudomonas; species Pseudomonas sp. NPDC088890. The sequence goes on along the minus strand of NZ_JBJDNG010000023.1, from coordinate 966 downwards.
GAAGAAACCGGCCAGACCATCATCTCTGGTATGGGTGAGCTGCACCTGGACATCCTCGTTGACCGCATGAAGCGCGAGTTCAACGTCGAAGCCAACATCGGCAAGCCGCAGGTTTCGTACCGCGAGAAGATCACCAAGTCCAACGTCGAGATCGAAGGCAAGTTCGTTCGTCAGTCGGGCGGTCGTGGTCAGTTCGGTCACTGCTGGATCCGTTTCTCGGAGCCGGACGTGGACGACAAAGGCAACATCACCGAAGGTCTGGTGTTCACCAACGAAGTTGTTGGCGGTGTGATTCCTAAGGAGTACATCCCGGCGATCCAGAAGGGTATCGAAGAGCAGATGAAGAACGGCGTCGTTGCCGGCTATCCGCTGATCGGCCTGAAGGCATCGGTATTCGACGGTTCGTACCACGACGTCGACTCCAACGAGATGGCGTTCAAGATCGCAGCTTCCATGGCGACCAAGCAGCTGGCCCAGAAGGGTGGCGGTGTTGTGCTTGAGCCGATCATGAAGGTTGAAGTTGTAACCCCAGAAGACTACATGGGTGACGTGATGGGTGACCTGAACCGTCGTCGTGGTCTGATCCAGGGTATGGAAGATTCGGTCTCCGGCAAAGTTGTCCGTGCTGAAGTTCCGCTCGGGGAAATGTTCGGTTACGCGACCGACGTTCGTTCCATGTCTCAGGGTCGCGCGAGCTACTCCATGGAATTCTCCAAATACTCCGAAGCTCCGTCGAACATCGTCGAAGCTCTCGTTAAAAAACAAGGCTGATTCAGCCCCTTTAGGCTAGGAGTTCACTGTCGTGGCTAAAGAAAAATTTGATCGTTCCCTCCCGCACGTTAACGTTGGCACCATCGGCCACGTTGACCACGGTAAAACCACTCTGACCGCAGCTCTGACTCGCTTCTGCTCCGAAGTTTTCGGTTCGGCAGTCGTTGAGTTCGACAAGATCGACTCGGCTCCAGA
>NZ_JBJDNG010000022.1:0-17748 GCF_044900155.1 Pseudomonas sp. NPDC088890 | reverse complement strand
GCGCAGCACCCTTCGGCGTAGCCGAAGGCGCGAGATGTAGATTTGCGTAGCAAATCGTAGGCCGCGCGGGCCCGGAAGGCACCGAAGCGAGGGGATCCCGCCACGGGCGGGACTGATGGTGGAGCGCACGGCTTTTGGTTACTTTTGGCCACGACCAAAAGTGACCCGCCGTAAGGGCGGAAAGGTGACTCAGCGCCACCCTCGCCAATGGATATGCTCAAAACTCTAAAAGCCCAAGCCCAAGCCCAAGAACCTCCAATCCCAAACCGCGAAAAAACAATTCCCAACCAACCTGTCGATTTCTCCCAACCTCATTCGACCAACCATGAAGCCGCAGCAACCACCTACACCAAGCACTCATGACCGATCGGAGAAACCACAGATGAACAGCGCAGCCGAAACCAAAATCCGCCAACTGATCGACACCTGGATGCAAGCCGTCCGCGACCGCGACCTAGACGGTATCGCCGCCCCCTACGCCGACGACATCCTCGCCTTCGACGCCATCAAAGAGCTGCAATTCAAAGGCAAGGCCGCCTACCGCGCCCACTGGGAAATGTGCATGAGCTTCTGCACCGGCCCGATGGTGTTCGAGATGGAACAACTGACCATACATGCCGACGGCGACCTAGGCTTGGCCCATTGGCTCAATCGCTGCGGCCCGTCGGATGACCAAAGCCAGTGCGGCTTCATGCGCGCCACGGTCGGCTATCGTCGTAGCGGTGGGCAATGGCAGGTGATCCACGAGCATTGGTCAGCGCCGTTCGACATGGAAACCCAGAAGGCCCTGTTCGACCTTAAACCTTGAACTGAAAACACCCGGGTTTATCGCCAAACGCACTGTGCGCAAGCGCTGGAGACGACCATGAAATACCTGTGCCTGGTCTATTGTGACGAAGGGCTGCTGCACAGCCTGCCCGAGAGCCCGCAAGACGCCGAGTGCCAAGCCTACGCGGACTCATTGCATGGCTCCGGGCGCATGCTTGCGGCCGAGGCGCTCAAGTCGGTGCAGACAGCCACCACGGTACGCGTGCGCGCTGGCCGCATGAGCCTGACCGACGGGCCCTTCGCCGAGACCAAGGAGCAGTTGGCCGGGTTCTTTCTGGTCGATGCTCGCGATCTGAATGAGGCGTTGAACATTGCCAAAGGCATTCCTGCCGCACGCGTGGGCAGTGTCGAGGTGCGCCCGATACGCGAACTGCAACCCTGACAGCGGAGCACAATAACAATGACCGACGCCCAGCCTGGCCCGCAACACGAACTGTCCATCAGCCGCCTGATCGATGCACCTCCAGCCAAGGTGTTCCGCGCCTGGAGCGAACCCGAGTGGCTTATGCAGTGGTGGGGGCCGCATGGCATGACCACCCCCGAATGCGAGATGCAGCTGTGGGTTGGCGGTCTGTTCCGCACCCTGATGCGCGCCCCCGATGGTACTGAGTACCCTACCCAGGGCGTGTTCCTGGAGATCGCCGCACCGCGGCGGCTGGTGTTCACCGATGCCTTCGGACCGGGCTGGGTGCCATCGGAGAAGGCTTTCATGACCGCTGTGGTGACGTTCGACGACGAGCTGGGCAAGACCCGCTACACCGCCCGGGCCTGGCACTGGAGTGCTGCCGACTGCCGCGCCCATGAAGAAATGGGCTTTCATCAGGGCTGGGGAGAAAGCCTGGACCGCCTGGTGGAGGTGGTCACCCAGCGGATGCCTGATTGATGCTTGGCCCAGAGCGCGTACGTGAGCAAGTCGAGGCGGTCTATCGGCGCGACTCGCGGCGCATCCTGGCGACCCTGATTCGCCTGTTGGGCGACTTCGACCTGGCCGAGGAGGCCATGCACGATGCCTTCTTCATCGCCGTCGAGCGCTGGCAGCGTGATGGCATGCCGGATAACCCGCGCGCCTGGCTGGTCTCGACTGGGCGCTTCAAGGCCATCGATGCCTTGCGTCGGCGCATGCGTTTCGATCGCTCCCAGGCGGATTTGATCATGCTGCTGGACAGTGAGGGGCGTGATCCCAGTGAGGAGGAGTTACTCGCCGATGACCGCCTGCGGTTGATCTTCACCTGCTGCCACCCAGCCCTGGCGGCCGACGCCCAAGTGCCGTTGACCCTGCGCGAGGTGTGTGACCTGACTACCGAGCAGATCGCCCGGGCATTTCTGCAGAGTCCGGCGACCATCGCCCAGCGTATCGTGCGCGCCAAGGCGAAGATTCGCGACGCAGGCATTCCGTATCAGGTGCCGGAGATGGCTGAGCTGCCTGAGCGTCTGGAAAGCGTGTTGCGCGTCATCTACCTGGTGTTCAACGAAGGTTACCTGGCCTCATCGGGCGAAGATCTGGTGCAGCGCGAGCTGTGCGATGAGGCCATTCGCCTGGGGCGCCTGCTGGTTCAGCTGTTACCCGACCCTGAGGTACTTGGCCTGCTGGCGCTGATGCTGCTGCAAGCTTCGCGGCAGCGTGCGCGCAGCGATGCGCAAGGAGAGCTGGTGCTGCTCGACCAGCAAGACCGCAGCCTGTGGGACCGTCAGCAGATCGCTGAAGGCATCCAGCTGGTGGAGCAGGCCTTGCGCAGTCGGCAGTTTGGTGGGTACAGCCTGCAAGCGGCGATCGCCGCAGTGCATGCCCAGGCTGAGCGGGCAGAAGACACCGACTGGCAGGAGATCGTCGGCTTGTATGACGTGCTGCTGCGGTATTGGCCGTCACCTGTGGTCGAGCTCAACCGCGCAGCGGCACTGGCCAAACGCGATGGTGCGCAGGTGGGCTTGGTGGCGGTGCAGGCGATTCTGGATCGGGGGGAGCTGCGCGATTATCACTTGGCGCATGCAGCCAAGGCAGAGCTGCATGTACAGTTGGGGCAGATTAACAAAGCGCGTGCTGCCTGGTTGCAGGCCCTGGCGCTTACCCAGCAGGGGCCGCAGCGGCGGTATATAGAGCGGTGGTTGAAGGCGCTGGAATGAGTGCAGGGGTGTCAGCTCTGGTCTCACCGCGGGACAAGCCCGCTCCCACGTGTCCGCCCTATCAGGGAAGCATGGGAGCTGGCGAAGCCTGCAATGATGGTCCGCACAGGCGCCAAATGACTCAAGTCAGTAAATCAGCTGGCAACAAAATTCGGCGGCGAAACCAGGTCAACGGTCTGCTGCTTACGTGGCGCGAGGATCTCGGCCTCGCCCGATACCACCAGCTCATCTTTCTGGTTGTACACATTGGTGGCGATGCGCACCTTGAACTTGGGCAGCTTTTCCAGAATCTCCAGACGCACGGTCAGGGTGTCGCCAATCTTCACCGGCTTCTGGAAGCTCATCTGCTGACCCAGGTAGATGGTGCCCGGGCCAGGCAGGGTGCAAGCCACTGCCGCACTGATCAGCGCGCCGCTGAACATACCGTGGGCAATACGCTCGCGGAACATGCTCTTGGCCGCGAACTCGGCATCCAGGTGCACCGGGTTGTGGTCACCGGACATCGCGGCGAACAGCTGAATGTCACGTTCTTCGACGGACTTCTCAAAGGTGGCTTTCTGACCCACTTCGAGGTCTTCGTAAGGGGTGTTGGTGACCTGGGTCATCAGGGCTTCCTTGTAGGCGGACGAGGGCGCATATCATTCACTGCGAGCAGGGCGGCCAAGGGCCAGCGCCTGTTCGAGCCAGCCGAGTATATCGGCGCAGACCTCGTCGCGATTGGTTTCATTGAGCAGCTCATGCCGCGCCTGAGGGTACAGGCGCAGCTGCACATGTCGATTGCCGGTCGCGCTCAAGGCGGCGGCCAGATCCTTGAGACGCTTGCCGGCACTGACCGGATCACATTCGCCGCCAATTACCAGGATCGGCAGGTTCGGATCAATCTGCGCCAGGTTACCCGGCTGGCTGATTTGCGCCAGCCCTTGCAGTAGATCGAGCCACAACTGGTTGCTGCAACGAAAGCCGCACAACGGGTCGGCGACGTACTTGTCGACCTCTTCAGGGTCGCGGCTGAGCCAGTCGAAGGCGGTACGGTTAGGCTTGAAGGCCTTGTTGAACGAGCCAAACGACAGCCACTCGATCAGCGCACTCTTGCCCATGGCGCCTTGGCGCCAGGTTTCGACGCGGGCGATGGCCGCTGCCGTTCGATAGAGCGCTGGCGGCTGGAAATTCGAACCGCTGAGGATCGCCCCCTGCACACTGGCGCTGTGATGCAGCAGGTAGGCCTGGGCAATGTAGCTGCCCATGCTGTGGCCGAACAGGAACAGCGGGGTCCCCGGATACGTCTGGCCGATGTGCTGGGCGAGCAGGCCGAGGTCGTTGACCACGGCATTCCAGCCATGATGGCGGGCAAACAGGCCCAAGTGGCCAAGCTCGGCGGTACGCCCGTGGCCGCGCAGGTCAGGGGCGAACAGGGCAAAGCCTGCCTCGCTCAGGGCATGACCCAGGCGGCGGTAGCGCCCAGCGTGCTCGGCCATGCCGTGGGCCAGTAACACCACGGCCTTGACCGGTGTGCTCGGCAGCCACTGATGGACGTACAGGCTGCAATGCTCGCTGGCAGGCAGCCAGAAGGCGTCATGGGGCATGGCGGGTCCTTTACGCGCGGGTTCGAGCACAGTTTATGCACAATCGGCCAAATTGCAGGAAGGGCACAAATAAGATTCACAATGTTAATGGCAGCACTTGGCGTATTTGCCACCTCCTGCTTACCTGCTAACGTCGGCTGAACGCCTAATTGCCATCAGGCAATCAGGTCAGGGACGGTCCAGGCAAAGAGGAACAACAATAAATGCAAGCCGATTTCTGGAATGACAAGCGCCCGGCGGGCGTGCCTTCCACCATTGATATCCATGCTTACCGCTCCGTCGTCGAAGTGTTCGAGCGCTCCTGCAAGCGTTTCGCCGACCGCCCGGCGTTCAGCAACCTGGGCGTGACCCTCAGCTACGCTGAGCTTGAGCGCCATTCGGCGGCCTTCGCCGCCTGGCTGCAGCACAACACCGATCTGGCCCCTGGGGATCGCATAGCGGTGCAGATGCCCAACGTGTTGCAGTACCCCATCGCCGTGTTCGGCGCCTTGCGCGCCGGGCTGATCGTGGTCAATACCAACCCGCTGTACACCGAGCGTGAGATGCGCCACCAGTTCAAGGATTCCGGCGCCCGTGCCCTGGTCTACCTGAACATGTTCGGCAAGCGTGTACAGGAGGTGCTGCCTGATACCGGCATCGAGTACCTGATCGAAGCGAAAATGGGCGACCTGCTGCCCACGGCCAAGGGCTGGCTGATCAATACCGTGGTGGACAAGGTCAAGAAGATGGTACCGGCCTTCAGCCTGCCGCAGGCAGTGCCGTTCAAGCAGGTGCTGCGCCAGGGCAGGGAGCTGACCCACAAACCAGTGCCGCTGACCCTCGACGACATTGCCGTGCTGCAGTACACCGGTGGCACCACCGGCTTGGCCAAGGGGGCGATGCTGACCCATGCCAACCTGGTCGCCAACATGCTCCAGGTGCTCGCTTGCTTCTCCCAGCACGGGCCGGACGGGCAGAAGCTGATCAAGGAAGGCCAGGAGGTGATGATCGCACCGCTGCCGCTTTACCACATCTATGCGTTCACGGCGAACTGCATGTGCATGATGGTCACTGGCAATCACAACGTGCTGATCACCAACCCGCGCGATATTCCGGGCTTCATCAAGGAGCTGGGCAAGTGGCGTTTCTCGGCGCTGCTCGGTCTGAATACCTTGTTCGTCGCACTGATGGATCACCCAGGCTTCAAGTCGCTGGATTTCTCTGCGCTGAAGGTCACCAACTCCGGTGGCACGGCGCTGGTCAAGGCCACCGCCGAGCGCTGGGAGAGCCTCACCGGCTGTCGCATCGTCGAAGGCTATGGCCTGACCGAAACCTCGCCGGTGGCCAGCACCAACCCCTATGGCCAGTTGGCCCGGCTGGGCACGGTAGGCATTCCGGTGGCAGGCACCGCTTTCAAGGTGATCGACGATGACGGCAACGAGTTGCCGCTGGGTGAGCGTGGCGAGCTGTGCATCAAGGGCCCGCAGGTGATGAAGGGCTACTGGCAGCAGCCCGAGGCGACCGCCCAGGCGCTGGATACCGAGGGCTGGTTCAAGACCGGGGATATCGCGGTGATCGACCCCGATGGCTTTACCCGCATCGTCGACCGCAAGAAAGACATGATCATCGTCTCTGGCTTCAACGTGTATCCCAACGAGATCGAGGACGTGATCATGGGCCATCCACAGGTGGCCAACTGCGCGGCAATCGGCGTGCCCGACGAGCGCTCGGGCGAGGCGGTGAAGTTGTTCGTGGTACCGCGTGAGGGCGGGGTCAGCGTCGAGGAGCTCAAGGCCTACTGCAAGGCCAACTTCACTGGCTACAAGGTGCCCAAGCACATTGTCCTGCGCGATTCGCTGCCGATGACCCCGGTAGGCAAGATCCTACGCCGGGAGTTGCGCGACATCGCTTGATCACCTGCTGTCCTCCGCCATCGCGGGGCAAGTCGGCTCTCACGGATAAAACAGACGTGGCAGCGGGCTTGCCCCGCGATGACGTTTAAACCCCTCTAAAATGCACAATACAGCCCGATTTGCGACATTTTGGTTAAATACTCTAAAAATGACTCATATAATTCATTGAGTCATTTTAGTGACCGTCAGGCCTGTTTTGGCCTCTAGGCGACCCCTGGTAAAGCTGTTACTCTCGGCCCGCTTTCAGAGGATACGGTTTGCAATGAACCGTCATCTCATATCAATAATAAACGCATAAACGCGTGATGAATTCGCTGTTGCTGAAGGAGTGGGCTTCCATGATCGAAAATTTTTGGAAGGATAAGTACCCAGCCGGGATTACGGCGGAAATCAATCCTGACGAATTCCCCAATATCCAAGCGGTACTCAAGCAGTCCTGCCAACGCTTTGCCGACAAACCGGCCTTTAGCAACCTGGGCAAAACCATCACCTATGGCGAGCTGTATGCCTTGTCAGGGGCGTTTGCTGCCTGGCTGCAACAGCACACCGACCTCAAGCCAGGTGATCGGATTGCCGTACAGCTGCCTAATGTCCTGCAATACCCTGTAGCCGTATTCGGCGCCATGCGCGCTGGGCTGATCGTGGTCAACACCAACCCGCTGTACACCGCGCGGGAGATGGAGCACCAGTTCAACGACTCCGGCGCCAAGGCCTTGGTGTGCCTGGCCAACATGGCCCACCTGGCCGAAAAGGTCGTGCCCAAGACCCAGGTCAAGCATGTCATCGTCACCGAAGTGGCCGACCTGCTGCCGCCGATCAAGCGCCTGCTGATCAACAGCGTCATCAAGTACGTGAAGAAGATGGTCCCGGCGTACCACCTGCCAGGCGCCGTGCGCTTCAACGATGCCTTGGCCAAAGGCCATGGCCAGCCGGTTACCGAGGCCAATCCGCAGCCCAACGATGTTGCCGTGCTGCAGTATACCGGTGGGACCACCGGTGTGGCCAAGGGCGCCATGCTCACCCACCGCAACCTGGTGGCCAACATGCTGCAGTGCCGGGCACTGATGGGCGCCAACCTGCATGAAGGGTGCGAGATCCTCATCACCCCGTTGCCGCTGTACCACATCTATGCGTTCACCTTCCATTGCATGGCCATGATGCTGATCGGCAATCACAACGTGCTGATCAGCAACCCGCGCGATTTGCCGGCCATGGTCAAGGAACTGGGCAAGTGGAAGTTCAGCGGTTTCGTTGGCCTCAACACCCTGTTCGTGGCCCTGTGCAACAACGAAGCCTTCCGTGCGCTGGATTTCTCGGCGCTGAAGATCACCCTGTCTGGTGGCATGGCCTTGCAACTGAGCGTGGCCGAGCGCTGGAAGACCGTCACCGGCTGCGCCATCTGTGAAGGCTACGGCATGACCGAGACCAGCCCGGTAGCAGCGGTCAACCCGGCCGAGGCCAACCAGGTCGGCACCATCGGCATTCCGGTGCCCTCGACCCTGTGCAAGGTCATCGATGACAACGGCCAGGAGCTTGGCCTGGGTGAAGTCGGCGAGCTGTGCGTGAAGGGCCCGCAGGTGATGAAGGGCTACTGGCAGCGCGAAGACGCTACCGCCGAGATCCTTGACGCCGATGGCTGGCTGAAGACCGGCGACATTGCCCTGATCCAGCTCGATGGCTACATGCGCATCGTCGATCGCAAGAAAGACATGATCCTGGTCTCCGGCTTCAACGTGTATCCCAACGAGCTCGAAGACGTCCTGGCCGGCTTGCCGGGCGTGCTGCAGTGCGCTGCGATTGGCGTGCCGGACGAGAAGTCGGGCGAGCTGATCAAGGTGTTCATCGTGGTCAAGCCAGGCATGACCCTGACCAAGGAGCAGGTGATGGAGCACATGCGCGCCAATGTCACGGGCTACAAGGTGCCGCGCTACATCGAGTTCCGCGATGCGTTGCCGACCACTAACGTCGGCAAGATCCTGCGCCGTGAGTTGCGTGATGAAGAACTGAAGAAGCAGGGCTTGAAGAAGATCGCCTGAGGTCCAGACGACTTCGAACAGGCTGCATGGGAGCGGGGCAAGCCCGCTCCCATGAGGGCTCTAGCGTAGTTTTTCCAGCATCTGGTAGTACCACATCCCCGCCGCCAACAGCGGATTGCCCAACAGATCCCCCATCGGCACCTTGATGTGCTTGCACGCCGCAAAGGTGTCGAACTTCTCCAGCGTCCCCGTCAGTGCCTCGGCCATGATCTCGCCCATGATGTGGCTGGTGGCGATGCCGTGCCCGGAATAGCCCTGGCAGTACCAGACATTCTGCGAAAGCTTGCCCAACTGCGGAATGCGGTTGACCACGATGCCCATCGCACAGCTCCACTGGAACTCGATTGGCACGCCCTTGAGCGCGGGGAAGGTGCGCTCGATGCAGGGCCGCAGCTCGCCGGCGATATCCCGCGAATCCTTGCCTGAATAGTTGGCGCCACCGCCGAACAGCAAGCGCTTGTCGGCTGTCAGGCGGTAGTAGTCGAGGACGAAGCGGCAGTCGTACACCGCCAGGTCCTCGGGGTTGATCTGCGCGGCCAGTTCCCCCAGGGGCGCGGTGGTGACGATACCGCCCATGGCCGGGAAGATCTTGCCCTTGAGCTGGCGCTTTTCCAGCTTGTGGTAGACATCGCCGGCCAGCATCACCTGGCGGGCCTCGATCCGGCCCTGGGCAGTGACCACCGACGGGCGCGGGCCGTGGATGATCTCCAGCACTTCGGAGTTTTCAAAGATCAGCGCGCCCAGGCTGTGGGCGGCGCGGGCCTCGCCCAGGCACAGGTTGAGCGGATGCAGGTGCAGGTTGCGGCGGTTCTTCAGGCCGCCCAGGTACAGCGGGCTTTGCAGCTGGCGAGCCACCGCTTGGCGATCAAGCAACTCGACCTGATCGCCCATGCCACGGCGCTGCGCCTCGGCCTGAAAGCTGCGTAGCTCGTCCATGTGCGAAGGCTTCATCGCCGCATGCAGATGGCCGCGTTTCAGGTCGCAATCGATGCCATAACGCTGCACTCGCTGCTCGATGATCTGGTGGCCGCGCCAGCGCAGCTGCCAGATGAAGTCGTCGACTTCGGCGCCGAGCCGATCGCGCATTTGCGTGCGCATCGCTTCATCGCCCGACAGGCTGCCGGTGACCTGGCCGCCGTTGCGCCCGCTGGCGCCCCAACCAATGCGGTGGGTTTCGACGATCGCCACCTTAAGGCCGCGCTCGGCCAACTCCACGGCGGTGGCGACGCCGGTGAAGCCACCGCCGATGATCGCCACGTCGACCTGATGGGTGCCCTGTAGGGTCGGGTATTGGGTCGAATCGTTGAGGGTGGCGCTGTAGTAGGACGGCGCGCGCTGGGCCGCGCCGTTGTTCAGTGCTGCGTTCATGGTGGTTCCTTGGCAGAAAAAGGGTAGGGCTCAGGCCTGGTGCAGGTACCAGCGCCAGTCCTGCTCGCCGACTTCGGCCATGAACTGGCGGTACTCGGCTCGCTTGACCTTCAGGTACACACCGAGGAAGGCCTCGCCCAGCGCTTCTTTGGCCCAGCTCGACTGCTCCAGGGCATCGAGCACGGTCAGCCAGTCAGTGGGCAGGTGCTCGGTAGCCTGGGCATAGCCGTTGCCTTGCACGGGCGCGCCGGGGTCGAGCTGCTGGCGGATGCCTTGGTGGCTGGCGGCGAGGATCGCGGCGGCGGCCAGGTAGGGGTTGGCGTCGGCGCCGCAGATGCGGTGCTCGACATGCCGGCTGTTGGCCGGGCCGCCCGGTACGCGCAGGCTGACGGTACGGTTGTCGACGCCCCAGGTCGGCGCCAGCGGCGCATAACTGTTGGCCTGGAAACGCCGGAACGAGTTGGCGTTGGGGCAGAACAGCAACAGCGATTCGTGCAAGTGGCGCAGCATGCCAGCGACCGCCTGGCGCAGCAGCGGGGTGCCTGCCGGATCGCTGCTGGCGAACAGATTGTTGCCCTGCGCATCGGCCAGGCTCAGGTGCATGTGCATGCCGGTGCCAGCCAGATCCGAAAACGGTTTGGCCATGAAGCAGGCCTGCATGCCGTGGGCATGGGCGATGCCCTTGACCAGGCGCTTGTAGCGCACCGCCTGATCCATCGCCACCAAGGCGTCGCCATGCTCCAGGGTAATCTCCACCTGGCCGGGAGCGTATTCGGAAATCGCCGTGCGCGCCGGGATACCCTGGGCTTTGCAAGCCGCGTACAGGTCGGCGAGGAACGGCTCGATCTGCTCCAGTTCGCGCAGGCCATAGACCTGGGTGGCGCGTGGCCGGCCGCCGTCGTTGTCCAGCGCTGGCTGCGGGCGGCCGTGGGCATCGCGCTGCTGGTCGAGCAGGTAGAACTCAAGCTCACAGGCCATCACTGGATGCAAGCCATCAGCCTTGAGCGCCTTGATGGTGCGCAGCAGAACGTGGCGTGGATCGGCAACGCTGGCGGGCAGGCCTTCGCTGGGGTGCATGCTGACTTGCACAGCGGCGGTAGGCACACGCCGCCACGGCAGACGGACCAGGCTACCGTCAAGCGGGTAGGCGCGGCAGTCGATATCGCCGACGTCCCAGACCAGCCCGGAGTTCTCGACATCATCGCCATTGAGGGTCAGGCCGAGGATGGTACTGGGCAATGGCCGGCCGCTTTCGTATACCGCCAACAGCTCATCGCGGTGCAGCAGCTTGCCGCGTGGCACGCCGTTGGCGTCGAGGATGAACAGCTCGATCAGGTCGATATCAGGGTTGTCGGCCAAAAAGCGTTCGGCCTGCTCGATAGGAGCAAAGTGCATGATGGATTCGCTCGCGCACAGGACCTGCGCACAACAGGCGCCAGGTCATACTGGGTCAGCCGGCCGGTGGGCCGGAATGGGTCAGTCAAGCGTGAGTAAAGCATCCGGTGGGCGCGCGTGACGGCAGTGCCACAAGGCCCAGAAGGCGAGGATGATGTGCACCAGCGGATTTTCGCCAGCGCAGGCCCGAACCTTCGGCAAGGAAGGGCGTGACGGCGGCTGGGCGATGCTGGTGAGGAGGATCATGGCTCGATACTCCCATGGGCTGTAAGGTTGATTAAATCAGTGAATGGCTACCTTCAGTTCGCGCTTGGCTAAACAAATGCAGCCACCTTGTAGGATGCTGGCGTGGCAGCGGGCTTGCCCCGCGATAGCACTTTAACGGCTATCGCGGGCCAAGCCCGCTGCCACGGGAACCTCCATAAAGCGCTACGTTATGCGACAATCGCAGCCCTTCGAATGCCGATCATGCACAAGCAGGCTCACCTGCATCATTAAAAAGCCCCATGACAGACCACGCCATCGACCAGCTGCTGAACAACCTCGACCACGCCATGATCGCCGACCGCCATCGTCTGCGTCGGCAATTGCATGAGCTGCGCAAGCGCCCCGACGAGGCCAAGCTGGCGCAGTGGGTGGACAAGGTCCAGGCCTCGTTCGCCCAGGTCACTGCGCGCCAGCAAAGCGTGCCGAGTATCCGCTATGACGATAACCTGCCGATTGCCGCCAAACGCGACGAGATCAAGAAGGCCTTGAGTGAACACCAAGTCCTGGTGATCGCCGGCGAAACCGGTTCGGGCAAGACCACTCAGTTGCCCAAGATCTGCCTGGAACTGGGCCGTGGTAGCCACGGCCAGATCGCTCACACCCAGCCCCGTCGGATCGCCGCGCGCAGCGTTGCCGCGCGGGTCGCGGAAGAGCTCGGCACGCCGCTGGGCGCGCTGGTCGGCTACCAGGTGCGGTTCGAGGATCAGAGCGATTCCAACACCCTGGTCAAGCTGATGACCGATGGCATCCTGCTCGCCGAAACCCAGCATGATCGGTTTCTTGAGCGTTACGACACAATCATCGTCGACGAGGCCCACGAGCGCAGTCTGAACATCGACTTCTTGCTCGGTTATCTGAAGACCTTGCTGCATCGCCGGCCCGAGCTGAAGCTGATCATCACTTCGGCGACCATCGATCTGGAGCGCTTCTCCAAGCATTTCGATAACGCGCCGATCATCGAAGTCTCGGGCCGTACCTACCCGGTGGAAACCTGGTACCGGCCGCTGACCAGCGAGCAGGACGAGGAAGGCAACCAGGTTGAAGACGACCTGACAGTTGATCAGGCGATCCTGGCCACCCTCGATGAAATCGCCGCGCACGAACGCAGTGTCGGCAAGGGGCCAGGTGATGTGCTGGTGTTCCTGCCCGGCGAGCGCGAGATTCGCGACGCTGCCGAGATCTTGCGCAAGGCCCAGCTACGCCACACCGAGATCTTGCCGCTGTACGCCCGGCTGTCGCCGGCCGAGCAGCAGAAGATCTTCCAGTCGCACCCAGGCCGGCGCGTGGTGCTCGCCACCAACGTGGCCGAGACTTCCCTGACGGTGCCCGGCATCCGCTATGTGATCGACAGTGGCACCGCGCGGATCAGCCGTTACAGCTATCGCGCCAAGGTCCAGCGCCTGCCTATCGAGGCGGTCTCGCAAGCCAGTGCCAACCAGCGTAAGGGACGCTGCGGGCGGGTCGAGCCGGGCATCTGTGTGCGTCTGTACAGCGAGGATGATTTCAACGGCCGACCGGCGTTCACCGATCCGGAGATCCTGCGCACCAACCTGGCGGCGGTGATCTTGCAGATGCTTCACCTGCGCCTGGGTGCCATCGATGCCTTCCCCTTCATCGAACCGCCTGATGGCAAGGCCATCAGCGACGGTTTCAACCTGCTGCAGGAGCTGTCGGCGGTCAATCGCGAGAACCAGCTGACCCCGCTCGGCCGGCAACTGGCGCGTTTGCCTATCGATCCGCGGCTGGGCCGTATGCTGCTCGAAGGCGCCCGCTTGGGCAGTCTGCAGGAAGTATTGATCGTCACCAGCGCGCTGTCGGTGCAGGATCCACGCGAGCGTCCGCCGGAGCGTCAGCAGGCAGCGGATCAAGCCCACGCGCAGTGGAAAGATGTCGATTCGGACTTTGCCGCGCTGGTTAATCTGTGGCGCGGTTTCGAAGAGCAGCGTCAGGCGCTGACCGCCAACCCGCTGCGAAACTGGTGCCGGAAGAACTTCCTCAATTACCTGCGCCTGCGCGAATGGCGCGATGCCCATCGCCAGTTGTCGCTGATCTGTCGCGACCTGCAACTGACCGTCAACAAAGAGCCAATCGACTATCAGCGCATGCACAAGGCCATTCTCAGTGGCCTGCTCAGCCAGATCGGCCACAAGACCGAAGAGGGCGACTACCAGGGCGCGCGCCAGCGCCGTTTCTGGATCCACCCCTCGTCCGGCATCGGCCGCAAGCGCCCGCAGTGGGTGATGGCCGCCGAACTGGTCGAAACTACCAAGCTGTATGCGCGCATGGTGGCCAAGATCGAGCCAGACTGGATCGAGCCGCTGGCGGGGCACCTGATCAAGAAAAACCACTTCGAGCCGCACTGGGAGAAAAAGCGCGGGCAAGTGGTGGCCTATGAACAGATCACCCTGTATGGCTTGATCCTGGTCGGCCGGCGTCCGGTGCACTACGGGCCGATCGATCCGGTAGTATCACGCGAGCTGTTTATCCGCGAGGGTTTGGTTGGCGGTGAGATTCAGTCGCGGGCCAAGTGCCTGGCGGCTAACAAACGCCTGCTCGAACAGCTCGACGAGCTCGAGGCCAAGGCGCGCCGACGCGACATTCTCGCCGATGAGGAAACTCTCTACGCCTTCTATGAAGCGCGCCTGCCTGCCGAGATTCACCAGACGGCGACGTTCGACGCCTGGTATCGCATGACCAGCCAGAAAGACGCCAATCTGCTGATCATGCGCGAAGAGGATGTGCTGGCCCGCGAGGCCAGTGAAGTGACCGCCGCGCAATACCCTGACAGCCTCAAGGTGGGCGAGCTGAGCCTGCCGCTGAGCTACCATTTCGAGCCCAACCATCCGCGCGATGGCGTCACTGTGCGGGTGCCGGCGCCGTTGCTGCCGAGCCTGCCGGGTGAGCGCCTGGAATGGCTGGTGCCAGGCTTGCTCGAGGCCAAGTGCATCGCCCTGGTACGCAACCTGCCCAAGGCCTTGCGCAAGAACTTTGTGCCGGTGCCGGACTTCGTCAAGGCCGCCCTGGCGCGGATGACCTTTGGCCAGGGTGGTTTGCCCCAGGCGCTGGGCCAGGAACTGCTGCGCATGACCGGCGCGCGGGTAACCGATGAGGCTTGGGCGCAAGCGGCTGAGCTGGTCGAGAGCCATCTGCGGATGAACATCGAAGTGGTCGATGGCCAGGGTAAGTTCCTCGGCGAAGGGCGCGATCTGGCCGAGCTGACCTCCCGATTTGTCGCAGCCAGCCAAGCCGCACTGGCCATGCCGCGCACGGAAAAGTCCGAGCAGCCGGTGCAAGCCAAGGCCTTCGCCGACGTCGCTGAAACCGCCCAGCAAAAGATCGCCGGGCTGTCGATGACGGTCTACCCGGCGCTGGTCGAAGAGAACGGCAGCGTACGTGAAGGGCGTTTCTCGACCCACGCCGAGGCCCAGTTCCAGCATCGCCGCGCATTGCAGCGCCTGCTGCTGCAACAGCTGGCAGAACCGGCCAAGTTCCTGCGTGGCAAGCTCCCCGGGCTGACCGAGCTGGGCCTGCTGTACCGCGACATGGGCCGGGTCGAGGCGTTGGTCGAGGACATCCTGCTGGCCAGTCTCGACAGCTGCATCCTGGAAGGTGAAGCGCAGCTGCCGCGCGATGGTGCTGGCCTTGCTTCGTTGGCCGAGCGCAAGCGCGGCAGTTGGGCTGAGCACGCCGAGCGCTTGGCCAGGCTGACGCTTGAGGTGCTCAAGCTGTGGCATGGCTTGCAAAAGCGCTTCAAAGGCAAGATCGACTTGAGCCAAGCCGTGGCCTTGAACGACATCAAGCTGCAGTTGGCCAACCTGGTCTACCCAGGTTTTGTGCGCGATACGCCTGTGGTGTGGTTCAAGGAGTTGCCGCGCTACCTCAAAGCCATCGAATTGCGCCTGGAGAAACTCGGCTCGCAAGTGCAGAAGGACCGCGTCTGGAGTGGCGAATTGGCCACTCTCTGGACCCAGTACAAGACACGCGCCGACAAGCATGCCCAGGAGGGCAAGCGCGACGAGCAGTTGCTCATGTACCGTTGGTTGCTAGAGGAATACCGGGTATCGCTGTTCGCCCAGCAGCTGGGCACCAAGGTGCCGGTTTCCGACAAACGCTTGAGCAAACAGTGGAGCCAGGTAGAGGGCTAAACCTCTGCAAATGTGGCAAACTTGCTGGAGTTTTGCGGCCGCTTTGCGGCCCTTCGCGAGCTAGACCGGCTCCCACGGGGAGCAGGTTTATCCGCGAACCAGGGCATAGCCCTCGCTGGTTCTCCCGTTTCAGCGGGAAGTTGCAATTGTAAATTGGCACCAAGGTGCCATTATCTTGCCCCTTATTTCGGCCAGCGCCGTGCGGCGATGGCCTCTGACCAGAGGAACGACCGTGCATAACGTCGTGATCAGCGGCACCGGCCTGTATACCCCGGCCCAGAGCATTTCCAACGAAGAACTGGTGGAGTCGTTCAATACCTGGGTCACGCAGTACAACCAGGACAACGCGGCGGCCATCGCGCGTGGCGAAGTTCAAGCCCTGGCCGAATCCAACGCCGCCTTCATCGAGAAGGCGTCGGGGATCAAGAGCCGCTTCGTGTTGGACAAGGCTGGCATTCTCGATCCGCAGCGCATGAAGCCACGCTTGCCGGAGCGCTCCAATGATGAGCCGTCGATCCTCTGTGAGATGGCCGTGACCGCGGCCCGCCAGGCCCTTGAGCGTGCAGGTCGCACTGCCGCCGATGTCGATGCAGTGATCGTCGCTTGCTCCAACCTGCAGCGCCCGTATCCGGCTATCGCCATCGAAGTGCAGCAGGCGTTGGGCATCAACGGTTTTGGCTTTGACATGAACGTTGCCTGCTCGTCGGCCACCTTCGGCATCCAGACCGCCGCCAACAGTATTCAGCTGGGCCAGGCCCGAGCGGTGCTGGTGGTCAACCCTGAGGTGTGTACCGCTCACCTGAACTTCCGCGATCGTGACAGTCACTTCATCTTTGGCGATGCCGCTACCGCCGTGCTGCTCGAGCGAGCTGACCTGGCGACTTCGGCGCATCAGTTCGAGATCGTCAGCAGCAAGTTGCTGACTCAGTTCTCCAACAACATCCGCAATAATTTCGGCTTCCTAAACCGTGCGGCGGAGGAGGGCGAGGGGGCTGCGGACAAACTGTTCGTTCAGGAAGGGCGCAAGGTGTTCCGTGAGGTGTGTCCGATGGTGGCTGAGTTGATCGGGCAGCACTTGCAAGAGAATGGTCTGCAGCCGAGCGATGTGAAGCGTTTCTGGTTGCATCAGGCCAACTTGAGCATGAATCACTTGATCGTCAAGAAGTTGGTAGGGCGGGATGTGGCTGAGGAAGATGCGCCGGTGATTTTGGATCGGTATGCCAATACCAGTTCGGCGGGGTCGGTGATTGCCTTGCACCTGTATCAGGATGATTTGCCTGTGGGGGCGGTGGGGGTGCTGAGTTCGTTTGGTGCTGGGTATTCGATTGGTAGCGTGATTTTGCGTAAGCGCTAATTTTTGAGGTTTGGGTTTTTTCTGGTTGCGGGGGTGGCGTTGAGTCACCTTTGCGGCCATTTTGCGGGGGTAGCGCTGGTTTTGAGTTGAGTTCTTGAAATTCGAACTTATCCGTTTTTTGGGGTGCTACTACTGGCCCCTTCCGCCCTTACGGCGGGTCACTTTTTGGCAAACGCCCGGTGTGCCGGCCCAGCCAAAAGTAACCAAAAAGGTCTGCGCTCCACCATCAGTCCCGCCCGTGGCGGGATCCCTTGGCGCCGGCGCCTTCCGGGCCCGCGCGGCCTACGATTTGCTGCGCAAATCTACATCTCGCGCCTTCGGCTGCGCCGAAGGGTGCTGGCGCACCTGGCCCTCCAGGCACCTCTGCTCAGCCTCCTGAAGTCGCGAATCTGCGGCGCCTGGACTTGCGCGCACGAAGATCAAGAGCAGCGAATCGCTACGCTCTCGCCAAAGCCAAAGCCAAAGCCAAAGCCAAAGCCAAAGCCAAAGCCAAAGCCAAAGCCAAATTCTGATTTTTCTGCTGTGTTGTTTGTTCCGGCCTCTTCGCGGGCAAGCCCGCTCCCACAGGTACCGCGCCGTTCTTCTGGCTGGCGGTGAGCCTGTGGGAGCGGGCTTGCCCGCGAAGAGGCCAGAGCATCCACACACCTGCCACAGGCACGGCGCTGTTCTTCTGGCTGGCGGTGAGCGTGTGGGAGCGGGCTTGCCCGCGAAGAGGCCAGAATATCCACCACACCAACCACAGGCACGGCGCCGTTCTTC
>NZ_JBJDNG010000021.1:0-20441 GCF_044900155.1 Pseudomonas sp. NPDC088890 | reverse complement strand
CCCGCGGTCACCACGAACATCACGGGAGTGAGTGGCGGCAACTACGAGAATCTGGTCGGCAACCCGGCACCGGTTACCACCAGCGTCACCGATGTTCAGGACACCACCACGGTCACCCTGACCGCCACACCTTCGGTGGCGGAAGGCGGCAGCATCATCTACACCGCAAGCGTCAATGCGCCCGTCACCGGCACGCCGGTCGTGGTGACCTTGGCCAACGGCCAAACCATCACTATCCCGGTCGGCCAGAGTTCCAGCACTGTCAGCACGCCGGTGAGCAACGACGTATATCAGGGCCACGCCCCGGTCACCAACACCATCACCAATGTCAGCGGTGGCAACTACGAGAATCTGGTTAGCAACCCAGCGCCGGTTTCTACCACTGTCACCGATGTCCAGGACACCACCACGGTCACCCTCACTGCCACGCCCTCGGTCGCTGAAGGTGGCAGTATCATCTACACCGCAAGCGTCAATGCGCCGGTCACCGGCAGCCCGGTCGTGGTGACCTTGGCCAACGGCCAAACCATCACCATCCCGGTTGGCCAAAGCTCCAGCACTGTCAGCACACCAGTGACCAACGATGTCTACCAGGGCCACGCTCCGGTCACCAACCACATCACCAATGTCAGCGGTGGCAATTACGAGAACCTGGTCGGCAACCCGGCCCAGGTCAGCACCAGCGTGACCGATATGCAGGACACCACTACCGTCTCGCTGTCAGCGACGCCATCCGTCACCGAAGGCGGCAGCATCGTATACACCGCGACCCTGACCAACCCAGCCGGTACACCGGTAACCGTCACTCTGAGCAATGGCCAGACGATAACCATTGCTGCCAACCAGTCCTCGGGCAGTGTCACAGTCGCCGCGCCAGGCGACGACCCCTACCTCGATGCTGGGCCGGTCAGTACTCATATCACCAACGCCCAGGGTGGTAATTTCGAGTCGCTTGCGATCAATAGCGCGCCGGCGATTACCAATGTCACCGATACCATCAACACTTCGACGGTATCCCTGAGCGCGACCCCAGTAGTCGCTGAAGGCGGGGCGATCGTCTACACCGCCAGCGTGAACGCACCGGTCACCGGCAGCCCGCTGGTCGTCACTCTGGCCAACGGCCAGAGCATAACCATTGCCGTCGGGCAAAGCTTCGGCACGGTCAGCACGCCGGTGAGCAACGACGTCTACCAGGGCCATGCGCCGGTCATTACCCACATTACTGGGGTCAGCGGTGGCAACTACGAGAACCTGGTCGCCAACCAGGCACCGGTGGTGACCAACGTCACATCGGTACAGGACACCACCAGCGTTTCCCTCTCAGCCACGCCCGCCGTCGCCGAGGGTGGCAGCATCGTCTACACCGCCACCCTGACCAACCCGGCCGGCACGCCGGTGACGGTTACCCTGAGCAATGGCCAGATCATCACCATTGCCGCCAACCAGACGTCCGGCAGTATCACGGTCGCAGCACCAGCGGATGATGCGTACCTCGACGCAGGGTCGGTCAGTGCGCGAATCACCAACGCGTCGGGTGGCAACTTCGAGAATTTGACGGTCAATGCCACGCCAGCGGTTACCCAGGTCAGCGATACCATCGACACCTCGACCGTGTCCCTCACCGCGACACCGACAGTCGGCGAAGGCGGCAGCATCGTCTATACCGCCAGCGTGACCGCGCCAGTCACTGGTAGCCCGGTGGTAGTCACCTTGGCCAACGGCCAAACCATCACGATCGCCGTGGGCCAGAGCTCCGCAACGGTGAGTACGCCAGTCAGCAATGACGTCTACCAGGGGCATGCGCCGGTCACCAACAGCATTACCAATGTCAGCGGTGGCAATTACGAGAACCTGGTGGGCAACCCTGCCCAGGTCAGCACCAGTGTGACCGATTCGCAGGACACCACTACCGTCTCGCTGTCAGCCACTCCATCAGTCGCCGAGGGCGGCAGCATCATCTACACCGCCTCCCTGACCAATCCAGCCGGTACGCCTGTCACCGTCACCCTGAGCAATGGTCAAACCATCACCATCGCTGCCAACCAGACCTCAGGGAGCGTGACGGTCGCAGCTCCAGGCGATGACCCGTACATCGATGCCGGCGCGATCAGCGCAAGAATCACGGGGGCTTCAGGCGGTAACTTTGAAAATCTCGCGGTCAATGGCGCAACGGTGGTGACCCAGGTCACCGATACCGTCGACACCTCGACCGTGTCGTTGACAGCGACGCCATCGGTCGCCGAAGGCGGCAGCATTATCTACACCGCCAGCGTGACCGCACCGGTAACCGGCAGCCCCCTTGTCGTGACGTTGGCCAATGGTCAGACCATCACGATTGCCGAAGGCCAAAGTTCTGGCACCGTAAGCACGCCCGTCAACAATGACACCTACCAGGGCCATGCTCCGGTCACCAACAGCATCAGCCATGTCAGTGGTGGTAACTATGAGAATCTGGTGACCAACCCTGCACCCGTCACGACTGGCGTCACGGATGTGCAGGACACCACCACAGTGACACTCACCGCCGCGCCTTCGGCAGTCGAGGGCGGCACCATCGTCTACACCGCCTCGGTTGGAACGCCCGTCACCGGCAGCCCGGTGGTAGTGACCTTGGCCAACGGTCAGACCATCACCATCCCAGTTGGTCAGAGCTCAAGCACTGTCAGCATGCCTGTGAGCAACGATGTCTACCAAGGCCACGCCCCGGTTACCAACAGCATCACTAACGTCAGTGGGGGCAACTACGAGAATCTGGTCGGCAATCCAACCTCCGTTTCCACGACCATTACTGATTCGCAGGACACCACCACTGTCTCACTGTCGGCCACACCCTCCGTGGCCGAGGGTGGCAGCATCATCTACACCGCAACCTTGACCAATCCAGCCGCCAGCCCGGTCACAGTTACCCTGAGCAACGGCCAGACCATTACTATCGGCGCCAACCAGACTTCAGGCAGCGTGACGGTCGCGGCGCCCGGCGATGATCCGTATCTGGATGCAGGCTCGGTTAGCGCACGGATCACCGGTGCGTCGGGCGGTAACTTTGAGCATCTAGCGGTCAATGGGGCTGCTGCGGTAACGACTATCAGCGATACCGTGGATACCTCCACCGTGTCGTTGACCGCTACGCCATCGGTGGCGGAAGGTGGCAGCATCATTTACACCGCTTCGGTCAATGCACCCGTTACCGGCAGCCCGGTCGTGGTGACCTTGGCTAATGGCCAGACCATCACCATCCCGATCGGCCAGAGTTCCAGCACTGTCAGCACGCCGGTGAGTAACGACGTCTATCAGGGGCATGCCCCAGTCACCAACAGCATCACCAATGTCAGCGGTGGCAACTACGAAAGCCTGGTCGGAAACCCGGCACAAGTTTCCACGACGGTGACCGATGTTCGCGATACCACCACGGTCACGCTAACCGCGACGCCATCAGTGGCCGAGGGCGGTAGCATTGTCTACACCGCATCGGTCGAAGCGCCAGTTACCGGCAGCCCGGTCGTGGTGACCTTGGCCAACGGCCAAACCATCACCATCCCGGTTGGCCAGAGCTCCAACACTGTCAGCACGCCAGTGAGCAATGACGTCTATCAGGGCCACGCTCCGGTCACCAACAGCATCAGCAATGTCAGCGGCGGCAGTTACGAGCACCTGGTCGCGAATCAGGCGTCAGTCTCCACTGCCGTGACCGATGTTCAGGACACCACCACCGTTACCCTTACTGCCACACCATTGGTAACCGAAGGCGGCAGCATCGTCTACACCGCTTCGGTCGGGGCTCCGGTCACCGGCAGCCCGGTGGTCGTGACCCTGGCCAACGGCCAGAGCATTACCATTGCAATCGGTCAAAGCTCTGGCACTGTCAGTGCGCCGGTGACCAACGACGTCTATCAGGGGCATGCCCCAGTCACCAACAGCATCACCAGTGTCAGCGGCGGCAACTACGAGAGTCTGGTTGGTAATCCGGCACCGGTTACCACCAGCGTTACCGATGCACAGGACACCACTACGGTGACCCTGACGGCTACGCCTTCGGTCGCTGAAGGCGGCAGCATTGTCTATACCGCGACCTTGACCAATCCCGCCGGCACGCCGGTCACGGTTACCTTGAGCAACGGCCAGACCATCGCCATCGCCGCAAACCAGACTTCGGGCAGTGTAACTGTGGCTGCGCCGGGCGATGACCCGTACATCGATGCCGGCTCGGTCAGCGCGCGGATCACCACTGCTACGGGTGGCAACTTCGAGAATCTGGCAATCATTAATGCTCCGGCAGTGACCAACATTACCGATACTGTAGATACCTCGACCGTATCGCTCACTGCGAGCCCGACTGTGGCTGAAGGCGGCAGCATCACCTATACCGCCTCGGTCGGAGCGCCGGTAACAGGTACACCTGTTGTGGTGACCTTGACCAACGGCCAGACCATTACCATCCCCGTTGGGCAAAGCTCCGGCACCGTCAGCACGCCGGTTAGCAACGACGTCTATCAAGGCCATGCGCCGGTTACCAACAGCATCAGTAACGTCAGCGGAGGGAACTACGAGAGTCTGGTCGCCAATCATGCGCCGGTTACTACAAGCGTCACCGACGTCCAGGACACGATGATGGTGACGCTGACGGCCACAGCATCGGTGGCCGAGGGTGGCAGCATCGTCTACACCGCTTCGGTCAATGCGCCGGTCACAGGTAGCCCTGTGATCGTGACCTTGGCCAATGGCCAAACCATCACTATCCCGGTTGGCCAGAGTTCCGGCACTGTCAGCACACCAGTGACCAACGACGTCTATCAGGGACATCCTGCGGTCACCACGAACATCACGGGAGTGAGTGGCGGCAGCTATGAGAACTTGGTTGGCAATCCGACGCCGGTTACCACCAGCGTTACTGATGTCCAGGACACCACCACGGTCATTCTGACTGCCACGCCTTCAGTGGCGGAAGGCGGTAGCATCGTCTACACCGCTTCGGTCAATGCACCCGTCACAGGCACGCCGGTCGTGGTGACCTTGGCCAACGGCCAAACCATCACCATCCCGGTTGGCCAGAGTTCCAGCACTGTCAGCACACCGGTGAGCAACGACGTCTATCAGGGACATCCTGCGGTCACCACGAACATCACGGGAGTGAGTGGCGGCAGCTATGAGAACTTGGTTGGCAATCCGGCACCGGTTTCTACCACTGTCACCGATGTGCAGGACACCACCACGGTCACCCTCACTGCTACGCCTTCGGTGGCGGAAGGCGGCAGCATCGTTTACACCGCTTCGGTCAATGCGCCGGTCACCGGTAGTCCGGTGATCGTGACCTTGGCCAATGGCCAGACCATCACCATCCCGGTTGGCCAAAGCTCCAGCACTGTCAGCACACCGGTGAGCAACGACGTCTATCAGGGACATCCTGCGGTCACCACGAACATCACGGGAGTGAGTGGCGGCAGCTATGAGAACTTGGTTGGCAATCCGGCACCGGTTTCTACCACTGTCACCGATGTGCAGGACACCACCACGGTCACCCTCACTGCTACGCCTTCGGTGGCGGAAGGCGGCAGCATCGTTTACACCGCGTCGGTCAATGCACCGGTCACCGGTAGCCCTGTGATCGTGACCTTGGCCAATGGCCAGACCATCACCATCCCGGTTGGCCAAAGCTCCAGCACCGTCAGCACCCCGGTGACCAACGATGTCTACCAGGGCCATGCTCCGGTCACCACCCACATCACCAACGTCAGCGGTGGCAACTACGAGAATCTGGTTGGCAACCCAGCGCCGGTTTCTACCACTGTCACCGATGTTCAGGACACCACCACGGTCACCCTCACTGCCACGCCTTCGGTGGCGGAAGGCGGCAGCATCGTTTACACCGCGTCGGTCAATGCACCGGTCACCGGCACGGCGGTCGTGGTGACCTTGGCCAACGGCCAGACCATCACCATCCCGGTTGGCCAGAGCTCCAGTACTGTCACCACTCCGGTGAGCAATGATGTCTATCAAGGCCATGCACCAGTAACCACGAACATCACGGGAGTAAGTGGCGGCAGCTATGAGAATCTGGTTGGCAACCCGGCACTGGTTACCACCAGCGTTACTGATGTACAGGACACCACCACGGTCACTCTGACTGCCACGCCTTCAGTGGCGGAAGGCGGTAGCATTGTTTACACCGCAAGCGTCAATGCGCCGGTGACCGGCACGCCGGTGGTGGTGACCTTGGCCAACGGCCAAACTATCACCATCCCGGTCGGCCAGAGTTCCAGCACTGTCAGTACGCCGGTGAGCAATGATGTCTATCAAGGCCACGCACCGGTCACCAACAGCATCACCAATGTCAGCGGTGGCAACTTCGAGAGCCTGGTCGGCAATCCGGCCCAGGTCAGCACGTCGGTCACCGACTTGCAGGACACCACCACTGTATCGCTATCGGCCACGCCATCCGTGGCCGAGGGTGGCAGCATCGTTTATACCGCGACCCTAACCAATTCGGCCGGCACGCCGGTGACGGTTACCTTGAGCAACGGCCAGACCATCACCATCGCCGCGAACCAGACTTCGGGCAGCGTGACGGTCGCCGCGCCAGCGGATGACCCTTACATCGATGCCGGCTCGGTCAGCGCGCGAATCACCGGTGCTTCAGGCGGTAACTTCGAGAATCTGGCGGTCAACGGGGCAACCGTGGTGACCCAGGTTACCGACACCATCGACACCTCAACCGTGTCTCTGACGGCCACGCCTTCGGTGGCTGAGGGCGGCAGTATCCTTTACACCGCAAGCGTCAACGCGCCGGTCACCGGCAGCCCGGTCGTGGTGACCTTGGCCAACGGCCAGACCATTACCATCCCGGTTGGCCAGAGCTCCAGCACTGTCAGCACACCCGTGAGCAATGATGTCTATCAAGGCCACGCCCCGGTCACCAACAGCATCACCAATGTCAGCGGTGGCAACTACGAGAGCCTGGTCGGCAATCCGGCCCAGGTCAGCACCAGCGTGACCGATTCGCAAGACACCACCACCGTCTCGCTGTCAGCCACGCCATCCGTGGCCGAGGGTGGCAGCATCGTTTACACCGCGACCCTGACCAACCCAGCCGGCACAGCGGTCACGGTGACCCTAAGCAACGGCCAGACCATCACTATCGGCGCTAACCAGACTTCCGGCAGCGTAACGGTCGCTGCGCCCGCGGATGACCCTTACATCGATGCGGGCACGGTAAGCGCGCGGATTACCAATGTCTCGGGCGGCAACTTCGAGAACCTCGCGGTCAACGGCAATGCGGCAGTGACCAACGTCAGCGACACGGTCGACACCTCAACCGTCTCCTTGACCGCTACGCCCTCGGTCGTCGAGGCGGGCAATATCATCTACACCGCCAGTGTTACTGCCCCGGTAACCGGTACCCCGGTCGTGGTAAGCCTGGCCAACGGTCAGACCATTACCATTGCCGTTGGACAAAGCTCGGGGACTGTCAGCACGCCGGTGAGCAATGACGTCTATCAAGGCCGTGCCCCGGTCACCAACAGCATCACCAACGTCAGCGGCGGCAACTACGAGAACCTGGTGGCCAACAAGACGCCTGTCAGCACCAGCGTGACCGATCTGCCGGACACCACCACAGTCACCCTCAGCGCCACCCCGACCGTCGCCGAAGGCGGCAGTATTGTCTACACCGCAACCCTGACCAACCCTGCCGGTACTCCGGTCACGGTCACCCTGAGCAACGGCCAGACCATCACCATCGGCGCCAACCAGACAACCGGCAGTGTCACCGTGGCTGCGCCTGCGGATGACGCCTATCTCGACGCTACCACCATCAGCACCCGCATCACTGGCGCCAGCGGCGGTAACTTCGAGAACCTTGCGCTGGTCAGTTCCCCAGCGGTCACCGCGGTTACCGACACGATCAGCACCACCACCCTGGGCATCAGTGGCACCGCCGCGGTGGCTGAAGGCAGCAGCGCCACCTATACCCTTACGCTGAGCAATGCCGCGCAAACCGATGTCACGGTCAAGCTGAGTTACTCGGGCACTGCCAGCAACGGCACCGATTACACCGGCGTCGCCACGGCGGTGATCAAGGCGGGCAGCACCCAGGCCACCTTTAGCATCCCCACCCTTCAGGACAACGTCAGCGAGGGCACCGAGCAGTTGACGGTGAAGATCGATTCGGCCACCGGCGGCAACTTTGAAGGCCTGGTGGTCAACGCCAATGCCGGCAGCGTCACCACCCAGATCTACGAACCAGCGCCCGTGCTGGACCTGGACGGCAACGACTCTAGCGGCAAGACCGGCGCCGACTTCCAGACCAGCTATAGCGAGAACCAGAGTGGTGTCTCGATCGGTGACCTGGATGTCTCGATCACCGATTTCGACAGCACTCAGCTCACTGGTGCCACCGTCACCCTGGGCAACCGCCAGCCAGGAGATGTGCTCAACCTGGGCAGTAATGTCAACGGCATCACTGTCACCACCGCCATCAGCGACGGCAAAGTGGTGCTTAGCCTGAACGGCAACGCAACGTTGGCCGACTACATGCAGGCGATCAAGAACATCACCTTCAGCAATACCAGCGAAGATCCCAGCACCACGCCACGGGTGATTACGGTAACGGTGACCGACGGGGTCAACACCTCCAATACCGCGACCACCACAGTCAACGTGGTGGCGGTCAATGACGCGCCGGTGTCCACGGGTGGAGCCGCCACCGGTACCGAGGACACCGAGCTGGTGCTGAGCTGGAGCAACTTCAACGTCAGCGATGTCGACAGCAGCCTGTCGAGCCTGGGCGTGACCATCACCAAGCTGCCTGACTTGGGCAGCCTGAAGTTCAACAACGGCACGGCGTGGGTCAACGTCAGCGTCAACCAGACCATCAGCCAGGCCGACATCGCCGCGGGCAAGCTCAAGTTCGTACCGCTGGCCAACCAGTCTGGTGCCGACGGCTTTGGCGGGACTGGGATAGGCAACAAGCAGGCCGACTACGCTCAGATCAAGTACAAGCCTACCGATGGCGTCACCCCTGGCAGCGAAACCACCTTGAAGGTGGACATCACGCCGGTGGCCGACAAACCGGATCTGAACATCGGCAACAACACCGTCAACTCGCTGGGCCTGACCAAAGAGACCTGGACCAGCCTGACTGGCCTAGGGACCAACGGCAATGGCATCACCGGCGATGCGCTGAAAACGGTGTTCGCCAACTCAGGCAACGCCAGCAGTAGCCAGACCACCACCAACGTGCAGTCCGACGCTAGCGTGGCTGGCGGCTCCGGCTCGAAGACCTCCGGCCTGATCTACCTCGAAGCCGGAAAGACCTACACCTTCAGCGGCAGCGCCGACGACAGCCTGCTGGTGGCCATCGGCGGCAAGAACGTGGTCACCGCCACCTGGGGCGCCGGCGGTACCGTGGCCGGTAGTTACACGCCAAGCGTCAGCGGTTATTACACGCTGGAGATCTATCATGCCAACCAGTCCGGCCCGGGCAGCTACGACGTCAACGTCAAGGTGGGCAGTGGTACGGTGGGCGACCTCAACAGCACCGCCATCCCGATGTACCCCAACGTCACCGCACTGGAGAACGCCGGGGTCAGCGTTTCCGACCTGCATGGCAGCAACGGCCAGGGCTACTACGACGGCTTCAAGCTCAACGAAGGGCCGGAGAACGGCAGCGTCAAGCTGGTCGGTATCAGCTCGAGCCTGACCGACACCGACGGTTCCGAGACCCTCAGCGTCAAGCTCAGCGGAATTCCGGCAGGCTCAGTGCTCAGCGACAACGCCGGCCACAGCCTCACCGTGGGCGCTACGGCGGTCGATGTCAGCGGCTGGAACCTAGGCAGCCTGGCGATCAAGCCACCGGCCTATTATTACGGCCAGTTCGACGTGAAGGTCAGCTCGACCTCGACAGAAACCGTCGGCGGCAGCACGGCGACTAACGAAGGCACACTCAAGGTCACGGTCTATCCGCAGACCTATACCACCAGCAACCTGGGTAGCGACAACGACACCGTGAGCGGCACCGTCAACAATGACCTGGTGGTAGCGGACGTGACCGGCCTGCACGTGGTCGCCGGCAAGGACTACAACATCGCCTTCATTGTCGACACCTCCGGCAGCATGGGTTCAGCCGGCGTCGATGCGGCAAAAAAATCCATGGAGTCGGTGTTCAAGACGCTGGCGGCCAGCGTCAAGGGTGCGCAGTCCGGTACGGTCAACGTGCTGTTGGTCGACTTCGCCACCCAGGTCAAGAGTACCGTGGCGGTCAAACTTAACGACGCCGGGCTGCAGACCTTGCTCGACGCTCTGAAGACCCTCAGCTCCGACGGCGGCACCAACTACGAGGACGCCTTCAAGACCACGGCCAACTGGTTCCAGAACCTCAAGGATGCCGGCAATACCGGCAGCAACCAGACCTTCTTCATCACTGACGGCCAGCCAACCTACTATCAGAGCGGCGAGCAGGCCAACCCGAACCTGGCCAACAGCAGCGTCAAGCTCGACACCTTCCTCACCACTATCAACTACAAAGCTGGTGATACCGTCACCAACTATCAGCTCGACACCACCAACCGGGTGTCGATCGACAGCAGCGGCAACCTGACTGCACAGACCCGCGGCAGCTTCGACATTTTCACCTGGAGCTACAAGTGGAACACCGTGACCACCGGCATGATCCGTGCCGAAGGTAACGGCGGCTACGAGTTGTCCAACCGCGCCGGTACCGGCAATTCGAGCAGCGACGCCACCCTGAACAACTCGACGGCGAGTTTCCTGATTCTCTCGGCGCTGTCGTCGGTCGAAGCCATCGGTCTGAACAGCGAAATCAACAAGGATGACCTCAAGCCGTACGATTCGGACAAGACGCCGCAGACCAACATCGACCCGAGCAAGTTGGCCGAAGCCATCCTCGGCCATACCGAAGTCACCCAACCTGGAGCCGATAAAGTCGACGGCGGCGATGGTCACGACATCATCTTCGGCGACCTGGTGACATTCGATTCGATTCCCGGCACCGGGGTCGAGGCGATCCAGGCGTTTGTCGCGACCAAGCTGGGGGTCGATGCCGGCGAAGTCGATGCACGGCTGATGCACCAGTACGTCACCGAGCATTACACCGAGTTCGATATCTCGCGGGCCAATGACGGCGCCGACACACTGATGGGCGGAGCCGGCAACGATATTATCTTCGGTCAGGGCGGTAACGACTACATCGATGGTGGCAAGGGCAACGACATCCTCCTTGGCGGCACCGGCAATGACACCTTGCTCGGTGGTGAAGGCAATGACGTGCTGTTCGGCGGCGCCGGTAACGACACGCTGATCGGCGGCAAGGGTAACGATATCCTCAGCGGTGGCGCCGGGACCGATACCTTCGTGTGGAAGGCCGGCGACCTCGGCAACGACGTGATCAAGGACTTCAAGCCCGCCGAAGGGGACCGTCTGGACTTGAGCGACCTGCTCCAGGCCGAGCGTGGCACGACCATCGACAACTACCTGAAGATCACTACGGTGGGCGGCGAATCGACTCTGCAGATCAGTACCGAAGGAAAATTGAATGCGGCAGGCGGGCTGGCCAACGTCGATGTGTCGATCAAGCTGGAAGGGGTCAACTGGTCGAATACCACGATCAATTCGTTGATCAGCGGGGCCGACCCGACGATCAAGATCGACAACTCGAACAGCTGATGGGCTGGCAGCGAATCACTGGCGCAGAACATTGCCTATGCTGCTTGTTAATCAGAAGGGATCACCATGCTGTGGGAGGACGCCATGTTCTACGTGCAACGCGACATCGACGGCCAGTTGCTGCGGGTAGAAGCGGCCCCGTTTGAGCACTACACGGAAATGCTTCCGGCCGACCATGCCGAAATTCAGGAGTGGTTTGCTGACGATCTCGTGGAGAACAGCCTCAAGCAGCTCAAACAGAGCGATCTGGACATGATCCGGGTGCTCGAGGACTTGATCGAGGTGCTCACCAGCAAGGGGGTGATCAGCATCACCGACCTGCCGGTGGGGGCGCAGTCCAAGCTGCTCAACCGTTCAACGGCGCGTAAGGCCCTGGGCAGCCTGAACAACCTGATCGAAGAGGATGAGGGGGGTGGGTTGATCTGATCCGCGCACAAACGTGTCGCCTGTGCTGACGCTATCGCGGGGCAAGCCCGCTCCCACGCTGCCCGTGGGAGCGGGCTTGCCCCGCGATAAGGCCAACCTAGACACCCCAGCACTCAACGCCAGGGCGCTGGCTCTCCGACCAACTGCCCCTGAATGCCTTGGACGCCCATCTCGCAAAGTACCCGCAACTCGCCTTCAGTCTCGACCCGCTCGGCGATCAACGGCAGATCGATGCTATGCGCCGCCCGCTGCACGGCTTCGATGAACAAACGCTTGTGCTGTTCTTGGTCGATGCTGCGGATGTAGCCACCATCGATCTTCAGGTAGGCCAGCCCCAGGTGGGCCAGATTGCCGATCAGGCTGAAGCGCCCGCCAAATCGCTGTAGGCCCAAGCCAAAACCCAGGGCGTGCAAACGCCGGGTCAGTTGCTCGAGCAACGGCTGTTCAGGCAATTGTTCCTCGCCGATCTCGAAGGTCAAGC
Source organism: Pseudomonas sp. NPDC088890 (assembly GCF_044900155.1). NCBI lineage: Bacteria > Pseudomonadati > Pseudomonadota > Gammaproteobacteria > Pseudomonadales > Pseudomonadaceae > Pseudomonas > Pseudomonas sp. NPDC088890. The sequence goes on along the minus strand of NZ_JBJDNG010000021.1, from coordinate 7,858 downwards.
GCGGCCCCATTGCGCGGTGTTGGCCTAACAGATCGAACACGCGCTGCAGGGCCTTGGGATCGGCCAAGGTCGCCGCTGACACATTCAGCGCCAGCGACTCGCGATGCCCTTGCAGGTGCTTTAGCACCCTTTCCAGCGCCAGCAGATCCAGCTGCGCCATCCAGCCAAAGCGTTCCAACCAGGGCAGGAAACGCCCGGCGGCAAGCGCCTCGCCGTGCTCGTCATAAAGCCGTGAGACAACCTTGTAATGAAGGATCCGCTGTGGTGCCTGGCTGTCCACCACCGGCTGGAAGAACAACTCGAACTGCCCGTTGGCCAGGGCCTGCTCAAGGCGGGCATGCCATTGCTGATGGCCATTGGCAGTTTGCGTAGCAACACCTTGCTCCAGACATACCCAGCCCTGCGCTGACTGACTTTCGGCACGCGCCAACGCCTCATCAGCCAGCTTCAACAGAGCCTGTGGCGAATCGCCTGGGCTATAGGGCGCCAGGCCAATGTACGCGACCGGATCGACATCGCTGGCGCCAGTCTCGTGCAGGCTGCGCAAGGTGGCCTCCAACGCCTGCGCCAACTGAACGGCCTCCTCATGCACCATACCCGGCGCCAGCACGGCAAACTCGCCGCCGCGGCTGCGGGTGATCAAGTCGTTGGTTTGCGGGTAATTGGCACACGTGCGGCGCAACTGCTCAGCGACTGCCTGCAGCAGTTGGTCGGTGCGCTGGCCACCCAGGCGGGCATTGAGGCCGGTTAGATCGCTCACCCGCAGAAGCAGCAGGTAGCCCGCACGAGCCTCCTCCCGATTGCTCACCTGAGCGGCCAATTGCATTTCGAAGTAACGCCGATTGGCCAATCCGGTGAGGCTGTCCTGATACGACTCGGCGCGCAGCCGCTCGCTGCGTTCGGCCTGTTCGGCGAACAACGCCTTGAGTTTTTCGACCATCTGGTTCATCGCCTGTACAACCCGGCGCAGCTCTGGGGTGCGCGGTAATTCAGGCTGGCTGAGGAACTCGCGGCGGGCGATGGCATGCGACTGCGCAACCATGTAGTCCAACGGCCGCAGTTGGCGACGCAACAGCAGAGCCCCGAGTACCGCACTGAGTGCTCCGCAGAGCAGCAGCCAGCCAAGGCTACCCAACGCGCTTTGCCAGAGTTTGGCCAAGGCAAACATTGGGTGGCTGATCACTTCCACACGCGCCGCCTGCTGCCAACCGCGGCTGACGATCGCATCGCCACCGGCCGCCTGTAGGCCAATCAGCCGCACGAACCAGGCCGGTACGCCAGCGCTGTCAGGTTCGGCATGACGCTCGACCAGCACGGCATTGCTGCCCAGCTCGACCACCTTGATGCTCGAATAGTAACCACTGTCGAAAATCGAGCTGACCATCAGCTCGACCATTGCCGGATCATCGATGTTCGGTGTCAGCGACAACGCCAGTGCCGTCGCTGCATCCTGAGCATGGGAGCGCAATTGATTCACGTATTGGCTGCGTGAGCTTTCCAGGCTGACCATGAAGCTGCCGCTGAAGGCAACGACCAGGAACAGGCAAATGGCAAGCAGCAATTGTTTGAACAATGACATCTGTGCTCCTTCAGTAAACCGGTTCGGCCGGGAATCCTTCGGCACGCATTTTTTTCAACAGATCCTGCCAGCGCGACAAACGCTTGGTATCCCCCACCTTTTTGTTGCCGGCAGCGCCGGTCAGCCACAGGCCTTCACCGTTGAAGGCGTAAACCGGTAACAGGTCGCTACGCTGGCTGGCCGGCTTGATGGCGTCCATCAAGCTGTCGAGCACCAGCGGCTGGGCCTGTGGATTTGAATAATAGGTCAGGACCATGTGCGCGCGGTTCTGGCGCAAGGCTTTGACGTAGGTAATGCGCAGTTTCTCACTGGCAATGCCCATGCGGCGCAGGCTGAAGTACTTGGCGATGGCGTAGTCCTCGCAGTCGCCTGCGCCCTTGATCAAGGACTGGATGGGCGTGGCCCAATAGTCGACCTCGCGCCACAGGTCGACATCTTCGACATAACGCAACTGCTGGTTGAAGAACTGGTTGACCGCCTGCAAGCGCTCCAGTTCGCTGCCCTGCTGGTGGCTGGACAACAACCGCTGCCAGGCATCGATGCGGTCCTTGCCGGGGCCCAGGGGCCCATACAGCGCCTGAGCGCGCTGGCTGATCTGGGAAAAATCCCAATCTGCTCGTAGGCCGCCCAGCAGCAGGCAGCCCAGCACAATGGCGAGGCTGAACGGACGTATCCAGCTTTTTAGTATCCCGGCAATCGCCACAGGGAAGACCTGTTCAAAGCCATCGAAAACCGCGATGGTGCGGCCTGCTTTGGCAAAAGACAATGGCACCTTACAATCACCGCCGCTCTATTCACGGGCGCTATTAACCTTGTGCCGAAGCGCTCATCAGCTTCCCCTTAACAGGGACTTCATTCACCATAGACATATTCCGTGCAAAGGCTTGGAAGCCTGCCATCGCTAGGGTTTGACACCCCTTGAGCGACTCTCTACGTTTATTGGATCCAATCAGCAAATTGTCGAGGCAGACTTCCAGTGGCTGAGAAAATCAGACTGCTTTCCAGCGTGATTGGCAGTGAGCAGGTGCCTGCGCATCTTGCTCGAAGCGTGATCGAAGAACGCCTGCGCAGCGCCATCGTCGATGGCCGCCTGCCGCCAGGTACCGCCTTGCGTCAACAAGAGATTGCGGGCTTGTTTGGCGTGAGTCGCATGCCCGTGCGCGAGGCCTTGCGCCAGCTCGAAGCGCAGTCGTTGTTGCAGGTGGTCATGCACAAGGGCGCCGTGGTTGCCCCGCTGATCGGTGAAGATGCGGTGGACACCTATGCGTTGCGGGTGCTGCTTGAGTCCGAGGCGCTGCGCCAGTCGATCCCGCTGCTCGAGGCCGATGACATCGCCCGCGCACGGGGCTATATCCAGGAGTTGGAGAACGAAACCCGCCATGCCGAGATCGGCCGCCTCAACCGCTTGTTCCACATGACGCTGTACAGCAAGGCGCACAACCAGAAACTGCTGCGCATGATCGAGATCGAGCTCAATGAAGAGGAGCGTTTCTTGCGCTTCCACCTGTCATCGATGGGGCTGGGTAAGCTGACTCAGGACGATCACAATGCATTGGTGAATGCCGCCAGCGACAAACGGGTGGAGGAGGCCGTCAAAGTGCTGGAAGAGCACTTGAACAACGGTGCGCGGGCTATTCGTAAGTATCTGGATAGTCAGCGCCTGTCGATGTAAGCATGGCCGAGCAGTTGCAAAATTTTGCCCGCCCGCGAACAATGAGACTAATTATCATTAATGACTTAATGTTCGCGGCGCCCCTCAATGTCTTCTCAAGATTCTGTGCATACGCTCTACAGCGACCACCACAGCTGGCTGCAAACCTGGTTGCGCAGTAAGTTGGGGAACGCCGCCGATGCAGCGGACCTGGCGCACGATACCTTTGTCCGCCTGCTCCAGCGCCGTGAACAATTGCAGCTGAACACCCCGCGGGCGTTCCTGCGCACAGTCGCTCGCGGCCTGGTCATTGACCACTGGCGACGCCAGGAACTGGCCCGAGCCTACCTTGAAGCGCTCGCGCACCTGCCCGAGGCGCATGCGCCGTCGGCGGAAACCCGCGAACTGCTGCTGGAGTTGCTCGAGCGCATTGCGCGCATGCTCGATGGGCTCAAGCCCAAGGTGCGCCGCGCTTTCCTGCTGGCCCAGTGCGAGGGCTTGAGCCATAAGGCGATCGCCGAGCAGATGGGCATCTCGCTGCGCTCGGCAGAGCGTTACATTGCCGATGCCCTCTACCATTGCTACCTGCTGCGCTACGAAGACGAGTGCTGAAGCAATGAGCGTTGCTCCTCTGCCGCCCAAGGTGGTCAAGCAGGCCATCCACTGGATGCTCAAGCTGCGCGAGAGCGGCCACAATGCGCGCCTGCAACTGCAATGCGAACAATGGCGTGGCGAGCATCATGAGCATGAATTGGCCTGGCAGCGGGTGCTCGATCTCCATCAAGAGTTGAACCTGCGCGCCATCCCTGGCGCAGGGGTGGCTTTGCAGACCCTGGAGACCAGCGAACGTCGCTTGCACCGTCGACAGGCACTCAAGCTACTCACCGGCGTTGCGCTGGTAGGTTCGGCAGCCTGGTTGGGCAAGGATCTTCAGGTCCTCGACAATTGGACGTCGGACTACGCCACCGCTACTGGCGAGCGACGTAGCTTTGCTCTGCCAGACGGCTCACTGCTGCAGCTCAATACTCAAAGTGCGGCGGACCTGGTCTTTGACGGTCGGCAGCGGCTCATTCGTCTCAAGCACGGCGAGCTGATGCTCACCTGCGCGACTAAGGGCCAGGACAGGCCGTTACTGGTTCAGACCCATGAGACCCTGCTGGAAGGCTTCGAGGGGCGCTTCGTGGTGCGTCAGGACAGCCATTGCACGCGGGTTAGCGTCAGCCAAGGCAAGGTGGCCATTCATCGCCCAGGCAATGGCGCGCTGCAATGGATGAGCAGCGGCCAGAATTGGCGACTCGATGGCCAAGGTGCACGTCTGTTGGAGCACCAGGACATGGATGCCGGGGCCTGGGTGGAAGGCTTGATCGTCACGCGGGACATGCGCCTGGCGGATTTCCTCGCAGAGGTGGCGCGCTATCGCCATGGCTATCTGGGTTGCAGCGACGAGATCGCTGACTTGCGCCTATTGGGTGTGTTCCGCCTGGAAGATACCGACAAGCTGCTGCAACTGCTACCGCAGACCCTGCCCGTCATTCTGCGCCAGCGTACGCGCTGGTGGGTACGCCTGGAACGCATGAGCTGAGATTGAGTTCTGCAAGATTTTTTGGCGGGAACCACTCGCAAGTCCGGCTAGGAAAGTAAGCAACTTCCTCTGCCCTTAACGATTCGACGGACCTGTCCATGCCGACCGCCCTGCCCTCGCAACACGTCACCAACGAGAATGATTTTCGACCTGTCTTGAATTCCGCCGGCCTGCGCAAGGCTGTACGCGCCGCGCTGTTCGGTACAGCCCTTGGCATGAGCGCTATAGCGCCACTGGCTTTGGCTGCCCAGGCCAACACTGCTACCCAGCAATTCACGATCCCTGCTGGCAATCTCAACGATGTGCTCAACCAGTTTGCCCGCCAGGCCGGCATTACCCTTTCGAGCACGCCGCAGCTGACGGGTGAGCGGCAATCGCCAGGCCTGCAAGGGCACTACTCGACTGACCAGGCACTGCGTCAGTTGCTTAATGGCACCGGCCTTGAGGCCGTCAGCCAGGACGGCAGCAGTTACGTGCTGCGGGCGCAGCCTGAGGAGGCGGCATTGTCTCTGCCGGACACCGACGTTCGCGGTTTTGCCTTAGGTAACGCGCTGGGCAGCATGGAGGGCTACAACGCTACCCACAGCCAGATCGCGACCAAGACCAGTACGCCGATCCTGGAGACCACCCAGTCGGTCTCGGTGGTCACCCGTCAGCAAATGGACGACCAGGGTTCGCAGACCGTGGCCCAGGCCATGCGCTACACCCCAGGGGTGCTGACCAACCCCTATGGCGCGACCCATCGCTATGACTACGTGGCCATGCGCGGCTTCAACGACGGCTCGGTGGACAACATCTACGTCGATGGCTTGAAGTCCATGGGCGACAATGGCACCTACAGCACCATGCAGGTCGACCCGTACTTCCTGGAGCGCATCGACATCCTCAAGGGCCCCTCGTCGGTTCTGTACGGGCGCAGCTCGCCGGGCGGCCTGGTGGCGTTGACCACCAAGAAGCCGATGTTCGATCCGTATCACCAGATCCAGGCAACGGTCGGCACCCAAGGCCAACGGGGGATGGGCTTCGACTTCAGCGGGCCGCTGGATGATGACAAGCGCATCGCCTATCGCCTGACAGGCATTGCGGACTCATCCGACACCCAGTTCGATCACAACAAGGAAGAGCGCTACGCGATCGCCCCCGCAGTCAGCATCGACTTCAGCGAAGATACCTCGTTGACCTTGCAGGCTTATCTACAGAAAGACCCCAACGGCGGCTACCACGGTGCCCTGCCCTCTGATGGGGCCTTACATCCGCGTAACGGCCAGCGTCTGTCCGATCACTTTTTCGAAGGTGAGCTCAGCGACAACTACGAACGCACCCAACAGTCCTTCAGTTACCAATTGGAGCATCGCTTCAATGACGTCTTCACCGCACGGCAGAACTTCCGCTATCAGGATTCTGATGTGTCGATGGACCAGGTCTACTTCGCTGGCTGGGACGCGAGCGTGCCTGGGCGTAACGTGATGAACCGCGCCTATACCGGCGGCGACGAGCGTCTGCATTCGTTCATCATCGACAACATGCTGCAGGCTGAGTTCTTCACCGGCTCCGCCAAGCATACGCTGTTGCTGGGCACCGACTATCAGCGACGCAAGGCCGATGTGTCCTGGCGCTATGGCACGGTCGATAGCCTGGATGCCGGTAACCCGCAATACGGCAATGGCAATATCCAGGTGCTCGGTGAAAGCAACTACCTACGCCGTCTGCAACAGACAGGTGTGTACCTGCAGGACTTGGTCGAGCTGGACCAGTGGCGCTTCTCCCTGGGGCTGCGCCAGGACTGGGTGAAGGTATCTGAGGAGAATCGTGACAGCGATACTCGGGTCAGCGATAACCGCACCAAGTTCACCACCCGTGCGGGCGTGCTCTATCTGTTCGACAACGGCATTGCGCCTTACCTGAGCTACTCCGAGTCGTTCAACCCCAACACCGTCTCCGATCAGGATGGCCGCCCGCTCGCGCCTACCGAGGGCACCCAGTGGGAAGCGGGCATCAAGTACCAGCCTCCTGGTACTGACAACCTGTTCACTGCTTCGGTGTTCCGTATCGAGCAGGAGAACCTCGCATCCAAACAGCCGAACGAGGAGTTCTACCGGGCGGTGGGTGAGGTGCGCTCGCAAGGCCTTGAGCTTGAGGCACATGTGCAGGTGACCGATAACCTGAAGCTGCTGGGTGGCTATACCTTCACCGACATCGAGTACGCCAAGTCGATGCCGAGCGTGGTAACGCCGACCCTGGATAACAAAGGCAATTCGCCAACCCAAGCACCGAAGCAGATGTTCTCCCTGTGGGCCGATTACAACTTCCGCCAGGGCGCACTGGATGGCCTGCGCTTGGGTGGCGGCTTGCGCTATGTGGGGTACAGCTGGGTGGACTCGGAAAACAGCATGAAGGTGCCCTCCTACACGCTGTTCGATGCATCGATCGGCTACGACCTGGGCAAGGTGGGGCTCAAGGGAGTCGATCTACGGCTCAATGCCAATAACCTGACCAATGAGCGCTATATCGCATCGTGTGCCAGCTTGAGCTACTGCTACATGGGTGAAGAGCGGAATGTGAGTGCTACGGTTAGCTATCAGTTCTGAGTGATTTGATTGAATGTAAAAAGGGCCCGCCCCTGGAACCAGGGGCGGGCCTTTTTTTGGGCTGTAATTAGTGGGGCGGCGCAGCAGCCCCACTAATAGTTCAGGCACCACAGTAGCCGCAGATATTCACCAGGCCTAGAAAAGACAAAACCCCTACCTGCTCACGCAGATAGGGGTTTTGCGAAATGAATCTTGACGATGACCTACTCTCACATGGGGAAACCCCACACTACCATCGGCGATGCATCGTTTCACTGCTGAGTTCGGGATGGGATCAGGTGGTTCCAATGCTCTATGGTCGTCAAGAAATTCTGTATGCCGACCCGTCCAATGGACGTTCCAGCGAATCTTGAGTTTCTACTTAAAGACAAAACCCCTACCTGCTCGCGCAGATAGGGGTTTTGCGAAATGAATCTTGACGATGACCTACTCTCACATGGGGAAACCCCACACTACCA
>NZ_JBJDNG010000020.1:0-46489 GCF_044900155.1 Pseudomonas sp. NPDC088890 | reverse complement strand
GGGGTGTTGAACATCATGTGCAGGAAGTTCTCCGCGTACGACAGGTCGTTGCGCGGGTACATCATCGGCTGGCCCATGGAGTACTTGTAAACCATCGCGGCCAGGGTCGGCATCTTGGCGACCAGGCGCACCGCGGAGATTTCGCGGTGTTGCGGGTTATTGATATCCAGGGAGTCGTGGTAGAACGCCGAAAGGGCGCCAACCACGCCGCACATCACCGCCATCGGGTGAGCGTCGCGGCGGAAACCGTTGAAGAAGGACTTCAGCTGCTCGTGGACCATGGTGTGGTTCTTCACGGTGCTGACGAACTGGGCCTTCTGCTCAGCGTTCGGCAGTTCGCCGTTGAGCAGCAGGTAGCAGGTTTCGAGGTAGTCCGATTTCTCGGCGAGTTGTTCGATCGGGTAGCCGCGGTGCAGCAGGACACCCTTGTCGCCGTCGATATAGGTGATCTTCGACTCGCACGAGGCAGTCGCCATGAAACCAGGGTCGAAGGTGAAGTGACCGGTAGCCCCCAACCCGCGGACGTCGATTACATCGGGACCAACGGTGCCGGTTAAAATGGGCAGCTCGACGGGGGCAGCGCCCTCGATGACCAACTGCGCTTTTTTGTCAGCCATGTGGCCTCCTATTAATGCTAGAAATCATCAGACAGACCCCCCACGCAGGGCCCGCACCACTATAGAGGGATAAATTCGAATGTCAATTTGCCTAAAGGCTGGTTGAAATGCCCTCTAAGCCCTGATTTTTCACGAAATTGTCGCCCATTTACGCCTTTTGCTCGCTAAAGGCAATGCGCTATTTGGGCTAGCCCCTCACGTTGTCATAAGCAGCCTAACTGTCTATACTCGGCAGCCGACCGCCAGGGGCTTGCAAGCCCGACCTGATGGGGGTCGCCGTTCTCTGGGTGGTGGGTACCTGACCAGTACACTTACCAACAACTTTGCCCTGTTAGCTAGGGGCTCTTCAGTGTGAAAAAAGCCGTGAAAAGCCAACGACCTGTAAACCTAGACCTAAGGACCATCAAGCTCCCTGTCACCGCATACACGTCCATTCTTCACCGTATCTCCGGTGTCATCCTCTTCGTGGGTATTGCCATCATGCTTTATGCATTGGGCAAGTCGCTCGGATCCGAGGAAGGCTTCGCTGAGGTGAAAGCGTGTCTGACCAGCCCGCTGGCCAAGCTGGTGACCTGGGGCCTGCTATCCGCCCTGCTGTATCACCTGGTGGCAGGCGTGCGCCACCTGATCATGGACATGGGCATCGGTGAGACGCTGGAAGGCGGCAAACTGGGCTCGAAAATCGTGATTGTCATCTCCGTGGTGGTGATCGTTCTGGCGGGAGTTTGGGTATGGTAACCAATGTCACGAACCTGTCGCGTTCGGGCCTCTATGACTGGATGGCGCAGCGCGTTTCTGCGGTCGTTCTCGCGGCTTATTTCATCTTCCTGATCGGCTACCTGGTGGTGCACCCGGGCATTGATTACGCCCAGTGGCACATCCTGTTCTCCAACAACGCGATGCGTATCTTCAGTCTGTTGGCCCTGGTGGCCCTGGGCGCTCACGCCTGGGTCGGCATGTGGACCATCGCCACTGACTACCTGACGCCAATGGCGTTCGGCAAGTCGGCGACTGCGATTCGTTTCCTGTTCCAGGCGGTATGCGGCGTTGCAATGTTCGCGTACTTCGTCTGGGGTGTGCAGATTCTCTGGGGTATCTGATCCATGGCTAGCATTCCAACCATTTCCTTCGACGCCATCATCATCGGTGGCGGCGGCGCCGGCATGCGCGCAGCGCTGCAGCTGGCCCAGGGCGGTCACAAGACTGCCGTCGTGACCAAGGTCTTCCCGACCCGTTCGCACACTGTATCCGCCCAGGGCGGCATCACCTGCGCCATCGCTTCGGCCGACCCCAACGATGACTGGCGCTGGCACATGTACGATACCGTCAAGGGTTCCGACTACATCGGTGACCAGGACGCTATCGAATACATGTGTCAGGAAGGCCCGGCTGCGGTCTTCGAGCTGGACCACATGGGCCTGCCGTTCTCGCGCACCGAAACCGGCCGTATCTACCAGCGTCCGTTCGGTGGTCAGTCCAAGGACTTCGGTAAAGGTGGCCAGGCCGCCCGTACCTGTGCCGCTTCCGACCGTACTGGTCACGCGCTGCTGCACACCCTGTACCAGGGCAACCTGAAAGCCGGTACCACCTTCCTCAACGAGTACTACGCCGTTGACCTGGTGAAGAATCAGGAAGGCGCCTTTGTCGGTGTGATCGCGATCTGCATCGAAACCGGCGAAACCATGTACATCAAGTCCAAGGCCACCGTTCTGGCCACTGGCGGTGCGGGCCGTATCTACGCCTCCACCACCAATGCCCTGATCAATACCGGTGACGGTATCGGCATGGCCTTGCGTGCCGGTGTACCGGTGCAGGACATCGAGATGTGGCAGTTCCACCCGACCGGCATCGCCGGCGCCGGTGTACTGGTCACCGAAGGTTGCCGCGGTGAAGGTGGTTACCTGATCAACGCCCACGGCGAACGCTTCATGGAGCGTTACGCGCCGAACGCGAAAGACCTGGCCGGCCGCGACGTTGTCGCCCGCTCCATGGTCAAGGAAATCATCGCCGGCAACGGCGTGGGCCCGAACAAGGACCACGTACTGCTGAAGCTGGACCACCTGGGCGAGGAAGTGCTGCACAGCCGCCTGCCAGGTATCTGCGAACTGTCCAAGACCTTCGCTCACGTCGACCCAGTCGTCGCTCCGGTTCCGGTTGTCCCGACCTGCCACTACATGATGGGTGGCGTTGCCACCAACATCCATGGCCAGGCCATCACCATGGACGAAGAAGGCAAGGATCACATCATCCCTGGCCTGTTCGCCGTAGGTGAAGTGGCGTGCGTATCGGTTCACGGTGCCAACCGCCTGGGCGGTAACTCGCTGCTCGACCTGGTGGTGTTCGGCCGTGCGGCCGGCCTGCACCTGGAGAAGGCGCTGAGCGACGGCATCGAGCATCTCGACGCCAGCGACACCGACATCGAAGTTGCCCTGAATCGCCTGAACAAGCTCAACGAGCGCTCCACTGGCGAAGACGTTGCCAGCCTCAAGCGCGAGCTGCAGAGCTGCATGCAGAACTACTTCGGTGTATTCCGTACTGGCGAATACATGCAGAAGGGTATCGAGCAGTTGGCTGGCCTGCGTGACCGCATCGCCAACGTGAAGATCAACGACAAGTCCCAGGCCTTCAACACCGCGCGTATCGAAGCGCTGGAGCTGCAGAACCTGCTGGAAGTCGCCGAAGCTACCGCCATCGCGGCCGAAGCCCGTAAAGAGTCGCGCGGCGCTCACGCCCGTGAAGACTTCGAAGACCGTGACGACGAAAACTGGCTGTGCCACACCCTGTACTACCCGGGTGAGAAGCGCGTTGCCAAGCGCGGCGTCAACTTTGCGCCGAAGACCGTTCCGGCCTTCGAGCCAAAAATCCGGACTTACTAAGGGTGGCTGCTATGTTGAAAGTCGAAGTTTATCGTTACAACCCCGACACCGACTCGGCGCCCAAAATGGAGTCGTTCGACGTCGATACCGGCGGCAAAGACCTGATGGTGCTGGATGTGTTGGCACTGATCAAGGAAAAGGACGAGGGTTTCTCGTACCGTCGCTCCTGCCGTGAAGGCGTGTGCGGGTCCGATGGCATGAACATGAACGGCAAGAACGGCCTGGCCTGCATCACCCCGCTGTCGGGCGTGGTCAAGGGCAACAAGCTGATTCTGCGTCCGCTGCCAGGCTTGCCGGTCATTCGTGACCTGGTGGTCGATATGAGCATCTTCTACAAGCAGTACGAGAAGGTGAAGCCATTCCTGCAGAACGACACCCCGGCTCCGGCCATCGAGCGTCTGCAGTCGCCGGAAGACCGCGACAAGCTGGACGGTCTGTACGAGTGCATCCTGTGCGCTTGCTGCTCGACTTCCTGCCCGTCGTTCTGGTGGAACCCAGACAAGTTCCTCGGCCCAGCTGCTCTGCTGCAGGCTTATCGCTTCCTGGCCGATAGCCGTGACACCAAAACCCAGGAGCGCCTGGCGTCCCTGGATGACCCGTTCAGCGTATTCCGCTGCCGCGGGATCATGAACTGCGTAAACGTTTGCCCGAAAGGTCTGAACCCTACCAAGGCAATCGGTCACGTACGTAACATGCTGCTGCAAAGCGGCACCTGATTCAAAGCTGTTGCAAGTGCAAGACACCAAGGCGCGGGTGGTGAGCCCGCGCTGAGGTGAAACCCGAGCAAGGGCCCACAAAGCCCGCGCTCATTACCTATGAAGATATGAGACCAGCAGGGGCTTTCCGGGCTGGTACCCGGAAAATCTGCAGGATCCTCGGTGGCGTGGTTAGTCGCTGTTCTCGGGCTTTCTCATGTGTGCTGAGGCGCTTGCCGATCCGTCCCCGAACGAGGGTGACCAAGCATGCAAGAAAGCGTGATGCAGCGCATGTGGGAAAGCGCCCACCTTTCAGGTGGTAACGCTGCATATGTGGAAGAGCTCTACGAGCTCTACCTGCACGACCCTAACGCTGTGCCAGAAGAGTGGCGCACCTACTTCCAGAAGTTGCCCGCCGACGGCAGCACCGCTACCGATGTATCGCACTCGACAATCCGCGACCATTTCGTACTGCTGGCGAAGAACCAGCGCCGCGCCCAACCGGTTTCCGCCGGGAGCGTGAGCAGTGAACACGAGAAGAAGCAGGTTGAAGTTCTGCGACTGATCCAGGCCTATCGTATGCGCGGCCATCAAGCTGCCAAGCTCGACCCCTTGGGGTTGTGGCAGCGTCCTGCGCCCGTAGACCTGTCGATCAATCACTACGGCTTGACCAATGCCGATCTTGATACGACCTTCCGTGCCGGCGACCTGTTCATCGGCAAAGAGGAAGCGAGCCTACGCGAAATCCTCGATGCGCTGCAGAAGACATATTGTCGCACCATCGGCGCCGAGTTCACCCACATCGTCGATTCCGAGCAGCGCAGCTGGTTCCAGCAGCGTCTGGAAAGCGTGCGTGGGCGTCCGGAATTTTCCGCCGATGTGCAAACGCACCTGCTGGAGCGCGTGACCGCAGGCGAAGGCTTGGAAAAATACCTGGGCACCAAGTACCCAGGCACCAAGCGCTTCGGTCTTGAAGGTGGCGAAAGCCTGATCCCGATGCTGGACGAAATGATCCAGCGCTCCGGCTCCTACGGCACCAAGGAGGTCGTGATTGGCATGGCCCACCGCGGCCGCCTGAACGTGCTGGTCAACACCTTCGGCAAGAACCCGCGCGAGCTGTTCGACGAGTTCGAAGGCAAGAAGATGAACGAGCTGGGCTCCGGTGACGTGAAATATCACCAGGGCTTCTCCTCGAACGTGATGACCACCGGTGGCGAAGTTCACCTGGCCATGGCGTTCAACCCGTCCCACCTGGAAATCGTATCGCCAGTGGTCGAGGGTTCGGTGCGCGCCCGTCAGGACCGTCGCAACGACACCGTTGGCGACAAGGTGCTGCCGATCTCGATCCACGGCGACGCTGCCTTCGCCGGCCAAGGCGTGGTCATGGAAACCTTCCAGATGTCGCAGACCCGCGGTTTCAAGACCGGCGGTACCGTGCACATCGTGATCAACAACCAGGTCGGTTTCACCATCAGCAACCCGCTGGACTCGCGTTCCACCGAGTACGCCACCGACGTCGCCAAGATGATTCAGGCGCCGATCCTGCACGTCAACGGTGACGATCCGGAAGCGGTGCTGTTCGTGACCCAGCTGGCCATCGATTACCGTATGCAGTTCAAGCGTGACGTGGTCATCGACCTGGTCTGCTACCGTCGTCGCGGCCATAACGAGGCCGACGAGCCAAACGGTACCCAGCCGCTGATGTATCAGCAGATCAGCAAGCAGCGCACCACCCGTGAGCTGTATGCCGAGGCGCTGATCCAGGCCGGTCGCATCGACGCCGAGCGCGCTCAGGCCAAGATCGACGAGTACCGCAACGCGCTGGACAACGGCCTGCATGTGGTCAAGAGCCTGGTCAAGGAGCCGAACCGCGAGCTGTTCGTCGACTGGCGTCCATACCTGGGCCACGCCTGGACCGCGCGTCACGACACCCGCTTCGACCTCAAGACCCTGCAGGACCTGTCGGCCAAGCTGCTTGAGCTGCCGGAAGGCTTCGTGGTTCAGCGTCAGGTCGCGAAGATCTACGAAGATCGCCAGAAGATGCAGGCCGGTGGCTTGCCGATCAACTGGGGTTATGCAGAGACCATGGCCTACGCCACCCTGCAGTTCGAAGGTCACCCGATCCGCATGACCGGCCAGGACATCGGCCGTGGCACCTTCTCGCACCGCCACGCGGTGCTGCACAACCAGAAGGACGCCAGCACTTACGTGCCGCTGCAGAACCTGTTCCCGGGCCAGCCGCGCTTTGACCTGTACGACTCCTTCCTCTCGGAAGAAGCGGTACTGGCCTTCGAATATGGCTACTCGACCACCACGCCAAACGCGCTGGTTATCTGGGAAGCCCAGTTCGGCGACTTCGCCAACGGTGCGCAAGTGGTGATCGACCAGTTCATCACCAGTGGCGAGCACAAGTGGGGCCGTCTGTGCGGTCTGACCATGCTGCTGCCGCACGGCTACGAAGGCCAGGGTCCTGAGCACTCCTCGGCGCGTCTGGAGCGTTACCTGCAGCTGTGCGCTGAGCACAACATCCAGGTCTGCGTACCGACCACCCCAGCCCAGATCTACCACCTGCTGCGTCGCCAGGTGATCCGTCCGCTGCGTAAGCCGCTGGTGGTCCTGACGCCGAAGTCGCTGCTGCGCCACAAGTTGGCCATCTCGACGTTGGAAGACCTGGCCGAAGGCTCGTTCCAGACCGTGATCCCGGAAATCGACACGCTCGATCCGGCCAAGGTCGAACGCATCGTTCTGTGCAGCGGCAAGGTCTACTACGATCTGCTGGAAAAACGCCGTGCCGAAGGCCGCGAAGACATCGCCATCGTGCGTATCGAGCAGCTGTATCCGTTCCCTGAGGACGACCTGGTGGAGATCCTTGCCCCGTACAGCAACCTCAAGGCTGCAGTGTGGTGCCAGGAAGAGCCGATGAACCAGGGCGCCTGGTACAGCAGCCAGCACCACATGCGCCGTATCCTGGGCCGCCACAACAAGGCACTGGTCCTGGAATACGCCGGCCGCGACGCTTCCGCCGCGCCAGCCTGTGGTTACGCATCGAAGCACGCCGAGCAGCAAGAGAAACTGCTGCAAGACGCCTTCACTGTTTAATGCTTTCGCGCACCTGAAACCGAATTTAAGGAAACACTGATAATGGCTATCGAGATCAAAGCCCCAACCTTCCCGGAATCGGTTGCCGATGGCACCGTTGCCACCTGGCACAAACAGCCGGGCGAAGCCGTCAAGCGTGACGAACTGATCGTCGACATCGAGACCGACAAAGTCGTTCTGGAAGTGCTGGCTACCGCTGATGGCGTGCTGGGCGCAATCGTCAAGGGCGAGGGCGACACCGTCCTGTCCGACGAAGTCCTGGGCTCGATCGTTGAAGGCGGCGCTGCTGCCGCTGCGCCTGCTGCCGCCCCGGCTGCCGGCGCCGCTGCTCCGGCCGCTGCTGCCGATGCTGGCGAAGACGATCCAGTTGCTGCGCCTGCCGCACGCAAGCTGGCTGAAGAAAACGGCATCGACCTGGCGTCGGTCGCTGGCACCGGCAAAGGCGGTCGCGTCACTAAAGAAGACGTGGTTGCAGCCGTTGCCAACAAGAAGTCCGCACCTGCCGCAGCACCTGCTGCCAAGCCTGCCGCTGCCGCCGCCCCAGTTGTGACCGCCGCTGGCGATCGCACCGAGAAGCGCGTGCCGATGACCCGCCTGCGCGCCAAGATCGCCGAGCGTCTGGTCGAAGCCCAGTCGAACATGGCCATGCTGACCACCTTCAACGAAGTCGACATGACCGAAGTCATGGCCCTGCGTTCGAAGTACAAGGACCTGTTCGAGAAGTCCCACAACGGCGTCCGCCTGGGCTTCATGTCGTTCTTCGTCAAGGCCGCCACCGAAGCCCTCAAGCGCTTCCCAGCAGTCAACGCCTCGATCGACGGCAACGACATCGTCTACCACGGCTTTGCTGATGTCGGCGTCGCCGTCTCCAGCGACCGTGGCCTGGTGGTACCGGTACTGCGCAACGCCGAGCAAATGAGCCTGGCGGAAATCGAGAACGGCATCGCCACCTTCGGCAAGAAGGCGCGTGACGGCAAGCTGGGCATCGAAGAAATGACCGGTGGTACCTTCACCATCACCAACGGTGGTACATTCGGCTCGATGATGTCGACCCCGATCGTCAACCCACCGCAGGCGGCCATTCTGGGCATGCACAACATCATCCAGCGTCCGATGGCGATCAATGGCCAAGTGGTCATTCGCCCGATGATGTACCTGGCGCTGTCCTACGATCACCGCCTGATCGACGGTAAGGAAGCGGTAACCTTCCTGGTGACCATCAAGAACCTGCTGGAAGACCCGGCTCGTCTGCTGCTGGACATCTAAAACGCAGCTGCAAGCGGTAAGTGGCAAGCTCCAGGGGGAGTGCGCCACTTGCCGCTTGAGGCTTGCCGCTTGAAGCTTAAAAGGAATCTTTTATGACCCAGAAATTCGACGTGGTAGTGATTGGTGCAGGCCCTGGCGGCTATGTAGCCGCGATCAAGGCCGCTCAGCTCGGCCTGAGCACCGCCTGCATCGAGAAATATACCGACGCCGAGGGCAAACTGGCCCTGGGCGGTACCTGCTTGAACGTGGGTTGCATTCCTTCCAAGGCTCTGCTGGACAGCTCCTGGAAGTACAAGGAAGCCAAAGAGAGCTTCAACGTTCACGGTATCTCCACTGGCGAAGTGAAGATGGACGTGGCCGCGATGGTTGGCCGCAAGGCTGGCATCGTCAAGAACCTGACCGGTGGCGTTGCCACCCTGTTCAAGGCCAACGGCGTCACTTCGATCCAAGGCCACGGCAAACTGCTGGCTGGCAAGAAAGTCGAAGTCACCAAGCCTGACGGCAGCACCGAAGTCATCGAAGCCGAGAACGTCATTCTCGCTTCCGGCTCGCGCCCGATCGACATTCCGCCGGCTCCGGTCGACCAGAAGGTCATCGTCGACTCCACCGGCGCCCTGGAATTCCAGGAAGTGCCTAAGCGTCTGGGCGTCATCGGCGCTGGCGTGATCGGTCTGGAACTGGGTTCGGTATGGTCGCGCCTGGGTGCCCAGGTCACCGTTCTCGAAGCACTGGACACCTTCCTGATGGCCGCAGACACCGCGGTTGCCAAGGAAGCCCAGAAAACCCTGACCAAGCAAGGGCTGGACATCAAGCTGGGCGCTCGCGTGACCGGCTCGCAGGTCAACGGCAACGAAGTCGAAGTGACCTACACCGATGCCAACGGCGAGCAGAAGATCACCTTCGACAAGCTGATCGTTGCGGTCGGCCGTCGCCCTGTGACCACCGAGCTGCTGGCGGCTGACAGCGGCGTCAACATCGACGAACGTGGCTACATCTTCGTCGATGACTACTGCGCTACCAGCGTTCCGGGCGTCTACGCCATCGGTGACGTGGTACGCGGCATGATGCTGGCGCACAAGGCCTCGGAAGAGGGCATCATGGTCGTCGAGCGCATCAAGGGCCACAAAGCCCAGATGAACTACGACCTGATCCCATCGGTTATCTACACCCACCCG
This sequence comes from Pseudomonas sp. NPDC088890, assembly GCF_044900155.1. NCBI lineage: Bacteria > Pseudomonadati > Pseudomonadota > Gammaproteobacteria > Pseudomonadales > Pseudomonadaceae > Pseudomonas > Pseudomonas sp. NPDC088890. Next base: position 36,761 of record NZ_JBJDNG010000020.1, on the reverse strand, counting down.
GAAATCGCGTGGGTCGGCAAGACCGAGCAGGCCTTGAAGGCTGAAGGCGTTGAGGTTAACGTGGGCACCTTCCCGTTCGCGGCCAGCGGCCGTGCGATGGCGGCCAACGACACCGGTGGTTTCGTCAAGGTCATCGCCGATGCCAAGACCGACCGCGTTCTGGGTGTACATGTGATTGGCCCATCGGCTGCCGAACTGGTGCAGCAGGGCGCAATCGCGATGGAATTCGGCACCAGCGCCGAAGACATCGGCATGATGGTGTTCAGCCATCCGACCCTGTCCGAAGCGCTGCATGAAGCCGCGCTGGCAGTGAATGGCGGTGCCATTCACGTAGCCAACCGTAAGAAGCGTTAATTATAAGAAACCACGGCGGGCTGCCCGTCGTGAGTCTTGCGTGCATGACTCACCGCGGAACGTCCGCCGGACCGGGCCTTTGGGACCACCCAATGGTTAAAGGTCACAGGTGGTGCGGCGCCGTAACTGGCGCAGCGCCGAAGCGCAGTACCTAACGAAGACGGTAAAAAGCATGAATCTTCACGAGTATCAGGGTAAGCAGCTGTTCGCTGAATACGGCCTGCCAGTTTCCAAGGGTTTCGCAGTCGACACCCCTGAAGCTGCAGCAGAAGCCTGCGAAAAGATCGGCGGTTCCGAGTGGGTTGTAAAAGCTCAGGTTCACGCTGGCGGTCGCGGTAAAGCGGGCGGCGTCAAGCTGGTTCGCAGCAAAGAAGACGCCAAGGCGTTCGCTGCGCAATGGTTGGGCAAGAATCTGGTCACTTACCAGACCGATGCCAACGGTCAACCAGTCTCCAAGATCCTGGTCGAATCCTGCACTGACATCGCCAAAGAGCTGTACCTGGGCGCTGTAGTCGACCGTTCGAGCCGTCGTATAGTGTTCATGGCTTCCACCGAAGGTGGCGTGGACATCGAGAAAGTCGCTCATGACACTCCTGAGAAGATCCTCAAGGCCACCATCGATCCGCTGGTCGGCGCTCAGCCGTTCCAGGGTCGCGAGCTGGCTTTCCAGCTGGGCCTGGAAGGCAAGCAAGTCACTCAGTTCGCCAAGATCTTCGTAGGTCTGGCCAAGCTGTTCAAGGATCACGATCTGGCCCTGCTGGAAGTGAACCCGCTGGTGATCAAGGCCGATGGCGATCTGCACTGCCTCGATGCCAAGATCAACATCGACGCCAACGCCATGTACCGTCAGCCTAAGCTGAAAACCTTCCACGACCCGTCGCAAGACGACGCCCGTGAAGCCCACGCTGCCAAGTTCGAACTGAACTACGTAGCCCTGGAAGGCAACATTGGCTGCATGGTCAACGGTGCCGGCCTGGCCATGGGTACCATGGACATCGTCAACCTGCACGGCGGCAAGCCAGCCAACTTCCTCGACGTAGGTGGTGGTGCTACCAAAGAGCGCGTGACCGAAGCCTTCAAGATCATCCTGTCCGACAGCAATGTCGCGGCCGTACTGGTCAACATCTTCGGCGGCATCGTTCGCTGCGACATGATTGCCGAAGGCATCATCGGCGCTGTGAAAGAAGTCGGCGTCAAAGTACCGGTTGTCGTCCGTCTGGAAGGCAACAATGCCGAACTCGGCGCTAAAGTACTGGCAGAAAGCGGTTTGAACATCATTGCTGCAACCAGCCTGACCGACGCTGCTCAACAAGTTGTCAAAGCTGCGGAGGGCAAGTAATGAGCGTCCTGATCAATAAAGACACCAAAGTCATCTGCCAGGGCTTCACCGGCTCGCAGGGTACTTTCCACTCCGAACAAGCCATCGCCTACGGCACCAAGATGGTTGGCGGCGTGACCCCAGGCAAAGGCGGCACCACTCACCTGGGCCTGCCAGTGTTCAACACTGTGAAAGAAGCTGTAGAAGCTACCGGCGCTGACGCGTCGGTGATCTACGTTCCGGCGCCTTTCTGCAAAGACTCGATCCTGGAAGCGGCCTTCGGCGGCATCAAGCTGATCGTCTGCATCACCGAAGGCATTCCTACCCTGGACATGCTCGATGCCAAGGTCAAGTGCGACGAGCTGGGTGTTACCCTGATCGGCCCTAACTGCCCAGGCGTTATCACTCCGGGCGAGTGCAAGATCGGCATCATGCCAGGTCACATCCACTTGCCAGGCAAGGTCGGTATCGTTTCGCGTTCCGGCACCCTGACCTATGAAGCCGTCAAGCAGACCACCGACGCCGGCTTCGGCCAGTCGACCTGCGTCGGCATCGGCGGTGACCCGATCCCAGGCTCCAACTTCATCGACATCCTGAAGCTGTTCCAGGAAGACCCGAAGACCGAAGCGATCGTCATGATCGGTGAGATCGGCGGTTCGGCTGAAGAAGAAGCGGCTGCCTACATCAAGGCCAACGTCACCAAGCCTGTCGTGTCTTACATCGCTGGTGTTACCGCACCTGCTGGTAAGCGCATGGGCCACGCTGGCGCGATCATCTCCGGCGGCAAGGGTACTGCAGACGAGAAGTTCGCTGCCCTGCAAGACGCTGGCGTGAAAACCGTGCGTTCCCTGGCAGACATCGGCAAGGCCCTGGCCGAGCTGACTGGCTGGGAAGCCAAGAAGTAAGTAACACGTAGTACCCCCCACGCGCACAGAGGCCACCTTCGGGTGGCCTTTGTCGTTTCTGGGGGCAAGATTGCTGTGGGCTGATCCGGTCTCTTGGCGGGCAAGCCCGCTCCCACAGCGCACATGAAGTCCCTGTGGGAGCGGGCTTGCCCGCGAAGAGGCCGGATCAGCCCACAGAAAATCGATCGCTTCAATAGAATTTTAAGCTTACGCCGTTCCCAGTCCTGCGATAATAGCCCGCGTCCTCGGTCGCGCAGACGACAAACACATACGCACATCGGACAAGCAGCACTGTTACAGTGCGTTTTCCAGGCAAAACGTTTAACCTACGCGCTCACTCTGTGCCCGTGCCCCAAAAGGGAACGACACGCTAAACGGGTCTGGCCTATCAAGCCGGGCAGCATTTCCCTCACCCATAGGGAAATCCCTCTCGAATCCCGATTTCAGCAGTGTGGTACGACCCTAAATGAAAGTGTTAAAAGGCCAGGATATCCTGGCACTTGGCTTTATGACGTTTGCGCTTTTCGTAGGCGCCGGCAATATCATCTTCCCGCCTATCGTCGGCCTGCAGTCCGGTCCGCACGTGTGGATGGCAGCCCTAGGCTTTTTGGTCACCGCAGTCGGCCTGCCGGTCATCACCGTGGTTGCCCTGGCCAAGGTCGGTGGCGGCATGGATGCGTTGAGCAGCCCGATCGGCAAGTTCTTCGGCGGCCTGCTGGCAGCTGTCTGCTACCTGTCGGTAGGTCCGCTGTTCGCCACCCCGCGTACCGCTACGGTGTCGTTCGAGGTAGGCGTGGCGCCGCTGACCGGTGAAAGCCCGTTGGCCTTGTTCATCTACAGCCTGGTGTACTTCCTGGTGGTGCTGGCGGTGTCGATGTATCCGGGCAAGCTGCTCGATACCGTTGGCCGCTTCTTGGCGCCGCTGAAGATCATTGCCCTGGCTGTGCTGGGCATCGCTGCCTTCGCGCTGCCAGCGGGGACCATTGGCGAAGCGCAACCGGCCTATGCTGCCGCAGCCTTCTCCAAGGGCTTCTCCGATGGCTACCTGACCATGGATACCCTGGGCGCCCTGGTGTTCGGTATCGTCATCGTCAATGCCATCCGCTCGCGCGGTGTCGAGTCGCCGCAGCTGATTACCCGCTATGCCATCATTGCCGGCCTGATTGCCGGTGTCGGCCTGGCCCTGGTGTACATCAGCCTGTTCCGCCTGGGTGCCGGTAGCCACGACATTGCGGCGGATGCCACTAACGGCGCAGCGGTATTGCATGCCTATGTGCAGCACACCTTCGGATCGCTGGGCAGTGGCTTCCTGGCGGTGTTGATCGCGCTGGCCTGCCTGGTAACTGCGGTAGGCCTGACCTGCGCCTGCGCCGAGTACTTCAGCCAGATCCTGCCGCTGTCGTATCGCGCCTTGGTGGTGATCCTGGCAGGCTTCTCGCTGCTGATCTCCAACCTGGGCCTGACCAAGCTGATCATGTTCTCGATTCCGGTGCTGACCGCCATCTACCCGCCATGCATCGTGGTGGTGGGCTTGAGCTTCGTCAAAGACCTGTGGAACTCGCCGACGCGCATTCTGGCGCCGGTGATGTTGGTCTCGCTGGTATTTGGCGTAGTCGATGCGATCAAGGGCAGCAGCCTGGCTCACGTGCTGCCAGACTTCATGGCTCACCTGCCGTTCAGCAATGAAGGCATGGCCTGGCTGGTGCCTTCGGTCATCACCCTGGCTGGGGCCGTGGTCTGCGACCGCATGCTCGGCAAGCCGCGCGAGGCCATGGCCTGATGGATTGAGACCAGGAGGCAGGCGCCGGCCACAAGCCGAAGGGCACCTGCAAATGGTTGAGACCAAAAACCCCGTATCCGTCAGGATGCGGGGTTTTTTTCTGGTCGGTCCCCACTCAGGCATCTGCGCAGACGTCGTGCGTGGGAGCGGGCTTGCCCCGCGATAAGGCCCGCACGAGCAAAGCAGATTATTCTCTCAAGTACGTGCCTTTTACCGAATCCAAACGTCGAAAACCGGTCAACATCCTTCTTTGCACCTGAACGGTCGAGAACCCTGCATGAGCTTCATCCAAAGCAATTTGAGCAATCTGTTGGCGGTCTGCTGGTTCGCCCTGTGCTGGGGTGGCTACACCCGCTACGCCATCTGGAAGGGCCGCGACACCGCTTGCCTGGCCAGCGTCCTGCACTTGTACCGCGAGGACTGGATGCGCCGCATGCTCCTGCGCGACAACCGCATCGCCGATGCCAGCGTAATCGGTAACCTGGAGCGCAACGCCTCGTTCTTCGCCTCCAGTACCCTGATCATCCTGGCCGGTATCCTCACCGTGCTTGGCGCCTCGGATCGGGCCTTGTCGCTGCTGGCCGACCTGCCCTTAGTGCAGGAGGCGTCGCAGGGCGTCTCGGAGATCAAGCTGTTGAGCCTGGCGGCGGTGTTCGTCTATGCCTTCTTCACCTTCAGCTGGTGCATGCGCCAATACAACTTTGCCGCCGTGCTGGTCGGTTCGGCGCCGATGATCGGCGAACGCCTGGTCAATGAACTGGAGCGCAAGGCGTTTGCCTCGCGCGCGGCGCGGGTGTTGTCGCTGGCGGCCAACCAGTTCAACTTGGGCTTGCGCTCTTATTACTTCGGCATGGCCATGCTCACCTGGTTCATTAGCCCCTGGATATTCATGGCCACTACAATCGGCGTAGTGCTGATTCTTTATCGCCGCGAGTTCCATTCGGATGTGTTGGATGTGATGGTGTTCACACCCACCGAAAGTGCACCGATCGACGCGGCTAAAGAAAGTTCCATCGCATCGACTGAAACGATTAACCCTTAAACTTCAGGCACAAAAAAACCCGACAATGTCGGGTTTTTTTGTTTAAACCGATTACTGCTTAGCTGGCTCGGTTGGAGCCGGGGTAGCAGGTGCGGTTTCTTCAGCGGCTTCTTCAGCAGCTTTTTGCTGCGCTTCGGCCTGATCTTTGGCGGCTTCGGCGTTTTCCTTGGCAGCCTCGTTCATTTTATCCTGAGCTTCGCCCGCTTTTTCCTGGGCTTGCTCAGCGTGTTGCTGTGCGTCCTGGGCTTTGTCTTCACTTGCCTTGTCGCAAGCGGCCAGACCCATGGCAGCGGCCAGCATCAGAGCAAAAGCAAAAGGTTTACGCATGGGGGTGTCTCTCCTTGGTGGAATAACTTACTTGTTCCTTCGAGCTCAAGTAAGCGGAATAAGTTCCGCGAAGATTACAGATATATAACGCCCCGTTCTACATAGACTTTTCACTGATTTTGTGCCGCTGACCAATCAGTACAAGGAAATCGCCCGATGAGCGACACGCCCTTGATAGCCATGGCTGAGCGCTTTCTCTCAGCATTGAAACATTGTCAGGTTTTGCAGATGCGCGTGCATCACGCTGACGCCAGTGGCATGACCCTGGTAATGCCCTGGTCGCCAATGATTGTCGGCAACCCCCAGTCCGGCGCCGTGCATGGCGGTGCGCTGACCACGCTGATGGACACCACCTGCGGCATGGCCACGCTCTGCGCGCTGGAGCAGTTCGAGGTGTGCCCGACCCTGGATTTGCGCATCGATTACATGCACCCGGCCGAGCCCGGCAAGGCTATCCACGGTCACGCATACTGCTATCGGGTGACCCGTGATGTGATCTTCACCCGCGGCACGGCCTATCAGGATGACCCCGAGCAACCCATCTGCCAGGTGGTCGGCACCTTCATGCGCCTGGGCCAGGAGGTCAAAGGGGGCATCCGCTTTGGAAACAGCTTGAACAAGGAGCAGGGCGTATGATCCCCCGCGATGTTCGCCAGCGCCTTAACGAAGCGCACGCGGCGGGCGACTACCGGCCGCTGCTGGCATTGATCCCTTATGCAGGCCTGATTGGCATCGAGTGCGAACGTCGCGGCGACGAGCTGCTGTTCCGCCTGCCGGCCAACCCGGACAACGTTGGCAATCCGCTGTTGCCGGCGATTCATGGCGGGGTGATCGCAGGCTTCATGGAGCTCAGCGCCGCGCTGTACCTGCTGATCTACAGCGAAAGCGTGAGCATTCCCAAGATCATCGATTTTTCCATCGATTACCTGCGCGCCGGCCACCTGCGCGACACCTTTGCCCACTGCCAGCTGTGGCGCCAGGGCAGGCGGGTGACCAACGTCGCCATCACCGCCTGGCAGGCGGATCGGGACACGCCGATCGCCACCGCCCGTGCGCATTTCAAGATCGAACCAGAAAAGCCCTTGAAATAGTCAGGCCAGCCCCCATCTGCTTGTCATCCCGCCGTAAAAGCTGGCCAATCGGGCCGCCGGGCGACAACTGCCATCAGATCGGAGTTTTGAAGACCATGAGTGTGGAGACACAAAAAGAAACCCTGGGCTTCCAGACCGAGGTAAAGCAACTGCTGCACCTCATGATCCACTCGCTGTACTCGAACAAGGAAATCTTCCTGCGCGAGCTGATTTCCAACGCCTCCGACGCCGCTGACAAGCTGCGTTTCGAGGCCTTGGCCAAGCCTGAGCTGCTCGAAGGCGACGCCGACCTGAAGATCCGCGTCAGCTTCGATAAAGACGCCAACACCGTGACCCTTGAGGACAACGGTATCGGCATGAGCCGTGAAGACGTCATCGCCCACCTGGGCACCATCGCCAAGTCTGGCACCGCCGACTTCATGAAGAACCTCAGTGGCGACCAGAAGAAAGATTCGCACCTGATCGGCCAATTCGGCGTGGGCTTCTATTCGGCGTTCATCGTCGCCGACAAAGTCGACGTCTACAGCCGCCGCGCCGGTCTGCCAGCTGCCGAGGGCGTGCACTGGTCGTCCAAGGGCGAGGGGGAGTTCGAAGTCGCCACCATCGACAAGCCACAGCGTGGCACCCGTATCGTCCTGCACCTGAAAAAGGGTGAGGAAGAGTTCGCCGATGGCTGGCGTCTGCGCAACGTGGTCAAGAAGTACTCCGACCACATTGCCTTGCCGATCGAGCTGCCCAAAGAGCAAGCCGCAGCCGCTGAAGGCGAAGAGCAACCTACGCAAGAGTGGGAAACCGTCAACCGCGCCAGCGCCCTGTGGACCCGTCCGCGGACCGAGGTCAAGGACGAGGAGTACCAGGAGTTCTACAAGCACATCGGCCATGACTTCGAGAACCCGCTGGCCTGGAGCCACAATAAGGTCGAAGGCAAGCTTGAATACAACTCGCTGCTGTACGTCCCGGCCCGCGCGCCGTTCGACCTGTACCAGCGCGAAGCGCCACGCGGCCTGAAGCTGTACGTACAGCGCGTATTCATCATGGACCAGGCCGAGTCGTTCCTGCCGCTGTACCTGCGCTTCATCAAGGGTGTGGTCGACTCCAACGACCTGTCGCTGAACGTCTCGCGTGAAATCCTGCAGAAGGACCCGATCATCGACTCGATGAAAACGGCCCTGACCAAGCGCGTGCTGGACATGCTGGAGAAACTGGCCAAGAACGAGCCTGAGCAGTACAAGGGCTTCTGGAAGAACTTTGGCCAGGTGCTCAAAGAAGGCCCGGCTGAAGACTTCGCCAACAAAGAGAAGATCGCCGGTCTGCTGCGTTTCGCTTCGACCCATGACGACAGCGGCGAGCAAAGCGTGTCGCTGGCTGACTACCTGGCGCGTGCCAAGGAAGGTCAGGACAAGATCTACTACCTCACCGGCGAAACCTACGCGCAGGTCAAGAACAGCCCGCACCTGGAAGTCTTCCGCAAGAAAGGCATCGAAGTGCTGCTGCTGACCGACCGTATCGATGAGTGGCTGATGAGCTACCTGAGCGATTTCGACGGCAAGAGCTTCGTCGACGTCGCTCGCGGTGACCTGGACCTGGGCCAGCTGGATTCGGAAGAAGACAAGAAGGCCCAGGAGGAAGTCGCTAAAAACAAGGAAGGCTTGGTCGAGCGTCTGAAGACGGCCCTGGGTGACAGCGTCGCCGAGGTGCGTGTCTCGCACCGCCTGACCGATTCGCCGGCGATCCTCGCCATTGGCGAGCAGGACCTGGGTCTGCAGATGCGCCAGATCCTCGAAGCCAGTGGGCAGAAGGTGCCGGACTCCAAGCCGATCTTCGAATTCAACCCGGCTCATCCGCTGATCGACAAGCTCGACAACGAGCAGAGCGAAGACCGCTTCGCCGAACTTTCGCACATCCTGTTCGATCAGGCCGCGCTGGCGGCTGGCGACAGCCTGAAGGACCCAGCGGCCTACGTTCGTCGCTTGAACAAGCTGCTGGTCGAGCTGTCTGCTTGAGTTAGTTGCTAGGAAAGCCCGCTTCGGCGGGCTTTTTTCATGGTGCAAGGAGGAGTTTGATGAGCAAGGTAATCGTCGAATCGCTGGTCTATCACCTGTCCGGCAAGACCTATGAGAGCCGCTTGGTGTATGAGCCCGGTGCGCTGGGGCGACCAGGTCTGGTGATGGCGCCGAACTGGATGGGCATCGGTGAAGGTGCCGAGCGTATTGCCAAGGAAGTTGCCGAGAAAGGTTATGTGGTATTGATCGCTGACCTGTATGGCCAGTCGGTGCGCCCGGCCAATGCCGATGAGGCAGGCAACGCGATGATGCCGCTGAAGAATGATCGCGCCGAGCTGCGCAAGCGCATGAAAGAGGCGTTGGATCAACTGCTGGGGCAGTCCAAGGCGCTGCTGGAGCCGGGTAAGGTGGCAACCTTCGGGTTCTGCTTTGGCGGTTGCTGTGCGCTGGAGTTGGCGCGTACCGGGGCGGATCTCAAGGCTGCCGTGTCGTTCCACGGCACCCTGGATACGCCGAACCCAGAGGACGCCAAGCGCATCAAAGGCTCGGTACTGGTGCTGCATGGTGCCTCGGACCCCTTGGTGCCGCGTGAGCAGTTGCCGGCGTTCGAGGAAGAAATGAATGCCGCCAAGGTCGATTGGCAATTGCTCAGCTATGGCGGGGCGGTGCATTCGTTCACTGATCCGAATGCCAATGTGCCGGGCAAGATGCAGTACGACCGCAAGACTTCAGAGCGGGCGTTCAAGGCGATGCACAACCTGCTGACAGAAGTGTTCAGAGGTTGAGTGTGCCGGGGCCGCACAGCGGCCCTTCGCGGGCAAGCCCGCTCCCACAGGGATTGCGGCGCTGTGGGGGTCAGTGGTGAGCTAGACCAGACGCCCTGTTTGGTGCGGGCTTGCCGGGCCGCCGAACCGCCGCAAGGAGTGGAAAACAGCCCCAACGCTTTTAATAAAGCTCTTTGCGGATCTAACTTAGCTCACCCCTGACCGGCGCAGCGCCGCTATCCCTGTGGGAGCGGGCTTGCCCGCGAAGGGCCGCGCAGCGGCCCCAACTAGCGCGGTAATTCGATCCGCTCGATTTCCCCAGGCACCACCGGCCAATCCCCAGCAGCCCAGCGCACTCGGGCCTGTTCGATCAGTGCCGGATCACTCGCGACAAAATTCCAGTTCATCCGCCGCGGACCATCCAGCGGCGCGCCACCGATCAGCACCAACTGGCATTCGCCCTCGGCATACAGCGTCACCTCTTCACCCTCCGGCAACACCAGCAGGCTGCACGGCTCGACCTCCTGCCCATTGAGCTGCAACTCGCCATCGAGCAGGTACAGCGCCCGCTGGGCATGTTCATTCGGCACCAGCAGGGTTGTCGCAGGTTGCATGCGCACATGGGCGTACAGGGTAGGGGAGAGCACTGGCACCGGAGATTCCAGGCAAAAGCCGTTGCCGGCAATCAAGCAGATGCGCACGCCCAGCGTTTCACTGACCGGCAGGCTCGCCGCCGGGTGATGACTGTAGCTCGCCAGGCCCTGCTCATGTTCACGTGGCGAGGCCAGCCATACCTGCAGCCCATGCAGGCGCGAGCCCTTGGCAAAACCCTCCGCGGGAGTGCGCTCGACATGGGCGACGCCGCGCCCGGCCGTCATCCAGCTGACATCGCCAGGCAGTACCCGCTGATCCGAGCCCAGGCTGTCCTTGTGCAGGATTTCGCCCTCGAACAAGTAGGTCAGGGTCGACAGGCCAATATGCGGATGCTGGCGGATATCCATGCCGCTGCCAGGCGCATAATCGGTCTCCAGCATATGGTCGAAGAATACGAACGGGCCGACGCTGCGGCACTGCGCCGAAGGCAGTGGGCGCAGGATCGGCTGGCCCTCGACCGATTCGGCGCGCGGACGGATGATCAACGGGCTGCTCATGTTCGGCTCCAGGCGGCGCGGTAAGTGCCCACCAGCATAACGGGTTGTGGTCGATTGCTGAACCGCGGCGAGCGCGCGCGGGTCTACTCTGTTCGAATCAGGATAAGGATGCTGCCATGATCGCCAGAACACTGGCTGCCGTGCTGGTTTCGGGCCTGCTGTGCCAGCTGGCCCAGGCCCGCGAGTACCGCTACAGCGATGCCCACCTGCACTACGTCGACTTCTTCCAGGAAACCGAAGGCATGCCGGCCTTGCTCAAGGCGATGGACCAGGCAGGGATCGACCAGTCGATGATTTCCGGGGTTTCGGTGGCCAAGAAATGGCATGAAGACGAACCCAAGCGCCCACGCTATTACGCGGGTGACGACGCCGATGCATATTGGTACAGCGCCACTGATATCTATGTGGCGGCTGCTCTTGAAAAGTTAACGCCGCAGCAGCGCAAACGCTTTCATCCGTTTCTGACCGGCTTCAATCCGGTGGACAAGAATGCTGTCAGCCATATCGAGCGCATGCTTGAGCTGTATCCGGGGCTGTGGCAAGGCATTGGCGAGGTGTTCACCCGCCACGATGACCTTACTGCCCTGACCAGCGGCGACACGCCCAGGGCTAACAACGAGGCGATGACGCGCATCTATCACCTGGCGGCCGAGCGCGATCTACCCGTACTGATTCACTCCAACATCACCTCCAAGCGCGAGCGCAACCCGCTGTACCTGGCCGAGATCGAGGAGCCGCTGCGCAACCATCCGCACACCCGCTTCATCTGGGCGCATGCCGGCACCAGCATGGAGATTCATCGGCACCAGACGCAGATGGACTTTCTCTTGCCAGTGCTGACCCGAATGCTCAAGGATTACCCCAACTTGTACATTGATCTGTCGTGGAGCGTGCTTGAGCCGTACTTGCTTGATGAGCAGGGCAGGCCGCGCCAGGCTTGGTTGGCGTTGGTCGAGCGCTATCCTGATCGGTTCATGCTCGGCTCGGATGTGGTGGGGCGGTTTGGTAGCTTGGGCGAGCAGTTGCATGGCTTTGATCCGTTCCTGGATGCATTGCCAGAGCAGGTCGCGCAGAAGGTGGCGAGGGAGAATTTTCTGGCGGTGTTGCCCAAGGGGCATTGAGCTGGCTGTACCGGCCCTATCGCGGGGCAAGCCCGCTCCCACGTAATGCGCGTACATCCACGCAATGCGCCTAGATCCACGCCATGCGCGTACAGCCACGTAATGCGAGTAGATCCACGCCATGCGCGTACTTCCACTCAATGCGCGTACTTCCACGCCATGCGCGTACATCTACGCCATGCGCGTACTTCACGTGGGAGCGGGCTTGCCCCGCGATAGCGTCGGCACAGCCCAACACCGCCACAAACAAAAACGCCCCGAACCAGTCGGGGCGTTTTCGCTTGAGCGCTAAGGTCTTACTTGCCTTCCCAACGCTTCAGTACCAGGGTGGCATTGGTGCCACCGAAGCCGAAGCTGTTGCTCATGACCGTATCGATCTTGGCGTTCTCGATGGTTTCGCGCTGGATCGGCAGGTCAGCGACCTCTGGGTCCAGCTCATCGATGTTGGCGGAGCCGGCGATGAAGTTGTTTTCCATCATCAGCAGGCAGTAGATCGCCTCGTGCACGCCAGCGGCGCCCAGCGAGTGACCGGACAGGCTCTTGGTCGAGCTGATCTTCGGCGCTTTGTCGCCGAATACTTCACGCACACCTTTCATTTCCGCGACGTCACCAACCGGAGTCGAGGTGCCGTGGGTGTTCAGGTAGTCGATCGGTGTGTCGACGGTGGACAGTGCCTGCTGCATGCAGCGGATGGCGCCTTCACCGCTCGGGGCGACCATGTCGTAACCATCGGAAGTTGCGCCGTAGCCGACGATTTCGGCGTAGATCTTGGCGCCACGGGCCAGGGCGTGTTCCAGCTCTTCGACCACCACCATGCCGCCGCCGCCGGCGATAACGAAACCGTCACGGTCAGCGTCGTAGGCGCGCGAGGCCAGCTCAGGGGTGTCGTTGCGCTTGGTGGAAAGCGCGCCCATGGCGTCGAACAGGAACGATTGACTCCAGTGCTCTTCTTCACCGCCGCCGGCGAAGACGATGTCCTGCTTGCCCCACTGGATCTGCTCCAGTGCGGTACCGATGCAGTGGGCGCTGGTGGCGCAAGCCGAGGAGATCGAGTAGTTGATGCCCTTGATCTTGAACGGCGTTGCCAGGCACGCCGATACAGTGCTGCCCATGGTCCGGGTGACACGGTATGGACCGACGCGCTTGACGCCCTTCTCGCGCAGGGTATCCAGCGCTTCCATCTGGTTCAGGGTCGATGCGCCGCCGGAGCCTGCTACCAGGCCGGTGCGTGGGTTGGAAACCTGCTCTTCGGTCAGGCCCGAGTCCTTGATCGCGTCCTGCATCGCCAGGTAGGCGTAGGCAGCCGCGTGGCCGACGAAGCGGAACACCTTGCGGTCGATCAGTTCTTCGAGGTTGAGGTCGATGGAACCGGAAACCTGGCTACGCAGCCCCATTTCCTTATATTCCGGGTTGTAGCGAATGCCCGGACGGCTCTTGCGCAGGTTTTCGGTGACGGTCTCTTTGTCATTGCCCAGGCACGATACGATGCCCAGACCAGTGATAACGACGCGGCGCATGCGAATAACCCTTAGAAATTGTCAGTGGAGGTGAACACGCCGACCCGCAGGGCTTCGGCGGTGTAGATCTCGCGGCCGTCGACGCTGACCGAGCCATCGGCGATGGCCATGTTCAGCTTGCCCTTCAGGACGCGCTTGATATGAATGTTGTAGGTGACTTTCTTGGCGGTAGGCAGCACCTGACCGAAGAATTTCACTTCGCCCGAACCCAGGGCGCGACCGCGGCCCGGCAGACCCTGCCAGCCGAGGAAGAAACCGACCAACTGCCACATGGCATCGAGGCCCAGGCAGCCCGGCATCACCGGATCACCCTCGAAGTGGCAGGCGAAGAACCACAGGTCTGGGGTGATATCCAGCTCGGCGACCAATTCACCTTTGCCGAACTTTCCGCCTTCCTCGCTGATATGCGTGATGCGATCGACCATCAACATGTTCGGGGCGGGCAGTTGCGCGTTACCTGGGCCGAACAGCTCACCGCGACTGCAGCGCAGCAGGTCTTCCCGAGTAAAGGCGTTTTGTTTGGTCATGCGAGCTCCTCAATAATCCCCATGCGGCAGGGGATGAATCTTCCCGGCCATCCCAGAGCACTATGAGCTCAAGGCGGCAGCCTACAGGTAGACTATTGCGTTGTGGTGAAAGTCACAGCGCACCTGGCAAATGAAGTACAGGTGTTCACTGAAACCAGTATTTTCAGGCCCAGCGGCGGTCCTGTCTAGTCTAAGACTGCCGCACTTTAGCATTTATCGCCAGTCGCGGCTGTCTGTCCGGGTAACCAACGCTGCAGGATCCGCTGCAGTTCCGTGCGTTTGAAGGGTTTGCTCAGGTAATCGTCCATGCCAGCCGCCAGGCAACGCTCGCGATCGCCCTGCAAGGCACTGGCGGTCAAGGCGATGATCGGTAGCCCGGCGCCTTGGCGTAGCTGACGAATGCGCCGGGTCGCTTCATAGCCGTCCATCAGCGGCAGGCGGCAATCCATCAGTACCGCAGCGAAGCGCTGCTGGTCGACCTGCTCTACCGCCTGCGCGCCGTCCAGCGCCACGCTGACCTCAAAGCCGAGGCTGCGCAGCATCGCCTCGATCACGCTTTGGTTGACCGGGTTGTCCTCGACCAGCAGGATCCGCCCGCCAGCCTCGCCTGGCTGGCCCTGCGCCGCGCGGCCTGGGAGCAGGGCGGCGGGCTTGCTGGCCAGGGCCAGGGGCATTTCCAGAGTAAAGGTCGAGCCCAAGCCCTCGCGGCTCTCGGCGCGCAACTGGCCGCCCATGCGTTCGGCCAGGGTGCGCGCAATTGCCAGGCCCAGGCCAGTACCGCCGTAGCGTCGGGAGATCGAACTGTCGGCCTGCTGGAAGGCGACGAACATCATTTCCAGGCGGTCGCTGTCGATACCGATGCCGGTGTCGCGTACCGCGCAGCTGAACCAGATCAACTGGCGGTCGAGCACCTGCCAGCGCGGCTCGACTTCGACCTGGCCGCGCTCGGTGAACTTCAAGGCGTTGCCGATAAGGTTCAGGAGAATCTGGCGGATGCGTGTCGGATCGCCGACAACTTCCAGGCGGTCCAGGCCTGTCGGCAGTTTCAACTGCAGGTCCAGGCCGCGCTGCTGGGCGCTGTGCTGGAACGACTGCACGCTGCTGCTGATCAGCTCGCCCAGGTTGAAATCGATATGCTCCAGCTCAAGGCTGGTGCGCTCGATCCGCGAGAAGTCGAGGATGTCATTGATCACCTTGAGCAGGTGCCCGGTCGATTCGCTGGCCACTGCCGTGTAGTCAGCCTGCTCGTGGGTCAGCTGGGTGGTTTCGAGCAATTGCAGCATGCCCAACACACCGTTCATCGGCGTGCGCAGTTCATGGCTCATCATGGCCAGGAAGTCCGACTTGGCGCGGTTGGCCTGTTCGGCCTCTTCGCGGGCCTGGATCAACTGCGCGATTGCCTGCTTCTGTTCTTGGCTGGCCTGCTCCAAGGCACTGGCCAGGTTGTTGATATGACGCGCCAGATGGCCCAGCTCGCTGTCGTCGACCACCGGCACCGGGGCATTGAACTCGCCCTGCTGGATCGCCTTGACCGCGTGGCCCATGTCGCTGATGGGCTTGGCCAGGCTCATGGCCAAGCGGCGCGCGAGGAGGAAGGTGAACAACAGGGCGAACAGGGCCAGGATCCCGGCCTTGATGACGATTTCCTGCTGGCGCTGGCTGAAGGCGTCGTCCGACATGCCGACGATTACCCGGCCCAGGTAGTCATCGCCAATGCGCGGCATCGGCGTCTTGCCTTGCTGCAGGAAGTCGTTGTCCAGGCGGATCTGCTGGAGGCGGATCGGCGCCTGGAACACTTCCACGCGCTGCGCGCGGTTGGCGCTTTCATCGGCTTGCTCGACGTACACCAGGATATGGTTGCGGCTGTCCTGCACTTCCAGAAAACGCACGTGCGGAATGCTCAAGGTCGCGCGCATCAGGCTTTCCAGCACCTCGTTATTGCCGGAGATCACCCCGTACTCCGAGGCCGGCGCCAGCTGGTTGGCGATTAGCTGGCCGGTGTGGTTGAGCTCCTGGCGCAAGTCCTGGATACGCACGAAGGTAAAGAAGCTGATCAGCAACAGCGTGAGCAACAAGGCCGGGCCAAGGCTGATGATTTGCGTGCGGGTATGGATGTCCCAGCTCAGGCGCTTTCTCATGGGGTGGGTTCTCCTTCGGCCAGGGCCAGGGCGGCGGCCTTCGGATCAATCGGCTCCAGGCCCAGGGCGCGGGCGACCTGTTGGTTGCCACTGACGCCAAAGTGCGAGGGATACAGGCTACGCGGCCAGCGCGCCGGGGACTGGTCGAGCAGCCGGTCGAGCACCGCCAGCCAGTCGTCCTGGTCGCTGTAGGTGCTGGCCAGGGCGCCAGCGCGGACGAAGCCGACGTTGGGGCCGATCAGTGCCAGCTGGCGGCCATAGCTGCTGAGCAGGACGTTCTTGGCGGTCTTGGAGTTGTACAGGTCGGGGTCATCGATCCCCAGCAGCACGTCGCTATTGCCCAACAGGTGCTGCAGCGGGCGGCTGTCACGCAGGTCGGGCCAGTCCTGGGCGACTATCTCCAGGCCCAGGGGCTGGGCGGCCTGGCGCAGTTCGTCGAGTAGAAAGCGGCTTTGCTCACCGTACAGCACGCCAATTCGGCGGGCCTGGGGCAGCAGCAAGCGTGTCAGGCGCAGTTGCCGGGCCAGCGGCGGGTCACTCCAGAGCAGGCACAAATAGGCCGGACGCGACTTTCCCAGGCGCTGTTCAACTTGCACCCGGCTGACCCGCATGGCCAAAGCCGGCGGCCCGGCGGTTTCGCCCAGGCGCCATTCCAGCGCGGCGCTGTCGAGCAGGATCAGGCGAATATCGCTTTTCAGCTGGCTGGGGCGGGGCAGCTCGGCCACGCTCTGAAAGCGCACCTGGTCATGGCTGCGACGGCTTTGCATGGCCTCGACGAAGCTGCGGATGCCAGGCTGATCGTCACCCCCGACCAACAGGATTTCGCTGGCTGACAGCGTCCCCAGTGGCCATAGGCAGAGCAGCAGCAGGCGCAGCAGACGCAGCATCAGAATTCCAGCTCCGCGCTGACGCTCAGGCGGTGACGGCTGTCATAACGGTTCTGGGGCAGGGTGATCGGCTCGTCGTCCAGGCGCTGCTGCCAGAGTGCGGCAAGCTCCAGGGTGGTGCCCTGAATGCGCAGGCGCTTGGCCACGCGCAGGTCGATGCGCTCGAAGCGATAGTCGTTGAGGTTGGCATCGCCATAGTAGAACAGCGCGCTGGACCAACCCGCGCCCCAGTCACGCATCCAGCCAGCCGAGCCGCTGTTGCGTGCGCTGTTCTGGCTGTCGTTGCGGTTGCTGGCCCAGGCGTCGACGTAGGCGTAGCTCAGTCGCAGACGATCGCGCCGGCTCGGGCGCCAGTCGACCTGCGCTTCGGTGCCGCGAAAACTGGCCTTGTTAGCGTTGCTGGCAATGTACTGGTTGTTGCGCAGCGGTTCACTGATCATTCCGGTGATCTCGTCGTAGAACAGCTTCACATCCATGCTCAGGTCGATATCGCTGAAGTTACCGTTGTAACCCAGCTCGCGCGAGCGCATCCGCTCCTGGTCCAGATCGCCCGGGCCGCGGGTCTTGACGAAGTACTCACCATTGCCCATCCAGGGTTGATAGGGCGTCAGGTTGTTGACCGTGTAGCTCCAGTTGACGTTGTTCTCGAACATGTCTGGCGAGCGCACCGCCTCAGAGTAGACGGCCCGCAAGCCATGACGCGGGGTGATCAGGTAATTGACCGCGACCCGCGGCGTCAGCGAGCTGCCGGACAGGCGACTGTCTTCGAACATCGCCCCGCCTTGCAGGATCCAGTGTTCGTCCGCGCGCCACTCCAGTTGGCCGAACAGGCGCCAGGTCTGATCGTCCAGGGTGCCATTGAAGTAGGTCTGCGAGTCGGCTTTGTCATAGCGGAAATTGGCACCACTGAGCAGGCGCAGGTTGTCGGTCAGGCTCAGGGTGTCCTGGATCTCCAGGTCATAGCGGGTTTCACGGGTGCTCTGGTCGACATCGCCACACACCACCTGGCTGCCACCCTGGCTGTCCCACTGCTGTTTCACCTGGTCACGCAACGCCTGCAAGGCGGGGTTGCTGTTGCCCGGGGGATTGGTGATGTTGCGTGCCACCTGCTCGGCATAGTTCGAGTCCAGCTGCCACAGACGAGTCAGTTCCTGGCTGAACGAGAGCGCCGCATCACAGGCCCGCCACACCTGCTGGCGGTCGAAGTGCTGCGCCGAACCCTGCACGTACAGGCTGTGTTCGGGGTTGATATCGATGCTCCAGCGCAGCGAACCCGCGTAGTCCTTGGCGTTGACATCAGCGCTGTCGCCGGCGCGGGTGACGAAGGGGAACACCGGTTTGTAGGTGTAAGGCCGTTGGTTGCTGCCTTCCTTGGCCGCCAACTGCCACTCCAAGGTCTGGTTGGGCGCGAGCATTTGACTGACATTGAGGTTGATCCGGTTCAGCCGGCGGCTGTCGCGGTAGTCACGGCCGTACTGGTCCTGATCGAAGCCGTCATCTTGCTGGCCAGACAGCGACAGGCGCAGGTCGCCACCGTCCCAGCCAAGCCCTTGGCTGGCATAGAAGTCATTGATGCCATCTTCACCGCGGGTCATTTTCAGACGCGTACCGTGGCTGTCGGCGGGGTTGCGGGTGAGGATGTTGACCACCGCCATCAGCGCGTTGGCGCCGTAGCTGACGGTGTTGGGGCCGCGAAACACCTCGATCCGCTCGATATCCTCGAGGGCTACCGGGATATCGCTCCAGTCCACCGTGGCCAGGCCTGCGCGGTACACCGAGCGGCCATCGATCAACACCTGCATGCGGCGGGCTTCGCTGACGTTACTGCCGTGGTAGTTGACCGTCGGCTGGTTGCCGGCGCCATAGCCGATCATCATCCCTGGCACCAGGCGCAGGAGCTCGGGAATATCCCGGGCGCCGCTGGCGCGGATCAGGTCGCTGTCGAGCACGGTCATGCTGCCCGGCACTGCGGCAGGGGATTGTTTCAGGCGGGTGGCGGTCAGAACTTGCGGCAGGTCCTGGTTGTCGATGAACAGATCGTCGGCCACAGCAGGGCCGCCGAGCAGGGCAGTCAGCAATAGCAGGCGAGGAACCGGTGGCGGGCCAGGAAACACGGTACGGCCTTGTATCAGTGTTGAAACAGGCATGTTAACTGACCTTGCGGGTTTTTCCAGCGGCTCAGGTCAAGGCTGAGTACTGTGTTGGCTTGTTCACGCGTGCAGGCTGCCTGCGACTTCGCAGCTCGCACGCGTCTGCCACTGGTTCTGACGCACACGGGCCGTATAATGCAGCGGTTGCCACTTAACTTATGGCTTTAACGGATTGGATATGACTGAACAGCAACCTGTTGCGGTGCTGGGAGGCGGCAGCTTCGGCACCGCCGTGGCGAACCTGCTGGCGGAAAACGGCAACCCGGTACGCCAATGGATGCGCGATCCAGACCAGGCCCAGGCCATGCGCGTCAATCGCGAGAACCCGCGCTACCTCAAAGGCATTCGCCTGCAGGACGGCGTCGAGCCAGTCAACGACCTGCTGGCTACCCTGCAAGCCGCCGAGCTGATCTTCGTCGCCCTGCCATCCAGCGCGCTGCGCAGCGTGCTGGCGCCGCATGCCGAGCTGCTGCGAGGCAAATGCCTGGTCAGCCTGACCAAAGGCATCGAGGCGCAGAGCTTCAAGCTGATGAGCCAGATCCTCGAAGAGATTGCCCCGCAGGCGCGCATTGGCGTGCTGTCCGGGCCGAACCTGGCCCGCGAGATCGCCGAGCACGCGCTGACCGCCACCGTGGTCGCCAGTGAAGACGAAGCGCTGTGCCAGCGCGTACAAGAGGTGCTGCATGGCCGCACCTTCCGTGTCTACGCCAGCGCCGACCGCTTCGGCGTCGAGCTGGGCGGTGCGCTGAAGAACGTCTACGCGATCATCGCCGGCATGGCTGTGGCGCTGGGCATGGGCGAGAACACCAAGAGCATGCTGATTACCCGTGCCCTGGCCGAGATGACCCGCTTTGCCGTGAGCCTGGGCGCCAACCCGATGACCTTCCTTGGCCTGGCCGGGGTCGGCGACCTGATCGTCACCTGCTCTTCGCCCAAAAGCCGCAACTACCAGGTCGGCCATGCCTTGGGCCAAGGACTGTCGCTGGAACAGGCCGTCAGCCGCTTGGGCGAAGTGGCCGAAGGGGTCAACACCCTCAAGGTACTCAAGGCCAAGGCCCACGAGGCGCAGGTGTACATGCCGCTGGTGGCCGGCCTGCACGCGATCCTGTTCGAGGGGCGAACGCTCAACCAGGTCATTGAACACCTGATGCGCGCCGAACCGAAAACCGACGTCGACTTCATTTCCACCAGTGGTTTCAACTGAGCCGTCAGCGGCTCTGACCAGAGCAAGGAGCAATACATGAACGATACCCCCGAGCGCGCCCAGCGCGAGTCGATCATCCTGCGGGTGCTGTGGATGCTGGTGTTCCTGGTGGTCTGGCAGCTGGCCGAGCTGCTGCTCGGCGGCCTGGTCCTGGTCCAGCTGATCTACCGGCTGATCTATGGCGCGCCCAGCGCCAGCCTGATGAACTTTGGCGACAGCCTCAGCCAGTACCTGGCGCAGATCGGTCGCTTCGGCACTTTCCATACCGATAGCAAGCCATGGCCGTTCGCCGACTGGCCAACCCCGCGTACCCCGGAAGGCGAGGCGCCGCATGCCGTTGCCCCAGCGCCCCATCCGGTGCGTGACGAGGAGCCCAAGCTGTGAAGCTGTGGGTGCTGCGCCATGGTGAGGCCGAGCCGCGCGCCAATACCGATGCCGAGCGACGCCTCACTGCCCATGGCCGCGAGCAAGTGTTGCACAGCGCTGCGCGGCTGCTCGGCCAGCCGCTGCAGGCGATCATCGCCAGCCCCTATGTGCGCGCCCAGCAGACCGCAGCACTGGTGCATGACACCCTGGGCTTCACCGAGCCGGTGCGCACCGTGCCCTGGTTGACTCCGGAAAGCGATGTGCAAAAGGTTATCGGTGAGATCGAGCGGTTGGGCCTGGAGCATGTCTTGTTGGTCAGCCACCAGCCTTTGGTTGGGGCGCTGGTCGGCATGCTCGAGCATGGCCATGGGCAACAAGCTGCGCCAATGAGCACCGCCAGCCTCGCTGAGCTGGAAGGCGATTGGCCGCTGGCGGGCCTGATGACCCTGCGCGCCCTTAGCCACCCAGGCTGATCCCTGGCAACTGGTAGTTTTGTCAGTTGCTTTGGCGTTGGGCGCGTTGCTAGCGTTGCCGGCACATCAAGCGAGCAGTGGGCCAGGGAGGATTGTATGAGCAGTCGGCGTCTGGAGTTGGTGCAGTCGGTAAAGCCGCAGGCGGCACTGGACAAACTCAATGAGCGGGGCGTCCCGGATTTTGCCGAGCACCGTTTGTTGCAAGACTGCGCAGATGCCAGCTTCAACCTGTTGCTGCGCAAGTTCGAGGGCCAATACGAACTCGAACAGCTGCGCCAGGCCAGTATGCGCATGGCGCACTTGCTGCAAACCAGCTGCCTGGCCTTGCGCAGGCTCAAGCTCAGTGAGCGCGATAAAGGCCTGGCGCGTGAGGCGCTGGAGTATCAGCTGGCGTATATGCACGCCTGTCTGCGCCGCTCGATGGCCAGTTTCGATTGACTTCGATGACCTGATCGCCCTTGGCGATGACCTATCCAAACGTTGCCGCCATCGCCGCGCTTGCCGACAATGGGCCATCATTCCCCCAGCAGAGCAGCCGGCCATGTCGCAGCAGATCTTCTTCGCCCATGCCAATGGCTTCCCCTCGGCCACCTACGGCAAGCTGTTCGCCGCACTGGCGCCGGACTACCAGGTCCAGCACCTGGAGCAGCATGCGCACGATCCGCGCTTTCCGGTCGATGACAACTGGCTGAACCTGGTCAATGAGCTGCTCCATCACCTGGCCCAGCAGGACGCGCCGGTCTGGGGCGTCGGCCACTCGCTGGGCGGCGTGCTGCACTTGCATGCGGCGCTGCGTTGCCCGCAGTACTACCGCGGCGTGGTAATGCTCGACTCGCCCGTGCTGACCCGCGCCGATCAATGGGTAATCCGCGCGGCCAAGCGCTTTGGCTTCATCGACCGCATCACCCCGGCTGGGCGCACCTTGGGCCGGCGCGAGTCGTTCAGTGATCGCGACAGCGCCCGTGGCTACTTTGCCGGCAAGACCTTGTTCCGCCACTTCGACCCGGATTGCCTGGAAGCTTATCTGGAACACGGCCTGCAAGCTGCGCAAGACGGCCTGCGCCTGCGCTTCGATCCGGCCACCGAGATCAGCATCTACCGCAGCATTCCCCACCTCAGCCCAGCTCCGGCGCGCCAGCTACAGGTGCCGCTGGCGATGGTCCGCGGCGAGCGCAGTCGGGTGATCCGCCGCCACCATGCCTTGGCCGTGCGCGGCATGCCCCAGGGCGAATACCACAGCGTGCCGGGCGGGCACATGTTCCCGCTGGAGCGCCCCGACGACACCGCCAGCCTGATCAAGGGCCTGTTCGATCGCTGGAGCCAGGCATGAGCGCGCAGGTCGAGGAAATCCGCCTGAACCTGGGCCATATCGAACTGGCCGCGCACCTGTTCGGTCCCGCCGACGGCATCCCGGTGATCGCCCTGCATGGCTGGCTGGACAATGCCAATAGCTTCGCCCGCCTGGCACCTCGTCTCAAAGGGCTGCGCATCGTCGCGCTGGACTTGGCCGGGCATGGCTACTCGGAGCATCGCCCGGCCGGCGCCAGCTATGCGCTGGCCGATTACGCCCACGACGTAGTGCGGGTTGCCCAGCAGCTCGGCTGGGAGCGCTTCGGCCTGCTTGGGCACTCATTGGGGGCGATCATTTCCGTGCAACTGGCCGGCGCCTTGCCTGATCGGGTCAGCCATTTGCTGATGATCGACGGCGTCATTCCGCCGACCGGCGTCGAGCAAGACGCTGCCGAACGGCTAGGCATGGCGCTGCAGGCCCAGTTGCGCCTGGATGGCAAGCGCAAGTCGGTGTACGCCAACCTGGAAGAGGGCGTCGAGGCGCGCATGAAAGGCATGGTCGCAGTCAGTCGCGAAGCCGCCGAACTGCTGGCCCAGCGCGGCCTGATGCCGGTGCCCGGCGGCTACAGCTGGCGCAGCGACAGCCGCCTGACCCTGCCGTCACCCGTGCGGCTGAGCGAAACCCAGGCCATGGCCTTCGTCAAACGCATACAGTGCGAGGCCTGCCTGGTGGTGGCCGCCGATGGCATGCTCGCCCGGCACACGGCGCTGCTGGAGCAGCTACCCTTTGAACAGGTTTCACTGCCAGGCGGCCATCACCTGCACCTGAATGACGAGCACGGCGCGACCCTTGTCGCAGACTGTATCAATCGCTTTTTCGGGTTTCCTTGACTTGCACCGGACAAGTGTCGAGGCTTGGCGGGTTGAACAGGGAGACAACCATGTACATGCCAGACATCCATCCATCGATCACCGGCGCTGCGTGCGGCATGGGTGGCCGATGAGCATTCGAATCGTCATCGCCGCCTGCCTGGGCCTGGCCAGCCCGATAGTGTGGGCCGGCACGCTGCCGGTACCGTTGGACGGCAAAGTGGTCGATGAGCGCCCTGCGGTCGAGCAGGAGCGCGTCTATCCGATGGGCGCATTGCGCAAGATCAGTGGCCGCCTGCGCGTTGATGGCAAGGTCGAGAGCCGTGGCCAGGTCAATTCCGTCACTTACCTGTTGCCCACCGAGCGTACCGCGCGCGAAGCCTTCACCAGCGCCCGCGAAGCGCTGCAGCGTGACGGCGGCTACCCGTTGTTCTGGTGTGAAAAGCGTGACTGCGGTGAAGCCAGCCTGTGGGCCAATGAAGTGTTCAAGAACGCTCGGCTCAATGGCGGCGACGACCAGCAGGCGTTCATCCTCCTGCGGCGTTCGGCGGAAGAGGCCAACACCCTGGTAGCGCTGTACAGCGTCACCGCTGGCAACAAGCGCGCCTACCTGCATGTGGAAGAGTTCGTTGCCGAGCAACCGCTGGGCGAACTGCTGCCCACCTCGGCTACGGTGATGCGCGAGCTGCGCGACACCGGCAAGCTCGACTACCCTGATCTTGCTGAGCCCAAGGATGCCTGGGTGACCCTGCTGAGCCGCAGCCTCAACCTCGACAGCACCCTGCGCGTGAGCTTGAGCGGCGAGCAAGCCGAAGCCTGGCGCGAACAACTGGCCAAGGCCGGTGTGCGTAGCGCGCGCCTGGAAGTGGGCACGGCACCGACAGAAGGCTTGCACCTGGAATTGATCCGCTGAAAGTGAGTCACCATGGCCAACAATGATCGCCTGCTGGTCCAGATCCTCCTGCTGGCGCTGCTCGGTGCCGGCTTGTGGGTGATGGCGCCGTTTATTTCCGCGCTGCTGTGGGGCGCTATCCTGGCGTTCGCCAGCTGGCCATTGATGCGCCTGCTCACGCGCCTGCTCGGCGGGCGCGAGACCCTCGCCGCCAGCGTGCTGACCACGATGTGGATCTTGCTGGTGGCGCTGCCGCTGGTGTGGCTGGGGTTCAACCTGGCCGACCATATCCGTGATGCCACGGCCTTCGTGCGCGATGTCCAGGTCGATGGCTTGCCCGACGCACCGAGTTGGCTGGGGGGTATTCCCTTTGTCGGTGAACGGCTGGTGGCGATGTGGGACTCTGTCGACCAGCAAGGCGCTGCGCTGATTGCATCGATCAAACCGTATCTGGGCCAGGTGGGCAACTGGCTACTGGCGCGCAGTGCACAGATCGGCAGCGGCGTGCTCGAGCTGACCTTGAGCCTGGTGTTCGTGTTCTTCTTCTACCGTGACGGGCCACGTCTGGCGGCGTTCGTCTTGCGCTTGTTGCAGCGGTTGATTGGCGAGCGTGCCGAGTACTACATCGACCTGGTGGCCGGCACCGTGCAGCGGGTGGTCAACGGCGTGATTGGTACCGCGGCTGCGCAAGGGCTGCTGGCGATGATCGGATTCCTGATCGCTGGGGTCCCTGGCGCTATCGTGCTTGGCCTGGTCACCTTCATGCTCAGCCTGATCCCCATGGGGCCACCGTTGGCCTGGATCCCCGCGACGGCCTGGCTGGTGTGGCAGGGGGAGTATGGGATGGCGGTGTTCCTCGGTATCTGGGGTACCTTCGTCATCAGCGGTGTGGACAACGTGCTCAAGCCCTACCTGATCAGCCGCGGCGGCAACCTGCCGTTGGTGATCGTGCTGCTTGGGGTGTTCGGCGGCTTGATCGCGTTCGGCTTCATTGGCCTGTTCATCGGGCCGACCTTGCTCGCAGTAGCCTACAGCCTGCTGCTGGACTGGAGCCGTAGCGCCGGGCAGCACACCCCGCAGCGCTGATCCGGCCTGCACAATCCCTGTAGGAGCGTAATGCTGTTCACTTAAGATTTTGGGGCCGCGTTGCGGCCCTTCGCGGGCAAGCCCGCTCCCACAGGTACGGCGCTGACCGTCCGAGCGGCGCTATATCTGTGGGAGCGGGCTTGCCCGCGAAGGGCCGCAACGCGGCCCCAAAGCAGGCGACAAGGGCCTTAAGTGAACAGCATTACTGGGGCGGGACAAGCCCGCAGGCTCAGCAGCTGCCAACAGCAAACTGCTGGTCTTTACGCATTCTTTATGGCTTGAGCCACCCCCCGATCTCGCCCCTTTACGCCCCTCCCTCGGACAATTTCCCCAAAGCGGCCAACGCCGCAATTCGGGGAGATCGCTCATGCATATGCTCGACGGGGTGTCACTGCTGTTGGCAGTGGCGTTGGCGGTTTACCTGCTGGTGGCGCTGTTGCGCGCCGATCGCAGCTAGGGAGCGGCCATGCACAGTTATGATTTCGCGTTGTTGCTGGCGTTCTTCGCCATTGTGCTGCTGCCAGCACCGTGGCTTGGAAGGTTCTACTACAAAGTCATGGAAGGCCAGCGTACCTGGCTGTCACCCGTTCTCGCGCCAGTGGAGCAGGGCTGCTATCGCCTGGCGGGGGTGCGCCCCGAGCAGGAGCAGAACTGGAAGCAGTACACCTTGGCGCTGCTGGCATTCAACCTGGCCGGCTTCCTCCTGCTGTTCGCGGTGCTGCTGTTGCAGGGTTACCTGCCCCTGAACCCGCAGCACTTGCCGGGCCAAGAGTGGTCGCTGGCGTTCAACACGGCGGTGAGCTTCGTCACCAACACCAACTGGCAGGCCTACAGCGGTGAAGCCTCGGTCAGTTACCTGAGCCAGATGCTGGGCCTGACCGTGCAGAACTTCGTCAGTGCCGCCACCGGTCTTGCCGTGCTGGTCGCCCTGTGCCGTGGCATCGCCCGGCGCTCGGCCACCACCCTCGGTAACTTCTGGGTCGACATGACCCGCGCTACCCTCTACGGCCTGCTGCCGCTGTGCATCGTGCTGGCGCTGCTGCTGGTCTGGCAGGGCGTACCGCAGACGTTCGCCGACTATGCCCACGCGCTGACCCTGCAAGGCAGCGAGCAGACCATTCCACTGGGCCCTGCCGCCAGCCAGATCGCCATCAAGCAGCTGGGCACCAACGGCGGCGGCTTCTTCGGCGTCAACTCGGCGCACCCGTTCGAGAACCCAACGGCCTGGAGCAACCTGTTCGAGGTGGCCTCGATCATCCTTATCCCGGTCGCACTGGTGTTCACCTTCGGCCACTACGTCAAGGACCTGCGCCAGAGCCGGGCAATCCTTGCCTGCATGCTGGCGCTGTTCCTGATCGGTGGCAGCACCGCGCTGTGGTCCGAATATCAGCCCAACCCCGCGCTTGAGAACCCTCAGGTGCAGCAATCGGCGCCGATGGAGGGCAAGGAGAGCCGCTTCGGTACCACCGGTTCGGTGCTATGGACGGTCACCACCACCGCCGCTTCCAACGGCTCGGTCAACGCCATGCACGACAGCCTCAACCCGCTGACCGGCATGGTCGCGATGGTCAACATGATGGTCGGCGAGGTGATCTTCGGCGGCGTCGGCGCTGGGCTGTACGGCATGCTGCTGTTCGTCTTGATCGCGGTGTTCCTGGCCGGGCTGATGATCGGACGCACTCCGGAATACCTGGGCAAGAAGCTCCAGGCCCGCGAAGTGCAGTTGCTGGTGGCGACGTTGTTGGTGATGCCCGTTGGCGTGCTGGTGCTCGGCGCCATCGCCGCCAGCCTGCCAGGCCCGGCCGCTGCCGTAACCAATCCCGGCGCGCACGGCTTTAGCCAGCTGCTCTATGCCTACACCTCCGGCGCCGCCAACAACGGCTCGGCCTTCGCCGGCTTCGGCGCCAACACGGTCTACCACAACGTGATGATCGCCCTGGCCATGCTCATCGGCCGCTTCGGCTACATCCTGCCGGTGCTGGCCCTGGCCGGCAGCTTGGCGGCGAAGAAAAGCACGCCGCTGGGGCACAACAGCTTCCCCACCCACGGCCCACTGTTCACCAGCCTGCTGCTGGTCACCATCCTGCTGGTCGGCGGCCTGACCTTCTTGCCAACGCTGGCGCTGGGCCCCATTGCCGAACACCTGAGCCTGGGTTTCTGAGGAATCAACCATGAACATGCCCATTGCTGAAGTCAAAGCGCCGCGCGTCAGCGCCGACCAGACCCGCCTCGCCGCGTTGTGGCGGCCGGCCCTGATCCAGGCGTTGGTCAAGCTCGACCCACGCCAGCTCAAACGCTCGCCTGTGATGCTGGTGGTCGAACTGACCGCCATCCTCACCACCCTGCTGTGCTTCGCGCCGGACAGCGGCGTGAGTACCGCGGTGGCGGTGCAGATCGCCCTGTGGCTGTGGTTCACCGTGCTGTTCGCCAACTTCGCCGAAGCCCTCGCCGAAGGCCGTGGCAAGGCCCGAGCCGACAGCCTCAAGGCCGGCAGCCAAGGGTTGCAAGCCACCCGTCGCAACGCCGCTGGCCAGTTCGAGCAGGTTGCCGCCAGCGAGCTGCGCAAGGGCGACGTGGTCAAGGTGATTGCCGGTGAGTTGATCCCCGGTGACGGCGAAGTGATCGAAGGCATCGCTGCGGTCAATGAAGCGGCCATTACCGGTGAGTCAGCGCCGGTGATCCGCGAGTCCGGCGGCGACCGCTCGGCCGTCACCGGCAACACCCGCCTGGTGTCCGACTGGCTGCTGATCCGCATCAGCAGCAACCCCGGCGAGTCGACCCTGGACCGCATGATCGCCCTGGTCGAAGGCGCCAAACGGCAGAAAACCCCCAACGAAATTGCCCTGGACATCCTGCTGATTGGCCTGACCCTGATCTTCTTGATCGTGGTGGTGACCTTGCAGCCGTTCACCCATTTCGTAGGGGGCAGCCTGCCGCTGATCTTCCTTGCCGCACTGTTGGTCACGCTCATCCCCACCACTATCGGTGGCTTGCTGTCGGCGATCGGTATCGCCGGCATGGATCGTCTGGTGAGGTTGAATGTGATCGCTCGCTCCGGTCGCGCCGTCGAGGCCGCGGGTGATGTGCACACGCTGATGCTCGACAAGACCGGCACCATCACCTTCGGCAACCGTCGTTGCAGCGCACTGCACGCGGCACCCGGCATTAGCGCCAAAGAGCTGGGGGAGGGCGCCTTGCTCGCATCGCTGGCCGACGATACCGCCGAAGGCAAGTCGATTGTCGAGTACCTGCGCCAACTGCACGACTTCATCGAGCCCTCGCCTGAGCAATTGACCCCGATCGCCTTTAGCGCCGAGACCCGTCTCTCCGGCGTCGACCTGCAACAACACCGCTACCGCAAGGGCGCCGTCGATGCCGTGTTGGCCTTCGTCGGCATGCAACGCCTGGAGATGCCCGTGTCGCTGGCCAAGGAGGTCGAGCGCATCGCCCAGAGCGGCGGTACGCCCTTGCTGGTTTGCGTCGACAAACGCCTGCTCGGCGTGATCCACCTCAAGGACGTGGTCAAGCCCGGCATTCGCGAACGCTT
This sequence comes from Pseudomonas sp. NPDC088890, assembly GCF_044900155.1. NCBI lineage: Bacteria > Pseudomonadati > Pseudomonadota > Gammaproteobacteria > Pseudomonadales > Pseudomonadaceae > Pseudomonas > Pseudomonas sp. NPDC088890. The sequence continues at coordinate 7,958 of NZ_JBJDNG010000020.1, read as the reverse complement.
CGCCCAATTGCGCAAGCTGGGCATCCGCACCGTGATGGTCACCGGCGACAACCCGCTGACCGCCGCCGCCATTGCTGCCGAGGCTGGGGTCGATGACGTGCTCGCCGAAGCCACTCCAGAGAAGAAGCTCGCCCGCATCCGCCTGGAGCAGAACGACGGCCGCCTGGTCGCCATGTGTGGTGACGGTGCCAACGATGCCCCGGCCCTGGCCCAGGCAGACGTCGGCATGGCCATGAACGACGGCACCCAGGCGGCCCGCGAGGCGGCCAACATGGTTGACCTGGACAGCGACCCGACCAAGCTGCTCGACGTGGTCCAGGTGGGTAAAGAACTGCTGGTCACCCGTGGCGCGCTGACCACCTTCTCGATCGCCAACGACGTGGCCAAGTACTTCGCCATTCTTCCGGCGCTGTTCGCCGCGATCTACCCGCAACTGGGCGTGCTCAACCTGATGCAACTGGCCAGCCCGCAGAGTGCGATCCTTTCGGCGATCGTGTTCAACGCGCTGATCATCATCGTGCTGATCCCGCTGGCCCTGCGCGGCGTGCGCGTGCAAGCCGCCAGTGCCGCCCACCTGCTGCGGCGCAACCTGCTGATCTACGGCGTGGGCGGGCTCATCGTGCCGTTTGCCGGGATCAAGCTGATCGACCTGCTGCTCAACGCATTGCACCTGGTGTGAAGGAGACCAACATGACTGCTTATGTACGCCCGGCCTTGAGCCTGGCCCTGCTGATGACCCTGGTGACCGGTGCGTTCTATCCCCTGGCGGTGACCGGCCTTGCCCAGCTCGCTTTTCCCGTACAGGCCAATGGCAGCCTGGTGCGCGACGCTCAAGGGCAGGTGCGTGGGTCGGCCCTGATCGCCCAGCAGGCCACGGGCGATGGCTGGTTCCACCCACGGCCCTCGGCGGCAGCGTATGCCACTGTGGCCAGTGGTGCGAGTAACCTAGGCCCGAGTAATCCGGCGCTGGCGCAGCGGATAACGGCCGATGCCAGTGCGCTTCACCGCGCAGATCTTGGCCCTGTGCCGCTGGCCCTGCTGACCACCTCCGGCAGCGGTCTGGACCCGCACCTGCCGCCAGCGGCGGTGGCCTATCAGATCCCGCGGGTGGCAGCGGCGCGGCAAGTACCGGTAGAGCGCTTGCAAGCCCTGCTCGAAGAGGCCACCCTCCACCCACTGATCGGCCCGCCAGTGGTCAACGTCCTGGCCTTGAATCAGGCCTTGGAAAAATGGCCACATTGATTGTGGGGGCCGCAACGCGGCCCAAGCCCGACTGACCGCCGCAAAAGTGAAGGATGCAACATGAGTGATTCCGCCCGCGCCGACGCGCTGTTGGCGGGCTTGCCCCGCGAAGGCCGCGGCAGGCTCAAGGTATTTCTCGGCGCCGCCCCCGGCGTAGGCAAGACCTACGCCATGCTCCAGGCCGCCCACGCCCAGCAACGCCAAGGCGTGCAAGTGGTCGCCGGGGTGGTCGAAACCCACGGCCGCGGCGAAACCGAAGCGCTGCTCGCCGGTCTGCTCCAGCAACCCTTGCTACGCAGCGACTACCGCGGGGTAACCCTGGAAGAGATGGACCTCGACGGCCTGCTCAAGGCCGCACCGCCACTGGTCCTGGTCGATGAACTGGCTCACACCAACGCCCCCAACAGCCGCCACGCCAAACGCTGGCAAGACGTCCAGGAACTGCTGGCGGCCGGCATCGACGTCTACACCACGGTCAACGTCCAGCACCTGGAAAGCCTCAACGACAAAGTCCGCGACATCACCGGCGTGCAAGTGCGCGAAACTTTGCCGGATTGGGTCCTGCAAGAAGCTTTCGAACTGGTCCTGATCGACCTGCCGCCGCGCGAGCTGCTCGAGCGCCTGCGCGAAGGCAAGGTCTACGTACCCGAGCAGGCCCGCGCCGCCATCGACGCGTTCTTCTCGCAAACCAACCTCAGCGCCCTGCGCGAGCTGGCCATGCAAACCGCTGCCGCACAGGTCGATGCCGACCTCGCTCACGGCTACCGCCAACGCGGCCAGGAAGCCCCGGCCTTGCGCGGCCGGCTATTGGTCGGTGTCGACGGCGACGAGCAGGCCGAGCGCCTGGTGCGCCACGCCAGCCGCGTCGCCCAGCGCCGCCACCTGCCGTGGAGCCTGGTCCATGTCGATAACGGCAAGCTGCGCGACGAGAGTGCCAGGCAACGCTTGCAAGCGGCCCAGCAATTGGCCGAACGGCTGGGCGGCGAGGTGGTGTTGCTGCGCGCTGGCGAAGTCGCACGCACGTTGATCCAACACGCCAGCGAACGCCGCGCCAGCCTGGTGCTGGTCGGCCAATCGCGTGACCGCTGGCGCCGACGTCTGTTCGGCGCGGGTGTAGCGACGCGCCTGCTGCGCGAAAGCCATGGCCTGGAGATCAACGTGCTCGACCGCGATGTGCAGCCGGTAGCGGCGCGGGCGGTGGTCAAGCGTGTCTGGGTCTGGCGCCATTACCTGCTGGCGCTGCTCGCCACCGCGCTGGCGGCGGGTCTGGCCTGGGCGGTGTCCAGCGTGTTGGCGCTGCCGAATATCTCGCTGGTGTTCCTCGCCGCTGTCTTGCTGGTTGCGGTGCGCAGTAGCCTCGGCCCGGCACTGGCCTGCGCCGCGCTGTCGTTCCTGACCTATGATTTTCTGTTCATCCCGCCCAACTTCTCCTTCAGCATCCAGCGCGAAGAAGACGTGCTGACCCTGGTGTTCTTCCTGCTCATGGCCGCACTGACCGGCAACCTCGCCGCACGCCAGCGTCGCCAGCTGCAAGCCCTGCGCGAGACTCAGGCGCAGACCAACCAACTGCTCGACCTGTCGCGCCGCCTGACCGTGGCCACCGATCGTCAGGCCGTGCTCAACGCCGCCAACCAGCACCTCGATGGCTGGCAAGACGTGCAGGTGTGCCTGATGGAGCGCGGTAGCGAAGGCCTGCTGCAGGTCGCCAGTGGCCAGCCGCCGGCGCTGACCGATAACGAGCGCGCCGCGGCCGACTGGGCCTGGCAACATGGCCAGGCCGCCGGCCACGGCAGCGACACCTTGCCCCATGGCCGCTGGTGGTGGTGGCCGCTGTCGGTCGAAGACCAGCCGCTGGCCCTGCTTGGCGTGCGCCCGCGCACAGACGACAGCCTGAGCGCCCAGCGCCGCCGTCTGCTGATGGCCCTGGCCCAACCGCTGGCCCAGGCCCTGGCCCGCGCGCGCCTGGGCGAGCAACTGGAAGCGGCGCGTCTGCACGGCGAAACCGAACAACTGCGCAGCGCCTTGCTCGCCTCGGTCTCGCACGACCTGCGCACCCCACTGACCGCCATGCGCGGCAGCATCGACAGCCTGCTGGCGCTGGGCGATGCGATCCCTCCCGAGGACCGCCGCGAGTTGCTCGAAGGCACCCGCAACGAAGCTGAGCGTCTCGATCGCTACATCCAGAACCTGCTCGACATGACTCGCCTCGGCCATGGCGGTCTCAAGCTGGCCCGCGACTGGGTCGCCCCGGCTGACATCGTCGGCAGCGCCCTCAACCGCCTGCGTGTGGTGCTGGCGCCACTGCGGGTGAGCACCGACGTGCCCACTGAGTTGCCGCTGCTGTTCGTGCACGCTGCGTTGATCGAGCAGGCATTGGTCAACGTCCTGGAAAACGCCGCGCGCTTCTCGCCCAACAACGGCCGCCTCGAACTGCACGTACAGGTGCGCGACGAGCAACTGTGCTTTGCCGTTAGCGACCAAGGCCCAGGCATCCCGGTGGCCGAGCGCGAGAAGATCTTCGACATGTTCTACACCGCTGCCCGTGGCGACCGCGGTGGCCAAGGCACCGGCCTGGGCCTGGCGATCTGCCAAGGCATGATCGGCGCCCACGGCGGCAGCATCCTGGTCAGCGAAGGCATCGATGGCCAGGGCACCTGCATCACTCTATGCTTGCCGCTGCCCACCCAACCTGAAACCGAAAGCCAAGACTCATGAGCCAAGCCGCCACCCTGTTGGTCATCGACGATGAGCCACAGATTCGCAAGTTCCTGCGCATCAGCCTGGTGTCCCAGGGCTACAAAGTGATCGAAGCCGCCACCGGCGCCGAAGGCCTGGCTCAAGCCGCGCTGGCCAAACCGGACCTGGTGGTGCTCGACCTCGGCCTGCCTGATATGGACGGCCAGCAAGTGCTGCGCGAGCTGCGCGAATGGAGCACGGTGCCGGTGATGGTGCTGTCGGTGCGCGCCAGCGAAGTGCAGAAAGTCGATGCGCTGGATGGCGGCGCCAACGACTACGTGACCAAGCCGTTTGGCATCCAGGAGTTTCTCGCGCGCATTCGCGCCTTGTTACGCCAAGCCCCGCAAGCCGAAGTAGGGCAGGCGACGGCCAGCTTCGGCCCGCTGCTGGTCGATTTTGCTTTTCGCAAAGTGACCCTCGATGGCGTCGAAGTGGCGTTGACTCGCAAAGAGTACGCGCTGCTGGCCCAGCTGGCCGGGCACCCCGGTCGCGTGATTACCCAGCAACAACTGCTCAAGGACATCTGGGGCCCGACCCATGTCGACGACAGCCATTACCTGCGCATCGTCGTCGCTCATGTGCGGCAAAAGCTTGGCGATGACCCAACCGCGCCGCGCTTCATCATTACCGAGCCTGGGGTTGGGTATCGATTGGTCACGCCTTAAGCTGCAACCTGTCTCCCTCAGCCTCAGTGGCAGCGGTTTACCCGCGAAGAAGCGGGCATGGCCACCATCCCCTTACGGCGAGGGCTACGCCCTCGTTCGCGGGTAAACCCGCTCCCACAGGGTCCCTGCTCAGGCAAGTTTGCATCTCTGCAGTGAAGATCAGTCCGCTGCATAGTGCCGACGGGTCATGAACAGCACCACGCCAATTGGCACCGCAAAAGACGCCATCAAGCCCAGGTCAAAGCCCAGCAGCTGGGTTTGGCTCAATGCAATGCAGCCGACCGCGCCAAGTATCACCAGCGCCACCCCGAGCCACTTGCGCAGCGGGTACGGCTTCACCCACCAATGCAGTACAAAGGCCAGTACTACGACGATAACTGTCTGGGTAACTTCGGACATGAGCAACTCCCGTCAGGCCCTGATGAGCAGGGATTCAGTCGTGCGTTGAGGGCCAATGCCGCCATTGACCTGCGCCTCGATGCTGACGATAACGTCGCCAGCATGATGGGTGCTTAGCGCGCCGTTGACGTACGAGCTCACGCCCGTCTTTGCCGCCAACCCCGCGACGAAACCGGCAGCGGGGCCAGCCAAGCTACCGGCGGCTCCGGCAGCGCCACCAGCGGCCGAGCCGGCTGCATTGGCGATGCTGGTGCGACGGGTGTTGAGGGCATCGGCCTGTTGCCGGGTCAGCGGCTTGGAGATACCGACCATCATCAGGCATGGCCGGTTGTTGGCCTGCATCTTGTCGTAAATCTCTACGACCTTGCTGTTGACCTGATAATGGGCGCTTTTCGCCTCGCCAAAATGCAGTTCGCGCAGATTGCCGCGCTCATTGTCGGTGAGGGTGATTTGCGAGACGGTGAAGATGATCCCGTGCTGGGCCATGTATTGGAAAGTCCTTTCGAACTTCATTGCGCGCATCCTTTCGAGCAGAAGGGCGCCGATTCTCTACAAGACAGGCTGCAGATGCAACCCATGTACACATCTGTCCTACACGCAAATCCTGTAGGAGCGGGCTTGCCCGCGAATAGGCCAGACCAGCCAACAACGCGCTAAAGTTTCAATGCACAGCCCGCGCCTCAGCCGGCATCTGCACCTGAATCAGCGCCGACTCAAGCGACACCCGCAGCATCTCAAGCTCTTGCATCGAGGCCATCATCAAAGCCGAGACGGGGGACTTGGGTAGTGGATATATCGATTATGCAAAATACCAAGGCTTGAGCCCTTATACCGTTGAGCGTACGGACATCTTGCCAGGCAATCACGGCTTAGCCTTGGAAGCAGGCTTGGCGTCGGTGCTCCGGCGTTTGGAGGGCGCTCGCGGCTTTTTCTCCGGGCGCTGCCCAGGGTGTGCCGTCCAAAGGTGAGCGTTTTCTCGTAGGCGCTGCTGAATGTGGGGTGGATAGTCAGCAAGTGTAGTCAACGGTGGAACGGGTTTGCCTGGCATGCCGGCCTGGCGAATGATCTTGGGCCAGCGCGGTTTCCAGCACAGCAGCAGGCTGAGCCAGTGGCCGGTGCCGATGATCAAGAAGGCGGGGGAGATCAGGACCAGGCCGACCTTGATCAGCTTCGAGGCGTTGCGAAAATAGTGCGTGACCCCTTCGAACTGCGGGGTGAACGCTTGCCATGGCCAGGGGAAGTGCGAGGTGATGCGCGGGCGGGGTAGTCCTTCCGGGCCTTCGTCCATGAAGCGGCGGATGAACTCCCACTCGTCGCGGATTTCGCCTTGATGGTTTGCTGATTTGCCGACCCAGGCCAGTTCGGGGTGCAGAGTGCCTGTGACCCGGGCTGACCAGTGGAGCGCCAGCGGCACGCCCACGCCGTCAGCAATGGCGTACTTGTTGGCGGACCCGCTTGAAGCGACTCCTTCCCACGGCAGAACCACGATACCGCCACAGTGAGGCGGTCGATGAAGATAGACCTGTTGGGTAGTACGGTTGAAGCGAATCAACAGGTGGCGCGAGGTGAACATTTCCAGTCGGGTGAAGCGAAGGCCATATTTTAAGTAAAACCAAGTTGTGGGTAGGGTGAGTATCGTGAGCCACGTGGCCATCCATAAATACCCCGTTGCAATACCCCCTGTGCTATGGAAGTAGTCGATGGTCCAGATAGTGCCAGCGATCATGCCAATGAAGCCGTTGATAATCAAAAATATGACTGTGGCTGATAAGATACTAATCAATCCGCGTTTTTCCTCAAACATACCGCTGCGTATTTCTAGGATACGGTTGTCGAAGGCGTAAACGGGGCCTCGGCTTTTTGGCGTTTCACTTACGCTTAACTTTGCAGCGGCTTCTTCTTCTGCTTGTTCATTTTCATAAGGTGTGATTTTTTTGCGCAGCCTGCGAGTTCGCGCATCTTCATTCTTGTCCGCATCTTGCTCGAGGGCGGCTTCCCATGACCCCCATTCAAAAAAGTACATTACAAAACCTCGGTGACGGATTTTAAGAAGTCCACCATTTCGTCTGCATCAGAGCTATAGCGCTTCGCTGTTGGATTTAGACTAAAGCAACATTTTTCGCACCACTGCTCCAAGGCGTCCTCATCCATTATCAATAAGTAAGTGGTTGCACCAAGTGCTAATGCTCCACCAATCCAGCCGAGCCGACTAAGCAGCAACATCATCGCTCGATTTGCAGCAAGACGATTGGATAATAAAGATAATCGAAAGAATATTGAGCCACGGCTATTGTTGCCACGTAGGGCTAACCATTCGAAGTACATACCTGCTTGTGAAAAGGCAACTCCGCCCTGACCAAGTACAAGCGCTCCAGTTGCCAGCGCTCTCAGGGAGTAGGCTGTTCCCAGCCTGGTTGAGCGATCTCCTAGAGCTTTTCCTTGGTCAAAGTTAGTCTTCGCATCAGCAACATCCCAATAAATGCTAACAACCCCTCCCGCAGCCGCCATCCCCGCTCCCCACAAGCGAAAGCGCCCCAGGCTGACTTGCGCCCCCCGTGCCGCTGCCGAGCCCTGACCTACAGTGGCCAGCGCCTGTTCGGTCCCCACCGCGAGTAACTCCATCCCCGCCGCCGCACTGGTCAACCCCGCGGCTGCCACTTCACTCCAGAACCGCCGGTCCTTGTTGTCCCGCTGCCCCTGCAGCAACAGCAGGCTCGCCTCAAGCAGCAACAACCCACTGGCGACCCGCAATCGGTAGAACGCATTGCTCTGCGCGCCCCGCACACTGTCGACATAGGCTTGCTCCAGGCGGCGCACGATCGGGGCGGCGACGCGTCCGGGGGAGGGGGTGCGGCCATCCTGGGCGTGTTCGGCCAGGCGCAAGTTCAACGCCTGTTCACCCAGCGAGGCCACCAG
>NZ_JBJDNG010000019.1:0-53588 GCF_044900155.1 Pseudomonas sp. NPDC088890 | reverse complement strand
GACCAAAGTAGGCCGCCGTAAGGGCGGAAGGGGCCAGTAGCGCCGCCACATCAAACGGATAAGCTCAAATCTCTAAAAGCCCAAGCCCAAGCCCAAGCCCAAGCCCAAGCCCAAGCCCAAGCCCAAGCCCAAGCCCAACTTAAAGAAACACAAACTTGGCAATAAAGATCGCACAAAGCACCCAAAGGCTAGCCGAGATCTCCTTGTACTTCCCAGTCCCCGCCTTGAGCACCACATAACTGATGAACCCCAAGGCAATCCCATCGGCCACCGAAAACGTCAACGGCATCATGATCACCGTGACAATCGCCGGAATGCTGTCAGTTGCCTCATCCCAGTGAATGTGCGCCATGCACCCCATCATCAGCATCGCCACGTAGATCAGCGCCCCCGCGGTGGCATAAGCCGGAATCATCCCCGCCAGCGGGGCAAAGAACATCGCCGCGACAAACAGCAGCCCGACCACCACGGCGGTCAACCCGGTACGCCCACCCGCCGCTACACCCGCAGCGCTTTCCACATAGCTGGTCACCGGCGGCACACCCACCGCAGCACCAAAGACGCTCGACGCACTGTCTGCCTTCAGTGCCCGCGACAAGTTCTCGATCTTGCCATCCGCCGCTACCAGGTTGGCTCGCTGAGCAACGCCCATCAAGGTCCCGGCCGTGTCGAACATATGCACGAACAGAAACGCCAGGACCACGCTGATCATGCTGACATTGAACACACCCGCCACATCCATGGCCATCCAGGTCGGCGCCAGGCTCGGCGGCAGCGAGAACACCCCGCCATACTGCACCAGGCCCAGCCCCCAGCCCGCCAAGGTAACGGTGATGATGGCGATCAGGATCGCGCCGAACACCCGGTGGTAGCTGAGCACGGCAATCATCAGGAAGCACACCGCCGCCAGCAGTGGCCCCGGCTCATGCAGCGAGCCCAACTTGATCAGGGTGGCAGGGCTATCGACAACGATGCCAGCAGTCTTCAAGCCGATCAGTCCGAGAAACAATCCGACGCCGGCACCCATCGCATGACGCAAGCTCACTGGGATGCTGTTGAGCAGCCACTCACGTACCCGTGACAAGGTCAGGAACATGAACAGTACCCCAGAGACGAACACCGCACCCAGCGCTGCCTCCCAGGTGTACCCCATGGTTCCGACCACGGTATAGGTGAAGAAGGCATTCAGGCCCATGCCCGGTGCCAGGCCAACCGGCCAGTTGGCGTACAGCCCCATCAACAGGCAACCAAGGGCGGCGGCGATGCAGGTGGCGACGAATGCTGCCCCGTGGTTGATGCCGGCGTCAGCCATGATGTTGGGGTTGACGAAGATGATGTAGGCCATGGTGATGAAGGTGGTCACCCCGGCGATCATTTCAGTCTTGACCGTGGTGCCGTGTCGCTTGAGTTTGAAAATCCGCTCCAGCCAACTCGTTTCGAGCGGTGGGGCGAGATCCAGCGTAGGGGCTTCGGATTTGCGGCTTTCCACAGCGAGTACTCCTCAAGTCTTTCTTGTTGTTCGGAGCCAGTGACCTGCGCTATGCACTTGGTGACTCCGCGAGGGGGATTGGCAGACGTCCGACCGTTTGTTGACTTCAGGGTCAAGAAGTTGCTCGCTGGATTATCCTTTTGTGTACAAAGAATGCAAATAATGTTTTATCTTTTGTACGAACAATCTGACGTCTGATGGCTATATGCCGAAAGGCCACCTGCAGAAACGGGTCAGCCTGTGTACAATAGACCCATACCTTTATCCTTTATTTTCCAACCAGGGCTTGCCATCCACCCTCTGACAGGTATTACAGTCAAGGTCCGACTGGCGGATTCCCGTGCTCGAGTGCCCATGAACGAACAGCTGCAACCTCTCAAGAAACCTGTGCGCAATGGCAAGGCCGGCCGCAGTGGTACCCAGGATGACATCGTCTACGCGCATATTTTCGAGGCGATCCTCGAGCAGCGGCTGGCGCCGGGCACCAAGTTGAGCGAGGAAGCGCTGGGCGAGATCTTCGGTGTCAGTCGCACCATCATCCGCCGCGCCTTGTCGCGCCTGGCCCATGAAAGCGTGGTGCTGCTGCGGCCCAATCGCGGTGCGGTTGTCGCCAGCCCAACGGTTGAAGAAGCCCGCCAGGTGTTCTTCTCCCGGCGTATGGTCGAGCGCGCGATCACTGAACTGGCGGTGCAGCATGCAACGCTTGAGCAACTCAACGAACTGCGCCAGATGGTTCGCGAAGAGCGCGACAGCTTCTCGCGTGGTGACCGGGGCGCGGGTATTCGCCTGTCCGGTGAATTCCACCTCAAGCTGGCCGAGGCTGCCGGTAATGCACCGCTGGTGAGTTTCCAGCGCAGCCTGGTATCGCAGACCTCGCTGATCATCGCCCAGTACGAAAGCGGCAACCGCTCGCATTGCTCCTACGATGAGCACATGCAACTGATCGACTCCATCGAAGCGCGCGATGCGCAGCAGGCGGTGAGCCTGATGATGCATCACATGGACCACATCGACAGCAAGCTGAACCTGGACGAGGAAAGCGCCTCGGATGACCTGCATGCAGTGTTCTCGCACTTGCTGCAGAAAAAGCCCAAGGCTTCTGCCAAGGGTTGATCGTTTGCCTGGGTGATAATGGGGCCGCTGTACGGCTCTTCGCGGGCAAGCCCGCTCCCACAGGCACAGCGCTGTTCTGAATTCAGCGCTGTGCCTGTGGGAGCGGGCTTGCCCGCGAAGAGCCGTACAGCGGCCTCAGTCGTTACTGGCCATTAGCCAAAGCTCTGCTAGATTTCACTCCTGCAAACCTTCATCAAGCAGTTGGGCTTGCGCAACCGTTGCGTCCAACTACTTGAGGAAAGGTCCATGACTATGTCCCTGGGTGTGCGCATGGGTGCCGAGCTGCTCGGCACATTCTGGTTGGTCCTCGGGGGATGTGGCAGCGCAGTGCTGGCGGCCAGCTCTCCGATCGGCATCGGTGTTCTGGGTGTCGCGTTCGCGTTCGGTCTGACCGTCCTGACCATGGCCTTCGCCATCGGTCATATCTCCGGTTGTCATCTCAACCCTGCGGTTTCGCTAGGGCTGGTGGTCGGTGGCCGGTTCCCTGCCAAAGAGCTGTTGCCCTACGTCGTCGCCCAGGTGGTCGGGGCAAGCCTGGCCGCTGCGGTGATTTACTTCATTGCCAGTGGCAAGGCGGGCTTCGAGTTGTCGTCGGGGCTTGCCTCGAACGGCTATGCCGAGCACTCCCCCGGTGGTTATTCGCTGCTGGCGGGATTCACCAGTGAGGTGGTGATGACGGCGATGTTTCTGGTGATCATCATGGGCGCCACCGATGCCCGTGCGCCGGCAGGCTTTGCGCCAATTGCCATTGGCCTGGCCCTGACCTTGATCCACCTGATCTCCATCCCGGTCACCAACACTTCGGTGAACCCGGCGCGTAGCACCGGGCCGGCGTTGTTCGTGGGTGGCTGGGCGTTGCAGCAGCTGTGGCTGTTCTGGTTGGCGCCGCTGATCGGGGCTGCGATCGGCGGCGCGTTGTACCGAGGGCTGGCGCGCGAACCTTAGCGCTGGTGCACGCAGCGTCCTGCCGCGAAGGTTTCACGCACGGTACGGTCGTCGCCCAGGGTGGTGAGGACGAACAGGGTCTCCTCGATGCTGTTGGACTGCTGAATGCGGTAGTCCAGCAACGGCGTGGCCTTGTAGTCGAGCACCACGAAGTCGGCGTCGTTGCCAGGCTGCAGGCTGCCGATGCGATCCTCCAGGCGCAGCGCGCGGGCGCCGCCGAGAGTGGCCAGGTACAGCGACTTGTACGGGTGCAGGCGTGCGCCCTGCAACTGCATGACTTTGTACGCCTCGTTGAGAGTATTGAGCAGCGAGAAGCTGGTGCCGGCGCCCACGTCGGTACCCAGGCCGACGTTGACCTTGAACTTCTCCGCTTGCGGCAGGTTGAACAGACCACTGCCCAGGAACAGGTTGGAAGTCGGGCAGAAGGCGATTGCCGAACCGGTCTCGGACAGGCGCTGGCATTCTTCATCGCACAGGTGCACGCCGTGGGCGAACACCGAGCGCTCGCCGAGCAGCTCGAAGTGGTCGTAGACGTCCAGGTAGCCTGTGCGCTCAGGGAACAGCGCCTTGACCCAGTCGATTTCCTTGAGATTCTCCGACAGGTGGGTGTGCATATACACGCCCGGATGCTCCTTGAGCAGTTGTCCGGCCAGGGCCAGTTGCTCTGGGGTGCTGGTCGGGGCGAAGCGGGGGGTGACTGCGTAGTGCAGGCGGCCCTTGCCGTGCCAGCGCTCGATCAGTGCCTTGCTCTGGCTGTAGGAAGATTCGGCGGTGTCGGTGAGGTAGTCCGGTGCGTTGCGGTCCATCATCACCTTGCCGGCGATCAGGCGCAGGTCGAGGCGTTGGGCTTCTTCGAACAGGGCGTTGACCGACTCGGGGTGCACGCTGCCGAACACCAGGGCGGTGGTGGTACCATTGCGCAGCAGCTCCTGGAGGAAAATTTTCGCGACGTTGTCGGCATGGGCCTTGTCGGCGAACTGCTTCTCGCACGGGAAGGTGTAGGTGTTCAACCAGTCCAGCAGTTGCTCGCCATAGGAGCCGATCATGCCGGTCTGCGGGAAGTGGATATGGGTGTCGATGAAGCCTGGGGTGATCAGGGCATCCTGGTAGTGCACCACTTCGATGTCGGCATCCAGCGTCGGCAGCAGCTCGCTGGCGTGCCCCAAGGCACTGATGCGGCCGTCGTCGACTACCAGCAGGCCGTCTTCGTAATAGGCATGGGAGGCCTCCAGGCCGACCTCGGCTGGGTCCGCGATGCTGTGCAGGATGGCCGATCGGTAGGCTTTACGGGTTGCAGTCATATCACGCTCGTCAAATGGCTTGGCTGCGCCGAGAGGGCGGCAGCAGTTGGGCAATGGGGCCGGCGTTCACGCCAGCGTCGTGCTGGCCAAAGCAGGCGTTGTAGGTGGCAATGATTTCCGCGGCGATGGACACGGCGATCTCGATCGGCAGCTTGCCCTTGACCTCGGCCAGGCCCATCGGGCAACGCATCCGTGCCAGCAGGGCGTCGTCGTAACCGCGTTCACGCAGGCGGTGCTCGAACTTGACGCGCTTGGTCTTCGAGCCGATCAGGCCGAACCAGGTGAAATCGTTGCGCTTGAGGATGGCCGCAGTCAGCTCCAGGTCGAGCTGGTGGTTGTGGGTCATGACGACGCAGTAACTGCCTGCTGGCAGTTCGGCGACTTCGTCGACCGGCTCCTCGCTGATGATCTTGCTCACCCCGGCTGGGATCAGCTCGGGGAATTCCTGCTCGCGCGAATCGATCCAGCGCACTCGGCAGGGCAGGGCGGCGAGCAAGGGTACCAGAGCGCGGCCGACATGGCCCGCGCCGAACACGGCGATCTGTGCTTGTACTGCGGCCATTGGTTCGAACAGCAGCACCGTGGCGCCGCCGCAGCATTGGCCGAGGCTGGCCCCGAGGCTGAAGCGCTCCAGGTGTGGGGTGCTGCGTTGTTCCTCGAGCATCTGCCGGGCGATGTGCAGGGCTTTGTATTCCAGGTGGCCGCCGCCGATGGTGTCGAACATCTGGCTGGCGCTGACGACCATCTTCGAGCCGGCATTGCGCGGGGTCGAGCCGCGCTCCTCGATGATGGTCACCAGGACGCAGGCTTCGCCGCGGGCTTGAAGGTCGGCGAGGGCGTTGATCCATTGATGCATGATGCAGATCCTCTCTCGATCCCTGTTGGAGCGGACATGCCCGCTCCAACAGGGAGCCGCGGCGTTAATGCGTTACGGTTTCCACTTCAACTTCTGTAGGTTGCGCTGCGGCCAGCGCCTGGCGCATCTGCTCGCAGCCCCACAGTACCCGCTCGGGGGTTGCTGGGGCGTCGATGTTCGGCTGCACCTGGTAGCCGGCAATGCTCGCCACCGCATCCTTGATCGCGCACCAGGCAGCGATGCCGAGCATGAACGGCGGCTCGCCAACGGCCTTGGAATGGAACACGGTGTCCTCCGGGTTCTTGCGGTTTTCCACCAGTTTCACCCGCAGGTCCAACGGCATGTCGGCGACGGCGGGAATCTTGTAGCTGGCCGGGCCGTTGGTCATCAGCTTGCCTTTGGCGTTCCACACCAGCTCTTCGGTGGTCAACCAGCCCATGCCCTGGATAAAGCCGCCTTCCACCTGGCCGATGTCGATGGCCGGGTTCAGCGAGTCACCGACGTCGTGCAGGATGTCGGCACGCAGCATCTTGTACTCGCCGGTCAACGTATCGACGATCACTTCGACGCAGGCCGCCCCGAAGGCGAAGTAGTAGAACGGCCGACCACGCGCTTGAGAGCGGTCGTAGTAGATCTTCGGGGTGCGGTAGAAGCCGGTGCTCGACAGCGATACCTGGGCAAAGTACGCCTGCTGCACCAACTGCTCGAAACTGACGATCTGTTCGCGAATGCGCACATGGCCATTGCGAAACTCGACGTCTTCCTCGGTGACCTTCCAGTGCCGTGCAGCAAACTCAGTCAACCGTGCCTTGAGGATTTCGGCGGCGTTCTGAGCGGCCTTGCCGTTCAGGTCGGCGCCACTGGAGGCGGCGGTTGGCGAGGTGTTGGGCACCTTGTCGGTGTTGGTTGCGGTGATCTGGATGCGATCGAAATCGACCTGGAATACCTGCGCCACCACCTGCGCGACCTTGGTGTTCAGACCCTGGCCCATCTCGGTGCCGCCGTGGTTGAGGTGAATGCTGCCGTCGGTATAGATGTGGATCAGCGCGCCGGCCTGGTTGAGGAAGGTGGCGGTAAAGGAAATACCGAACTTCACCGGCGTTAGCGCCAGGCCCTTTTTCAGGATTGGGCTGTGCTCGTTGAAGCGACGGATCGACTCGCGGCGCTCGGCGTAATCGCTGCTGGCCTCGAGTTCTGCGGTCATCTCCTCGAGCATGTTGTGCTCGACGGTCTGGTAGTAGTGGGTGACGTTGCGCTCGGTCTTGCCGTAGTAGTTGGCCTTGCGCACCGCCAGCGGGTCACGGCCCAGCTGACGGGCGATGTGGTCCATCACCTGCTCGATGGCGACCATCCCTTGCGGGCCCCCGAAGCCGCGGTAGGCGGTATTGGAGGCGGTGTTGGTCTTGCAGCGATGGCCATGCACGGTGGCATCGCCCAGGTAATAGGCGTTGTCGGAGTGGAACATGGCGCGGTCGACGATCGAGCCAGACAGGTCAGGTGAGTAGCCACAGTTGCCGGCCAGGTCGAACTGGATGCCATGCAGGCGGCCGTCGTCATCGAAGCCCACGTCATATTCGACGTAGAACGGGTGACGCTTGCCGGTCATGGTCATGTCTTCGACGCGGGGCAGGCGCATCTTGGTCGGCTGGCCGGTCAGGCGGGCGATCACCGCGCACAGGCAGGCGGGGCTGGCAGCTTGGGTTTCCTTGCCGCCGAAACCGCCACCCATCCGGCGCATGTCGAGGACGATCTTGTTCATCGGTACGTCGAGTACTTCGGCGACCAGCTTCTGCACTTCGGTGGGGTTTTGCGTGGAGCAGTAGACGATCATGCCGCCATCTTCGGTGGGCATCACCGAGGAGATCTGCGTTTCCAGGTAGAAGTGCTCCTGGCCGCCGATGTGCAGCGTGCCCTGCAAGCGGTGCGGGGCGCTGGCCAGTGCTGCTGCCGAGTCACCGCGCTGGTGAGTGTGGCTGTCGAGCACGAAGTGCTTTTTACGCAGCGCTTGCACCACATCGAGCACCGGCTCCAGGTCCTCGTACTCGACGATTGCCGCCATCGCCGCCTGGCGTGCGGTTTCCAGGTCGCGGGCAGCGACGGCGAGCACGGGCTGGCCGAAGAACTCGACCTTGTCGATCGCCAGCAGTGGGTCACCGGCGACGACCGGACCAATGTCCTTCAGGCCCGGAATGTCTTCGTGGGTGATGACGATGCGCACACCTTCGAAGGCGTAGCAGGGCGTGGTGTCGATACGCAGGATGCGCGCGTGGGCGCGGTCCGAGGTGCGCGCATAGACGTGCAGCTGGTTGGGGAATTCCAGGCGGTCATCGATGTAGATCGCCTCGCCGGACACATGTTTGTCGGCGCTGTCGTGCTTGACGCTGCGGCCGACCCCGGTGGTCAGGTCCTGGCGGAACAGTTCGGCCATTTCGGCCTGGCTCTTGACGGCGTGATGGTTAGACATAGGCGGTCACCCGGGTTTCGATGTGCGGCGATTGCAGTTCGATGAAGTACTTGCGCAGCAGGTTCTGCGCGGTGAGTAGGCGGTACTCTTTGCTCGCGCGGAAATCCGTGAGCGGGCTGAAGTCTTCCGCCAGCGCTTGGCAGGCACGCTCCACAGTGGCCTGGTTCCAAGGCTTGCCACGCAGCGCCGCTTCACAGGCGCGGGCGCGTTTGGGAATCGCCGCCATGCCGCCGAAGGCGATGCGCACGCCGCTGACCTGGCCATTGTCGATGCTCAGGTTGAACGCTGCGCACACCGCCGAGATATCGTCGTCCAGACGCTTGGAGACCTTGTAGGCGCGGAAGGTCCAGTCATTGCTGGCGCGCGGCACGATGATCTTTTCGATGAACTCGCTGTCCTGGCGAGCGGTGATGCGGTAGTCGATGAAGTAGTCTTCCAGGGCCAGGGTGCGCTGGCGTTGGCCCTGGCGCAGTACCACCTGGGCATCCAGGGCGATCAGTAGGGGCGGTGAGTCGCCAATCGGCGAAGCGTTGCCGATGTTGCCACCCAGGGTGCCCTGGTTGCGGATCTGCAGTGAGGCGAAGCGGTGCAGCAGGGCGCCGAAATCCGGGTATTCCTCGCTCAGCGCGCCATAGCAGTCGGTCAGAGGGGTGGCCGCACCGATTTCCAGGTGCGTGGCGCTCTTGTCGATGCGCTTGAGTTCGGCGACGCCACCGACGTAGATCATCACCGGCAAGGTGCGGTGGAACTGGGTGACTTCCAGCGCCAGGTCGGTGCCGCCTGCGAGCAGGCGGGCTTCTGGGTGCGAGCTGTACAGGTCGGCCAGGTCGGCCACGGTAAGCGGTACCAGGCAGCGTTTGTCGCCGCTGTTTAGTTCGCCGGTTTCGCTCGGCGCGATGGCTTTGAGGCGAGCGATGGTTTGCGCCTGCTGGGCATCGAACTGATCGCGGCAGGGCATGGCGCAGCTCTGCTCGGCAGCGGCGAGAATCGGCCGATAGCCGGTGCAGCGGCACAAGTTGCCAGCGAGGGCCTCCTGGGCTTGGTGCAGGTCGTGGCCTTGGCTGTTTTTCTGCAGGGCGAACAACGACATGACAAAGCCCGGGGTGCAGAAGCCGCATTGCGAACCATGGCAGTCAGCCATTGCCCGCTGCACACTGTGCAGCTCGCCTTGATGCTTGAGGCCCTCGACACTGATCAGTTGCTTGCCGTGCAACGACGAGACGAAGGTCAGGCACGAGTTGAGGCTGCGGTAGCGCAGGGTCTCGTGACCTTGGTCGTCCTGGGTGAGCTCGCCCACGACCACGGTGCAGGCGCCGCAGTCGCCACTGGCGCAGCCTTCCTTGGTTCCGGGTTTGCCTAGGTGCTCACGCAGGTATTGCAGCACCGTCATGTTCGGGTCCAGGGCGTGCTCATTACGCAGCTCCTGGTTGACGAGAAACTGGATCACGGGGAAGGCCTCGCAATGGTTTTATTGTTGTTCGGGCGGACTCTAAGCAACCCTTGACCTCTTGGTCAATAATTTTCTGACTCAAAGGTCAAGAAATTGCCTGTGATGAGTCTGGGCCGCGAACACTGCCTTTACCGTAAGCATAGATCGCGCCGGATTTATTGGGAGAGGAGTGACGAGTTGCGCAGGTACGTGGCGTTTGCAGCCAGATTGCTTGGTAGATTGCAGCTTTGCTTCCCAGGCAGGCGTTGCGCGTTGCCTGTGAACCAGGTCCGCGCAGGGCGGAGCTGGGG
This sequence comes from Pseudomonas sp. NPDC088890, assembly GCF_044900155.1. Classification (NCBI taxonomy): domain Bacteria; kingdom Pseudomonadati; phylum Pseudomonadota; class Gammaproteobacteria; order Pseudomonadales; family Pseudomonadaceae; genus Pseudomonas; species Pseudomonas sp. NPDC088890. Next base: position 43,680 of record NZ_JBJDNG010000019.1, on the reverse strand, counting down.
ATCATGCGCCACCAGGCAGATCGCAAAGAGCTTCCCGTTGCCTGGCAGCGAATGTGTGGCGAGGGCTACAGCCCGGCCATGATCACAGCCCTGAAGCGGCTGTGCCATTGTTCAACTTAGGTTGCCGGTAAAGCTCGAGCAACACCTGATCCAGCACCTGTGATGCCCCCCAAGGCTTGGGATCATTCAAGATTGCCGCCACGGCCCAGGTATGCCCGTTGCTGTCTCGGCTAAACCCGGCGATCGCCCGCACTGTATTGAGCGTCCCGGTCTTGATGTGGCCCTCACCGGTCAAGGCGGTGCGTTTGAGCCGCTTGCGCATGGTCCCATCCATGCCTACCAGCGGCATGGAACTGATGAACTCGGCAGAGTAGGGGCTCTTCCAGGCCGCTTGCAGCAACTGCGCCATCTCGCGGGTGCTAACGCGTTCAGCGCGAGACAAGCCGGAGCCGTTTTCCATCACCAGGTGCGGCGCGGTAATGCCCTTTTTCGCCATCCACTGACGCACCACGCGCTGGGCAGCACGCGCATCATCGCCGTCAGCATCGGTGCGGAATTGTGCGCCCAGGCTGAGGAACAGCTGCTGGGCCATGGTGTTGTTGCTGTATTTGTTGATGTCGCGAATCACTTCCACCAGGTCCGGCGAGAACGCCCGGGCCAGCAAGCGTGCGCTCTTGGGCACGTTCTCGATGCGGTCACGACCCTGAATGCTGCCACCGAGCTCGTTCCAGATTGCCCGCACGGCCCCGGCGGCGTAGGCCGGATGGTCGAGCAGGGCCAGGTAGGTCTGCGAATTGCAGCCTTCACCTAACTGGCCACTGACCACGACACTGACCCCATCAGGCTGAACCTGCGGGTTGTAGCGCACCTCGCCGGTGCATTGCTTGGAGGCTACGGCCTTGACCTGATTGTCGATGCGGATCGTAGCGATGGGGGGCTCGACCGCCACCAGTACTTTGCCGCCATCGTTACGGGCAACGAAGCGCAACGCTTTGAGGTTGACCAGCAACGAGTCCGGCTTGACCAGGAACGGCTTGTTCATGTCGCCGCCGTCATCGTCGAAGTGTGGCAGGTTGGGCTGGACGAAGTGGCTGCGATCGAGCACCAGATCACCCGTGACCGTGCGCACGCCGTTGGCACGCAGGTCGCGCATCAGCAGCCACAGCTTTTCCATGTTCAGCTTGGGATCACCGCCGCCCTTGAGGTACAGGTTGCCGTTGAGCACGCCGTTGCTCAGGGTGCCATCGGTATAGAACTCGGTTTTCCACTGGAAGGTTGGGCCAAGCAGCTCAAGGGCTGCGTAGGTGGTCACCAGCTTCATGGTCGAAGCCGGGTTGACCGACACATCGGCATTGAACACCGTTGCTGTGCCAGGGCCATCCAGAGGCAGCATCACCAACGACAGGGCCGAATCTTGCAGTTTGTTGGTCTTGAGAGCCTGCTGCACCTTCGGTGGCAGGGTGGTGTTGACGGCGGCAGCCTGGCTGGGCATGGCCAAGGGCAGCATGAGGCCGGCGAGAAACAGTGGGCGGAGCGCTTTGATCATAAGAACTGGAACCCTGCGGGCGAGGGGAAAGATAACGGGGCTGTAAAAGATGATGGCCCCAGATCGAAATATAGTGCGCATTATGCCCCAAGCGCACCGAACATGGGCCCCGTTCGACACAAATGCGCCGCTTGGCCGCGGAAACTGGTAAAGTGCCGCCGGTAATTACTCAAGAGGATTGTTTCATGGCTACCAACCGTTCCCGTCGTCTGCGCAAGAAACTCTGCGTGGATGAATTCCAGGAGCTGGGCTTCGAGCTGAACCTTGCTTTCAAGGAAGACCTGTCCGACGAAGCCATCGATGCCTTCCTCGACGCATTCCTTGCAGAAGCAATGGATGCCAACGGCCTGGACTACGTAGGCGGTGATGATTTCGGCCTGGTTTGCCTGGCTAACCGTGGCTCTGTCAGCGAAGAGCAACGCGCTGCTGTGGAAGCCTGGCTCAAAGGCCGTAACGAGCTGACCAAGATCGAAGTCAGCCCGCTGCTGGATGCCTGGTATCCGGAAAAGCCGATCAACTCGGCTTCCTGATCCACGCCTGAGCGGGTGCTTCAAGCACACCGCTCTGCCAAGCCCTGGTGGGTCAGCCTAGCTGATCAGCCAGGGCTTTTTCTATGCGGCGCATTTGTCGTGCCAGCACCTGTCGGCGCAGTTTGAGCTCCAGCAAAGACAGATTCGACTGCTCCAGCCGCTCACACGCCTCCATCAACTTCCTTGCCTCCAGCATTCGCGCGGCGCTGAGGATCTTGTGTGCCTGTTCGGCGATCGCTTGCGCTTGCTTCTGCGGATCGAGCGCCATGAGTGCGGCACAGTCATCGTGCAAACTCTGCTGCAGTATAGCCAGTAGGCGCCTGCGGTCCTGCGGATCATCACCCACCACTGAGGCTAGCCCAGACAAGCAGAAGTGGCGGTTCAGCGATGCCGGTGCTGTTGTGCGAAGTGCGGGCGTAACGCTGGCTAGGCGTTGGCTCAAGGTACGCAGACTGATGGGTTTGAGCAGGCAGTCATCCATGCCCGCATCCAGGCATTTTTGCCGCACTTCAGGCTGGGCATTGGCGGTATAGCCCAGGATGATGCAGCGCGACCTCGCACCCGCCTGCTCCTCGGCACGTATAGCCCGGGCGACTTGGTAGCCGCTCAAGTGCGGCATATTGCAATCGAGGATCAACACGTCGAAATCTTGTTCACGCCATCGGTCAAGGCCTTCTCGGCCATCGCTTGCGGTCGTGTGGCCAAGCCCCAGGAAGTTCAATTGCTGCGCCATCAGCAGCAAGTTCGCCGGATGGTCGTCAATGACCAGAATCCTCAGGCGCGCATCAGGCACCTCGACCTTAGGTTCCTCCGGGCCTACTGGCAGCGCGGACTCGACCTGCTGCAGGGGCATCAGCAGGCGGACCTGTGTGCCGACATCCTGTAGGCTCTTGAGCGTCAGGCTGCCGCCCATCATTTCACACAGGTTGCGGCTGATTGCCAGCCCCAGCCCGGTACCTGCGCGAGCGCCTTCGCTGTGGGCGTTGGCCTGGACGAATGGATTGAACAGCCGCTGCACCTCGTCATCGGCGATACCGATGCCGCTGTCGCGCACTTCCAGATCCAGTGTGGGCCCGCTCATCGCATCCAGATGCGTTAGGGCAACGCTGATGCGCACCTGACCATGCTCAGTGAACTTGATGGCATTGCTCACCAGGTTGGACAGCACTTGTTTGAAGCGCAAGGGGTCGATCAACACGTGGCAGCGAGCACTTGAATCGATCACCAACTGCAATGCCAAGCCTTTTTGCCGCGCCTGGCCCTCGAACACCCGCGCCACTGACTCGATCACATTGGTAAGGTTCACCGGCTCGGGCAGCAGCGACAAATGGCCCGACTCGATCCTGACGATGTCGAGGATATCGCCAATCAGCCCCAGCAAGTCCTTCGCCGACTGATAGGCGACTTCGATCGCCGGTTTGTCCAGGCGGCCTTGCTCGGCATGCTCGACCGCCAACTCAAGCATGCCGATCACCGCGTTCATAGGGGTGCGGATTTCATGGCTGATGGTGGCCAGAAACGTGCTCTTGGCGCGGTTGGCTTCTTCGGCCTGTTTTTTAGCCAGGCGCAGTTCCTCGATCAGCTTGCGCCGATCACTGATATCGATCCAGCCACCGATGATGCCTTGTAGTTCACCCAGCGAGTCTCGGAAGGGGAGCACCCAGTGATAGATGGTCAGCTCGCGATCGTTGATGCAAATCTGCCGATCAACGATCAATGGCACGCCGGCTTGCATCACATGCTGATAGTCGGCTTGGATCTGCTGGGTATGCTCATGATTACTACACAGGCTATCTTCCAGGCGCTTGCCGATGACGTCTGTGGCGCAAGCCTGCACTGCCTCCAGATAACTGTCGTTGCACGATTGCAGACGGCCTTCACGGTCACGAACGAACAGTGGATGCGGCGTCCCATTGAGCAGCGCACTCATGAATTCGAGTTGATCATTGAGGGCCTTTTCGGCTTGTTGGCGTTGTTTAATCTGGCGGCGCAGTCGCGCATTCCAGAGCAGCGCCAGCAGCAGCAGTAGGCAGAAGCCTATGACGATTTGAATCGCCAACTGCCGGTATTTTCGCCAATAGACGTCGTCGTGGTTGGTGTAGCCTCGCCAGCGGTTATTGATCACACCCAGCTCTTCCGGCGAGATGCTCATCAGCGCCTTGTCGAGGATCGATGCCAGCAGTTGAGCCTGCAGGGTGGTGGCCATGGAGAAGCTGGCGGGCTCTGTCCCGACTGTGCTGCGGATGATCAGCTCGGAACTGTTGGCCAGCGCGTGATTGGCATCGATCATTGTGGTGATTGCGGCGTCGACAGCGCCACTACTGAGCAGTGCCATGGAAAAATACGGGCTTTCGGTTTCGATCGCCATGACCTGGGGGTGCTGCTCGGAAAGCAGTTCGGCGATCGTGCTGTCACGGGTTACCGCTACGCGTTTTCCCGCCAACTGCTCCAAAGCAGGCGGCGTATCGCTGTCGGCCCGGGTGAGTAGCACGAAGGCGCTCTCCAGGTAGGGGCGGCTGATACGCAGCTTGCTGTCGCGTTCTTGCTGTTTGGAGATGGCTGCAATGACGTCGGCGCGGCCGTCTTCGAGCCGGGTGATCATGTCGCTAAGGCTGCTGGACTTCTGAATTTCAAAACGCAGACCGGTACGTAGGCGCAGCAGCTCCAAGAGGTCAGCGGTGATGCCACGAAACTGGCCATTGTTGTCAACGTACGACATGGGCGCGGCAGTTTCATCGATCACCACGCGCATTACAGGATGCTGTGACAGCCATTGCTCTTCGCGCCGCGTAAGTTGCAGTTTACGTTCGCTCAAGAGCGTGTCGCTGCCTGCGCTCCAGCGTTTGAGGATGTTGGTGCGCACGGTGCTGGGCTGGCTATCGATTACGGCATCGATCAGCGTCTTGAGCATGGTGTCGTCGCTGCGCATGGCAAAGCTGAAACCAATGGCCTCATGTTTACCGAAGGCCGCCATGCGCAAGCGCGGCAGGTGCCCCCGATTGAGCTGGTAATGGGTGGAAATGGTATCGCCGATGAACACGTCGGCCTGACCAAAGGCCACGGCGTTGAGTGCTTGGGTAGAGGATCCGAATGTCTGCAGGGTCGACTTGGGATAGGCTTGATTCACGCCTTTAGCTGGCAGGTAGTGATAGAGCATGCTCAGGCGCATGCCTTCGAGCCCAGCGTCCAGCGAGCGTTGTTCGTTTTCGCGGGTCACCAGCACCGGCTGGTCTATTGCGTAGGGCCGCGAGAGGGCCAGGCCAGCGGTGGCAGCTTCATAGCCATTGGCACTGCCGAGCATATCGATTTGCCCTTGTTTAAGGGCCTCAACCGCTGCATGGCGGCTGGGAAAGCCCAGCACCCGCACAGGGATTTGCAGGGCGCTACCGATCAGCCCGGCGTATTCGGCAGTGAGCCCTTGGTAGTCACGGCCACCGCTGGTGATGTCGAACGGGGCGTAATCTGGAAAAGATGTGCCGAGGGTCAAGGTCTGCTTGTTCTTGAGCCATTCTCTTTGTTCGCTCGACAGAGTCGGGTGCATAGCGTTGGCGGTCGATCGTGTGAGCAGGGTGTAGGACACGACGTCACGCTGGACGACCTGTGCCTGCCCGGTGCTGATCACCAAGCTAAGCATCAGTAAGGCTAAGTACCGCGCCATTGCCAACCTCAGACCAGCGCGTTGCGTTTTGCCACGTCGATCAGGTCCACCAGGCTAGCGACCTGGAGTTTCTGCATGAGGCGTTTTTTATAGGTGCTAACGGTCTTGTTGCTGAGGAACATGCCTTTGGCTATATCTTTGTTGCTCTTTCCTTGGGCAAAAAGTTGCAGCACCATCAGTTCTCTATCATTGACGTGTCGGAAAAGGTGTATGTCGGAACTGTTTTTTTCCATGTCGCCATGGAGCGCCTGGCTGGGGAAGTAGTTGTAACCGGAAAGTACCGCCTTGATTGCACTGACCAGCTCAGTCAGGTCTTCTTGTTTGCACACATAGCCCGAAGCGCCCGAATGCATACAGCGTAGGGCGAACAAGGCGGGCGCTTGCGCGGTAAGGATCAGCACTTTGCTGGGCAACGCCATCGACTGGAAGCGTGACAGTACTTCCAGCCCATCCAGTTTGGGGATGGCGATGTCGAGAATCACCAGGTCAGGCCGTGTTTCACGAATCAGTTGCATGGCGTCGACGCCATTGTCCGATTCACCCACGATCCTGTAACTCTGATTTTCCAGCAGCATACGCACCGCTAACCGTATAACGGGGTGATCGTCGACAATAAATATGGATTGCATATTCAACTTTCCATGGGCAGGTGTCTGAAACAGTGAGCACCTTATCGCAGATGGAGGAGGTCGGACATGCAGGAAACGGCGTTGAGCCGTATATGGGAAATGGCCTACAGCAAAAGACTATTTGTCCTGCGAGAGCAGCATCAAGATGTTTTGTTTTAACGACAGTCTGGTCATTTGCCAGGGAGATAACTTGGGTTGTTTATTTCGGTGATGGCAAGGTCGGACGTTTCCTTCAATGCGATTCGGCCAGCTTGCGCTGGCCGTGGTTGTCTCAAGTTGGACTGGAGCGCCCGGTCATTTCGCAGGCCATCTCGCTGGCATAGCTGTCAGTCATTCCGGCGATGAAGTCGATCATGCGCAGGAAGGCGTTATGCAATGAGCCGTGAGGGTCGGGAGCATGATTGCCGATCAGGTCCAGGACGCGGCGGCTCTTGAACGACGGCGTACGCCCGCCGTGCTGTTCCAGCGCCGCGCCACAGAAGGCGTTGAGGAGGATTTCCAGGGTGGTGTAGGCGCCAATCTCATGCAGCGTCTTGCGCTTGTCCTGGAAAATCTTCTTGCGCGCCATGTCTTTAGCCTGCAACACGCAGCGTTTGGCCGGGCCGTGCATATGCTCGACCAGGTCGCCCGCCAGCTGGCCGCTGAGCAGGGCGGCCTGCTGCTCGACAAACGCCTGCGCAGCAGCGTTGGTCAGGTGCTCGATGGCTTTGCCGCGCAGAATGGCCAATTTGCGCCGACGAGAATCATTGGCGCCAAGTTGACGGTAGGTCTCTGGCAGGTCGTCACCGACCAGATCGAGCAACAGCGCCTCAACTTCGGCGTACTCCAGCAGCTCCATCTCCAGGCCGTCTTCCAGGTCAATCAGCGCATAGCAGATATCGTCTGCGGCCTCCATCAGATAGACCAGCGGATGACGGGCCCAGCGCTGCGCTTCGAGTTGCGGCAGGCCAAGCTTGCGGGCGATTTGATCCATCAGCGCCAGCTCACTCTGGTAGCAGCCAAACTTGTGCTTCTTGTAGCCCAGGGCGTCGGCATGGCGCGAACTCCACGGGTACTTGAGGTAGGTGCCGAGCGTGGCATAGGTCAGGCGGGTGCCACCGTCGAACTGGTGGTATTCCAGTTGCGTCAACACGCGAAACCCTTGGGCATTACCCTCGAAATTGAGGAAGTCGGCGCGCTGGTCGTCGCTCATATCATCCAGCCAGCCGCGTCCTGCGGCCTGTTGGAACCAGTAACGGATGGCGTCTTCGCCCGAGTGACCGAACGGCGGGTTGCCGATATCGTGGGCCAGGCAGGCGGACTGCACGATCATCCCCAGGTCGCTCGGTTCGCACCAGTCGGGCAGATTCTGGCGCAAGGTTTCGCCCACGCGCATGCCTAGCGAGCGTCCGACGCAGCTGACTTCCAGCGAGTGGGTCAGGCGGGTATGGATGTGGTCGTTGCTGGACACCGGGTGCACCTGGGTCTTACGCCCCAGACGGCGGAAGGCGCCGGAGAAGATGATGCGGTCGTGGTCCTTGTGGAAGGGGCTGCGCCCCAGCTCTTCCGGGCTGTAAAGGGCTTTGCCCAGGCGTTCGCGGGTCAGCAGGGTATGCCAGTCCAAGGCTCATTTCTCCCGTCGGATAATCGCCATAGCTTCCTGTTTCAGCGGCGCCCGCGCAAGCGGCGGGCGCCGCTGATCAATGCCGCCGACCGTTCTGCAGGAACAGGCGTACCAGTGGGATCAGGCTACTGCCCAAACGCACCAAGCGAGAAAGGTTGCCGCTGCGTGCACCCTTGCCAGTCAAGAAACCCAGCGCTACCACTGCGCCAAGGCCCCACAACGGCGCGTGCTTGATGCCCAGGCCGTCCTGCAACGAGCCGCCCATGCCGCGCAGGCGTCTGACCGGTGCGAGCAGTTGCGCTGACTCATGACGAATTTCCTGGCGGTGCATTTCCAGGCGCAGGCGCAGCAACGCTTTGCGTAGCTCGCGCGGATTACGGGTGTTGGGGAGTTCGGGCAGGCTCATGGCAACAGACGCTCCCTGTCCTTGGCAAGCTCCTCGAGCGTGGAGCTGAAAGGGGATGATTCATCGAACACGGCAGCCTTCAAGCGCAAGCCGCAGTAGACCGTTGCTGCGCCATAGAACACACACAGCCCGATGATGCCCGCCAGCCGATAGCTGTCCCACAACAGTACCAGCAGCAAGCCGGACAGCGCCGTCAGCAGCAACAAGGCAAACACCAGCGCCAACCCTGCAAACAGCAGCAGCTTGAGGGTGCGACCTTTCTGCTCTTGCAGCTCGATGCCGAACAGTTCGATATGGCTGTGCAGCAACCCAAGCATGGCCGCGCCCAGGCGTTTGCCAGAGGCGCCAGCCGTGATGGCCTCGTTATCCATGGGCACTCCTCAGCGCCGATTGGCCAGCAGGCCGATCAGCAAGCCGACGCCTGCGGCAATGCCAATGGCCTGCCAAGGGTTTTCCTGGACGTACTCTTCGGCACTGGCCAGTGCCGCCTGGCCACGTACGCGCACCGAATCCTGGGTCAGTTGCAGGCTTTCGCGGGCTTGCTCGAGGCGCTCGTGGATCTGCTCGCGCAGCTCATCAGCCTGGTCACCGGCCAGGTTGGCGGTGTCAGCGAGCAGTTTTTCGGTGTCGCGCACCAGTGCCTGGAAGTCAGCCATCAATATCTCTTGAGCATTCTTTGCCGATTTGCTGGCCATTGGATCTCTCCCTGTCGATGTGTGTGGTTAATTCGAGTGACGCGGTGCAATGAAGGTTCAGTGCCAGTTGCTGGTATGGCGCTTGCTACGTCTGGGGGCGCCGCTGAGCGTCGCTGCGCCGAATCCGTGCGCCACGTCTGCGGATACCGCTAAACCTTAACCCAATCCACGACAAACCCAAGAAAAAACCACGCACGCTCTGCTCGCCTCACCGAAACGGGGCAGGGGAGTGGGCACCGATTCGGTGCAGGGATGCAGGTTCTTGAACTGTCCTGGTGCTTTTTCAGCAGGTCTGCCTACCTCATGGAAAACATGCACAGCGCGATGGACTCCCTGGTCCATGGCTCCAACACCCTGTTCCTTCTGCTGGGGGCCATCCTGGTCCTGGCGATGCATGCCGGCTTTGCCTTTCTTGAAGTCGGCACGGTGCGCCATAAGAACCAGGTCAATGCCTTGTCGAAGATCCTCAGCGACTTCGCCGTGTCGGCCCTGGTGTACTTCTTCGTCGGCTACTGGATTGCCTATGGCGTGAGTTTCCTGCAGCCAGCTACGCAGCTGGCCAGCGATCACGGCTATGGCCTGGTCAAATGCTTCTTCCTGATCACCTTCGCCGCAGCCATACCGGCAATCATTTCCGGAGGCATTGCTGAGCGTGCGCGCTTTGCCCCGCAGTTGTGTGCCACGGCGTTGATCGTGGCGTTGGTTTATCCGTTCTTCGAAGGCATCGTGTGGAATGGCAATCTGGGCATCCAGGCCTGGCTGCAGGCGCGCTTTGGGGCACCGTTCCATGACTTTGCCGGGTCGGTTGTGGTACACGCGATGGGCGGCTGGCTGGCGCTGGCGGCGGTGCTATTGCTAGGGGCGCGCCGCGGGCGCTATCGCGATGGCCGCCTGGTGGCGTTTGCGCCGTCGAGTATCCCCTTCCTGGCGCTGGGTTCGTGGATTCTGATCATTGGCTGGTTTGGCTTCAACGTGATGAGTGCGCAGAGCCTGCAGGGCATCAGTGGTCTAGTGGCGATCAATTCGCTGATGGCCATGGTTGGCGGCACGCTGGCCGCGTTGTGGGCAGGTCGCAACGACCCGGGTTTTTTGCACAACGGGCCGCTGGCTGGGTTGGTGGCAATCTGCGCTGGGTCCGACCTGATGCATCCGCTAGGCGCTTTGGCCACTGGCCTGGTAGCGGGGGGGCTGTTCGTCTGGTGCTTCACCGCTGCGCAGAATCGCTGGAAGATCGACGATGTGCTGGGCGTCTGGCCGTTGCATGGGCTGTGTGGGGTATGGGGTGGCATCGCCTGTGGCATCTTTGGCCAAGCCAGTCTGGGGGGCTTGGGTGGCGTCAGTCTGGTCAGCCAGCTGCTGGGCAGCCTGGCAGGGGTGCTGGTGGCGCTGCTCGGGGGCTTTGCCGTGTATGGCCTGATCAAGGCGGTGCATGGCTTGCGTCTGAGCCATGAAGAGGAGTTCCAGGGGGCTGACCTGTCGCTGCATCGGATTGGCGCAACCAGCCAGGATTGATCGTGGTCAGGTGCACTTCGCGCGTTGTGGACCTAAAATAAGCATCTCTCCACAGCTTGCGCGGGACTTGCCATGCTGCCTGAATGCCAACTGTTCAGCACCCTCGGTTGCCACTTGTGTGAAGTGGCCGAAGCGGTGCTGATGCCCTTTGTCGAACACGGCTTGTTGGTGGAGCTTATCGACATCGCCGACGATGAATCGTTATTCGAACGCTATGGTTTGATCATTCCGGTGCTGCGTCGTTGTGATAACGGTGGCGAGCTGCGCTGGCCGTTCGATGCTGAACAGGTGGTGGCCTTCCTGCAGTAGCATTGGCTTGATTTGACGCAACCGTAGGTAACTCCGTATGCTGTATATAAATACAGTATTGGAGTGGCCGATGCTCAACGTCGAGCAATTGAAGTACAGCGTCAATCGGATGTCCCCGCAGAAGGTGGGTGACGCCGTGCTGGAGCTGCGCCTCGAAGGCTTGGTGACCGACGACCGAACGCCTTTCGGCAAAGTCCATTTCAACACCTGCTTCGCTGAAATCGAGGCCTTGTTCCAGCGTGCCGGGTTTCACCGGCCACTGGATGTGGTGGGCTATCAGGGCCAGGTTTATGCGCTCTATGATTCCGGCCGCTGGGAGGCTGTGCAGGTGCTGCGCTGGCTCAAGGCGCGCTGCGAAACCGCCGAGGCTGGTTGAGGGCCGGGGCTTGGGGGATAATGGCAATCCCTCGATTGCACGAGCCTGTCATGACCACACCGTTCGACCCCGCCCATCAGCAAGCCAGTACCGTCTGTCTTCCTCCGGGAAATTGGCCAACCGTACTCGACTGTTTGTGTGATCACTTCAAGGGCATCGCTCGTGAACAGTGGCTTGATCGCTTTGCCAGGGGGCGCGTGCTCGATGCTCAGGGCCAGGCCATCCAGGCAGACCTGGCCTATCGGCGCGGCATGCGTCTGCATTATTTTCGCGAAGTGCCCAATGAGAAGCCGATCCCGGTAGAAGAAACCATCCTGCATCTGGACGAGCATCTGGTGGTGGCCGACAAACCGCATTTTCTCCCAGTGACACCCACCGGCGAGTACGTCGAGCAAACGCTGCTGCGCCGGGTGATCCGCCGTTTGGATAACCCGCACCTGGTGCCACTGCACCGCATCGATCGGCATACCGCAGGTTTGGTGCTGTTTTCGGCGAACCCGCAGACTCGTGGTGCTTATCAGCGGCTGTTCCCCGAGCGGCGTATCGACAAACGTTACCAGGCCATTGCTGCGGCGTTGCCGGCGCTTGAGTTTCCCTTGGTGCACCGCAGCCGTCTGGTGCATGGCGAACCGTTCTTTCGCATGCATGAAGTAGAGGGGGCGCCCAACAGTGAAACACTGGCGCAGGTGCTGGAGAAAAACGGTGAGCTGTGGCGCTATGGCTTGTCGCCGGTGACGGGTAAGACCCATCAGTTGCGGGTGCACATGGCAGCGCTCGGGGCGGGGATCTGTAACGATCCGTTCTACCCGCGGTTGCTGGAAGTAGAGGATGACTATCAACAGCCGCTTAAGCTGCTGGCGCAGAGCCTGCGCTTTGAGGATCCGTTGAGCGGGGAAGAGCGGTATTTCGAAAGTCGGTTGGCGTTGGACTGGTAGGGGTGTTGCGGCGCTGATTTTTGGGGTCGCTTCGCGGCCCGCCGCAGGCAAACCAGCGCCTGCATAAATCGCAGGTGGGCCAGCTTATACGCTGCGATGGGCCGCCTCGCGGCCCCACAATTTCAGCGGTTGAAGCGCTCCACCAGCGAATATTGCGTACCTGCGGTGCTGGTCAGCTCTTCGCTGAGTAGCGCCGAATGCTGCGCCTGCTCGGCGGTTTGGTCGGCCAGCTCGGCAATGGTGCTGATGTTGCGGCTGATTTCGTCGGCCACGGCAGTTTGCTCTTCGGTGGCAGCAGCGATCTGGGTCGCCATGTCGGTGATGTTGGCCACCGCTTCGCTGATACCCAGCAACGCCTGGTCGGCCTGCATTACCCGCTCCACACCTTCCTGAGCCTGGCGATGGCCGTTCTCCATGGTCAGCACGGCGCTGCTTGCAGTCTGCTGCAGCTTGGCGATCAGGCTGTGAATCTGCCCAGTGGATTCGGCGGTGCGTTGCGCAAGTTGGCGTACTTCATCGGCGACCACGGCAAAGCCGCGGCCCATCTCGCCGGCCCGGGCGGCTTCGATCGCAGCGTTGAGGGCCAGCAGGTTGGTCTGGTCGGCAATGCCTTTGATCACGTCAACCACGCCACCGATCTCGTCACTGTCCTTGGCCAGTTGGGTCACGGTCAGGCCGGTCTCGCCCACGGCGCTCGACAGCCGCTCGATGGCATCGCGGGTTTCCCCGGCAATCTGCCGACCTTGGCTGGTCAGGCGATTGGCTTCCTGGGTGGCATCGGCCGTGCGCTGCACGTGGTTGGCCACTTCCTGGGTGGTGGCGGCCATCTGGTTGACGGCGGCGGCGACCTGTTCGGTCTCCACCCGTTGACGTTCCAGGCCCGAGGAGCTCTTGTGCGCCAACGCATCGGACTGACGGGCCTGATCGCTGAGGTGTTCGGCGCTGTCTTGCAGGCGGGTCAGGCAGGTTTTCATCCGCGCGTCCTGGCTGAGCATGGCCATTTCCAGTCGGGCCTGGACGCCGCGGCTGTCGGTGAACATCTGCGCGATCAACGGATCGGAGGTGGTTTGTTCGGCCAGGCGCAGCAGGCGCTTGAGGCCGCGCTGCTGCCAGCTCAGACCGAGCAGGCCGAGCGGTACCGAGAGGCCTGCGGCCAGGGCGAAGCCCCAGGAATGCCCCAGCCAGTTGCCGATCAGGAAGCCGACCTGGCTGACTAGGATGAACGGCAGCCAGTCTTGCAGTACCGGCAGCCATTTATCGCGGCGCGGTATCGCCGACTTGCCCTGGTTGATGCGCTGGTACAGCGCTTCGGCGCGGCGGATCTGTTCGGCAGTAGGCTTGACCCGCACCGATTCGTAGCCGACCACCTGATTGTTATCGAAGATCGGCGTGACGTAGGCGTTGACCCAGTAGTGATCGCCAGACTTGCAGCGGTTCTTGACGATACCCATCCACGGCAGGCCCTGCTTGAGGGTCTGCCACATGTGGGCAAACACCGCAGGCGGCACGTCGGGGTGACGCACCAGGTTGTGCGCAGCACCGGTCAGCTCCTCGCGAGAGAAACCGCTGATCTCGATGAACGCATCGTTGCAGTAGGTGATCACACCCTTGGCGTTGGTGGTGGAGATCAACCGCTGTTGTGCAGGGAAAGTCCGTTCTCTCTGGGTAATCGGCTGGTTGTTACGCATGGGTCGTCAGGTCCGCAAGGCTTTCGATGGGTATCGGCAAGCCTCTGGTTTTATTGAATGAATATTTAACTTAGTTGATCTGGGGCAAGGGCTGGGTTGCTCACGTAAAGTAGCAAACGCGCGCTGTTCGCAGCAGTTGGCGGCAATGTTACTGAATTATTCCAGATTTCTGACGCTATGGTCGGATCATGACGCATTGTCCAGGCAAGGGCCAGCGCCGAGGCACCGATTTGGGGCGGGGACAGGGGGCGCTGCGCGCCCCCTTGATGCTCAGCTTGCGATCAGTTGGCGCAGTACGTAGTGCAAAATCCCGCCAGATTTGAAGTATTCAACTTCGTTGAGTGTATCGATCCGGCACAACACCTCGATCTGCTCCTGCTGGCCGTCTTCACGGGTGATGCGCAGCGTCAGGCTCATGCCCGGGCGAATTGTCGCGCCAGTGAGGCCCAGCAGGTCAATTTGCTCCTTGCCAGTCAGACCCAGGCTCTTACGGGTTTGCCCGGCCTTGAACTGCAGGGCCAACACGCCCATGCCGATCAAGTTGGAGCGGTGGATGCGTTCGAAGCTCTCCGCCAGCACGGCTTTGACCCCAAGCAAATTGGTACCTTTTGCCGCCCAGTCGCGGCTGGAGCCGGTGCCGTACTCCTGGCCGGCAATCACCACCAGCGGCGTGCCTTCGGCCTGATAGCGCATGGCAGCATCGTAGATCGAGAGCTTTTCGCCGCTGGGCACATGCAGGGTGTTGCCGCCTTCCTCGCCGCCAAGCATTTCGTTGCGAATGCGGATATTGGCGAAGGTGCCGCGCATCATCACTTCATGGTTGCCGCGGCGCGAGCCGTAGGAGTTGAAGTCACGAGGCTCCACGCCTTTGTCGCGCAGGTAGCGGCCAGCGGGGCTGTCGGCCTTGATGTTGCCGGCCGGGGAGATGTGGTCGGTGGTCACCGAATCGCCGAGCAGGGCCAGCACGCGCGCGCCGTGGATATCGGCGATGGTCGGCAAGGGACCGCCGATATCATCGAAGAATGGCGGATGCTGGATGTAGGTGGAGTCATCCTGCCAGACGTAGGTGGCCGCCTGCGGCACTTCGATGGCTTGCCACTGGGCATCGCCTGCGAAGACTTCGGCGTATTCCTTGTGGAACATGGCCGTATCGACTTTGGCCACAGCGTCGGCGATCTCCTGTTGGCTGGGCCAGATGTCGCGCAGGTACACCGGTTGGCCGTCTTTGCCGGTACCCAGCGGATCGCGGGTCAAGTCCAGGCGCACGCTGCCGGCCAGGGCGTAGGCCACAACCAGGGGCGGGGAGGCTAGCCAGTTGGTCTTCACCAGCGGATGCACCCGGCCTTCGAAGTTGCGGTTGCCCGACAGCACCGAGGCCACGGTGAGGTCGGCGCTGCCGATGGCTTTTTCGATGGCTTCATCCAAGGGGCCGGAGTTGCCGATACAGGTGGTGCAGCCATAACCCACCAGGTCGAAGCCCAGTTGGTCGAGGTACGGAGTAAGACCAGCAGCCTTGTAGTAATCGGTGACCACCTTGGAGCCGGGCGCCAGCGAACTCTTCACCCACGGCTTGCGCGTCAGGCCCTTTTCCACGGCTTTTTTCGCTACAAGTCCTGCTGCCATCATCACGCTGGGGTTGGAGGTATTGGTGCAAGAAGTGATCGCCGCGATCACTACCGCGCCATCACGCAGGGTGTAGGTTTGCCCGCCATGGCTGAAATCGATCTCGCCGGCCTGATCGGCATTGCCTACCGCCACGCCGCCGCCACCTTCGCTCTCCAGGCGGCCGACTTCTTTGGCCTGGGGTTTGGGTTGCAGATCGATGAAGCCGTTGAAGGCCTGGGCGACCTGCGACAGGGCAACCCGGTCCTGCGGGCGTTTAGGGCCAGCCAGGCTGGCCTCGACCTCGTGCATGTCCAGGGACAGGCTGTCACTGAACACCGGCTCCTGGCCAGGCAGGCGCCACAGCCCCTGTTCCTTGCAATAGGCCTCTACCAGTTGCACGGTCTGTTCGGGACGCCCCGTGAGGCGCAGGTAATCCAGTGTGACTTGGTCGACCGGGAAGAAACCACAGGTTGCGCCGTACTCCGGGGCCATGTTGGCCAGGGTGGCGCGGTCGGCCAGCGGCAGCTGGGCCAGGCCATCGCCGTAGAATTCGACGAATTTGCCGACCACCCCCTTCTTGCGCAGCATCTGGGTCACGGTGAGCACCAAATCGGTGGCGGTAATGCCCTCGCGCAGTTTGCCGGTCAGCTTGAAGCCGATCACTTCCGGGATCAGCATCGATACGGGTTGGCCGAGCATGGCCGCTTCCGCCTCGATCCCGCCGACGCCCCAGCCGAGTACGCCCAGGCCGTTGATCATGGTGGTATGCGAGTCGGTGCCGACCAGGGTGTCGGGGAAGGCATAGGTGCGACCGTCTTCTTCGCCAGTCCACACGGTGCGGCCGAGGTATTCGAGGTTGACCTGGTGGCAGATGCCGGTGCCCGGCGGCACTACACTGAAGTTGTCGAAGGCGCTCTGCCCCCAGCGCAGAAACGCATAGCGCTCACCGTTGCGCTGCATTTCGATGTCGACGTTCTCGGCAAAGGCGTTTTGGCTGGCATAGCGGTCGACCATCACCGAGTGGTCGATCACCAGGTCGACTGGTGACAGGGGATTGATCCGCTGTGGGTCGCCACCGGCCTTGGCCATGGCCGCACGCATAGCCGCCAGGTCGACCACCGCAGGTACGCCGGTGAAGTCTTGCATCAGTACCCGGGCAGGGCGGTATTGGATCTCGCGATCGGAGCGGCGATCCTTGAGCCACTGCGCCAGGGCTTGCAGGTCAGCGCCGGTAACGGTCTTGCCGTCTTCCCAGCGCAACAGGTTTTCCAGCAGCACCTTGAGCGACATGGGCAGGCGTTGCAGATCACCCAACTGGCGGGCTGCGTCAGTCAGGCTGTAATAGTGGTAGACGCGGTCGCCTACGTGCAGGGTTTTGAGGGTCTTCAGGCTATCGAGCGAGGGCATTGCCAACTCCTTCTGCGCCGGTGCCCGGCCCCTCGTGAAGGCCGGTGTCACCGCTCTGTACCGGTCCGCACGGTACGGACCTGGCTGAATGGTCAGGTTAGACCGATTTCCCGGTCCCGACCCTGTACTGGACAGGCGGGGCATGTCGCAGGTTCCGATCTTCCTTTATCATCGCCGCCCTGCCGGTGCGTGACGTGCGCTGGATCAAGGCTGGCGGTACCCGCCAGCGATGTGGAGTGAGAAATGAATACCCTGTTCATGCATTGCCGGCCCGGTTTCGAGGGCGAGGTCTGCGCCGAGATCAGCGAACACGCCGCCCGCCTGGGCGTTGCTGGCTACGCCAAGGGCAAGCCGCAGAGCGCTTGCGCCGAGTTTGTCTGCACCGAGCCGGACGGT
The DNA here is from genome assembly GCF_044900155.1 of Pseudomonas sp. NPDC088890. Classification (NCBI taxonomy): domain Bacteria; kingdom Pseudomonadati; phylum Pseudomonadota; class Gammaproteobacteria; order Pseudomonadales; family Pseudomonadaceae; genus Pseudomonas; species Pseudomonas sp. NPDC088890. Next base: position 26,385 of record NZ_JBJDNG010000019.1, on the reverse strand, counting down.
GCCGAGCGCCTGATGCGTGAACTGCGCTTCACGCAGTTGATCTTCCCGCGCCAGTGGGCGCGCGGCAGTTTTGTCGAGTTGCCAGAAACCGACCGCATCAGCGTGCTGCTCGAACACCTGGCGGATGCGCCGGTTGCCGGTAGCCTGTGGCTGGAAGTGGTCGACAGCAACGACGGCAAGGAGCTGTCGACCTTCTGCCGCAAGTTTGAAGTGCCGCTGCGCAAAGCCCTGGAAAAGGCTGGGCGCTTGGTCGACGATGCCAACCGTCCGCGCTTGCTGCTGACCTTCATCAGTGGGCGCCGGGTGTTTGTCGGTGTATCGGAGGCGAACAATTGCGCGCTGTGGCCGATGGGCATCCCGCGCTTGAAATTCCCCCGGGAAGCGCCAAGCCGCTCGACGCTCAAGCTGGAAGAGGCATGGCATCAGTTCATCCCGCGTGATCAGTGGGAGCAGCGCCTGCACGATGACATGACCGGGGTCGACCTTGGCGCATCGCCAGGTGGCTGGACCTACCAGCTGGTCAAGCGTGGCATGCTGGTGACCGCCATCGACAATGGCCCGATGGCTGAAAGCTTGATGGATACTGGCCTGGTGCAGCATTTGATGGCTGATGGCTTCACCTGGCAGCCCAAGCAGATGGTCGACTGGATGGTCTGCGATATCGTCGAGAAGCCTGCGCGCAGTGCGGCGCTGATCGAGACATGGCTGGGTGAGGGGTTGTGCCGTGAGGCGGTGGTCAACCTCAAGCTGCCGATGAAGCAGCGCTACGCCGAGGTGCGGCGCTTGCTCGATCGTATCGAGGAGGGCTTCAAGGCGCGCAAGATCAAGGTTTCGATCGCCTGCAAACAGCTGTATCACGACCGCGAGGAAGTTACCTGCCATCTGCGCAGGCTGGATCTCAAGCCGCGTAACGGCGCGGCTTGATCACGCGCTGACTCAGCGCTTGCCGAGGATCTTGCCGAGCGTTTCCGGGCGTGGGGCGCCTTGCTGGCTTTGCAGGCGTCCCTGTTCGTCCAGGTAGAAGATCGCCGGGGTGGCTGCCAGCCCCAGCTCTTCCATCAAGGCCAGGTTGCTGTCGAGCTGTTTTTGCACGTTCTCGGGGATCTTATCCAAGGCCTTGAGGCTGCTGGCCTTGCCGGCTTTCTCATGCTGTTGCAGCGCCTTGGCCGGGTCTTTGGCGGCCAACAGCGCGGCCGACTTGCCAGGGCTGTCCTCGCGAATGATACCGACCATGATGTGGCGCAGCTGCACCTTGCCAGCCTCGACCCAAGGGCGTGCCTGCTGCCAGAACATATTGCAGTAAGGGCAGTTGGGGTCGCTGAACAGATACACCGTGCGCGGTGCGTCGGGCTTGCCGTCGGTAATCCAGGCGGTCTTCTCCATTTTCGCCCAGATGGCCTTGCTCATCGGCGCATACACCAGCTTTTCCAGCGGCTCGGCGCTGAGGTCCTGGCCCTGTTCGTCGAACAGACTGCCGACCAGTACATGCTTGCCGTCGGGTGTCAGGTACAGGGCAATGCCGTTGTTCTGGTATTCAGCGGCATAGCCGCGCAGGCCGTTGGGCGCGTCGAAGCTACCCTTGATCACTGCGCCCTTGGCTTGGAGTTGCTGGATTGCCTGGGGCAGTTCCTCGGCTTGCAGCAGCGGGGCTGCCAGCAGGACGAGGGTCAGTGGCAGGAGCGCATTCAATCGCATGTCAATTTCCTTTTACGGCGGAGGCGGGCAGGTTGGCCTGCTCGAAGGGTTCCAGGGCGTGGTGCAGGCTGGCGCGGGACAGTTCACCCAGGTGGCTGCCGACCAGTCGCCCTTCGGCGTTGTAGAACAAGGTGGTGGGCAGGGCCAGGGAGCCGACCCGCTGGGCCAGTTGGCCGCTGCCATCGAACAGGACGTGGGTCAGGCTCAGGCCAGTGGTTGCCAGAAAGGTGCTGACGTTCTCTGGCGTCTCGCCCTGGTTGACGAACAGGAAGGTCACATGCGGATAGTCGTGCTGGGCTTGCTGGAGCACCGGCATTTCACGCCGGCACGGCGGGCACCAGGTCGCCCAGATATTGATCACCAGTGGCTTGCCGCGGTAGTCGTGCAGGGCCATGGATTTGCCAGCGGCGGTGCGCAAGGTCAGGGCAGGCAGCTCGGTGCCCTTGCTGTACAGGTGGCTACCAAGGCTCGCTAGCACCCAGAACAGTGCGCCACTGGCCAGCGCCCAGCCCAGTGGCTGGCGCAAGCCGGGCTGGCGCCAGCCCTGCCAGAGGGTGCCAAGGATGATCCCGACCAGGCCACCCCAGAACAGAAAACCGCCATCGCGAATATCGATGATCTGCAGCGGTTCGTCGCGGTACATCGGCCAATAGAGCAGAACGAAGCCCAGGCGCGCGCCGAGCAACCCTAAAACGAACAGGTTGAACAGCGCCGACTCCGGACTTTGCCCACCGCGCCGAGCGACCCACCAACCGACCACGCAGGCAATGCCGAGCGCTGCGAGTAGCAACAGGTGGTTCAGGGCGATGGTCAGCGGCCCAAGGGTTACGGTCAGCATCAGCCTTGGCTCCTGGTCTGTGCCCAATGTTGCAGAAAACCGCTCGCGTCCACTTCACCGGTGATGCGCCGCGCACGGCGCTCGTTCCCTTCTGGGCCGATCCAGATCAGGCTTGGCGGACCGGGCACCTGATAGCGTTGCAGCAGTGCCCGGCTAGCTGGGCTGTCGGCAGTTACGTCCAGACGCAGCAGGTGTACACCGGCCAGGCTGTTGAGCACATCGGGCCGGGCGAAGACCTGCTTCTCCATGACCTTGCACGATACGCACCAGTCGGCATAGTAGTCGACCAGCACCCATTGGCCACGGCCCTTGGCGGCATCCAGTTCGCGTTGCAGGTCTTCGGGTCGGCTGACAGTGATGAAGGCATCCTCGGCTTTAGCCGCAGCTGGCGTATTGTTACCGGCGAACGGCTGCAAGGGTTGCCACAGGTCGCTACTGCCAGCAGCGGCGCCAACCAGCAATAGTCCGCCCCACAGTGCACCGAGCAAGGGAATCGCCCGCAGCGCAGGCAGACGCTGCAGGGAGGGCCAAGCCGCCCAGCCCAGGGCGATCAACCAGCTGCCGCTAAGGCCCAGCAGCAGTGGAGCGGGCAGCAGGGTGCGCACCGTGTACAGCGCCATGGCCAGGAACACGAAGCCGAATAGACCTTTGACCAGGTTCATCCAGGCGCCTGGGCGTGGCAGATAGCGGTTGCCCAAGGTCACCAGCAACAGCAGTGGCACACCCATGCCCAAGCCCAGGCTGAACAGTACCAGCGCGCCGTGCAGCACATCGCCACTCTGCGCGATGTAGAGCAGCGCACCGGCCAGCGGCGCGGTCATGCATGGCCCCATCAGCAAGCCGGACAGCGCACCGAGCAATACCGCGCCGTACAGGTTGCCGCCACGTGTGCCTTGCCCTGCGCGATCGAGGCGGTCGCGCAGGGCCGTGGGCAATTGCAGCTCGAAAGCGCCAAACATGGGCAACGCGAGCAGCACGAACAGCCCGGCCAGGCTGCCCAGCAGCCAGGGTTGTTGCAACCACGCTTGCAGGCTGGCGCCCAGCAGTGCGGCGACTACGCCCAGGCCTGCGTAGACCAGCGCCATGCTCAGCACATAGACCCCCGCCAGCAACCAGCCACGCCGGGCGCTGGCGCCGTTGCCCAGGACCAGCCCCGCCAGGATCGGCAGCATTGGCAGCGAGCAGGGGGTGAACGCTAGCAGCAGGCCCAGGCCGAAGAAGGCCAGCAGGCCCCAGAGCAGATTGTCCTGCTGCAGGTTGCTGGCTAGGGCCTGGTCGCTGGCTTGGTCGGCGACTGTTGCGCTGCTGCTGTTGCCTAGCTCGATGGCGGTAGTTTGCGGCGGGTAGCACAGGCCGGCATCAGCGCAGCCCTGCCAGCCCAGGCGCAGCTGGCCGCTGGCTTCGGCCGGCAACAGCAGTTCAAGCTCGCTGCGGTAGATCGCGCTGTCGCCGAAGAACTCGTCGTGATGGTTCAGCGCTGCTGGCAGTTGCGGGTGCTGTGCGGGAGGCAGGCCGTCGAACTTCAGCCGTTTCTGATAGAGGTAGTAGCCTTCCTTGATCTGGAAATGTACGCGCATCTGGCCTGATGGCAGGCGGTCGTGGGTGAGGACGAACGCTTGGTTGACGGGCAGGAAGTCAGGTTTGACGTCGAACGGATTGGCCTGCAGAGGCCCCGCCAGCAGAAAGGTCAGGATGATCAGGAAAACGCGCATGTATTGGCCTTGGTAATGCAGATAAGTGGCCATGCTGGCCTGGGTCGATTAACCGAGAGTTAACCCGGAATTACTCACCTGCTGATTCGGGGGAGTGGCTCATGCGCCCTGAGCGGTAATGGCCGATGCCCAGCCGCGACGAACCGCGCATCAGCGGTCATAATCCTCACTTAATCACCGTGTGGCGCAATACTCATCCCCCGATTGGAGACCACCCCATGCACGTACTGCTCTGCGAGGACGACGACCTGATCGCCAGTGGCATCTGCTCCGGCCTCGCCGCCCAGGGTCTGACCGTAGATCGGGTGGCCAATGCGTCCTCGGCGCAGGCGTTGCTCAAGGCCGCGCAGTTCGATGTGATGATCCTCGACTTGGGGTTGCCTGACGAAGATGGCCTGAAGCTTCTGCGCCGTTTGCGTCAGCAAGGCGAGACGCTGCCGGTCTTGGTGCTGACCGCCCGCGATGGCGTGACCGACCGGGTCGATGGGCTGCAGGCCGGTGCCGACGATTACCTGCTCAAGCCGTTCGACCTGCGAGAACTGGCCGCCCGCCTGCATACCCTGATGCGGCGCATGGCTGGGCGCGCGGTCAACATCATCGAGCACGGTCCTCTGCACTATGACCCCAGCAGTTGCGAAGCGACCCTGGCCGGCCAACCGGTAGACTTGTCGCGGCGCGAGCAGGCCTTGCTCCAGGCGCTGCTGCAGAATCCAGGGCGAGTGCTCTCCAGCGAACAACTTAAGGATTGCGTCTACGGCTTCAGCGACGAAGTCGAGAGCAACGCGCTGAACGTTCACATCCATCACCTGCGGCGCAAGCTGGGCAACAGCATCGTCGAGACCGTTCGCGGCCTCGGCTATCGCCTGGGCCCGGCGCAGGCACCTGAAGAGATTGCCCCATGAGCTTGCGTGTGCGTCTGTCGCTGATCCTGGGCAGCGCTTTCATCCTGATCTGGGCGCTGGCGGCGGCGTGGATGTTGCGCGACCTGCGCCAGCAGATGATGTTTTCCCTCGACCAGCGCCTGGTGGCTTCGGCGCGCATGGTCGCCGGGCTGATCGACCAGCTCCCGCAACCGCTGGCGACCAAGGGCGAGGATGCGCACTTTTCCGCCGACCAGCTCAGCGTGCCGGATGGCATGGCCTGCCAGGTCAGTTCGCTACGCGGCGAGATCCTCGCCAGCAATCACAAACACGACGGCGCCATGGACGACCAGAGCAGCGGCTTTCGCGATCAGACCATCGATGACGCCCGCTGGCGCACCTTCACCTACAACCATGGCGATGTGCGCATCACCACCGCTGACCGTAACCAGGAGCGAGAGGCACTGAACCAGTCGATCCTGCTGGCGGCCTCGGCGCCGGTGCTGATGGCGCTGCTCGGTAGCCTCGGTTTGCTCTGGATCGGCCTGGGCAAGGGCCTGGAACCGCTCAATCGAATGCGCGATGCCTTGCGCAAGCGACGTGCCGATAGCGTCGAGCCGTTGCAGGTGGCGGGTATGCCCAGCGAGCTGCAGCCCTTGCTCGAAACTCAGAACCAGCTGTTCTTGCGGATCGCTCAGACGCTGGAGCGTGAGCGGCGCCTGACGGACGACGCCGCCCACGAGCTGCGCAGCCCGTTGACCGCGATCAAGACCCACCTGCAAGTGGCGCAGATGACCGACGGCGCCGTGCGTGATCAGGCCCTGGCGCATGCCGAGCAGGGCGCAGATCGCATGCATCGCACCTTGGAGCAGTTGCTGCTGTTGGCTCGGGTAGAGGGCAGCCTGTCATTCGACGATGGTGTGCAGTGCAGTGCCGAGCAGGTCGCGCGCCAAGCCGTGCAGGATGCCGGCGGGGGGGACAACCGGCGGATCATTGTCCGCTTGCCGGAAGATGCCACCCGGATCTACCTCGGTATTCCGGCACCGCTAGCGGTGGCGGCGCTGCGCAACCTGCTCGACAACGCCCTGCGTCATGGCGGGGATGCGCCCGTGGAGCTGGAGTTGCAGATGGCCGATGGGCAGGTCGGGTTCATGGTTCGCGACCATGGCCCAGGGATCAAGGACGGTGATCTTGAGCACCTGACTGAACGCTTCTGGCGCAACAGCCAGAGCGGTGGCTGTGGCTTGGGTTTGGCGATCGTTCAGGCGATTGTCCAGCGCTGCGCCGGTAGTTTGCGCTTTGACAGCCGCAACGACGGCTTGCGGGTCTGGTTGCAGGTGCCTGCACGTTCGGGGCAGTGATCGTCAGCTGGCCCCTTCGCCACGCAAAGCCATGAAGGGGCCATGACTTACCTGTCAGGCGCTATTCAAAACTGCGCCCGGCACGCCAATAGCCCATCAATGTCAGGCTATTGCGATCCAGCCCGCGTTCTTTGATCAGGTAGCGGCGAATGTCCATGACCGTGGCCGATTCACCCGCGACCCAGGCATAGAACTCGCTGCTCTCGCCGCTGGCCAGCTCCCACAAAATGCGCTGCTCGATGTCCACCTCTTCCAGCTTTACCGCTGCTGGGGCGACCGTGCTAGGCAGTGTGGCCAGCTCGCGAACAGCATGGCTCATGGCATACCCGTGATCGCAGCGCAGCAAGTCGCGCGGCAACCAATGCAGCCTGGTGGCGGGGCTGTACGAGAGCGCTAGACAGTCGGCCTGCAACGGCACCTCGATAAATACCTCGACAGGCAGTTCAGGTTGGGTTTCGGCCAACTGCTCGAGAATGCCCGCGATCGCCGGCAGCGCGGTTTCATCGCCCACCACCAGCACCCGCTTGACCGCCTGTGGCGGCTTCCACTCATAACCTCCCGGGTCTCCCCGGTAGACCAAGTTGGGTGCGACCATCTGTAGGCAATCACCGATGCGCGCCTGGGTGGCCCAGGCCGAGGCGGGGCCATTGACGCCATGCAGGACGAAATCTATCGCGACTTCGCCTGTCTCGCGGTCCAGGCTGCGGATGGTGTAGGTGCGCATCGGCGGCATGTGCGCGGCGGCCAGGTTGCGCCGGGCCTGTTGCCATTGGCCGTTCTTGGGCAGCTTCGGCGGTTGGCCAGAGGGCGAGGGGAAGAACACCTTGACCCGTTGATCAGGTGCCAGGGTGCTCATCAGGCGCACCTCTTCGCCGCTAAACACATAACGGCACAGCGAAGGGCTTAGCGGTTGGATGGCGTTGAGCTGAATGTCGAAAATGCGATAGGCCGTTGCCTTGCTCCGGCGGATCAGGCCGGACAGGAAGGAGGTCATCAGTTTTACCTCATGCTTGAGGGAAGGTACTGAAGGGACGACCAGGCACTGCAACGAATTAGCGCAGACCTGTGCGGGTGACCTGGCTGATGAGGATGGCCCTTGGTTCGCGCTTGAGCGACAATGGGCACCCATCCGCGGAGTAGCCCATGACCGATTTCACCCCTGACGCCGTCCTCGACGCCTCCGGCCTGAACTGCCCGGAGCCGGTAATGATGTTGCATCAGCACGTACGCAACCTGGCCGCTGGCGGCCTGCTCAAGGTGATCGCCACCGACCCGTCGACCCGCCGCGACATCCCTAAGTTCTGTACCTTCCTGGGGCACGAGCTGCTCGAACAGCAAGAGCAGGCCGGCACCTACTTGTACTGGATCCGCAAGAAGGCCGACTGAACCGCGCTGGATCGAGCCCGCCGTAGCGCCTACACTGCGTTCCCCTGACAGGAGAGCGCCATGCTGATAGTTGCCGACGAGAATATCCCGCTGCTCGATGCCTTCTTTGCCGGATTTGGCGAGATCCGCCGTTATCCCGGACGCAGCATCGACGCGCAGTGCGTCAAGGACGCTGACGTGCTGCTGGTACGTTCGGTGACTCGCGTCGACCGGCAGCTGCTGCAGGGCAGCAAGGTGCAGTTCGTCGGAACCTGCACCATCGGCACCGATCATCTGGACCTCGATTACTTCGCCCAAGCTGGCATCCACTGGAGCAGTGCACCGGGCTGCAACGCACGCGGCGTGGTCGATTACGTGCTGGGCAGTCTGCTGACGCTGGCCGAGCTCGATGGCGAAAACCTCGCCGAGCGGGTCTATGGCGTGGTGGGCGCAGGGCAGGTCGGTGAGCGCCTGGTGCGGGTTCTTCATGGCCTGGGCTGGAAGGTGTTGGTCTGCGATCCGCCGCGCCAGGCCGCTGAAGGGGGTGACTTTGTCGACCTGCAAACGCTGCTTGAACAGTGTGACGTGATCAGCCTGCACACGCCGCTACAGCGCGACGCTGAGCACAGCACCTGGCACTTGCTGGGGCGAGAGCAACTGGCGCAGTTGCGTCCGGGCGCCTGGCTGATCAACGCCAGCCGTGGGCCGGTAGTGGATAACCAGGCCCTGCGCGATCTGCTGCTGGAGCGTGACGACGTACATGCGGTGCTGGACGTCTGGGAGCGCGAGCCTGAGGTCGATCTCGACCTGGCTGACCTTTGCACCTTGGCTACGCCGCATATCGCCGGCTACAGCCTGGATGGCAAACAGCGCGGCACTGCGCAGATCTACCAGGCATTGTGCAAGGCGCGTGGTGAGGCTGAGCAGGTGCAGTTGGCAGACTTGCTGCCCGAACCTGACCTTGCTCAGATCGAACTCAATGCCAGCAGTGACCCAACCTGGGCCCTGGCGACCTTGTGCCGGGCGGTGTATGACCCACGCCGAGACGATGCTGATTTTCGTCGCAGCCTCAGTGAAGATCCGGTCCAGCAGCGGGCGACGTTCGACATGTTGCGCAAGCATTACCCTCAGCGGCGCGAGATCGAGGGGCTGGCGGTGAGGTTGCGGGGCGAGTCGCCGCAGTTGGCGCAGATGGTCAATGCGTTGGGGGCTGTGCTGGTCTGATTGTCCCGCGATGCTTATGTATCGCCCAATAAAAACCCGGCGCATGCGCCGGGTTGAGTCAATTCTGTTTATCAGGCCTTGTTCGAGCGTTCGACGCGGCTTTTTTCCAGGTCTTCGCAAGCCTTTTTGATCATCTCATCGGTGATCGGGACCTCGCGGCCCTGGGCATCGATGATCGAGCCGCAATCCAGGTCGTGCTGTGGCTTGGTGGTCTTAGGCGTTTCGCTGCTATGTTGCAAGCTCATTTCCTGTCTCCTCATCAGGTTCAAGCTCAGGGTATCCCCTTGCCGTGACTGGCCTGTGACAGCTCCTTGGGCGTCACGACAAGGACAGTCCATCAGAAACCGCGGCAAAGCTCCAGAAGCACTTTAGAACGATAAGCTATAGCCACTGGCGCAAGCTTGCCATCGGACATGCCCCGGTCATTAATGCGATCCCCTGCAAGAGGCCTGAGTTCCGCCCGTGTAGATGAATGGTAGGCTGAGCGCTTCCTTGGCTAGATGATCTGCGTCATGCCCGATCCTGTTACTTCACGTCAGCGCCGCGCCCTGCGCCTGGGCTGGCAGTTCCTGCAACCGTACCGCAAGCAGATGCTCCTGGCTTTGCTGGCGCTGGTGGTCACTGCGGGCATTACTTTGTCGATGGGGCAGGGCATCCGCCTGCTGGTGGACCAGGGCTTCATGACCGGTTCGGCCCACCAGCTCAACCAGACCCTGGGCCTGTTCATGCTGCTGGTGGTCGCCTTGGCAGTGGGCACCTTCAGCCGTTTCTACCTGGTGTCGTGGATTGGTGAACGCTGCGTAGCTGACATCCGCCGGGCCGTGTTCGATCATCTGATCGGCTTGCACCCTGGGTTTTTCGAAGACAACCGCAGCTCGGAGATTCAGTCGCGCTTGACCGCTGATACAACGCTCCTGCAATCGGTGATCGGCTCGTCGCTGTCGATGTTCCTGCGTAATGCGCTGATGGTGCTGGGGGGCGTGGTACTGCTGTTCATCACCAACCCCAAGCTCACCAGTATCGTGGTGCTGGCTTTGCCGTTGGTGTTGGCGCCGATCCTGTTGTTCGGTCGGCGAGTGCGCAGCCTGTCGCGCCAGAGCCAGGATCGGGTGGCCGATGTCGGCAGCTACGTGGCCGAGACGCTCGGCCAGATCAAGACGGTGCAGGCCTACAACCATCAGCCGTTGGATCGCGAGCGCTTCGCTGAGACGGTAGAGGCTGCGTTCACTGTCGCGCGGCGACGCATTGCCCAGCGGGCGTGGCTGATTACCTTGGTGATCGTGCTGGTGCTGGGCGCGGTGGGGGTGATGTTGTGGGTGGGCGGCATGGATGTGATCGCCGGGCGTATCTCCGCGGGTGAGTTGGCAGCTTTCGTGTTCTATAGCCTGATCGTCGGCAGTGCCTTTGGCACCCTCAGTGAGGTGATCGGTGAGCTACAGCGTGCGGCGGGGGCCGCAGAACGTATTGCCGAGTTGCTGGCGGCGCAGAGCGCGATCCTCGCCCCGGTCGGCGCAGTTGCCCGAGCCGGTGAGCGAGCTAGCGGCCGTATCGAGCTGCGTGAGGTGGTTTTTGCCTATCCATCACGACCGACGGTAGCGGCTTTGGATGGCTTGAACCTGCTTGTCGAGCCGGGGCAGACCCTGGCATTGGTCGGCCCCTCGGGGGCGGGTAAATCGACCTTGTTCGACCTGCTGCTGCGTTTCTACGACCCGCAACAAGGGGTGATTCTGCTCGATGGCCAGCCGCTTACAGCACTCGACCCGACTGCCCTGCGTCGCCAGTTTGCCTTGGTGGCGCAAAACCCAGCGCTGTTTCGCGGCACGGTGGAGGCCAACATCCGTTACGGTCGCCCTGATGCCAGCTTCGCCGACGTCGAGGCAGCAGCGCGTGGCGCGCATGCCCATGAGTTCATCCAGCAACTGCCCCAAGGCTATCAAACATTGCTGGGGGAGGGTGGCATCGGCCTGTCTGGCGGCCAGCGGCAGCGCCTGGCCATTGCCCGGGCGCTGCTGGTCGATGCGCCGATACTGCTGCTTGACGAGGCCACCAGTGCTTTGGATGCGCAAAGCGAACACCTGATCCAGCAGGCCTTGCCGAGCCTCATGGCGGGGCGCACAACGCTGGTGATCGCTCATCGACTCGCCACTGTGCAGCACGCCGAGCGGATTGCGGTGATCGACAAAGGCCGCATCGTCGCGGTGGGCAGCCACCGGCAATTGGTCGAGGAAAACCCGCTGTACGCAAGGCTTGCCCAGCTGCAGTTCACCGCGAACTAAAATTTGTCGCCGCTTGGCGGGCGGATGTAGTTGATTTGTAACATTTCTGTAGCAATTGCCTGAGACTATCTGGCTCAGCTGTGACGTAAGTGCTCGACCTGGCTGCTATCGAACGATGGCAGCTTTTTTTTGGCCTGCGAACGAGGACAAGGATGTCTGTCGCGGCGCTGTTTCGGCACGCCGTTTTCTTCCCTCCTTGTTCCAGAGATCCGCGATGTTGCGTAAATCCCTCCGCGTACAAATCCTCTCTTTGCTCGGCGGCAGCCTGGCGGCGATGTTGCTGATTGCCCTGGTGTGCTTCCAGTTCCTGTCGTCCAGCGTGCGTGGCTATGCCGAGCTGGTCGACGGCCCGCTACGCGCTTCGCAATTGATCGATGAGGCCAACCTGCAGTTCAAGATCCAGGTGCAGGAATGGAAGAACGTGCTGCTGCGCGGTCGTCAGCCGGCCGAGCTGGATAAGTACTGGCAGCAGTTCCAGGCGCGCGAGCAACAGGTCCAGCAGTTGCTTGGGCAACTGATCCAGAGCAGCGACGATCAGCTCAAGGCGCCACTTGAGCAACTGCGCGACAGTCATCGGCAGTTAGGCCAGGCCTATGCGCAAGGCCGCCAGGCGTTTCTGGCGGCTGGAGGCGATCCGGTCGCAGGTGATCTGGCAGTCAAGGGCGTGGACCGCGCGGCCAGTGAGCAGATGAGTGTGCTAGTGGAACAATTGCGTGCCGATGCCCGGGAGCGCGCCGCTGCCATCAATGCCAGCGCGCAGCGAACTGTGTGGATCGGCTTGCTGGTGATGCTCGGCTCGGCGCTGCTGGTCGGCGTGCTCAGCCTGTGGCTGGTCAATCGCAGCCTGATCGAGCCGATTCGCCAACTGATCGACTATGTCGCACAACTGAGCCAAGGGCGCTTCGCTGCGCGCGTGGATGACCGCCGTGAAGACGAACTGGGCCGGCTGGCCCGGGCGGCCAATACCTTGCGTGACTTCTTGGCCGAGACCATTGGCCGCCTCAAGGACAACGCCGAGGAACTTGAAGGCGCCAGCGGCCAGTTGCGCAATCTGGCCGGGGACATGGCGCGCGGCACGCACGATCAGTTCCAGCGTACCGATCAAGTGGCCACCGCCATGCATGAGATGTCCGCCACCGCTCAAGAAGTGGCGCGTCATGCGGCTGAAGCGGCGCGCGCTGCAGACGATGCCGATCACAGTGCCCAGGCCGGCGAGCAGGTCATGCAGGCCACCATCGACACCATTGCCAACGTCAACCGCGAGATTGCTGGCACCGCTGCGGTGATTCGCGATCTGGAACACGACAGCACGCGCATCGGCAAGGTCCTGGAGGTGATCCGGGGTATCGCCGAGCAGACCAACCTGCTGGCGCTCAATGCTGCGATCGAGGCCGCTCGTGCTGGAGAGGCCGGGCGCGGCTTTGCGGTGGTCGCTGATGAGGTACGCAGCTTGGCCCAACGCACTGCGGCATCGATTGCCGAGATTAATCAGATCATCGAGGCGGTGCAGTCAGGCGCAGTAGAGGCGGTCAAGGCTATCGAGAGTGGCCAGCGGCGCAGTGAAGAGGGGGGCGAGCAGGTGCAGCAGGCGGGGCAGATGCTGCAGCGCATCACTGCGGCGGTGGAGGCGATCCGCGACATGAACCGGCAGATCGCCACGGCGGCTGAGGAGCAGACCAGCGTCGCCGAAGATATTTCACGCAATTTGATCGAAATCACCCGCATCGCTACGGCCAACCAACAGGCCGTGCAGCACACCGAGCAGGCCGGGCAGCGGCTGCATGGTTTGTCCGGGCAGTTGGGTGAAGTGACCTCGCGCTTGAGCGCTTGAAAAAAACAGGGGGAAATCCGCCAGATGGCGCTGATACAGGCCAAGCATGTGGCGGATTGTCGCCATAAAAGGCACAGCAATCAGGGTGCGACGACAGGCCTCAGCCATTAGACATTGGTCTTGGTAAAACTGGCACGGAGTCTGCTTAAGGGCGCAACGGCGGTCGTACCCGATTCATCGAAACCCCAGGCGCCGGTTGATACCAGGATCAGCCACGTCAGAACAACAATCCGGGCGTGCATATGCGCAGGGAGCGGTCAGCCAGACACTTCACTTCAATTGGATTGAGCTATGAAAAAAATCCTGCTGACGCTCCTGTGCCTGAGCGTCGTCGGCTGCTCCAAGCCTGCGCAACCGGAAAAAACCGTCGACGTCCTGCTGATCGGCGGCGGCATCATGAGCGCAAGCCTGGGGACTTACCTCACTGAGCTGCAACCGGACTGGAAAGTCGACGTCTACGAGCGCATGGACCAGGTCGCCGAAGAAAGCTCCAACGCCTGGAACAACGCCGGTACCGGCCACTCGGCGTTCTGCGAGCTGAACTACACCAGCGAAGGCAAGGACGGCAAGATCGACATCAGCAAGGCAGTTGGGGTCAACGAGCAGTTCGAGATCTCCAAGCAGTTCTGGGCCTATCAGGTCGAGCAGGGCGTGCTGAGCAATCCCAAGTCGTTCATCAACAACGTGCCGCACATGAGCTTCGTCTGGGGCGATGAGAACATCGCCTTCCTGCACAAGCGTGTCGCTGCCCTGCAGCACAGCTCGCTGTTCCGTGGCATGGAAATCTCCGAAGACCACGAGCAGATCCGTCAGTGGGTGCCACTGGTGATGGAAGGCCGCTCGCCTGAGCAGAAGGTCGCGGCAACCCGCATGGCCATCGGCACCGACGTCAACTTCGGCGAGATCACCCGCCAGCTGTTCGCCTCGATGAGCCGCAACCCGAACGTTAAGCTGCACCTGCGTCATGAAGTACGCGACATCGTGCGCAACGACAATGGTTCGTGGAATGTGGTGGTGGCGGACCTGGCCGACGGCGGCAAGCAAACTATCGTCAATGCCAAGTTCGTCTTCATCGGCGCCGGGGGTGGCGCGCTCAAGCTGCTGCAGAAGTCCGGTATCCCCGAGGCTGAAGGCTACGCCGGCTTCCCGGTGGGGGGCCAGTTCCTGATGACCGACAACCCTGACGTGGTTGCCCGGCATAAGGCCAAGCTGTATGGCAAGGCCTCGGTCGGTGCACCGCCGATGTCGGTGCCGCACCTGGATACCCGGGTCATCGATGGCAAGGAGGTGCTGCTGTTCGGCCCGTTCGCGACCTTCTCCACCAAGTACCTGAAAAATGGCTCGCTGCTGGACATGTTCGCTTCGCTGACCAGCCACAACATCAGCCCGATGGTGCATGCCGGGATCGACAACATCGACCTGAGCACCTACCTGATGGGCCAGTTGATGCTCAGCTTCGACGACCGGATGAACAACCTGCGCGAGTACTTCCCGAACGCCAAGAATGAAGACTGGAAATTGCTCCAGGCTGGCCAGCGCGTTCAGGTGATCAAGAAGGACCCGCAGCTGGGCGGTATCTTGCAGTTCGGCACTGAAGTGGTGGCCTCCCAGGACGGCAGCATCGCTGCACTGCTCGGCGCCTCGCCTGGCGCTTCGACCGCAGCGCCGATCATGCTGACGGTGCTGGAGAAGACCTTCAAGGATCAGGTCAAGAGCCCAGAGTGGCAGGCCAAGCTCAAGCAGATCGTGCCGACTTATGGCCAGAAGCTGAACAACAACCTTGAGTTGACCAACAAGACCCGTGAGTGGAGCAGCTCGCGTCTGCAACTGCTGTACGTGCCGGTGCAGGCGGAGCAAGCGTTGGCTCAGGCGACTGCGGCGCAGTAAGTCTGGTTGTGAATAGCGCCTCCCTTGGGAGGCGTTGTTTTGCCTGGGATCCGCGTCGGCCTTTTCGCGGGCCAGCCCGCTCCCACCAACACCCCGCCGGCATCAACAACGGTGAGGTGCCTGTGGGAGCGGGCTTGCCCGCGAAAAGGCCGACGGGTATTCAGCAGACGTTCACGCAGACAACAAAAAGCCCGCACAAGGCGGGCTTTTCGAGAAGCAGGATTTGGTCGGAGAGACAGGATTCGAACCTGCGGCCTTCTCGTCCCGAACGAGACGCGCTACCTGGCTGCGCTACACTCCGATGAACAAAATCCTACTGCAAGCCATTTTTCGACGCAAGCCCTTGTTGTGAAAAGGCTGTTTGCCAAAAAACAGGGTCAGATCACAGCTCTTTTACCGTGCGGACCTGGTCTTTGTTGATGCGTGTGCGCTTGCCATCGAGCTGCTCGAATTCGTAGAAGCCAGAGTCGTCGTCATAGGAAGGGGTGTCCACCGCCTGAATCTCGCGACCGTCATTCAGGGTGATGACGGTAGGCGATGCACAGCCGGCGAGGGCGCCCAGGCCCAGGGCAAGCAGGAAGGCGGGAAGGGTCCGTTGGATCATCGTGTTTCTCCAGTTCGATGGTGCTTGATGACTGTAAGACGCAGCGCGTCCTCGCAAGTTCCTTGCACAGTGCAGCATAGCGCCAATGCGCAAGGGTTGATGTAGAACAACCCTCGCGGCGATGGCAGGCCGGCCTGTGATATAACAAGCGCCATCGACTTCCCTCCCTGCGACGGATCCCCATGAAAGCCAAAACAGATACTCCCTTCGTGGCGCTGAACATCGCCGTGCTCACGGTCAGCGACACCCGCACTTTTGACACCGATACCTCTGGCCAGCTGTTCGTTGACCGCTTGACCGCCGCTGGCCATCAGCTGGCGCAGCGCGTGCTGCTCAAGGATGACCTGTACAAGATCCGCGCCCAGGTCGCGACCTGGATTGCCGACGAGCACGTACAGGTGGTGCTGATTACCGGTGGCACCGGTTTCACCGGTCGAGACAGCACCCCTGAGGCGGTCGCGTGCCTGCTGGACAAACAAGTGGACGGCTTTGGTGAGCTGTTCCGGCAGATCTCCGTGGCCGATATTGGCACCTCGACCGTGCAGTCGCGCGCGCTGGCCGGGCTGGCCAATGGCACCCTGGTCTGCTGCCTGCCAGGCTCGACCAACGCGGTGCGCACCGGTTGGGACGGCATACTCGCCGAGCAGCTCGATTCGCGTCATCGCCCGTGCAATTTCGTGCCTCACCTGAAACAGGCAGCGGCCTGTGAAAGCCGTGGTTGAGGGCGTGCGGAACCGGCCGTTGATGCCGGTGGAAGAGGCCCTTGAGCAACTGCTGAAACTGGCCGAGCAGGCGCCCATCGCCGAAACCGAAGTGGTCACCTTGGCTGAGGCCGAGGGGCGGGTGTTGGCTGAAGATCTGCTGGCGGAGCTGGACCTGCCACCGTGGCCGAACAGTGCCATGGACGGCTACGCCCTGCGACTGAGCGATTGGCAGGGCGAGCCGCTGCCGGTGAGCCAGCGCATTTTCGCCGGCCACGCACCGCAGCCATTACAGCCCGGCAGCTGTGCTCGGATCTTTACCGGCGCACCGCTGCCCGAGGGCGCTGACTGCGTCGAAATGCAAGAAAACGTCGAGGTGCTGGAAGATGGCCGGATAAGTTTTCTCGAGCCGTTGAGAGTCGACCAGAACGTTCGCCCACAAGGTCAGGAGACTCGGGCTGGCGAACAGGTGATGAGCAAAGGCACCCGTTTGGGCCCAATCGAACTGGGCCTGGCCGCGACCCTGGGGCGCGCCCGCCTCACGGTCGTGCGCAGGGTGCGCGTGGCGGTGTTGTCGACCGGTGACGAACTGGTCGAGCCTGGCCTGCCGTTGGGCCCCGGGCAGATCTACAACAGCAACCGCCGCCTGCTCGCCAGCTGGTTGCAGCGCTTGGGCTGCGAAGTGGTGGATGTCGGCATTGTTGCCGATGACCTGCAGGTTACCCGCGATTGCCTGGCCGGCTTGGCTGATGTCGATCTGATCCTGTCTACCGGTGGGGTCTCGGTGGGCGAGGCGGATTATCTGGGCATCGCCCTGCGTGAAGCCGGTGAGTTGGCATTGTGGAAGCTGGCCATCAAGCCGGGCAAGCCGCTGACCTTCGGCCACTACCGCGGGGTACCGGTGATTGGTTTGCCAGGCAATCCGGCCTCGACCCTGGTCACCTTTGGCTTGTTGACCCGGCCTTACCTGCTGCGCCGCCAAGGCGTGGCCGAGGTGACACCGCTGCGTTTCAGTGTCCCGGCAGGTTTCGACTGGACAAAGGCAGGCACCCGGCGCGAATACCTGCGGGCACGGATCGAGCAGGGCAGGGTGCGCATCTACAAGAACCAGAGTTCGGGCGTGCTGCGCAGTGCAGCCTGGGCCGAAGGTTTGGTCGAGGTGCTTGAAGGCAGCACGCCGCGCCAAGGCGACAGCGTGTCGTTCATTCCGCTTAGCGAGCTACTTGGCTGAGCGACCGACCAATACGCCGCCAACGGCTGTGGAGCTTGCCGGTGCCTGCTGGGTTAGGCGCATGTGCACGTTCTCCAGCTGTTGCGCGGCAACGCTCCAGTCGTGACGCTGGCGGGCAAACTGGCGGCCCGACTCGCCCAGTTGGCACATCCGCCATGGCTGATTGAGCAGTTGATTGATCTGCAGGGCCAGCTGACCGCCCTCGTCGCTACCCAGGTAATGCTCGCCATTATTCACCGCAAGGCCCGATACGCCCTTGCTGGTGGTAATCACCGGCAGGCCGGCGGCCATGGCTTCGAGAATCTTCACCTTGGAGCCACCGGCATAGCGTAGCGGGGCGAAAAACAGCGCCGAGCGCCGCTGCAGTTCGCGTAAATCTGGGCGATAGCCAATCCATTCGATGCGCGGGTCGTTCCAGTGCAGCTTCCAGCTCGACGGCAAGGCATGGCCGGCGATCGCCAGGCGCACAGCCGGGTTGCTCATCCATACCTGGGGCAGGATTTCTTCAAGCGCCCATTCGATCGCCTCAAGGTTTGCCCCGTATTCGAAGTTGCCGACAAACAGCAGGCGCTGGCTGTGCAGGGCGGGGCGCACGTCCTGGTAGTAATCGCAGTCCACACCATTGACCACCACATTTACCGGCCTGCCGCTGATCTGGCCGATCAGTTCGGCGTCATGGGCGCTGACCGCCACCACTTCATTGGGTTGGCGCAATACCCGTTGCTCCCAGCGCCGGTAGCGCCAGCGATCAAACGCATTGAGGGGTCTTAGCCACAGCGGCAGGCGATCCTGGCAGGCTGCGCCCATCACCGACTCGATGGTGTGTTCGCTGAGCATGTAGGGCAGGCCGCGTGCCTGCAGGGCTTTTTCGAACGGCTGGAAGCTGTAGCTGTGCTCGATCTGGATGACATCCCAGGGCTCATCCAACAACTGCTCGAACTGGTGGCGCAGGCACGGTGCCAGGCCGTGGATGATCGCCCGCATGGGGTAGTCGATGATCGGCGAGGCCAACAAGTTTAGTGGGCTGTGCAGCGGGCGCCTGGGCAGAACGATCAGGCGCTCGAGCAGCGGCTCCAGGGCGGCGCGGGCGGCATCGCCAAGGGGGACTTTGGACTGCACCAGCAAGGTGATCCGGTGACCCCGCTCGGCCAACTGGCGCAGCAGGTGATATTGCCGGGTCTTGCTGCCACTGGTGGTTGGCCAGGGCAGGTAGGGCAGGGTCCAAAGTATACGCATCTCCCCAATCCTCGCTGAGCGTCGGTTGTTGGATGGCAAGGCGCGCCCGCAGGCAATCAGCTGACCGCTGCGGCCGGGGCGCGTCCATAGATATCAGTAAAGCGTACGATGTCGTCTTCGCCCAGGTACTCACCGCTTTGCACTTCGATCATCACCAGGTCGATCACCCCGGGGTTGGTCAGGCGGTGGGTGCGGCCGGGCTTGATGAAGGTCGACTCGTTGGTGTCGAGCAGAAACTCCTCTTCACCATTGGTCACGCAGGCGATACCGCTGACCACGATCCAGTGCTCGCTGCGATGGTGATGCATCTGCAACGACAGCGATTCGCCCGGGCGCACCATGATCCGCTTGATCTTGAAGCGCGGCCCTTCTTCGAGCACGGTGTAGGTGCCCCAGGGGCGGGTGACCGTGCGGTGCAGGCGGTAGGCTTCATGGCCCTGACGCTTGAGTTGCTGGGCGATCACCTTGACCTCCTGGCTGCGCGCGGCATCGGCGATCAACAGGGCATCCGGGGTGTCGATGACGATCAGGTTGTCCAGGCCGACCGCACCCACCAGGCGCCGAGGTGCGTCGATGTAGCAGTTGCTGACGTCGTGCAACACGGTCTCGCCATTGCAGTGGTTGCCTTGGAGGTCGGTCTCGCGCAGCTCGCGCACCGCTTCCCAGCTGCCGATATCGCTCCAGCCCAGCTCGCAAGGGACGACGGCGACTTGGGTCGATTGCTCCATCAGCGCATAGTCGATAGAGATATCGGGGGCCTGGGCGAAGCTGTCTGGGTCTAGCTCCACTTGCAGGGCGCGATCACCTTGCTTGACCGAACTGACCTCCATGCACTGAGCTACGCTTTCCAGCACTTCTGGCGCATGGGCTTGCAGCTCGCGCAGCAAGGTGTCGACGCGCAGGCAGAACATACCGGCGTTCCACAGGTGGCGACCGCCGTCGAGATAGGCTTGCGCGGTTTGCGCGTCGGGTTTTTCCACGAAACGCTCGACTTTATGGCCAAGCTGTTCCAGCGCCTGGCCCTGCTCGATGTAGCCAAAGCCGGTTTCTGCACGGCTGGGGCGCAAGCCAAAGGTGCACAGCCAATCTTGATGGGCCAGTTGCGCGGCTTGGGCGACTGCTTGCTCGAAGGCGGGCAGATCCTGGATCAGGTGATCTGCCGGCAGAATCAGCAGCACGCTATCCTCGCCATAGTGGCGCGCGCAGTGCAGCGCGGCGGCGGCGATGGCGGGCGCGGTGTTGCGCCCACAGGGTTCAAGGATGTAGTCGAGGGCGACGTTGAACGCGTTGACCTGGCGATATTCATCTTGAGTGCGGAAGAACACATCGCGGTTGGTCACCGTCAATACCCGTTCCACGCCCGCGAGGGCACTGGCGCGGGCAAAGGTCTTCTGCAGCAGGCTCTCGCCGTCTGGCAGACGCATGAAGGGCTTGGGCATGGCCTCTCGGGAAACCGGCCAAAGACGAGTGCCGGCACCGCCAGCGATGATACAGGGGATCAGAACGCTCATTTCACAGCCTCGAAGCAAGGCGCTTGGGACAGCGCGATCAAAGGGACTTTCGACCAAAGAAGCAGCGACCTGTCAGGCGTCTGGCGAGGCAAAAAGTCAATTAAATGACTTTTTGGTCCGTCATCGTCCGTGATGGCCAAATATTTGTCGATGATGCACCTCTGGTCCCTGGGTTTCAATGTCATTTGTGTTAATCCGGCTATTTTCTGACGCAATTGCCCTCTGGGTGCAGCAATTCGCCCTCGGCCATGGTCGAGATTGAGGTAGCAACTTTTTCGGTTTTCTTGGGGGCACAGGTCATGGGCGAGCGCAAGGCAATGTTGGTCCTGCACGGCAAGCAGGCCTTGAATGAGCAAGTGCGCGAGGCGGTCGGCGCCATGCGTGACCGGGGCTGGATTCTGGATGTGCGCTTGACCTGGGAAGGCGGCGATGCACAGCGTCTGGTCAGCGAAGCGCTGCAGGCCGGTTACAGCCATATCGTCGCCGGTGGCGGCGACGGCACGTTGCGGGACGTCG
The DNA here is from genome assembly GCF_044900155.1 of Pseudomonas sp. NPDC088890. NCBI lineage: Bacteria > Pseudomonadati > Pseudomonadota > Gammaproteobacteria > Pseudomonadales > Pseudomonadaceae > Pseudomonas > Pseudomonas sp. NPDC088890. The sequence continues at coordinate 5,537 of NZ_JBJDNG010000019.1, read as the reverse complement.
CCGAGGCCATGGCACAGGCCAGTAGCCACGCCAGCTTGGTGCTGTTACCGCTGGGTACCGCCAACGATTTCGCCAAGGCTGCCGGCGTACCTTTGGAGCCCGCCGAGGCGTTGGCTTTGCTCGAACAGCCAGCGCATTCGATCGACCTGGGCAGGGTGGGTGATCAGCTGTTCCTGAACATGGCCACCGCAGGCTTTGGTAGCCAAGTCACGGCCAATACTTCTGAGGATCTGAAAAAGGTCTTGGGCGCTGCCGCCTACCTGTTCACCGGACTGTCGCGTTTCAGCGAGCTGCAAGCGGCCTCGGTCGAACTGCACGGGCCGGACTTTCAGTGGCAGGGGGATTTACTGGCATTAGGGATTGGCAACGGTCGTCAAGCCGGCGGCGGGCACGTGCTGTGCCCGGACGCACTGGCCGATGACGGCCTGCTCGACATTGGCATCCTGCCGGCCCCGCAGGAAATGGTCGGCGCCTTGCGAGACCTGTTGGCCGGAGAGGGGTTATTCGTTCGCGCGCGTTTGCCTTGGGTGGAGATCAAGAGTTCGCAGGGCCTGGACATCAATCTCGATGGCGAGCCGCTGCAGGCGGACAGCTTGCGTTTCGACGTGCTGCCCTCGGCCTTGCGGGTGCATTTGCCAGCAGGCTCGCCAGTGCTTAGTCGTCCAGACTGATGATCTTCTCGCGTACGGCAAACAGTACCAGGCCGGCGACATCGTAGATCTGCAGGCGCTTCATGATCTGCGAGCGGTGAGTTTCTACGGTTTTGATCGAAAGGCCCAGGCCGTTGGCGATTTCCCGGGTCGACTTGCCACGTACGATCAATCGCAGGATCTCTAATTGGCGCGCGGTGAGGTTGTGGCGGTCGACGCCAAGCGGCTTGCCGTTTTGTGCGTGTAGCAGGGCCTGATTGATTACCGTGTGAGCGATCGCCGGGCTCAGATAGCGTTCATTGGCGCGCAACGCAGTCAGTGCCTGCTCCAGTTCAGTGGCAGTGGTGTCCTTGAGTAGGTAGCCATGAGCGCCGCTTTCCAGCGCGCGCATGATCAGCTCTGGATCGGTGTGCATCGACAGAATCAGCACTTTGCAGCTGTGGCCATTGGCGCGCAGGTAGGTCAGGGCGTCCAGGCCGCTGGTCGAGCGCATGGAAATGTCCAGCAGCACGATGTCTGGATTCAAGCGCTGAACCAGATCGAGCAATTGATCGCCATCATCGGCTTCGCCGACCACCAGATAGCCCGGGATGTCGGAAACCAAGGCGCGAACGCCCGCGCGGATGAGCGAGTGGTCATCCACCAGCAATAGTCTACAGGTCATGGGTGGCGGGGGTCCTGGCGCGTTCATGGGTGCGCGGTGGCCATGGGAACAGGGCCTCGATTCGGGTGCCTTGGTTGGGCTGGCTGATGACGGTCAGGCTACCTTGCAGCGCGGTCGCCCGCTCGTGCATGCCAGCCATCCCGCGCTGCCCGGCCTCGGCCGGGTTGTTGGCCGGTATGAAGCCGCGGCCGTCATCCTGGATGGTCAGGGCCAAGCCTTCTGGAGTGCGCCGCAGATGGATCTTCAGATTGCGCGCTTGCGCATGACGCAGCATGTTGGTCACTGCCTCTTGGGTAATCCGGAAGGCCGCCATGGTTGCCGCTTCGCAAATGCCGCCCAGGCGCTGCTGGCATTCCAGGCTCCAATTTACCCCGCTGTTGGCCAGGGTACGTACCAGGTGCGCGCGCAGGCTCGCTTCAAGGCCGAGGCTGGCCAGTTGGCGCGGGTTGAGCAAGGCAGAAACATCGCGCACGTTGGTCAAGGTGTCGTCGAGGGTCGTGCGCAGGGTAGCGCATTGCGCTTGCAGCTCATCGGGGATGCGCCGTTGCAGCCAATCGAGCTGCAGCTTGGCGGCAGTCAACAGCTGGCCAATGTCATCGTGCAGTTCACGGCTCAAGCGCTGGCGTTCGCTTTCCTGGACTTTGAGCATTCGATCGGCAAGCTCGGCCGGGCGCAGGCTGATCGAGCGCGCCCAATGACGCAGCTGCCAGCCTACCCCGGCCATGGCGATTGCCTGCAGCAGGAGCAGGCCCAGGGGCATCGGTAAGGCTTGGCAGTACCACACCAAGTTGGCTGCCAGCGATGCCACACACAGCACAGTGGTTGTCCAGCGCAACACGGCGATGCGGGAGCAGCGACGCTGTGGGATCTTCAAGCGTGGGAGCATAGATAGGGAAGCCACTGAATTATTGCTGTTGGAGGCCGTTGCACGTGTCTGACCAGAGGCTTGGGCATCCTGCTTTCAATCAATCGCCGAGCGCGTATTTAATTGATGGCTATCTGCGATGCCTGCATTCGTTTGCGCGCATGGTATCACTTCAAGTTCATTTGGTCGCGGCTGGCTAACTGTCTGAAACCTCAGGATTTACGGGGCACTGGGGAGGTGTGGGGTCGCATCCTTAACTAGCAAAATGCCATTATCCGGTGGATTGTCTGGGTTCAACATTCAACTAAGCTGTTGCGCCGGGCATTACTGCGCTCGGAACTTTCCCTATAGTTTAAGTTAGAGCCTGCAATGGTAGTTACTTGCAATCTAGTTGCCGGCCAGCGCTGGCCTTATTTGCCCTGCGGATGAAGGTGGAGCGCCACGTGCGGGTGGTTACAGAGGTGATCGTTTGCCTGGCAAGGCGCACACGTTTGCGTAAACGGTTGGCCTAGAGCATTGGCCAGCTCACCGAGTAGCTGGGTCTGTTCGCAGGTGTCCAGGTTCAAGCGCCCTGTGCGTGCATCGACTAGCTCCAGTTGCCAGGCAAGCAGGGTCAGGCAGGCGGCCACTGCTGGCAGAGCTTGCGCTTCGAGCTGTGGGTGCTGGCACGCGGGTGCGAGCAGCTGTCCCAGTTCGTCGGCATAGTGAGCCACTTCCTCCAGGCCCAGGTCTTTTGCCCGCTGCGCCAGCGTGCCCAGGGTGTCATCCAGGCAATGGCAGGCATCAGGGTCGTTGTCGATCAGCTCAAGGTGTTGCAGGCACTCTTGGGCCTTGGTCAGCAAGATCTGCGCATCCAGCAGAAAGTCCTGCAGCGCGCTGCTGTTCAGCGGGGTGCTATCCATCATGAGGCTCCAGCGTGCGAGGCTGAAGCAGGGCTGGGCCACACCAAGTCGATCGCGTGCAAAAGCCTGACTCCGTTCATGCAATGAGAATGGCGTCACATTAATGGCTAATGGATATCGCGAACATCAGGTTGCACCCGATTGCTACCTAGGGGAAACCCTGATAGGTGGTCGGGTTGGGACAGAAGTCCCAAGTGTGTTCGGGCAGGAGGTGTGGCAGCAGTAAAGCATGATGGTAAAGTGATATCAATCGTCCGGGTGGCTTTTTCCGTGAGGGGTCAAGCTGCGCTCAAAGTCGCCGATACAGGACAGATGATTTCACTTTTCCCGACTCAAGCCTGGGGGTTTTTCCAATGGCCGGCATTCTCGATACGGTAGACCAACGCACCCAACTGGTAGGTGAGAACCGCCTGGAAATCCTGATGTTCCGCCTGGCCGGTCGCCAGTTGTTCGCGATTAACGTATTCAAGGTCCAGGAAGTCCTGCAGCTGCCCAAACTGACCCTGATGCCGCAACGTCATGCCTTCGTCTGTGGGGTGGTCAACCTGCGCGGGCAGACCTTGCCGGTGATCGACCTGTCCCAGGCCATCGGCATGCGTCCTCTGCAGCCGGGGCCTGATAGCACCATTATCGTCACTGAGTACAACCGATCGGTGCAAGCCTTCCTGGTGGGCGGTGTCGACCGCATCGTCAACATGAACTGGGAGGCAATCATGCCACCGCCGACCAGCGCTGGCCGTCAGCACTACCTGACCGCGATCACCAAGGTCGATGAGAAGCTGGTGGAGATCATTGACGTCGAGAAAGTGCTCGCCGAGATCGTTCCGTACAGTGCCAAGGTCTCCAATGACAAGCTCGCCGACCCGATCCTGGCGCGCGCCCGCGGGCGCGAGGTGCTGCTGGTCGACGACTCCACCGTGGCCCTCGCGCAGTTGCGTGACACGCTGTCGCAGCTGGGGGTCAAGCTGCACGTGGCTAGCGATGGCCTTAAGGCTTTACGCATGCTCAAAGGCTGGGCCGATGCGGGCGAGGATCTCTGCGAAAAGCTGTTGATGATCTTTACCGACGCGGAAATGCCAGAGATGGATGGCTATCGGCTGACCACCGAGATTCGCTCCGATGCGCGTCTGCGCGGGCTTTATGTAGTGCTGCACACCTCGTTGTCGGGTAGCTTCAACGAATCGATGGTGAAGAAGGTAGGGTGCGACAACTTCCTCTCCAAGTTCCAGCCGGATCGTCTGGTGGATGTGGTACGCCAGCGCTTGTTGCTTGATCACGCCCCCGCTTGAGCACTGCGCGCGCCGTCCACCGGGTATAAGCTAGGCGTTTTCGACTGGCATGAGGCGGGCAGGGATGTTTCTGAGTGCGTTGTATCGGTATCCGGTGAAGTCGTGTCAGGCGCAAAGCCTGGCGACCAGCGCGGTAGATCTGCTGGGGTTGCAGGGTGATCGGCGTTGGCTGGTGGTGGAAGAGTCCAATGGCCGATTTCTTACCCAGCGGGCCTGGCCGCGGCTGACGCAGCTTGAAGCCAGCCTAGGCCCGGCGGGGCAGTTGCTGCTTCAGACGCCTGGGCAGATGGCGCTGGAAGTGGCTGTGCCGGGCGTCGATGACGACCTGCGTGGGGTGACTATCTGGCGTGACACCTTGCGTGTGCCGGATGCCGGCGATGCGGCAGCGGCATGGCTCAGTGAGTTGCTCGGCAAGCCGGTGCGTTTGGTGTACTGCCCGCAGCAGCGTGCGCGCTACCTGCCTAGCGGGTATGGGCTGAACAGTGATCGGGCGGCGTTTCCGGATGGCTTTCCTTTGCTACTGATTGGGCAGGGCTCGCTCGATGAGCTGAATCGGCGGATTGGCCGGGACATGGAGATGCTGCGGTTTCGGCCGAACCTGGTGGTGCAGGGGGCTGAGCCTTTTGCTGAGGATGGCTGGAAGCGGATTCGTATTGGCGATCTGACCTTTCGGGTGCTCAAGCCTAGTGTGCGGTGCATTCTGACTACGCTTGATCCTGGGACGGGGGAGCGTAGTGCCGATCGGGAGCCTTTGGCGACGCTGAAGACGTTTCGGGAGCGGGAGGGGGATGTGCTGTTTGGGCAGAATCTGGCTGCGGATGGGGCGGGGGAGATTGCGGTTGGGATGGGCGTTGAGGTGCTTGAGTAGGTTCGGGGTTCTCGCGTTATGAGATATCCATGCTGATTTCCTGATTTCCTGATTTCCTGATTTCCTGTGTTTTGTGTGATTATCCATTCACGATGGTAGCATTTAGGCACCTTTCCGCCCTTACGGCGGGTCACTTTTGGCAGTCGCCCCAAAAGTAACCAAAAGGTCTGCGCTCCACCATCCGGCCCTACGCTGCGCTTCGGGTCCCCTCGCTTCGGTGCCTTCCGGGCCCGCGCGGCCTACGATTTGCTACGCAAATCTACATCTCGCGCCTTCGGCTACGCCGAAGGGTGCTGCGC
>NZ_JBJDNG010000018.1:0-59339 GCF_044900155.1 Pseudomonas sp. NPDC088890 | reverse complement strand
AAACTCGTTCAACTTCAAACACTTGACTCGCTTGCGATCTCTCGTAGCGGGAGGCGAATTCTACAGCGTTACTAGCTGCTGTCAACTACCTTTTTCACCGCTGCCGATCAGAAGATCGAAGCACCTCCAGCACTGCCTGGAACATCTAACTCGTTGATACTCAAGGAGTTTTCCGTTCCAACTACGCTGGAAGTGGGGCGCATTATAAGGGGATCTGAGAGGCCGTCAACCCTTAATTTCAATAAACCTCAATGAATGTTCAAAGTGCCGCTTGCGATCCCTTGCAGCTATTGCGCACTATAGTGCTCAACCGCACGATCACCCACGGATCACCCCCTAGACATGAGCACTCAACCCCGCAGCCTGGCCACCACCCTGTTCCCCATTGGCCTACTATTAATAGCCATGGCGTCGATCCAGTCCGGCGCCTCCCTGGCCAAGAGCATGTTCCCCATGGTCGGCGCGCAAGGCACCACAACCCTGCGCCTGGTATTTGCCAGCATCATCATGTTGCTTCTATTGCGCCCCTGGCGGGCACGCATGAACAGCAGCACCTGGCGCAGCGTGATCATCTACGGCATGGCCTTGGGCGGGATGAACTTCCTCTTCTATATGTCGCTGCGCACGGTGCCACTCGGCATTGCCGTCGCGCTGGAGTTTACCGGGCCCTTGGCGGTTGCGATTCTCGCCTCACGCCGGGCCATCGACTTTGTCTGGATCGCATTGGCTATCGTCGGCCTCCTGCTGTTGATACCGGTCGGCCAAACCGGCAGCGCCATCGACCTGGTAGGCGCCGGCTACGCGCTTGGCGCCGGAGTGTGCTGGGCGTTGTATATCCTTTATGGGCAGAAGGCCGGAGCCGAAAATGGTATTCAGACCGCCGCCCTTGGCGTAGTGATAGCAGCACTGTTCGTTGCCCCTATCGGCGTTGTGCACGCGGGCAGCGCTTTGCTCAACCCGGCGTTGATTCCCCTGGCACTGGGCGTGGCTATCCTCTCCACCGCCCTGCCCTACAGCCTGGAGATGGTAGCCCTGACGCGGATGCCAGCGCGCACCTTCGGTACCTTGATGAGCATTGAGCCGGCGTTCGGTGCACTGTCGGGCCTGCTGTTCCTCGGCGAGATACTTAGCGTTGCCCAGTGGCTGGCCATCGCCGCCATCATCACCGCATCGGTTGGCGCCACGTTGTCGATGCGCAAGGAAACCACGCCGCCGGTAGCTGCCGACTGATATGAGAAATATTTTCATTTGAGACGGCGTTAGCGGTTGTACCCATCCGCCCGGCTGATTAAGCTGTCACCAAATCATAATATTTACGCTATCTACTGTGCCGAACACGGACGCTGGGGAAATTTCAGGAAGAAATCGACGCGATGACGACGGGGGCAGGCAATGTGGTCGCTCCCGCATTTAAGGACAGGAATGAAACGTATTTTGCTCATCCTGGCCATCTTGGCCATTGCTGGGTGTGCCGCTACCGCCAAAACCGAGGTGAAGCGGGGGAAAAAGGGACTGCATATCAATTGCTCCGGCCTCTCCTCCTCCTGGGAAAAGTGCAACAGCAAGGCAGCCACCGCTTGCGGCAGTCGAGGCTATAAAGTCATAGCCCGCTCCGGTGACACTGACGAAGAGCCCGGCGACTACTTGTTCGGGATCAACCCGGCCGGCTATACCAGCCGCAGCATGATCGTGATCTGCAAGTAGCAACGGAAAAGGGCAGCCTACGGGCTGCCCTTTTTATTGCACGCGCAAGCTGCTCAGATCGCTGCGGTGCGCGCCTGCAGCCAGGCCAGCGCCTCGCCCTGCAGCAGCGGAGTCAACCGCTCACGTACCTCGGCGTGATAGCTGTTGAGCCAACGCAGGTCCTCTTGGCTGAGCATCTCGGGCAGCAGGCAACGGCTATCGATTGGACACAGGGTCAAGGTTTCAAAGGCCAGGAAATCACCAAAGGCACTTTTGCCCACTTCGCGATTGACCACCAGGTTCTCGATCCGCACGCCCCACTCACCTGGCCGATAGGTCCCCGGCTCGATCGAGGTGATCATGCCCGCCTGCATAGCGGTTTGTGGCGTGGTCGCCGCCTGGTAGGCGATGACCTGCGGCCCCTCATGCACATTCATGAAATAGCCCACACCATGGCCAGTGCCATGACCGTAGTCGACCTGGTCAGCCCAAATCGGCGCGCGGGCTATGGCATCGAGCAGCGGCGAGAGGATGCCGCGCGGGAAGGTCGTTCGCGACAGCGCGATCATGCCCTTGAGCACCCGCGTACAATCCTGGCGCTGCTCAATAGTCGGACTGCCAATCGGCACCATCCGCGTAATGTCAGTGGTGCCCCCCAGATACTGGCCACCCGAATCGATCAGCAGCAAGCCATCACCTTCGATCAGCGCATGCGATTGCTCGGTGGCGCGGTAGTGCGGCATCGCCCCATTGCGATTGAACGCAGCGATGGTGGAGAAGCTCAATGAGACGAAGTCAGGTCGCCGGGCACGGGCGGCGGTCAGGCGCTCGTCGATGGTCAGTTCGGTAATGGGTTCCTTGCCCAGGGTCGCTTCGAACCAGGCGAAGAACTCGCACAGCGCAGCACCATCCTGCTCCATGGCCTTGCGGATATGCACCAGGTCCTGCTCGCCCTTGCGAGACTTGCTCAAGGTCGTCGGATTGACCCCTTCAAGCAATGACACCTGCGCATCGAGCTTATCCAGCAACCCGCAGGTAACTCGCGTCGGATCGACCAGCAGCCGGCTGCCCTTGCCGATAGCCGCCAGCGCCGCGCCGATCTGCTCATAGCCCAGCACTTCAATGCCGTCGACCGACAACACCTGACGCAGATGCGGATCAATCTTCTCCAGCCCGACGAACAACGTCGCCTGCTCCTGGCTGATCAAGGCGAAGGAGACGAACACCGGATTGTAGGAAACATCGCTACCGCGCAGGTTGAACAACCAGGCAATATCGTCAAGGGTGGCAATGAAGTGCCAGTGGGCGCCCTTATCCCGCATGGTCTGGCGCAGAGCCGCCAGCTTCTGCGCGCGATTGACCGTGGCATGCGGTGGCAAGTGCTGATAGACAGGATTGCCAGGCAGCGCCGGGCGATCCTCCCACACGTGCTCAAGCAGGTCCTTGTCGGTCTTGAGCTGCGCCCCTCGCGCTTGAAGGTTGTGCGCCAATTGGCGAGAAGCACTCAGCGCCAGTACCGCACCATCCACTGCCACGCAGCCTTGCTGCTTGATGTTTTCCCCTAGCCACTCCAACGCGCCAGGCCGGCCGGGCAGCATTTTCATCAGTTCGATACCACTGCCGGCGAGCTCGTTCTGCGCCTGCTCCCAATAGCGGCTGTCGACCCACAGCCCGGCGAAATCCGCCATTACTACCAGGGTCCCGACCGATCCATGAAAACCGGACAACCACTGGCGCCCTTGCCAATGGCCCGGCAGATATTCCGACAGATGCGGATCGGCAGAAGGCACCAGCAAGGCGTCCACCCCTTCCTTGGCCATGACCTCACGCAGGCGTGCGAGGCGCGCTGGCACGCTTTGCTGAATCGGGGACTGACTGTTCATGCGCACTCCTGCGATAACTTCTTCGACATTCAATGGCCTCGATAATGGAACAGCTGCCAGCTCGCCGCAATCGGCATGATGCCGTTATCACCGCCGCCGTCGATCAATCTTGCTGAACTTCGCCGCCGCTGCGGCTTCACATTTCATACACGCCCAGCGGACGAGATTGCCCATGCCCCGTTCTCCAGAACCGCACAGCGCCGTAGTACTGCTCGACACCCGCGAGCACACCCCTGAGCACGAGCACGCCACCCATTTGCAACTGGCCGCGCACCTGGCCAAGCTGCTGGGCATAGCCTGTGCACAGCCTGATCAGCCACCAACCGCAGCTGATCGCTACTACTACCTCCCTACCGAAACCCTGATCGATCCGCAGCGCTACCGCGGTATGGGTATCAACAGCGAGCAGGACCTGTTCGGCGGCATGGTCAGCCATCCTTATATAGCTACCAAGGCGATCTCCCATCCGTTGCCCGCCAATGGCAGCTTTCCACCGGGCTGGACCGACGCCTTCGCCCAGCAGGCCAGTGATGCGCTGCTCAAGGGTTACACCGTGTTCAGCAAGGACGACGCCCGGCGTGCGGCGCAGTTGCTGCTGCCTGAGGGGGCGGTGCGGATCAAGCCCGTGTTGGCAACCGCAGGTCGTGGCCAGGAAGTCATCGAACAGATCGATCAGCTGGAACCGTTATTGGCTGATATGGATGACCAGACACTGATCCTTTGCGGACTGGTCCTGGAGGAAAATCTCACTGATGTGCAAACCTTCAGCGTCGGCCAGGTGCGAGTGGCCGGCTTGACCTGCAGCTATCACGGCACCCAGCGCCTGACCCATGACCACCAAGGTATCGAGGTATACGGCGGATCGGATCTGCTGGTGGTACGGGGTGACTACCAGGCCCTGCTGCAATTGCCCCTGGAAGACCCGGTACGCTTGGCAGTCAATCAAGCCATGGCCTATGAAAAAGCCGCTGAGCAGCACTTCCCAGGCTTTCTTGCCTCGCGGCGCAATTACGACATCGCGCGCGGGCTGGATCCGCACAACCATATGCGCAGCGGTGTACTCGAACAATCCTGGCGACTAGGCGGCGCCAGCAGTGCCGAAGTGCTGGCCTTGCAGGCGTTCGCCGATGACCCGGCCCTGCAACGGGTGCACGCCTCGAGTCACGAAGTGTTCGGCACCACGACGCTGCCCGCAGACGCCACTCTCTTCTATCAGGGGAACGACAGTGAACTCGGACAATTCAGCAAATACGCACGGATCCGCGAGCATGGCCATTCAGAGTGAGACCGTCGAATTGCAGGTCCAAGGCGAAACCATCGCCGGAACCTTGGTCAGCCCTGGCAGCAAGATGCCAGGCATCCTGTTCGTCCACGGCTGGGGTGGCAGCCAGCAACGCGACCTGGCCCGGGCACGGCAGATCACAGGCTTAGGTTGCGTGTGCATGACCTTTGATTTGCGCGGCCATGAAAAAACCGAAAGCCAGCGCCTGACCGTCACCCGCGAGCAAAACCTGGATGACCTGTTGGCCGCCTATGATCGGCTGGTCAGTCATCCTGCAGTAGACCCTGGCGCAATTGCCATCATCGGCAGCAGTTACGGCGGCTACCTGGCGACCCTACTGACCTTGCAGCGGCCCGTGAAATGGCTGGCCATGCGCGTGCCGGCGCTGTACTGGGACGACGAGTTCAACATCCCCAAGCAGGCGCTCGACCGCCAGCGCCTGAGTGCCTACCGCCAACGCAGCCTCGGCCCGGCCGACAACCGTGCCCTGGCCGCCTGTGCGGAATTTGCCGGCGATGTGCTGTTGGTTGAGTCCGAGCAGGACGACTATGTCCCACACAGCACCTTGATGAGCTACCGCTCAGCATTCGTCAGCGCCCACTCCCTGACTCATCGCACTGTCGATGGCGCCGACCATGCGTTGTCCAGTGAGGAAAGCCAAAAGGCCTACAGCGCGATCCTCGCCGCGTGGATCAGCGAAATGGTCATCGGCGCGCGCCTGGACCGCTACCCGCATTACGCGCCCTGGTACGCCTGAGGTTCGCCGACTTCGCAGTGCAAGCCGCCATCGACGCCGCGCACCAGACTGCGCAAGGTCTGATAAGCCGCGAAATTCACCCCCTTGGCCTGATGCTGGCAGAGCAGGTCAAGGAACGGCTCCTCGACAAAGCACGCGGTGGCCGCAGCCCATTCATAACGCGATTGCCATTGCAGGTATTGCAGCACCCGGCTGCCATCGTCGCTGGCCTGGATACTCACGCCCAGCAGGCCTTCGCAGCGCGAGGCCAGCTGCTCACTGCGCAGCACCAACGCTTGAGCCAGTGCCGCTTGACGCGCCGCTGGCACTTCGTATTCGATCATCTGGGTGAACCACAGGGCATTAGGGTTTGCCGTCATGGGCTGTCTCCTTGTAGCGGATACTTGCAGCAATGATGGCCGGCAGGGTAAAACCTCCAGTTAACTCAAGGTCAAGGACTATTTTCATGCCGAGCAAATCGCCCAACAGCGAAGAACGCCTGCTCAGCGTCGGCCAGCTCGCCAGTCGTAGCGGAGTAGCGGTCACTGCCCTGCACTTCTACGAAACCAAAGGCTTGATCCATAGCACTCGTAATGCGGGCAATCAGCGCCGCTATCCACGGGCGATGCTGCGGCGGGTGGCGGTGATCAAGATGGCCCAGCGCTTGGGCATCCCGCTGGCCGACATCGCCCAGGCCTTGGCCAGCCTGCCACAAGACCACACCCCCAGCGCCGAAGACTGGCAGCGACTGTCTGCACGCTGGCGCCAAGACCTGACCCAGCGCATCGAAGCGTTGACCCTGCTGCGCGACCAGCTCGATGGCTGCATTGGTTGCGGCTGCATGTCACTCAAGGAGTGCCCGCTGCGCAATCACCATGATCGTATGGCCGAGGAAGGCCCCGGTCCTCACCTGCCGGTGGCAAACGACTACGCTTGACTGACATTCGCCAAGACCCCACAGGAGGCAGCAATGAGCAACCAGGCTTTGATCATCATCGATATCCAGAACGATTACTTCGCCGGGGGCAAATGGACCTTGGAAGGCGCCGATGCGGCAGCTGACAATGCCGCCCGGCTGCTGGCCGCCGCCCGCGAGCGCGGTGACCTGGTGGTGCATGTACGCCATGAGTTCGAATCTGCCGACGCACCGTTTTTCACTCCCGCATCGGAAGGGGCGCAGATTCATCACAAAGTGACCCCAGTCGAGGGCGAGCCGGTGGTACTCAAGCACCAGGTAAATGCTTTTCGCGATACCAACCTCAAGACCGTGTTGGATCAACATGGTATCGACAAACTGACCATTGTCGGCAGCATGAGCCACATGTGTATCGACGCCGCCACCCGCGCTGCGGCTGATTTCGGCTACCAAGTCTCAGTCGCCCACGATGCCTGCGCCACCCTGCCCCTGGACTTCACCGACCAGCAAGTGCCTGCGGCGCAGGTCCACGCAGCGGCGATGGCCGCCTTGGCATTTGCCTATGCTGAGGTCGAAAGCACCGACAAGCTGCTGGACAGCTATCAGCGCTAGACCTCAGATCACCACATTGCGCACGAAGCGCACAGGTAAGTCACCTTCGTTGCGGTAGGCATAGGTGCAGTCGCTGGGAAAGACATGGAAGTCACCCGCGCCAAGTACGTGGACCTGCCCTTCGATGATCAAGGTCAGACAGCCCTCGGCGACGTAGATCTGCTCGCTCCAGCCCTGGGCGTCGGCTTCGCTGGCGTAGCATTCGCCTGGGGCCAAGGTCCATTCCCACAGTTCGACCTCGCGCCGGGCCGGGCTGGTGCCGAGCAACACGGCTTTGCTACCGGCATGCTCGCCGGCCCAGGCCAACTCGTCGATTCGGCTTGGGTCGCGCTTGTCCGGGGCCTGGATCAAGGTGCTGAAGGCCACCCCAAGGGCTTCGGCGATCAGGTCCAAGGTGGTCAGGCTGACGTTCTTTTCACCCGCCTCGATAGCCACCAGCATCCGCCGACTGACCCCGGAACGCTCAGCCAAGGCGGCCTGGCTCAAGCTAGCGGCAGCGCGCAGTTGACGAACATTCTGACTGACATGCTGTAACACCGAGGCTCGGTGCGCAGAATTTTTGTGCACTATATTGCTCACTCATCTAGGTTGCGCAGTATACTGCCCACTTTGCGGCGATTGTGCGCCGCCTCCGCCGAGTGTGCAAGACCATGAGCCAAGCCCCCGACAGCCCAAAGACCTCCGTTTCCTTGCGCCTGAGTAAAGCCGAGTTGGTGCTGGTGTTCATCACCATGCTGTGGGGTGGCACCTTCCTGATCGTGCACAACGTCATGACCGTCAGCGGGCCGATGTTCTTCGTCGGCCTGCGTTTTGCTGCGGCCGCCTTGTTCGTTGGCCTGGTCTCGGCGCGCGCACTGTCAGGGCTGACCTTCACCGAGCTCAAGGCCGGGGTGCTGATCGGGGTGACAATCATGCTCGGCTACGGTTTGCAGACCATGGGCCTGCAGAGCATCAGCAGCAGTCAATCGGCGTTCATCACGGCCCTTTACGTGCCGTTCGTGCCGCTGCTGCAATGGCTGGTGCTGGGCCGTCGCCCTGGACTGATGCCAAGCATTGGCATCTGCCTGGCCTTTATCGGGCTGATGCTGCTCGCCGGCCCCACCGGTGGCAGCTTGCACTTTAGCGAAGGCGAACTGGTAACGCTGGTCAGCGCGGTAGCGATTGCCGGTGAAATCATCCTGATCAGTCGTTACGCCGGCCAAGTCGACGTGCGCCGGGTCACCGTGGTGCAACTGGCTACCGCCTCGGCCTTGTCGTTCCTGATGATCGTGCCAACCCAAGAACAACTGCCGGACTTCTCCTGGCTGTTGCTGAGCAGCGCGCTTGGCCTGGGCCTGATGAGCGCGATCATCCAGGTGGCCATGAACTGGGCACAGAAATCGGTTTCGCCCACCCGGGCGACCCTGATCTATGCAGGTGAGCCGGTCTGGGCTGGGGTAGTCGGACGCATTGCCGGCGAGCGGCTGCCAGGCGTTGCGCTGCTGGGTGGCCTGCTAATTGTGGTCGCGGTTATCGTCAGTGAGTTGAAAGTACGCCGTACGCGCGACACCGAGCAACAGCAAGCCGAAGACCTGCACCATGCTCAAGGCGAACGCGAAACAAGACAATAAAGCGGCAAACAGCAGCTATGCTTTGAAAAAAACTGTTATAAAAAAACAGCGTGTCACACCCCTTTTGTATGATTCTGCGACAGCTTGCGTGTTGGTGATCACCCTCCCGGCACGTATCATCCTTGGAAACTTCTCCAGATTAGGTCGCTATGTCATTGATAGTGCTATTGCTTCTGCCGTTCCTGGGCAGTTGCCTGGCAGCCGTCCTGCCGCACAATGCGCGAAATGCCGAGTCCATTCTCGCCGGGCTTGTGGCGTTGGTCGGCACCGTCCAGGTGGCACTGATGTACCCGCAAATCGCCAACGGCGGGGTTATTCGCGAAGAATTTCTCTGGTTGCCTAGCCTGGGCTTGAACCTGGTGCTGCGCATGGACGGCTTTGCCTGGCTGTTCTCGCTGTTGGTACTGGGCATCGGCACGCTGGTGTCACTGTACGCCCGCTACTACATGTCGCCGCAAGATCCGGTACCGCGTTTCTTCGCGTTTTTCCTGGCCTTCATGGGCGCAATGCTCGGCCTGGTGATCTCTGGCAATCTAATCCAGCTGGTGTTCTTCTGGGAGCTGACCAGCCTGTTCTCGTTCTTGCTTATCGGCTACTGGCACCACCGCGCCGACGCCCGCCGCGGCGCCTACATGGCGTTGATGGTCACCGGCGCGGGCGGGCTATGCCTGTTGGTGGGGGCCCTGCTGCTTGGCCATGTAGTCGGCAGCTATGACCTGGACAAGGTCCTCGCCTCCGGCGAGGCGGTACGGCAGCACGCCCTGTATCCGGTGTTGCTGCCGCTGATCCTGATTGGCGCGCTGAGCAAAAGTGCGCAGTTCCCCTTCCAGTTCTGGCTGCCACATGCTATGGCAGCACCCACCCCGGTATCGGCCTATCTGCACTCGGCCACCATGGTCAAGGCCGGGGTATTCCTATTGGCCCGGCTGTGGCCGACCCTGGCGGGTAGCGAAGAATGGTTCTGGATCGTCGGCGGCGCTGGGGCGATCACCCTGGTGCTGGGCGCCTTCGCCGCGATGTTTCAGAACGACCTCAAAGGTTTGCTGGCCTACTCGACCATCAGCCACCTGGGCCTGATTACCCTGCTATTGGGTTTGAACAGCCCACTGGCCGCAGTCGCCGCCGTGTTCCATATCCTCAACCACGCCACTTTCAAGGCGTCGCTGTTCATGGCGGCCGGGATCATCGACCACGAGAGCGGCACCCGTGACATTCGTCGCCTCAGCGGGCTGATCCGGCTGGTGCCGTACACCGCCACCCTGGCCATGGTCGCCAGCGCCTCGATGGCAGGCGTACCGCTGATGAACGGCTTCCTGTCCAAGGAAATGTTCTTCGCCGAAACCGTGTTCATCAGTTCCACCGCCTGGGTCGAGGCCGCCCTGCCGGTGATCGCCACCCTGGCCGGCACCTTCAGCGTCGCCTATGCGCTGCGCTTCACCGTCGATGTGTTTTTTGGCCCAACTGCGCAAGACCTGCCGCATACCCCGCACGAACCTCCGCGCTGGATGCGCGCGCCAGTCGAACTGCTGGTGCTGACATGCCTGGTGGTGGGCATCTTTCCCGCTCAATCGGTTGGCCCGCTGCTCGCTGCGGCGGCGTTGCCAGTGGTCGGCGGTACCTTGCCGGAATACAGCCTGGCGATCTGGCATGGCTGGAATGCACCGCTGATCATGAGCCTGATCGCCATGTGCGGCGGTGTGGTGCTCTACCTGCTACTGCGCAAGCAACTGCGTCGGGGCCGCTTCCCTTATCCGCCGCTGATCGAGCGCTTCAATGGCAAGCGTCTGTTCGAGCACGGTTTGGTGCGCCTGATGTTGCTGGCGCGCCGCGTTGAAGGGGTACTCACTACCCGCCGCCTGCAAAAACAACTGTTCATGCTGGTACTGGCGGCGTTTATCGCTGGCCTCATGCCAGTGCTGTATACCGGCCTAACCTGGGGTGATCGACCGAAAATCCCAGGCTCCGGGGTGTTCGTCGCGCTTTGGCTGATTGCCATTGCCTGCGCCATCGGCGCCGCCTGGCAAGCCAAGTACCACCGTCTGGCTGCGCTGATCATGGTCAGCGTCTGCGGCCTGATGACCTGCATCACCTTTGTCTGGTTCTCCGCACCTGACCTGGCCCTGACCCAACTGGCGGTTGAAGTGGTCACCACCGTGCTGATCCTGCTCGGCCTGCGCTGGCTACCGCGCCGGATCGAAGGGGTTTCGCCGCTTCCTGGCAGCCAGGAGCGCGCGCGCCTGCGGCGCCTGCGTGACTTGCTGCTGGCGGTGCTGGTGGGTGGTGGCATGGCGCTGCTGTCCTACGCCATGCTGACCCGGCCAACGCCCAACGATATTTCCTCGTTCTACCTCAGCCGCGCCCTGCCGCAAGGCGGCGGCACCAATGTGGTCAATGTGATGCTGGTGGACTTCCGCGGTTTCGACACCCTCGGCGAGATCACCGTACTGGTCGCCGTGGCCTTGACCGTATTCGCCCTGCTGCGCCGCTTCCGCCCGCCGAAAGAGAGCATGCAGTTGCCTGCCCAGCAACGCCAATTGGCGCCGGACGTGGTCACCGACCTGATCAACCCGCGGCATGCCACCGATACCGCCTTGGGCTTCATGATGGTCCCGGCTGCGCTGGTGCGCCTGCTGCTGCCAATCGCGCTGTTGGTGTCGATGTACCTGTTCATGCGCGGTCACAACCAACCGGGAGGCGGCTTCGTCGCCGGCCTGGTGATGTCGGTGGCGTTCATCCTGCAGTACATGGTCGCCGGCACCCAATGGGTCGAGGCGCAGATGAGCCTGCGACCGCTGCGCTGGATGGGCACCGGCCTGCTTTGCGCGACCCTGACCGGTGCCGGCGCGATGCTGCTGGGCTACCCGTTCCTGACCACCCATACCGCCCACCTGCACCTGCCGTTGCTGGGTGATGTGCACGTGGCCAGCGCGCTGTTCTTCGACATCGGCGTATACACCGTGGTGGTGGGTTCGACCCTGCTGATCCTGACCGCACTGGCGCACCAATCGGTCCGCGCCTATCGCCCCAGCAGCCCGCAGAGAACCAACCCACAGCAATCCAGCCAAGCAGGAGCCGCCTGATGGAAGAAGTCATAGCAGTAGCCATCGGTGTCCTGGCCGCCTCCGGCGTCTGGCTGATCCTGCGCCCACGGACCTATCAGGTGATCATGGGCCTGTGCCTGCTCTCCTATGGGGTCAACCTGTTCATCTTCAGCATGGGCAGCCTGTTCATCGGTAAGGAGCCGATCATCAAGGACGGCGTACCGCAAGACCTACTCAACTACACCGACCCGCTGCCCCAGGCGCTGGTGCTCACCGCGATCGTCATCAGCTTTGCCATGACTGCACTGTTCCTGGTAGTGCTGCTGGCCTCGCGCGGCCTGACCGGCACCGACCACGTCGATGGCCGGGAGCGTGACGAATGAGCTGGATGAATCAACTGATCATCGCGCCGATCCTGCTACCGCTGGTGACCGCCTCGCTAATGCTGCTGCTCGGTGAAAAACGCCGGCGCCTCAAGGGCCATCTGAACCTGCTGTCGAGCATCATTGGCCTGGCGATTGCCATCACCCTGCTCACCTGGGTGCGCACTCAAGGTCAGGCCGAATCGATCGGCGTGTACCTGCCCGGCAACTGGCCGGCGCCCTTTGGCATCGTACTGGTAGTCGATCATTTATCGGCGCTGATGCTGACCCTCACCGGCATCGTCGGAGTCAGCGCCCTGCTGTTCGCCCGCGCCCGTTGGGATGGCGCTGGGGCTAGCTTCCATGCGCTGTTCCAGATCCAGTTGATGGGCTTGTACGGGGCCTTCCTGACCGCCGACCTGTTCAACCTGTTCGTGTTCTTTGAAGTGTTGCTGGCGGCCTCTTACGGCTTGCTGCTGCACGGCTCGGGGCGCGCGCGGGTCAAGGCAGGGCTGCATTACATCGCGATCAACCTGTTCGCTTCCTCGCTGTTTCTGGTCGGCGCAGCCATGCTGTATGGGGTCACCGGCACGCTGAACATGGCCGACCTGGCGTTGAAGATCCCGCTGGTGCCGGAGGCTGACCGGGGCCTGCTGCATGCGGGCGCGGCGATCCTGGCGATGGCGTTCCTGGCCAAGGCCGGTATCTGGCCGCTGAACTTCTGGCTGGTGCCGGCCTATGCCTCGGCCAGCGCGCCGGTGGCGGCGCTGTTCGCGATCATGACCAAGGTTGGCCTGTACGCAGTGCTGCGCCTATGGACGTTGCTGTTTTCCGGCCAGGCCGGTGCTTCGGCGCACTTTGGTGGGCAATGGCTGATCTACGGCGGCCTGGCGACCCTGGCAGTGGCGGCAGTGTGCATTCTCGCTGCCCAGCGCCTGGAGCGCATGGCGGCACTGAGCATTCTGGTTTCGGCCGGCACGCTGATGGCCGCAGTGGGCTTTGGCCAGCCGATCCTCACCGGCAGCGCGCTGTTCTACTTGGTCAGCTCGACCCTGGCACTGTGCGCGCTGTTCTTGCTGGCCGAGCTGGTCGAACGTTCGCGCTCGGCCAATGAAGTACCGCTGGATGATGACGAAGGCATGCCTTCGCCGTTGGAGTCGCTACACCCGCCCAAGGGCATCAACCTGGACGACGAGCAGAAGGCGGTGATCGGCCAGATCATCCCCTGGACCATGGCCTTCCTCGGCTTGAGTTTCATTGCCTGCGCCTTGCTGATCATTGGCATGCCGCCGCTGTCTGGCTTTATTGGCAAGCTGGGCCTGATCAGCGCGCTGTTCAATCCGCTCGGCCTGGGCACCGCCCCCGAGCAGCCGTTGTCCGCCGCTGGCTGGACGCTGGTAACGCTGTTGATCCTGTCGGGCATGGCCTCGCTGATTGCCTTCGGCCGTGTCGGCATCCAGCGCTTCTGGAAGCCTGAAGAGCGCCCTTCGCCACTGCTGCGACGCTATGAGTGCCTGCCGATCGTGATCCTGCTCGGCTTGTGCATCATCTTGAGCTTCAGGGCCGAGCCACTGCTGCGTTACACCCAGGATACCGCCGCGAGCTTGCAAGCGCCTGATGCCTATATCGATGCGGTGATGGCTACCCGGCCGGTCCCAGGCCCTACCACCTTTGACGTACAGGTGCAGCCATGAGCCGAGTCTTCCCCGCACCGCTGCTGTCCGTTGCGCTATTCGTTCTGTGGTTGCTGCTGAACCTGTCACTGAGCCCTGGCAATCTGCTGCTGGGCGCTCTGCTGGGCATTCTTGCGCCGATCCTGATGGCGCCGCTGCGCCCTCAGCACGCACACGTGCACCGGCCGTGGGTGATCGCCAAGCTGATCGGCCGCGTAGGCCTGGATGTGATCATTTCGAACCTGCTCGTAGCGCGTAGCGTGCTGCGTGTCGGCAGCCGTCCGCCACGCTCGGCGTTCGTCCACATTCCCTTGGCCTTGCGCGATGCCCACGGCCTGGCGGCCTTATCGATGATCACCACGGTGGTGCCCGGTACCGTCTGGTCGGAGCTGGCGCTGGACCGCAGTGTCCTGCTGCTGCATGTGTTCGACCTGGACGACGAAGCGGACTTCATCGACCACTTCAAGCACACCTATGAACGCCCGCTGATGGAGATTTTCGAATGACAGGCCTGCTCGCCAACGCCATTCTCGCCAGCTTGTTCATCTTCGCCATCGCCATGGCCCTGGCGCTGGTCAGGTTGTTTCGCGGGCCGTCCGCCCAGGACCGAGTGCTGGCGCTGGACTACCTGTACATCTTGGCCATGCTGATGATGCTGGTGCTGGGCATTCGCTACGCCAGTGATACCTATTTCGAAGGCGCACTCCTGATCGCCCTGTTCGGCTTCGTCGGCTCCTTCGCCCTGGCCAAATTTCTCTTGCGCGGTGAGGTGATCGAATGACCGAAGCCCTTGAACTGCCATTTTGGCTAGAGCTGGTCACTGCCGCCCTGTTGCTGACCGCCAGCCTGTTCGCCCTGATCGGTGCCCTGGGGCTGGTGCGCATGAAAGACTACTTCCAACGCATGCACCCGCCTGCGCTGGCATCGACCATCGGCGCCTGGTGCGTTAGCCTGGCGTCGATTGTGTACTTCTCATGGGTCAAGCAGGGGCCGGTGCTGCATGCCTGGCTGATTCCAATCTTGCTGTCGATCACCGTGCCGGTGACCACACTGCTGCTCGCCAGAGCGGCCTTGTTTCGCAAGCGCATGTCGGGGGAATCGGTGCCAGAAGAAGTCAGCAGCGGCCGCGATCGCGGCAACTGAACTGGCCTCAGCTACGCACCCACTAGCCTGGATCCTGGCTCAGCCTCTCTAGCTCACGTCGCACCATCGCGGCATACGGTGCGGGGTTGAGCCGGTACAGCTCACCCGCCACCCAGCCTAACCAGGCACCGCCCAGCTCATCTTTGCGCGCCAACAGTTGCTCGGCTTGCGCCGTAGCGCGGGCTTGATGCTGACTGTGAAACTGCGCCCGTCCAGCAGGCGGCGGGCCTTCAGTGCTCACTCGCTGGCCTTGAACGTAGTGAGTTCGCCCTTGCGCCATTTGGCGACTTTGCCGGTCACCGCCTTGAGCATCTTGCCCAGGCCTTCCTGCACTTGCTGCTGCGCGGCGAACACCAGCATTACCCCGTGACCGTTGCGGAACACGATGCCATCACCTTCCGGGACCGAGACAAAGGCATAGTCGCCCTGGCCATAGACATTGAGCTTGATTTCACGAAAACGCAGTTCCAGCTTGCCACCCTCACGACTGGGCAGTACTGCCGCGCGAAAGTGATCACCAACCTTGAGTTCCAGCCGGGGCTTGTCATCGACCACCAGAGCGCTTTCAGTGTCGATCTCAGCCATGTACAGGCCTTCAGGACTTTGCTCGGTGACATAGACAAACCGCCCTTGGAACAGCTTGACCAACTTGGCCCGCAAATCACCCAAGGCAAACAATGCGTGGGTATCGAGTGTACTGACTGCCAATGAAGAGTTCCTCAAACCGGTTACATGCGCACCCCTTCGGAACCCCGGAGCGGCGCGGTCATTTCTAAACGATGCTTAAAAGATTATTAAAACCATGCACGATGGGTCTGTGAACATTGGCGATACGTCGCGCAGGAATTATTACTCCAGCTCGCCAGCCAAAGCGTCACAACCTGATAACGGCAGTTTTCCCCATTAGGGAAGCGTAATGTCTGACAACAGCAATGCCAAAAAAGATGCAATAGATAACAGCAGGCCCCCACAGAATGGGCCTCAGCATTCATCAGCGCATTACAAGGGACGAAATATGCACGAAAACACCGAAATCCGTCGAGAGGTGAAGGAAATTTCTTACCTCTATCGGGACAAAAAAGAGCCGCGTTTCGTGGTAATCCCGGCCGGTATCGCCTTCTTTCATGTTACCGAAAGCTCGACTGGGCGAGTCAAGGGCTTCAGACGGCGTCACCAGGATGCCTGTGAACTGGCTCGCCATCTTGAGCGATGAGGCAACCCTCAGGCTGCCTGCCCCTTGGCTAACTGAGCCATCCAGGCGGCCTGGCACTCGAGCGCTTCGCCGCGACTGGCGAACGCCGTACCACGCCGCTCGCCATTGACCAACACCACCCAACACACCCTGCGCCCCATGGCCTTGAAGGTAGCAGGCACCCCGGAGCCGATCATTACGGCAACATCGACTCGGCTATTCATAATCCCCTCCGGAATTTAATTAGCAACCTAACGATGTAGCTATGATACGCCCGCGCCGAGCTCAATTAAAGCGCTCGCCCGTACTGCTGTTTTGCGTCAACGGCAATAAACCCCGGGATCAATCGAGCCCAGGTTCGGGCCGATAACCCAAGCGCAGGCCACCCCAATGCCGGCCTTTGGCGAACACCGGTACCGACAGATCGTGCATCAGCTCACCAGTATCACGGCTGTAGGTCTGCAATAGCAGGCGCTGCTGATGGCTGCCGCAGCGTATGCCAGTGCGGTCATCGAACAGCCGTTTGCTGCGATTGTGCGCGGTGTCATGGGCCTCATCACCGGTCAGCGGCAGGCTGAACGCCGCATTGTGGGTGGGCACGTAACCTTCTGGGGTGCAGGCGATGGCATAGATCATGCCCTCGTGTTGGCTCAGCAGCGGCTCCTGGATGCCTGGCAGCACGCTGTCGGTGTATTGGTCAAAACGCGTGTTGAAACGCGGTGGGCGCATGCCAGGGATAGGCTGATAGCGGCGATCGAACAAATCTTCCAGGCTGATGACACCTTGTTCGATATCATGTTCGAAGCGCTCGCCGATCGCCTGTGCGCCCCGCATCGCCAGCTCGAAAATGCGCTGGTGATAGTCATCCAGGCCAACCTCGGCCAGGCGTTCGCTGAGCGCTTCGGCCTGGCTCTCCATCTGCACCGCGGCCTGGGCCAGGCGCTGGGTCTGCTGGTCGCTGAGCTCAAGGTCGGCGCGCACCTGCCCCACCGCTTGAAACAAGTTGTCCAGTTGCACTTGGTTGACTGCGGTACCCTCGGCGATCTCACCCACTTGGTGCTCCACCCTAGCGGCGAGCTGGGCAATCTGGGTCAGTTGCTCACCGGTATCTTCGACCTGCTCAAGGCCGCTACTCAGATCACCGGCCAAACTGCGGATCTGCTCGACCACCTGGGCGGTACGTGCCTGAATGTCAGCCACCATCTCTCCCACTTCGCCGGTAGCAGCCGCAGTACGCCCCGCCAGCCCGCGCACTTCGTCGGCGACGACCGCGAAGCCACGCCCATGCTCACCCGCACGAGCGGCCTCGATCGCGGCGTTGAGCGCCAGCAAGTTGGTCTGGCTGGCGATGGCCTGAATCACCAGGGTGACCCGGGCGATATCTTCGCTACGCTGATGCAGCGCTTCGATCAACTCGCGGCTGGCGGTTGCGCGGGTGCTGAGCTGATGCATGCGCTGGATCGAGTCGGCCAGTACCTCGCGACCCGCAGCGCTGCTGACATGCGCAGTACGTGCGGCGTCCAGGGCTTGCTGGCTGAGCTGGGCGGTGGCCTTCTCGGTGCCGATCATGATCTGCGCACTGTCGACGATTCGCGAGGCGGCGCCCAACTGCGACTGCAAGCGCGTGGCCAGCTGCTGTACCGAAAACGCCATGGCAGCGGCGGACAGCGCGTTATGCGTGGTATTGCGCGCCAAGCTCTGGGTCAGATCGTGGGGCATCGGTAATTGCTGTTCGGCGACATTGGCAGCCAATGGCTTGCGGCGCCAGAGCGGGACCCACAGCACCAACAACGCCAAGGGTAATGCCAGATAGAACGGCAGTTGAGCAAAGGCCATCGCGGCCAGCACAACGCCCAGCGCCAGGCCTTGCAACAGGGCGACGGTGACAGGGAATCGGCCAGGTGTCGGCTGGAGCGATTGGCTGGTGGGCAGAGATCCTTCTCGCATCATCTTCGGGGTCATCCGTGCGTCGTTATTATGCGGACATTAAACGCCACTATTAGGCCATTATCCATGGCTCTTTAGGAGGTAAGGGCTAGGGGTTGACGCAGGACAAGCTTATGGATGGCTCAGGATGCAGCGCTGCGCCGAAGATGGCGCCGCTAGCGCGGCGCTTCGCGGGCAAGCCCGCTCCTACCGAGACCGCGTGGTTTGGTGAGTCAGCGCAGTGCCTGTGGGAGCGGGCTTGCCCGCGCATGGGCCGGCAGCTACGACGCAAAGGCCATGGGCGGGCAAGAAAACGCAAAAAGCCCCAGGGATCGCTCCGTGGGGCCATGCGACAAACGCTGGATCAGATCTGGCGCTGGTGGCGGCCGATCTGCTCGTGGCGCTCTTGGGCTTCGATGCAGTACTTGGTGGTCGGGCTGATCAGCAAGCGCTGCAGGCCAATTGGCTCGCCGCTGTCTTCGCACCAGCCAAAGCTGTCGTCACCAATTCGGCCCAGGGCCATCTCCAGCTGCGGCAGCAAGCGCTGGTCGCGCTCGATGCCGTTGACCAGCCAGTGACGCTCTTCCTCGACCGATGCCACGTCAGCTGGGTCCGAAGGGGTATCCAGGCTTTCAATGGTAATGCGGCTCTGCTCGATGCGCTCGTGGGTATCTACCTTCATCGCTTGCAGCAGCTGGGCAAAGAACTCCAGCTGTTCAGCGTTCATGTAGTCATCGGCCGACATGGCCAGCAACTGTTCCTTGGTCATCGATTTCTCTATGAAAAAATGTGCATTTGGGCGATTCAAATGTCGCCCACGCCAGTGCGAGGGCAACGGAATTCTTCAAGCGCCAACCGGCACTCTTTTACAGGGGGCGGCAGTCTAAGGCGACACGTCGCACGGGGCAACAGGGATTGGGCCGCAATTGTCCGAAATGACGCGGAATCCGCCCATCGGCCAGATATCTCCTACTTATGGCCAGCCCTACCCTAACAATTGACTCAAGACCGCACGCAATTTGCCCGGTTTGACCGGTTTGTTCAGCAGGGGTGCCTTGAGCCGCTGCATGGCGCGCCGACTTTGCTCGCTGCGATCGGCGGTGATCATCACCGCAGGGATGGCGCAGGCGAAGTGCGACCTCAAGTCGCGGACCACATCGCAGCCGGTCAGGCCATGGTCAAGGTGAAAGTCCGCCAGCACCAGTTCTGGAGGGCGATCCTGCAACACCTGCAACGATTCGTCCAGATCCCCCGCAGTAACCACCTCGCATCCCCACTGGGCGAGCAGCGCAGCCATGCTCTGGCGGATGCTCAACTCATTGTCCAGCACCAGCAGGCGCCGCCCCGGCAGCGGGTCGCCGACACTGGCCTGGGGCAGGGACACGCTGCCCTGGGCGGGCTGCTCATTGGATAACGGCACTTCAATACTGAACACCGAGCCGCGCCCAGGCCATGAACGTACATCGATGCGGCAATCGAGGATCCGCGCTATGCGCTCGACGATCGCCAAGCCCAAACCCACGCCTTTGCGGTCGACAGCACGGCCGACATCGAGCTGGTTGAACTCCAGGAAGATCGATTGCAGCCGGTCCGCAGCGATACCCCGACCACTGTCCCAGACCTCGATGCGCAGCCGCTCACCGCGCTGGCGCCAGCCCATCAGCACCCGACCGTGCTCGGTATAACGGCAGGCATTGCTCAAGAAGTTACGCAGGATGCGCGTCAGCAGGCGCATATCGGTACGCACCACACGCTGGCCACCCCGCACCCGCAAGGCCAGCCCTGCCGCCTCGGCCACCGACTGGAATTCCGAATCCAGGGGCAGCAGCAGATCGTCCAGGCGGTAGAAGTCCAGGTCAGGCTTGATCGCCGCCTGATCCAGGCGGGAGATGTCGAGCAGGTCGGTGAGCAGGTCTTCGGCGCCTTCCAGCGCCTGGTGGGCCCGCTCGACGAGCACCCCTTCTGCCTGGGCCAAAGGCCGCTCGCGCAGGGTCGAGATCAGCAGCCGGGCAGCGTTGAGCGGTTGCAGCAGGTCATGACTGGCGGCGGCCAGGTACTTGTCCTTGCTCAGGTTGGCCGCTTGCGCAGCGTCGCGGGCCTCGATCAGCTCGTTGGTGCGTTCGGCGACCCGCAGCTCAAGCTGGTCGTTGAGTTGCTGTAAATGGACCTGGGCCTGCTTGCGCTCGGTGATATCTGCGACAAACCCCTCAACCACCCCCACCTCATCCGGACGCAACAGCAGGTTCATCAACACGTCGATGCTGCTGCCGTCACGCCGGCGCAAGCGGGTCTCATAGCCCAGCAGGGCATGCTCGCGCTGCAGCACCTGGACAATTTCCTGCAACTCATCAGTGCCACGGTCGAATAACAGGCTGGCCAGGTCGCTGCGCGAGAACAGCAGCGCCTGCGGCTGATCGAAGCCGAGCATGCGCGCCAAGGCAGGATTAGCCGCCCGCATGCCTTGCTCCAGGCTGGCCTGAAAGATCCCATGTACCGCGTGCTCGAACAGCCACTTGTAGCGATTGCGCTCTGCCTCCAACTCTTCCAGACGCACCGCCAGTTCCGGGTAATGGCTCTTGCGCACGGTGTGGTTGGACAACCCCAGCAGCCCAGCCAGGGCGTCGGCGCTGGGCTCAGAGGGCCTCGCCATACACCACCTCGACATCACGCAGGCTGGAGTTGCGCGGGTTGGTGAGGATGCACGGGTCATCCATGGCGTGACGCGACAGGAACGGGATATCGCTGCTACCCACCCCGTGCAAGCCAAGCGTTTCATGGAAGCCCACCGAATGCTTGAGGGCGATCAGATGCTCGACCAAGCGCTTGCGTACCTGCTCATGGTTCAGGCCACGGCAATCGATACCCAAGGTTTCGGCGATCACCTTGAAGCGATCTGGCGCGGCGCTGTAGTTGAACGCCACCACATGCTCGACCAGCACCGCATTGCACAGCCCATGCGGCAGATCGAGAAAGCCGCCCAGGCTATGCGACATCGCATGCACCGCACCGAGGATGGCATTGGAAAACGCCAGGCCCGCCTGCATGCTGCCCAGCATGACTTTTTCGCGCAGGGCGATATCGTCGGGGCTGGCGATCATCTGCACCAGGTTGCCATTGATCAGGCGCATCGCCTCCAGCGCATGCGGGTCGGTCAGCGGCCCGTGACCGGTAGAGACGAATGCCTCGATGGCATGTACCAGGGCATCGATGCCGGTGCAGGCAGACAGAAACGGATCCATGCTCAAGGTGGTTTCGGGGTCGATCAGCGACACATCCGGCACCACCGCCTTGCTGACGATGGAAAACTTCATCCGCTCTTGCTGGTTGGAAATGATCACGAACTGCGAAACATCGGCAGAGGTGCCCGCCGTGGTGGGGATCAGGATCAGCGGCGGGCTCGGCACGCGAATGGTGTCGACCCCTTCGAACTCAAGAATGTGCCGGCCGTGGGCGACCACGATGCCAATACCCTTGGCGCAGTCCATCGGGCTGCCGCCGCCCACGGCGACGATCACATCGCACTGTTCGCTGCGGTAACGCTCGGCGCCGCCCATCACTTCTTCGACCCGCGGATTGGGCGAGACGTCGGTGTACAGGCAGTAGTCGATGCCCTGCCCTTGCAGGCTGGCTTCGATATCGGCGACCCATCCGGCAGCCACCACACCCGGGTCGCTGACCAGCAGCACCTTGCGCGCACCGAACGTGCGGGCGTAGTTGGCGACATGATGCCTGCAACCGGCACCAAAGATGATTTCGGGGGAAACGAACTTGCGCAACTGGCTCAGATTCGGGCTCATGCAACGCCTATTGTTCTTGTCGTGGTGTTCCTGAGCCTAAAGCATCCAGCAGGGTTTGTAATCAAGGTGAGCGCCGGCCGCCGCACACAGCGACCGGCGCCTGGAGGATCAACGGTTGGCGAAGTACATGGTCACTTCGAAACCGATACGCAGATCAGTGAACGCGGGCTTTTTCCACATAGGTTCATCCTCTTCTGGCACCACGAGATTGCGGTGCGTTTATTGATACACCGTTTCCGGTGCACTGCCATTGCTACTTTAGGACCGGTTACTACCCATACCGATCAAAAAAAGCCCAGGGGATTGACGTCGTAACTGACCAGCAGGTTCTTGGTCTGCTGGTAGTGATCGAGCATCATCTTGTGGGTTTCGCGGCCTACGCCGGATTTCTTGTAGCCGCCGAAAGCGGCGTGGGCCGGATACAGATGGTAGCAGTTGGTCCACACTCGGCCAGCCTTGATCCCCCGCCCCATGCGATAGGCGCGGTTGATGTCGCGGGTCCACACCCCGGCCCCGAGGCCAAACTCGGTATCGTTGGCAATCGCCAGCGCCTCGGCCTCATCCTTGAAGGTGGTGATACTGACCACCGGACCGAAGATTTCCTCCTGGAACACGCGCATCTGGTTGTTACCCTTGAGCAGGGTCGGCTGGATGTAATAACCGCTGGCAAGCTCACCCTCAAGTCGCTCGGCCTGGCCGCCAGCCAGCAGTTCAGCGCCCTCCTGCTCGGCAATCTCAAGGTAGGAGAGAATCTTGTCGAACTGCTGCTCGGAGGCCTGGGCGCCGACCATGGTCGCGGTGTCCAGCGGGTTGCCGCGCTTGATCTGTTTGATCTTTTCCAACACCACCTGAATGAATTGCGGATAGATCGACTCCTGCACCAGCGCCCGCGACGGACAGGTACACACCTCGCCCTGGTTGAAGAACGCCAGCACCAGCCCTTCGGCGGCCTTGTCGATGAAGGCAGGTTCGGCTTGCAGGATGTCCTCGAAGAAGATGTTCGGCGACTTGCCGCCCAACTCCACAGTGGAGGGAATGATGTTTTCGGCTGCGCACTTCATGATGTGCGAGCCTACCGGGGTGGAGCCGGTAAAGGCGATCTTGGCGATGCGTTTGCTGGTGGCCAGCGCCTCGCCCGCTTCACGACCGAAGCCATGGACGATGTTGAATACACCGGCAGGCAGCAGATCGCCGACCAGTTCGGCCAGCAGGGTGATCGATTGCGGGGTCTGCTCGGCCGGCTTGAGCACTACGCAGTTACCCGCAGCCAAGGCCGGTGCAAGCTTCCAGGCGGCCATCAGCAGCGGGAAGTTCCACGGGATGATCTGCCCAACCACCCCCAACGGTTCATGGAAGTGATAAGCCACAGTGCCGTCATTGATCTCGGCAGCACCACCTTCCTGGGCGCGGATGCAGCCGGCGAAGTAACGAAAGTGATCGGCCGCCAGCGGCACATCGGCATTGAGCGTCTCGCGGATGGCCTTGCCGTTATCCCAGGTTTCAGTGATCGCCAGCTTTTCAAGGTTGGCCTCGATGCGGTCGGCGATCTTCAGCAAGATCAGCGAGCGCTCCTGCACCGAGGTTCGGCCCCAGGCATCGGCAGCGGCGTGGGCGGCATCCAGTGCACGCTCGATATCAGCGGCGCCGGAACGGGGGAACTCGGCGATCGGCTGGCCATTGACCGGTGATGAATTGGTGAAGTATTCACCGGCAACCGGCGCAACGAACTCACCGCCGATGTAGTTGCCATAGCGCAATCTGAACTGAACGAGGGCACCGGGGGTGCCGGGTGCGGCGTAGATCATGGGAAGAGCCTCGGCTGGACTGGGCCTGTCGCGCTGACAGGCGGTGTCTGGATTCTAGGGACGCCGGCCGCGCCGACGAATCAGCCGATGGGCGCACTTGACTGGTTCCTTGGTATCAACCGGTTAACACCCATCAACTCGGGCTCAAAGGCTTGATGCAGGTCCATCAACAACGGCTGGAACCCTCATGGATCTGCATCAACGCCTTGCCCGATACAGCGCTCTGGAGTGCCAGGTCGCCAAACGCTTCAGTTCTCGTCCGACGCTGCTGGAAGTCGCCACCGGCATACTTCGCCAGCAGTGGTCTGCGCAGCGGATAAGCAACCGCTATGATCCGCTGTTCATCTACCTGGTCAGCCGCGAATCAGCCGACCTTACCTGGATACGCCCACTGCCCCAGGTGGTAGTGGAGCGTTTCTGTCTGCGCCGCACCCTGAACCTGATTGAGGGTGAAGACAGTCTTTCAATGCGCGAAGATGGTGACCCCAGCGGCAAGGTATACGTCGATCTGCACAAGGTCGAAACACTGATCAACGCCTGTGCGCCGTTCTTGCTTGATATCTACAAACAGGCCCTGGTCAGCTACTGGAGCCAGTTTGACCGCAGCGGGCAAACGCCCTGGGGCTGGTACGCCAACCATCTGCAAGAGCAACTCAAGCTGGCCATCGATTCAAGCCAGCCAGACAACGCCCAGTCATCTTTCGCCAACAGCCTCGCCCGCCTGGTGCAGCGCTATCCAGACCCCGCCCAACGAAATCTGCGGCCCAATGCCCGAAACCTGAGCGTGTCGAACCTGCAACTGGACTTCTCGAAAGCTGGTTTCATAGATGTGGACATGGCCAGCGCCGTGCTGATCGAACACCCTGGCCAAAGCCCAGAACGTAACGTTCACCTGCTGTACACCTTGGGGGGAATCCTCTACCCATTCGCTTCGCGCCAAGCACTGCTCAGCGCCATATCCAGGCAATGGCCTGCGCAAGCGGCAGACCTGCCACGCCACGTATCTATCGAACCGTCGCTGGGACAGGTGTTCGAGGTCCAGGCCAGCACCCTGTTCAATCAGCAACTCAACCTGATCGATCAGCTAGCTCCGCGCTATCGCACTCGCCAGGACGCCCTCACCCTTGCGCTGGACCTTGATCGGCTGACGGCCATGCTCGACCTGTGTAGCGCCAGTGAAGCCGAACAACGGCAAGGCTTGATCAGCCAACTGCCGGACTGGTTGCGCGACGCCCAGGCCCAACCGTTGGTACGCTATAGCACCCTGCTGTTGAACGTGGCACAGGCTTACAAGGATGCCAACGGCCAGTTTTGGCTCGACGACGTCGCCACTGCCGAACAATTCGCCAACCAGGCGTTGGCGGCGCGCTTTGCCCTTGATCACCCTGGCCAGCCGCTGGATCCCATGCAGGTGCGGGTCATCAATCACCAGGCCGTTGCCGCCGCCAGCCCCGCACAGGGTGCGCCATTCGTCGCAGGAGAAGTGCGCAGCGTAGAGCTTTCCCTGGCCCAGTTGGCCATCGGCAATCTGGGCTTGCTCAAGCCCGGTCGGGTCGAGCTACTGTCCAGCACCGACCAGGCACTGCCGAGCTGGATGAACGAAGCCTATGTACGCACCCTCATCACCCAGCTCGACATCGCAACCCGCTACCCGCAGATGCTCACCGCGAAGTTGCTCGATGACCCGTCCCAGCGCCAACACCGCCAACGCCTGCTAGCCAATCAACTGCGCTCACAGTTGCCAACCCTGGCCTTGGAATTGCACCTGCGCGGCGAGGACATCGGGGTCGATGCCGCAGACCACATCGCCCAGGTCTTCAGCCCAGTGCCGGTCGAGGAGGCGCTACGCTGGGTACTCAGGCCGCTCGCCTTCATCAAGTCGCCAGGGGCAGCCCCCGATCATCCGCTCAATACCTGGTTGATCGAACCCCTGCGCCCCGGCCATACACCTTGCCTGCTGTATCGCCCGCTGCATCGGCAATCGCTGTTGGCGTTTAGCGACCGTATGGCCTTGTTCGTGGCCATCAGCACCCCCGGCCCACTGCAAGATGACCTGTTGCAGCGGCTGCCGGCCGTTGATCGCAAGGTATACGCCCATGGCGGGTTCGTTGAACCGCACCTGTTCTACCCACTGGATGACACCAGCGCCATACCCTTCGGCGCCCCGCCCCCGGTGGAGCTGGCCACCGACGCCCCCGCAAGTGACCCGGCTCAGGCCTTGTATCAAGGCTGTGTCGAGGAATCCATCCAGCGTTTTCGCGAACACTCCGCTACCAGTGCCCAGACGCGCTGGAACAGTTGGAAAGAGCTCAGTTGGCTGCTATTCAACACCTTGCTGCCACTGGCCGGTGAAACCCTGGGCAGGGTAGCCTGGCTGGCTCAGATGGAAGTGGCCCTGGCCGAGTACGTTGACCTCGAGCCGCAAACCGCCCCTGGCGAGCAGCGCCTGGCATTGGTCAATCTGCTGCTCAATGTCGCGATGCTATTGTTTTCCCATTCGATGTTCCGCATGCGTCTGGAGCTGGATGAACCTGCTCAGCCGGTCGAGGTCCAGCCCCTGCAACCCGATCAGCCGCTTGCCCAGGAGCAGCCCTCGACGCTGCCTGCCATGTTGGATTTGCGCTGGGCACAGGCGCAACCTGCGCTGTCAGCCACCCAACGCTCGGCGCTGGCGAAGTTGCAGTCGACACTCAGCTACCATGAACTGGGCAGCGCCATCCCCCATGGCCCTCTATGGGGCCTCTACCTGCATCAGGACAGCCTCTGGGCGGTCGTGGAAGGCAAGGTCTACCCGGTTATGCTCGATCCTCAACAGAACCAGGTACGCATCGCCGCGCAGACACCTGAACAGACCTATGGCCCCTGGTTGAGGCGCGACGAATCCGGGCGCTGGCAGTTGGATCTGAGCTTGCGCCTGCGCGGCGGCATGCCATTGGACGAACGACTGCGCCAACGTCAACAGCGGCTGGCCGAGCAGTGCAGACCACTCGATGTCCAGCTCGATGAAGAAATGGCTGCCAGTACACTGTGGGAACAAAAGCTCAAGGTCGTCACCAACCTGGCCAATAGCACCAGCGAACAGAGCGTACTCAATAGCTGCCTGATCTCCGCCAGGACAGTTTCGTCAGCCTGGTCCGAACATGTGCATCACGCCGACGCCCGTAATGCCATTATGCCGTTGGCCGATTATGCGACCGTGCGCGCCCACGGCCTGCACCAAGACAGCCTGTGCTTGCAACTGATCGAGCTGATTTTGTGCAAGCTGTGGAAGCCCAAGCGCGAGCAGCTATTGGCACTGGCCCGGCGCCAGGGAACCGGAGCTGTGCTCAGCCCTGCCGAGCTGGCCAACGCAACCGACCGGCTCAACGAAATGGCGCCGTTGCTGGAGCAAAGGATCAGCAACATCGATGCGCTCAAAGCGCGCCAATTGGAGCTGGGCAAGATGGCCAGCCGCACGCGCTCCGATATTGCCCATGCACATCGCCAGGCATGCTGGGTCGATGCCGGGCCCGAGAAAGCCCTGATACTGCGCTTCATGAAACTGGAATCATTGGTCAACCGAGTGATTCTGGTGCATGGCGTGACTGACGACGCCGCCGCTTTCTGGCTGGAGCGCTGCTGGACCAACATCCAACTGGGCATCGGCCAGCGCATCAAGCTGTTCGAACACGATGACCTGAGCGAAGAGGTGCAGGTTCGCCTGCTACGCAGCATCCACGAGCAATTCAACGCCGCCAAGCGCCAGTTAGGCAACCTCATGCCACTGTACGAGCAAACGCCCGCGGCGTTAGAGACCCTGACGCGGTTGGATCAGGCGCTGGACTCCGTCATCGGCAGGGTGACCCAAGACCTGGGCGAACTGCCCAACTATCCTCCAGTCAAGACCCTCGCCCAGCTGCGACGCAATTTGCCCGGGCTGATCGAGACCAGCGAGCATGGTCTGCTTCTGGGAGAGCCGAGCGCCAATGACAGTAACATCGTGCAAATTGCCGGCCCCGACGGGCAGAGTCCGGCGCAAACCTACCGTCTCGATCAAGGCGCCTGGCGTGAGGTTGCAGCGACGGCAGCAGCGCCTTCGCGCAACCGCCAAGCGCTGGCGCAGCTGCTTGGCGAGAGCACCCGCTTGATGGATC
Source organism: Pseudomonas sp. NPDC088890 (assembly GCF_044900155.1). Taxonomy (NCBI): domain Bacteria; kingdom Pseudomonadati; phylum Pseudomonadota; class Gammaproteobacteria; order Pseudomonadales; family Pseudomonadaceae; genus Pseudomonas; species Pseudomonas sp. NPDC088890. The sequence goes on along the minus strand of NZ_JBJDNG010000018.1, from coordinate 31,545 downwards.
GTGCCCGTGCAGAGGTACAAAGGCTTGGCGCCTACAGCGCTAGTAGCTACTTACCGATCGAGCTCGAAGAGTTAGTCCATCATCAGCGCGACAAACTGCGGGCTCAGGTTAGCGCCATCGAACAGCGCCTGACCGAGCACAATCAGGTCGATGAAGCTGGCGACGGTGAGAGTGCAGCCCAGATGATCCAGGCGCTCGACACCCTTGCCAGGCACTTCGATGAGCAAGCCATCACCCTGCGAACTCGCGCCGCGCTTGCCCAGCGCCCTCGCATGGCCGAAGTGCAGTATCTGATCGACAACCATCAGGTGACCGTCAGCCCCATCGGGACACGCACTCGCCTGGCCAAGGTCAAAGGCAGGCCAGACGACTACCTCGATGAGTACGCCATCAATTACCAGGGGCGCCCCCTGTGGTTCGCGCATTTTCACTATGCTGCCAACAACACCGCCAGAGCGCAGTTCACCGTAGGTCATCTGAAAACAGCGGCGCAGCGCCATAGCGCCGGCCAGCAGGCCAACGACCCCGTGACCGGCAGGCCGGTTGCGGTGTATCGCGCGCCAATAACCGCAGCTGCCGCGCAGCGTTACTTCTTTTCGACTTAAACCTTGACCGGATCCGGCTACGGCCAGTCCTCGCCCGGCCCCCCGACCAGGAGACGGGGGGCGCTGGCCGACCGTGCGTGTGCGCGACATCAGCGATCTTTAAACTGCGCCTCGCGCTTGGCAACGAAGGCCGCCATGCCTTCCTTCTGGTCTTCGGTGGCAAAGGCTGCATGGAACACCCGGCGCTCGAAGCGCACACCCTCGCTCAAGGTCACTTCGAAGGCGCGATTGACGCTTTCCTTGACCATCATGCTGACCGGGATCGATTTGCTGGCGATGGTCGCGGCCACCTTCAAGGCTTCCTCCAGCAGTTCTGCCTGCGGTACCACACGTGCTACCAGGCCAGCGCGCTCGGCCTCTTCGGCGCCCATCAGGCGACCAGTCAGGCACAACTCCATGGCCTTGGCCTTGCCCACCGCACGGGTCAGGCGCTGGGTGCCGCCCATACCCGGCAATACGCCAAGATTGACTTCCGGCTGACCGAACTTGGCGTTGTCAGCGGCCAGGATGAAATCGCACATCATCGCCAGTTCGCAGCCGCCGCCCAAGGCAAAGCCAGACACCGCAGCGATGATCGGCTTGCGCCGATTGGCGATGCGGTCGGCGTCGCTGAACAGGTCATCGACGTAGATCTGCGGGTAAGTCAGATCGGCCATTTCCTTGATGTCGGCGCCAGCGGCGAAGGCCTTGGCCGAGCCGGTCAGTACCACACAGCCGATGTTCGGATCCTTCTCCAACTGGTCCAGCGCCTGGTTGATCTCTCTGACGATCTGCGCGTTCAGTGCATTCAACGCCTGCGGCCGGTTGAGGGTAATCAGGCCGACTTTGCCACGGATGTCCAACAGGATGGTTTCAAAAGACATGCAGGCTGCTCCTTCAAAGATTGCGCGCAATGACCATGCGCTGAATGTCGCTGGTGCCTTCGTAGATCTGGCAAACCCGCACATCGCGGTAGATGCGCTCCAGCGGGAAGTCGCTCAGATAGCCATAACCGCCCAGGGTCTGCAAGGCATCCGAACAGACCTTTTCGGCCATTTCCGAGGCAAACAGCTTAGCCATCGAGGCTTCTACCAGCGCTGGGCGCCCCGCGTCGCGCAAGGCCGCAGCGTGCAGCACCATCTGCCGGGCGACAGCAATGCGCGTGGCCATGTCGGCCAGGCGGAAGGCCACCGCCTGGTGCTCGATCAATTTTTTGCCGAAGCTCTGGCGCTCGTTGGCGTAATCACGCGCCACCTCGAATGCGGCGCGGGCCATGCCGACCGATTGCGAGGCGATACCGATGCGACCACCCTCCAGGTTGGCCAGGGCGATCTTGTAGCCCTCCCCCTCCTCGCCCAGGCGATTGGCCAACGGCACGCGCACATCATCGAAGACGATCTGGCAGGTATCGGAGGCGTGCTGGCCAAGTTTGTCCTCGACCCGCGCCACCTGATAACCGGGTGAATCGGTGGGCACGATGAATGCGCTGATGCCACGCTTTCCCGCCTCAGGATCGGTAACGGCGAAGACGATCACTATTCCGGCGTTCTGCCCGGAGGTGATGAACTGCTTGCTGCCGTTGAGCACGTAGTGCTCGCCATCGCGCCGCGCCCGCGTCTTCAGGCTGCTGGCGTCGGAGCCGGCCTGCGGCTCGGTGAGGGCGAATGCACCGAGCATCGCGCCACTGGCCAGCGGCGCGAGGAACTGCTGCTTTTGCTGCTCTGTGCCAAATTTGAGAATCGGCACGCAGCCCACCGAGTTGTGCACACTCATGATGGTCGAGCAGGCGCCGTCGCCCGCAGCGATCTCTTCCAGGGCCATGGCGTAGGCCACATAGCCGGTATCGCTGCCACCATATTGCTCAGGCACCAGCATGCCAAACAGACCCAACCCGGCCATCTCGTCAATCGCCTCGCGGGGAAAGCGATGTTCCTTGTCCCATTGTGCGGCGAAAGGCTTCAGCCGCTCCTGGGCAAAATCACGCACCGCATCGGCAATCTGTTGTTGTTCGTCAGTGACCAGCATGTTTCACCTCAATACAGGCATTCGACCGCGATGGCGGTCGCTTCACCGCCGCCGATGCAGATCGCCGCGACACCACGGCGCAGGTTGTTCTGGCGCAACGCCGACAGCAGGGTGACCAGGATACGCGCACCAGACGCGCCAATCGGGTGGCCCAGGGCGCAGGCGCCGCCATGGATGTTGACCTTGGCGTGCGGCAGGTCCAGGTGCTTCATGGCCGCCAGGGTGACCACGGCGAAGGCTTCGTTGATCTCGAACAGATCGACCTCGGACAGGGCCCAGCCGGTGCGTTTGATCAGCTTGTCGATGGCGCCGATTGGCGCGGTGGGGAACAGCGCCGGGGTGTCGGCAAAGGCCGCATGGCCATGGATCACCGCCAGCGGCTTGAGGCCACGTTGTTCAGCTTGAGAGCGGCGCATCAGCACCAATGCTGCGGCGCCATCGGAAATCGAACTGGAGTTGGCCGCAGTGACCGTACCGCCTTCGCGGAACGCCGGACGCAGTTGCGCGATTTTGTCCAGGCGCGCCTTGGGCGGCTGCTCGTCATCACTGACCAAACGTTTTTCCTTGCCCTCGGTGACCTCCACCGGAACGATCTCAGCGGTAAAGCGACCGTTCTTGATCGCCTCTTGAGCGCGGGTCAGCGACTCGATGGCGAAGGCATCCTGCGCTTGCCGGCTGAACCCACCACTTTGCGCGCAATCCTCGGCGAAGGTGCCCATCAGCCGGCCTTTGTCGTAGGCGTCTTCCAGGCCATCCAGGAACATGTGGTCGATGATCTTTCCGTGCCCCATGCGATAGCCACCGCGGGCCTTGTCCAGCAGGTACGGGGCATTGCTCATGCTTTCCATGCCGCCAGCGACCACCACCTCGGCGCTGCCTGCCAGCAGCAGGTCATGGGCCATGATCGCCGCCTGCATGCCTGAGCCGCACATCTTGTTCAAGGTGGTGCAGGTGGTGCCTTTATCCAGGCCTGCGCCCAGTGCCGCCTGGCGCGCCGGCGCCTGGCCGAGGCCTGCCGGCAGCACGCAACCGAACAACACCTGCTCGACGCTGGCGGCATCGATGCCTGCGCGCTCGACAGCGGCCCGAATCGCCGCAGCACCCAGCTGTGGCGCGCTCAGGCTTTTCAGATCGCCCTGCAGGCCGCCCATGGGCGTGCGCACGGCACTGACGATAACAATCGGATCGTTGGCGAGGGTCATGAGCAATTCTCCTTACTTGGCAGCCATGCGCAGGGCACCGTCGAGGCGGATCACCTCGCCGTTGAGCATGCTGTTTTCAATGATGTGGCGAGCTAGCGCGGCGTATTCGTCAGCTCGACCCAGGCGTGGCGGGAACGGCACCCCGGCGGCCAGCGAGTCGCGTACTTCCTGGGTCATGCCGGCCATCATCGGGGTTTCGAAGATGCCCGGGGCGATGGTCATCACGCGGATGCCAAAGCGCGCCAACTCGCGCGCCGCTGGCAGGGTCAGGCTGGCGATGGCGCCCTTGGAGGCGGCGTAGGCAGCCTGGCCGATCTGGCCGTCGTAGGCGGCAATCGAAGCGGTGTTGATGATCACCCCGCGCTCGCCATCTTCACCCGCCTCGCTCTCGGCCATGGCCGCAGCGGCCAGGCGCAGCAGGTTAAAACTGCCGATCAGGTTGACGTTGATCACCTTGGCGAAGCTGTCCAGGCCATGCGGCCCGTGCTTGCCGAGAACCTTTTCAGCGCCGACGATACCGGCGCAGTTGATCAGCCCGTGGAGGCTGCCAAAGGCGCTGACGGCAGCGTCCACCGCAGCCTTGGCGGCCTGTTCGTCGCTGATGTCGGCGACCGCGTAGCGCGCCTGCTCACCCAGCGCCTGGGCCTTGGCCGCTACCGCTTCGGCGTTGAGATCGACCAGCATTACCTTGGCGCCGGCTTCGATCAGCATCTGTGCGGTCGCCGCGCCCAGCCCGGAAGCTGCGCCGCTGACGATGAAGTGTTTGTTGGCAATGTGCATGATGAGGTTTCCTTCAGGCGCTGGCGGTTGCTGCCAGGGCTGCTTGTTGTTTGGCGATTTCCTGGTTGCGCAGGATGAAGCGTTGCAGCTTGCCGCTCGGGGTCTTGGGCAGCTCGCTGACGAATTCGATTTCACGCGGGTAGGCATGGGCATACAAGCGCTGGCGCACGTGCTGGCGCAGGGTCTCTTCCAGTTCAGGGCTACCCTGCACGCCGCTGGCCAGCACCACGAAAGCCTTGATCAGCTCGGTGCGCTCCGGGTCGGGCTTACCAACCACTGCGGCCTCGACCACTGCCGGGTGTTCGATCAGCGCGCTTTCGACATCGAACGGACCAACCCGATAACCGGACGTGGTGATGACATCGTCACTGCGCCCGACGAAGCTGATACTGCCGTCAGTATTGAGCTCGACCGTGTCGCCACTGAGGTAGTACTTACCGACGAAACTTTTGGTCGGCAAGCCGTGGTAGCCACCGAACCAGCACAACGGCGATTGCTCGCGGTCCACCGCAAGGATGCCGGGGACACCGGCAGGCAGTTCGTTGTTGTGCTCATCAAGCACGACGATGCGATGGCCGGGAATGGCAAAACCTGCCGAGCCCAGGTGCACCGGATGGGCCAGGCCATGGTGGTTGCATAGGACCATACCCAGTTCGGTCTGCCCGTAGTGATCGTGAATGGTCACGTCGAGCTCATCGGCAAACCAGCGGATAACCTCGGGGTTGAGCGGCTCGCCAGCACTGCTGACCACCCGCAGACGACCCTTGATCGGCGCGGAGAACTCGCGCCCAGCGGCGATCAGCAAGCGATAGGCGGTGGGCGAACCTGCCAGGTTGGTGATGCCAAGTTTGTTGATGATCCGCGCACAGCTCTCGACGCTGAACGGCCCATCATAGAAGGTGGTGGCGTGGCCCAGCGCCAGCGGCCCGGTGACCGCGTAATACAGGCCATAAGCCCAGCCTGGGTCGGCCAGGTTCCAGAAGTTATCCTCAGGGCGCAGCTCGATGGCATCACGCATGTAGCCTTGGAAGGCAACGATGGCGCGCAGCGGCACCTCCAGCGGCTTGGCCGGGCCAGTGGTGCCGGAAGTGAACATCAACAGAAACGGATCATCGCCACGACGCAGCACCGGCGCGCATTCAGGCTCGGCCGACGCCAGCAGTTGCTGGAAATCAGCATCGCCGGCACGCGCATTGACGCTGATGATCGAAGGGCAGTCAGCCACCTCATCGAGTTTGGCCCGGTTGTTGGCATCGGTGATGACCACCTTGGCCTGCGACTGCTCCAGTCGGTGCTCGATCGCCTTTGGCCCGAAAGCGGTGAATAGCGGCTGATAGACCGCGCCCAGGCGCCAGGTGGCCAGAATCGTGATCAGCAGCTCAGGGGTGCGTGGCATCAGCCCTGCGACCCGGTCACCGGCAATGACGCCCTTGGCCTTGAGCACGTTGGCAAAACGCGCAGCCTGCGCCTGCAGCTGCTCGAAACTAAAGCGCTGGCCATTGCCATCACGATCTTCGTAGATGAGGGCAAGGGAGTTGCTGCCGGTGTGTCGATCACAGCATTCGACACAGGCATTGAGGGCGTTCAGATTGCCGTGCAAGGCCGCCTCTGCGGCTTTGGCGTGTTCGAACGAACGGACGGCCTCGGCGTAATCGCGCATCGTCAGACTCCTGGTTTCTTATTGTTGGAGTAGCACAATCGGTTTGACGATGTTGTCGCCGCACGCCGTTCGCGGCAATGGCCAAACCGCTCAATCGGGATGAGCGGTTTGGCCGCTATGACGCAGGTTCAATCGGCTGGATGCCAGCTACGCATGACCTCGCGGGTCAGTTTCAAAATCAGGTCAGCCTCGGCCTGTTTGAACGCCTTGGCGATTTCATCACTGCGTTTGAGCAGCTCACCTTCCGGTAAACCTTGCAGTGCCTCTTGCTGAATCCAGAATGGCTGCGCGACCTGCTCAAACTGCACTGCGTATTCGCGGCGCAGGTAATCGATCCAAAAATCCCGTTGGCTGATGTAGCTAACCAAATCATTGGTGGCTGACGCCCATCTCACCTGTGCGGCGGCGTTGCTTAGCTGCTGCTGAGTCACTCCGGCAATCTGCCCGAACTGCATCGTGCGCGGCTGGCCCGGTAGGTTCAAGGTACGGGCCAGACCAATGCGATAAGCCAAGCTGACTTCAATTTCATCCACCCGCTCACGCCCTCGCGTGGCGGCGTCTTGCTCTGACAAGCCAGTATTACGCAGCCTATCGGTTTCCATGGTGATGCGCCGTTCGATGTCCAAACGGGCAATACGCTCGACTTCGTCCAGCCGGAACAGACCACGCGCCAACTCCAGCAACGATAGCTGTTCACTCGCCGAGCTCGCCTGGGCCACCAGCATGCGAATCTCTAATCTGCTGAAACACGAGATCAAGCGATCCACACACCCCCGCGCGGCGGCCAACTCAAATACTTCGGCGCGTAACACGCTGTTATCGCTGATCGCCGCCAGCAAAGCCCACACGCGCCGACTCAGGTCCTGACGGGCATGCTGAAAATCGCTGGTATCAGTCAATAAATCGAGCAGGCGGAAGAACTCTTCACTGTTGGCCTCTGCATGCAGGGCATCCCAGCGTGCTTCGCACGCTGGGCGCTGGGCCTCTTGCAAGGATGCAAGCCATGTCTGCCTGACTTGCGAAGGCTCAACAGCGGCAGGCTGCACTATCTGTGGCGCAGGCTCAGGGGCATACAGGCGCTGGCGAACATCGACCGCCAGCGGGTTGTCGCGCAGCTCCAAGGCTTGTCGGGTTTGCGCAGAGGCAGTGAGCAAAGTTTCCGGCACCTGAGCGATCTGGTTATCACGAAGATCGGCCAACTCCAGCATCCCACACCATTCCAACCCCTCGGGTACACTTTGCAGACCCGTCTGGCGCAAGCTGAGTTCGCGCAGACGTGATAGCTGCCGAAACCGCAGACTGATTGCACCCAGTGGATTGAAACTCAGGTCCAAGGTTTGCAGCCTATACAGCTCACGAACGGTATCGGCAGACGCCTGGGTCATGCGAATCCGATTGCGCGCCATGCGCAGCTCCACCAGGCTGGTCAGCTGCGCGATATCATCAGGGATGCCAGTTAGCGCGTTACTGTTCAGATTGAGCCATCGCAGACGAGAGAAGCAACGCAAGAATCCACTGGGAATGGCCTGAAGATTCAACCCCACCATAGTCAGGTCGGTCACGTGGCCATAGTCGGTATCGGCCGGCAAGGTCGGGAGGCTTGCGATATCCAACCCAATCAGGCTCAGGCGAACACCGGCCAATTGCCCGGAGCTGTAGAGCAACCGTTGCCCCTGAAGCTGCCAACTACGGCGTAATTCAGTCGCAACGTGTCGGCGTCGCGTGTACCGAGTGGTCGCACGCTCTTGCTGCACCCACTCCACCAGCGATTGGTCAAGCTGGCGGTACTGCTGGAACTGCTGAGCCATGTTGAGATAGGCGGTCTCAGGATTCTCCAACAGCAGTGCCACGAAGCGATCAAGGTCACGGTCGTTGAAGCTCGGATAAAGTGCACGCGCAGAGCGCATGAGCAGACGCCGCGAAGGATGCCCACCCTGGCCGCGACCACTGAGCAAATACCCAAGCCGCCCATCGGCCAGTCGCTGCATAGGGCTGTGCCATGGTTTGATCTTTGCCATCCCTACCAACTGCGCAAGCGCCGGATTCCCCGAGGGCAGCCAGCTGCGCAGATCATTGATGATGCGCTCACGGGCCGTGGCCCCCTGCCAGTGCAGGCGCGTGCAATCAGCAGCGGACAGAAGCGCAGCCAACGCCTCTGGCAAGCCTTCGGGCTCACTCAATTCCAGTGGGTGTTTAAATCCATCCCGGTTGTAGCAGAGAAAACGCCCTGCGCGTCGCACCAAAATCGCACTGACCTTCTGCGGGTCGTTGTCCGGATACAATCTGGCCAGTAACGGTCCGGTATCGGATTTGTCGCGCAATTCCAGATCTTCTGGCCCGGTCAAGGCGCCATACTGACGCAACAGAGCGAACGCCAGTTGTACAGTCCCTGGTTGATAGCTGGCGTCCAGGTACAAGCCTTCACGCATGCGCGTCAGTTGCGCCAACTGCAAGTGCGCACGCGCCTGCTCGGCAACCGCCAGAGGGATGCGGTTTTGCGTGAGCATGCTCTGGCGCTGCTCATCGGTGGCAAGCTTGAGCACGTCCAGTGCGTAGGCGCTTGGTAATCCTTTGAAATGTTTCTGGATCAGGCTCAGCAGCGGGTCTTGTGGCAGGTACTTGACGCTGAAATGCTCGAACAGTCGCTCGCCAAGCTCAGCAGCATTGTCGAGAAAATCAGCCTTCTGCTCCTCGACCGACAACGCATCGAGCTTCAAATAGTCGCTGCACCAGCCAAACAGCTCCAGGTCATAATCTTGGCCGTCGGCCAACTGCTTGAAGAACGCATGGACTCGTGCATCCACGGCAAACCGCTCCAGGGTATCGCGCAGAGCCACCGGCATTGGCCGGTTTTCTACCAATAACCCGCGCAAGTAGTCTTGATCGACATCGGCGACTTTCAAAATGTGCTCGACACGTGCTGCCGACAAGCTAGCGGCGGGCGGCCATAGCCGCCCCAGCAACAAACCTTCACCCTGCCAGGCAAGCGGTTGCTCGCTCGTCAAGCGCCAGCATCGCTCGCCGTTGAACTCAAGCAAAGGCCCAAAACTGGCCTCACCTTGGGGATGGACTAACTGCCAAGCACTGCGCCTGGGCACAGGCCTGACCCTATAGTAGGTATCACCATTTCGCCACCAATGGCCTGTTTGATTGGCCAGCAGGCCGTTCTCGAGTGCCATCAGGTCGTCGGGCGGAGCAAGGACGGCATACGGGCGTAGATCGCCCGACCACAGTCGCGGCTGACCCGCGTCGTTCTCTATCGGCAGCAGTTGGTCAACCACAGCGCTGCGCTTGAAGGCCCGCGCAACCAACGTCGCGCCGCCCGCCACGGCAGCCGCCACCACCACGGTCTCGGCAACCCCGAGCAAGTGCTCGATAGCTTCGTGCTGATGGCCTTGGCTCCAGTCCCAAGCACCTTCACAGACCTGTGACACGCTCTGCCCAACCAAGTCGGCAGCCAGCAGTGCACCGACAACCGGGACGAAAAAGCCGGCTAGGTTGAGTAGGTTCACGCCGACCGTTTGCAAGTTGCGCAACTGGTCGGCGCTGGCACGGGCATTGATCTGCGCGGTCGGTACCGCAAGAAAACGCGCATTGTCTCGGATGCGTTGCACCTGTTGCTCGGCCAAGGTATGGAACAGCGGGTCGTGGATTACCTGGCAGGAAGCCGTAGCATCCGTCTGTGGATCCTTTAGACGAAGCTGCAACAACCCCAAGAAGCTTGCCCGCTCCGATAGACCAATTCGTCGACTGAAGCGCTGTTGGTAACCCTCTTCACGCAGCAGTGTGCCAAGAGTCAGGCTAGCTTCACGCCAAGAGGTGAAGGCCCGCAGCGATTGCTGGCGATCCCCAGGTAAGTACAGGACCACCCCCTCCACGCTGATCTGCGGCACACGTCCTGGAATGGGCACGATCCCTTGCCGCTCGAACGCAAGAGCCCCTTCGACACGACAGTCCAACACTTTCAGGGCTCCGGCATGCACCCGGTCGCTTTGCGCATGGGTGGCAGGTTGCCCGTTGACTACCCGACGTAGCATATCGATGTCGGCTGAAGACAACTGCTTCTTCAAGAACGCAACCTCGATTGCCAACGCCAGTTGCAGGCGTTTGTCCTCGCTCAGCGCAGTGAGTAAGCCTGGGGTGAAGACCGTATTCAGATGCTGCTGGTACTGCCCACCGAGATCTACTGTCCGACAAAGATTGACCAACTCCGTGCTGTCGTTGGTCAGCACCTGTTCCGCCTCGCCGGTCGAGCTATCGGCCGGATAAACCAGGGCAGTCTGCTCAAAAAACGCTTCATCCTGTTTGAAATTCTGCAGAAAGACCTGCACAGCTGGCGTATGCACGAAATACGAGCGGTACTGCTGCGGCCCGGTTGCATCCGCGCGCAGATGACGCCGCTCCTCACGCCACTGGGCCTTGTCGAAGTCGACCGACAGCGATAAGGAGGAAGAACGCAAAGCCTGCTGTAATAGCGGCTTGGCGAAGCTGTTCGGGGGCTGCAGCGCGGCTAATGCCGAGTGAACCTGTTGTTGGCTGCGCACATGATTGTCAAAGCTGCTGCGCAGTGCCTGAAACTGATTGAAGCTGGCCTTTTTGAGCCAATCGGGCAGTGTATGGACGATGAATGCATCAGTTGCCCGTTGAAATTGGGTATCGGTGTTGTTCTGTTCCATGATCAGCACTGTTCGGTTGATGAACCACCTAGAGTGCGATGCTTCAACAGCCTCGATCAGCGGGAAAGCACACCGCCTAGGGCAGCTCGTCCCCACGGCTATGGACCAGGCTCCGATAGTGCCCTGGGTTGCAGCCGAACCACTTGCGAAACGCCTTGTAGAACGAACTGCTATCAGCGAAGCCAAGACGCTCGGCAATGTCCCCCAGGCTCGGCTCGGCCTGGGCTAGCCAAGCGATCGCCAGCTCTCGACGCACGCTGTCTTTGAGGCCCTGATAAGTCTGCCCCTCTTCGGCCAATCGCCGGCGCAAAGTAGCGCTGGACAGACACAAGTGCCGGGCCAGACTACCGGCGTCTGGCCATTGCGTCGGATCCAGGCCTAGCAGGTCAGCGCGGATACGCCTGGCCAGGCTGGCCGGATCGCGATATTTGACCAGGATATTGCCCGGTGCCTCGGCCAGGAAACGCTGTAGCTCCTGCGCCGAGCGCTTGATGGGCAGGTCCAGGCAATCGCCGGTAATGATCATGCGTGTACGTGGCCGATCAAATTGCAGGTTTTCCGAAAACATTACTCGATAATCATCGCAAAACGGCGGCTCGGCGCAGCGCAGGTCGACTGCCAGGATCGCAATGCGCCGCCCGGCCAGCCAACAGGCCACGCCGTGCACGATCATCCAGAAGGTGAAATAGGTAAATGCCCGGCGCGGCTGCTCGCACGGTTCATTGATCACGATCTCGGCCAGGCTCTGCTGGCGTACCAGGCTCGGTTGCAAGTCGTCGAGCATCAACGAAAGAAAGCCCAGGGCAATCTCCAGCCCCGCCCCCAGGCTCGGTTGGGCCATCGCCGCGCGGGTCATGAAAGCCAGGCTGCCATTAGGCAAACCGCGCCGGTCCATGGCGAAGAACTCATCGTTGCAGCGCCGCGCCAGCAGCCGCCAGAGTCGTGCGTAAGCATTGGCAGAGACCCGCGCCTCTGCCTGCTCCAACTGCGCTGGATCGATGCCAGCGCGCAGCAGCACACCGGTGTCGGGCTGGCCCGCCGGGCAGGTCTGCAATAGCGCTTCGCGCACCAGTTGCATGGAGATGGTGTCTTTCTCGCTCATCGGCCGTCCAGCGCGAGGTTGCTCGGAGTCGGCCATCTTAGGCCGCTGCGCGGTATTCGTCAGCATGGCTCAAAGATCTGTGGCCAGCCCCAGGAAGGCCTGGATCAAGCGCAGCTCGCGGCGCCGTTCCAGGCAACCGATCATATGCCGGTTGACCAGGCCCGCCCCGCTGATCGGCCGCGCCACCACCCGTGGGTCGTGCGCCACTTCAACCGACGAGACGATGCCAATGCCAAGCTCGGCGGCGACCGCCTCGGTGACCGCCTCGCGGCTGTCCAGTTCGAGCAACACCCGCGGGCTGACCTCGGCCTCGCGACAGGCCTGGTCGAAGGTGCGCCGGGTGATCGAGCTGGGTTCGCGCAGCACCATGATCTGCCGATCGAGATCGGCCAAGGGCAGCTCACCCTGATCGTCGGCCCACGGGTGACCGACCGGCAACAGCGCGCACAGGCGTGAGTCTCCCAAACTTTGCAAGTACAAGCCCTTGCGCGGCTCGACCTCGGTCAGTACCGCCACGTCGGCATGCTCCGAAAGCAGCGCTGCCAAGGTTTCCTGGGCATTGCCCAGGCGCAGGTTGACAGTGATACCAGGGTAGCGGGCACGCAGCTGGGCGAGCATCGGCATCACCCGGTGCGGCCCATCGGCGGCAACCTCCAACCGTCCGGTCAGCAACTGGCGATTGGCTTCGAGCATCGCCTGCGCCTCTTCCGCCAGGCCGAACATGGCCCGGGTGATGGCTGCCAGGCGCGTGCCCTCTTCGGTCAGCTCGACCCGGCGCGCGGTCCGTCGCAGCAAGGTGATCTGGTAATGCTCTTCCAGCGCTTTGACGTGCCCGGTCACTGCCGGCTGGCTGATGAACAAGCGGGCGGCGGCGCGGGTGAAACTGCCTTCGCGGGCGACGGCATCGAAAGCGCGAAGCTGGAACAGGTTCATATTTATCGGCCTGACTTATGGCTGGCATAACGACAAACAATTTGATTGATGACAAAGCCAATTGCAACCTAGCACCCGTAGTTTCAGCACCCACTTATTCGCTGACCACCCGCCGCTTGCGAGGAACTCCGGTATGAGCAACGCCCCTATCCTGCTGACCCCCGGCCCACTGACCACCTCCGCCCGTACCCGCCAAGCCATGCTGGTGGACTGGGGTTCGTGGGATCGCGACTTCAATCAACTGACTGCCAGTGTCTGCGAGCAGCTCCTGGCAATCCTTGACGCCAGCGCCAGCCACCACTGCGTGCCGCTGCAAGGCAGCGGCACCTTCGCCGTGGAAGCCGCCATCGGCACCCTGGTGCCGCGTGACGGCAAGGTCCTGGTGCTGATCAATGGCGCCTATGGCCAGCGCCTGGCCAAGATCTGCAACGTGCTGGGGCGCAACTTCAGCACCTTCGAGACCGCCGAAGACCAACCGACCACCGCCGAAGACGTCGACCGCCTGCTGGCAGCCGATCCGGCCGTGACCCATGTGGCACTGATCCACTGCGAGACCAGCACCGGCATCCTCAACCCGCTGCCCGAGATCGCACAAGTCGTGAAACGCCACGGCAAGCGCTTGATCATCGACGCCATGAGTTCCTTCGGCGCGCTGCCGATCGATGCTCGCCAGGTGCCGTTCGAAGCGCTGATCGCCGCCTCCGGCAAGTGCCTGGAAGGCGTACCGGGAATGGGCTTCGTGTTCGCCGAGAAGAGCGCCCTGGCTGACGCCGAAGGCAACGCCCATTCGCTGGCCATGGACCTCTACGACCAGCACAGCTACATGGCCAAGACTGGCCAATGGCGCTTCACCCCACCGACTCACGTGGTCGCCGCCCTGCACGAAGCCTTGCAGCAATACAACGAAGAAGGCGGCCTGCCGGCGCGTCATCAGCGCTACTCGGGCAACTGCCAGACCCTGCTCGAGGGCATGGCGGCGATCGGCCTGAAAAGCTTCCTGCCGGCTGAAATCCAGGCGCCGATCATCGTCACCTTCCACGCCCCCAACGACCCGCGCTACCAGTTCAAGGACTTCTATGAGCGGGTCAAGGCCAAGGGTTTCATCCTCTACCCGGGCAAGCTGACCCAGGTCGAAACCTTCCGCGTCGGTTGCATCGGCGTGGTTGGCGCAGATGGCATGCAGGCCGCCGTCGATGCTGTGGCGCAAGTGCTGCGGGAAATGGAAGTGCTGGACATCTGACTTTGCCTCTACCTTTGAAGGATTACTGGACATGAACTACAGCAACCCTACCCGCCTGCAAGCCGCCATCCTTGACTGGGCTGGCACCGTGGTCGACTTTGGCTCCTTCGCGCCAACCCAGATCTTCGTCGAGGCCTTTGCCGAATTCGATGTCGAGGTGTCCATCGAAGAAGCCCGTGGCCCGATGGGCATGGGCAAGTGGGACCACATCCGCACCCTGTGCGACCAGCCGGCGATTGCCGAGCGCTATCGCAACGTGTTTGGCCGCACGCCGACAGATGATGATGTCACAGCTATCTACAACCGCTTCATGCCGCTGCAGATCGAGAAGATCGCCGTGCACTCGGCGCTGATCCCAGGGGCGCTAGAGACCCTGACCGGGCTGCGCCAGGATGGCCTGAAGATCGGCTCGTGCTCGGGTTATCCGAAAGTGGTGATGGACAAGGTGGTGGAGCTGGCCAAGCAAAACGGCTATATCGCCGACCACGTGGTGGCCACCGATGAGACCCCCAACGGCCGCCCCTGGCCGGCCCAGGCCCTGACCAACGTGATCGCGCTGGGCATCGATGATGTGGCGGCGTGCGTAAAAGTCGACGACACCGTGCCGGGGATTCTCGAAGGTCGCCGCGCCGGCATGTGGACCGTGGCGCTGGTGTGCTCGGGCAATGCCCTGGGGCTGACCTGGGAAGGCTACCAGGCGCTTGGTGCCGAGAAGCTCGAAAGTGAGCGCAAGCGTATTCATGCGCTGTTTGAAGGCTCGCGCCCGCACTACCTGATCGACACCATCAATGACTTGCCAGAGGTGATTGCCGACATCAACCGACGCTTGGCCAAGGGTGATATGCCGCAGGCATTTTGATCATGTGCCGTCAGTTCTGACGCTATCGCGGGGCAAGCCGGCTCCCACGCCACGCCTCAGGCATGAGGTAATTGGCGTGGGAGCGGGCTTGCCCCGCGATAACAGATCAACGACTCACACGGCCCGATTGAGTTTCACCCAGGCAGCAAACTTATCGATAAACGCCTGCAAGAATGGCCGAGTCTTGTCATTGAGCTTGCCAGACTCTTCGAACAAGCTCGCCGCCCCACCGATATACGCCTCGGGCATCTGCATGCACGGCATATCGAGAAACACCAGCGACTGACGCACCGCATGGTTGGCGCCAAACCCGCCAATCGCCCCCGGCGAGACGCTCACCACCGCCGTTGGCTTCCCCCCCCAGGCACTTTGGCCATACGGCCGGGAGCCCACGTCAATGGCGTTTTTAAGGCAACCCGGCACCGAGCGGTTGTACTCCGGGGTGACGAACAGCACCGCATCGCTACGGCGGATCTCGTCGCGAAAGCGCTTCCACGCATCCGGCGCGCCGCTGGCCTCGACATCCTCGTTGTACAGGGGCAGGTCGCCGATCTCGACGATTTTCAGGGCAAGGCTGGAGGACGCCAGCTCACTCAAGGCCCGGGCCACCTTGCGGTTGTAGGATTCCTTGCGCAAGCTGCCGACCACGACTGCTACCGAAAACACCTGGCTCATGGCGATTTACACCCTCTGCTGGCTGATGGACCTAGTAGTTATAGATGACCGTTCCTCGGCGCCGAGGTTTTTTTCCTCTTGATAGAAAACTTCCCAAGGGTTTCACTGGTCTATGTCTGCAGACATTTCCTACATTTTTCAGAGGTTTCCCCCCAAAATGGCAGCAGTACTGGTCGGCCAATTCCACGCCCGTGACGCCGAAGGCCGTATCTACCCCGTCCATGAGTTCCAGGAGTCGACCCTCCAGGCCGATGGCAGCGTGCTTGGCGCGCCGATCAGCAGCTATCGCCTGGCCATCGGTGACCGGGTCAACCACTTGGGTGAGGACCGTTTCGAACTGGCGCAAAGCGGCGTGGAAATCATCCGCATTCCTTGACGCAGTCGACCGTGTAGATGCGCCCTTGGCCACTGTCTTCGCTTTGCAAACCGTGCACATCGGCGACAAAACCAGGGAAGCCCTGGTCGAACGCGCGGGCGAAGGCCAGGTAATCGAGGATCGAGCGCGTCGTTTCGGTGAAGCGCTCCCCTGGCATGATCAACGGGATACCAGGCGGATAGGGCACCAGCATCACCGCCGAGATCCGCCCTAGCAACGCCTCGACCGGCACTGCCTCGACCGCCGCGCGCACCAGATGGTCATAGGCCAGCGCCGGGGTGATGGCCACCTCCGGCAAACGGGTAAACAGGCGCTTGAGCTGCTTGGCCGTGGCATTGCTGCGATAACACTCGTGCAACTGGCCGCACAGATCACGTAGGCCCAACCCCTGGTAACGCATCGGCGCCTGCGCCACCACGCTCGGCAGGCTGACGCTCAAGGGGCTGTTCGCGTCATAGTGGCGCTTGAACTCCAGCAGCTCGGTTAGCAAAGTGCTCCATTTGCCCTTGGTGATGCCCATCGAGAACAGCACCAGAAAGCTATATAGCCCGGTCTTTTCCACCACCAGCCCACGCTCCCAGAGAAACTTGCTCACCACCGCCGCCGGAATGCCATGCGCACCCAGCGCGCCGCCAGCCGTCAGCCCCGGCATGACCAGGGTAACTTTGAGCGGATCGAGCAACACATAGTCCTGCTCCACCTCGCCAAAGCCATGCCAGGGCGCACCGGGCTGCAACAGCCAGTCCTGGGCGGTAATGTGCTGGATGCCCTCGGCACGCTCCGGCTGCCAGATGCTGAACCACCAGTCATTGGCAGCGATGTGCTCGCGCAGGTTGGCCAGGGCGCGGCGAAAGCTCAGTGCCTCGTCGAACATCTCCTGCAACAGCGAACGTCCAGCAGGGCCTTCCATCATCGCCGAGGCGACGTCCAGCGAGGCCAGGATGCTGTACTGCGGCGAGGTTGAGATGTGCATCATGAACGCTTCATTGAAGCGGTCGCGGTCGAGCTGGCGCGTGGCGCCGTCCTGCACATGAATCATCGACGCCTGGCTGAAGGCGGCCAACAACTTGTGGGTCGAATGCGTGCTGAACAGCAGCGGGCTGTCGGCACTGCGCGGCGTGCCCATGGCGTAACGGCCGGCAAAAAACTCATGAAAGGCGGCATAGGCGAACCAGGCTTCGTCAAAATGCAGCACTTCGACGCTATTACCCAACGCCTGCTTGATCATCCCGGCGTGATAGCACAGCCCGTCGTAGGTCGAGTTGGTTACCACTGCCAGCTTGATCCGCGCCGGTCGGCCTGTGGCCAGCGGGTTGGCGGCGATCTTGGCCTGGATCGACGCAGCGCTGAACTCACTCAACGGAATCGGCCCGATGATG
This sequence comes from Pseudomonas sp. NPDC088890, assembly GCF_044900155.1. Lineage (NCBI taxonomy): Bacteria > Pseudomonadati > Pseudomonadota > Gammaproteobacteria > Pseudomonadales > Pseudomonadaceae > Pseudomonas > Pseudomonas sp. NPDC088890. The sequence goes on along the minus strand of NZ_JBJDNG010000018.1, from coordinate 14,054 downwards.
CCCAACTCATTGCGCTCGGGGCACAGGTAAATGGGAATGGCGCCGGTCATGATGATCGCGTGCACCACGGACTTGTGGCAGTTGCGGTCGACGAGCACCAGGTCGTCACGGCCGACCATCGAATGCCAGACGATCTTGTTGGCCGTCGAGGTGCCGTTGATCACGAAGAAGGTGTGATCGGCGCCAAAATTGCGCGCAGCGCGTGCTTCAGCCTCGGCCAAGGGGCCGGTGTGATCGAGCAAGGATCCCAACTCGGGCACCGATACCGACAGGTCCGAACGCAGCGTGTTCTCGCCGAAGAACTGGTGGAATGCCTGCCCCACCGGGCTTTTGCGATAAGCCACCCCGCCGCCGTGGCCGGGGGTGTGCCAGGAATAGTTCGATTGCGCGGTGTGCTGCACCAATGCCTTGAAAAACGGCGGCAGCAGGCCATCGAGGTAGTTGTGCGCAGCCCGCGCGACCTGGCGGGCGAGAAACGGCACGGTGTCTTCGAACAGGTAAAGAATGCCACGCAACTGGTTGAGCTCGCTCATCGCCTCGGCGGGGGCGTTCTCCAGGGTGACCTGTTCGCCGAGGGCGAAGATCGGCAGGTTTGGCGCGCGCAGACGCGCCAGGCTGATCAGCTCGGCCATGTTCTGCAACAGATGAGTGTTGTCGCCGACCCCTTCAGCGGCGATCAGCATGCAGGCCAAGCCATGATGGGTAGCGGCGACCAGGCGCGCTTCGGCGTGGTCGGCGGCGGCCAGGATGGTGAAGCCGTCCTGGGCCAATTCAGCAGCGATGGCACGCACGCGCTCACCGGCGACGCTGTCAGCCTTGATCGCCCGGTGAACGATCAGGATCGGGAACTGCAGGTCCTTGTACATGGGCAACCACCACCTGGGCAGAACTGCTGGGTTCTTTCAGGGTAGAAGCTGGTTGCTCAGGCTGCGACGTTTAGTATTTGTGCTGTCAGCCCCGGCCTCTTCGCGGGCAAGCCCGCTCCCACAGGGAGCGTAGCGTTCTTAAGCCGAGAGCCTGGAGCGGGCTCGCCCGCGAAGAGGCCAGCCCTGGCACCACAAAGGCAGACCTGCACATAGCATTCCCCAGACAGGCCCAACATTTACAGGACAACACAAAACCCTGTGGGAGCGGGCTTGCCCGCGAAGAGGCCAGCCCTGACACCCCGCAGGGCTCGATCAACCTTCGGTCAGGCTCTGCCACAAAGCCGGCCCACCCGCCGACTTGGCCACTGCTGCCAGACGCTCGGCATGCGCTTCCAACTCTTCAGCCGAGGCCATGATGATCCGCCCAGGCTGGCGTCCGACGATACGGCGAATCTCACTGCCAGTGCTGTTGCTACCCTCTTCACCGTCAGCGCCATGCCCAGCCAGCGACAGGCTGGTCTGCCCGCCGGTCATCGCCAGGTAAACGTCCGCCAACAACTCGGAGTCGAGCAAGGCGCCGTGCAGTTCACGGCCGGAGTTGTCGATGCCGTAGCGTTTGCACAAGGCATCAAGGCTATTGCGCTGGCCCGGATGGCGCGCACGCGCCAGCATCAGGGTGTCGAGAATGCCGCAGTGCTTGGAGATGTCTGCGCGGTCGTGCTGACCGAGCATGGCGAACTCGTTGTTGATGAAGCCAACGTCGAACGCCGCGTTATGGATGACCAGCTGGGCACCCTGGATAAACTCGAAGAACTCCTCGGCCACGTCGGCAAAACGTGGTTTGCCAACCAAGAATGCATCAGTGATGCCGTGCACACCAATCGCGCCTTCGTCACTCTCGCGGTCGGGCTGCAGATAGACGTGGAAGTGCCGCCCGGTCAGGCGCCGGCCCATGACTTCGACACAACCGATCTCGATGATCCGATGCCCCTCACTGACCGGCATGCCGGTCGTTTCGGTATCGAGGACGACGAATCTGCTGTTCTGCTGCTCCACGCGGGTGGCTCCAACTGGTACTTCGAGGGAAAGCCGGCGATTGTACCCCAGCTCAGCGCTTGGCGCGTACCTCGTCGACGCCGCGATTGGCCAACTGGTCAGCGCGTTCGTTGCCAGGGTGGCCGATATGCCCGCGCACCCATTTCCAGGTGACCTTGTGTCGGTTGACCTGCTCGTCGAGCTCGCGCCACAAGTCAGCGTTTTTCACCGGTTCCTTGGCCGCGGTCTTCCAACCGCGCTTCTTCCAGTTGGCCATCCACTCGTTGATGCCCTTCATCACGTACTGCGAGTCGGTGGTCAGCACCACCTCGCATTCACGCTTGAGCGCCCGCAGGCCCTCGATCGCCGCCATTAGTTCCATGCGATTGTTGGTGGTCTCGAGCTCACCGCCCCACAATTCCTTCTCGACGCCCTTGTAGACCATCAGCACCCCCCAGCCACCCGGGCCAGGGTTGCCCTTGCAGGCGCCATCGGTGTAGATCTCGATGCTATCGCTCATGTACTGCCTTAACTCGCTATGGATTATCGACCGGGATGGCGCTCCCGCTGGCTAGTTGCCTCGCGGTTGACCTTGGCCAGCGGTAACGGCAGCAACTTACCCATTGGCTCGCGCCGCTCCAGACGCAGCGGCCGCAGGCCGACCACCATCTTGCGCGCCACCAGCAGGTAGACCCCGCCGCCAGAGGTTTGCCAACCGCCGGCCATCCGCTCCCAACCGGCCAGGCGTTGTTGCCAGGCCGGCGAGGCCAGCGGCGGACGATAGCAGCCGAAGCGGCGTTTCTCCAGCGCAAAGCCGAGCAGGTTGAGCCAGTCGCCGACCCGCGACGGCGAGATGCAACGCGCCTTGCGCAGCGCCCCATGGCTGAAGAAATGACGCATGCCCCAGCTGCTCCACGGGTTGATGCCCACGATCAGCAAATGGCCACCCGGGCGCACAGCGCTGGCCGCCTCTCGCAGCAGGCCATGCGGCGACAGGCTGAAGTCCAGGCCATGCTGCAGCACCACCACATCGGCTGCGTGCTCGGAGAGCGGCCAGGCCTGTTCTTCGCAGACGATCTCGACCCCCGGCAGCGGCGCGCCAAGGCGCACGTTGCGGTGCACCTGTGGAGCACTGGGCGGGGTTTCGGCGCAGGGGCCGTAATGCACCAGGTAGCCGCCGAAGAAGCGCGCCAGTTCGTCTTCGAGCAGCTTTTCTTCCTCGCGCAACATCAACTGCCCAAGAGGGCCCTGGAACCAGTCGCGGGCCAGGCTGATCAGTTCGATCCATTCAGGATCGGCCTGGGCAAAGGCTTGGTCGGTCATTGCGTTTTCCCTCCAAGGTTCTCCCGCCGCGCCATCGCGGCTAAGATGCCCTCATGTCCCACGCCAGATGATTCGGATCCGCACCATGATACAGATCGATGCCCTACCCGCTTTCTCCGACAACTACATCTGGTTGTTACAGGATACTGCCAAACGCCAGTGCGCGGTGGTCGATCCCGGTGACGCCGCGCCGGTGCTGGCCTGGCTCAAGGCCAACCCCACCTGGGCGCTGACCGACATCCTGGTCACTCATCACCATCACGATCACGTCGGCGGCGTCGAACACCTCAAGCAGGTGACAGGTGCGCGCGTTTGCGGCCCGGCTGCCGAAACCATCCCCGGCCGCGACCTGGCCCTGCAAGACAATGCCCAGGTTACCGCGCTGGGCCTGAGTTTCCAGGTCATGGCGATGCCCGGCCATACCTTGGGACACATCGCCTATTTCACCGCGCAGACGCCCACCCCCCTGTTGTTCAGTGGCGACACCCTGTTCGCGGCCGGCTGTGGTCGCTTGTTCGAGGGCACCCCTGAGCAAATGCACCACTCCCTTGAGCGGCTGGCCGCCTTGCCCGCGGAAACCCAGGTGTACTGCGCCCACGAATACACCTTGAGCAACCTGCGCTTTGCCAAGGCTGTAGAACCAGAAAACCCGCACGTTGTCGCACGCTTTGCCGAGGTTAGCCGCCTGCGTGAGCAAGATCGCATCACTCTGCCATCAACGATCGGTTTGGAACGCTTGACCAACCCCTTCCTGCGTACCGCTGAAACATCCGTTAAACAAAAAGCAGACGAATGGAAGGGTCTTTCAAACGTAGGCCAAGCCGCTGTTTTTGCTGCCTTGAGGTCTTGGAAAGACCGCTTTTGATAACCTCAAGATATATCGCAATCGGTCCCCAAAGGTTGACCGGGCGGGAAGCGGTTCCTAGAATCGCCGAAATTTTTTGCCCGGATACCCGTCCCAGCCGATGTCTTCTCGTAGCCGCAGAACCTCGCAATCCGTCGCTTTGACGCGCCTCGCACAGATCAGTGCGCTGGCCCTGGCCGCCACTTTGGTGGGCTGCCAGAGCACCCGTCAGGTTGACGAATCCGAAAGCGTTCGCGCGCACAACTACCAGGCTCGGATCAAGCACAAACCGGCGCCGCTGATGGTCAAGCCCAAGGAGCAAGCACCCCAGGATGTCTGGGAGCGCATGCGCCAGGGCTTTGCCCTGCAAGACAGCATCGACGTCAACCCTCGCATCGAACAGCAGCGCCTGTGGTTCGCCAGCAACCCACGATTCGTCGAAACCGCCGGCGAGCGCGGCAGCCTGTACCTGCATTACATCGTCGAGCGCCTGGAAGAACGCGACATGCCGCTTGAGCTGGCGCTGCTGCCGGCGATTGAAAGCGCCTACAACCCGATGGCCTACTCGCGGGCCCACGCCGCTGGCATGTGGCAGTTCATCCCGTCCACCGGGCGCCACTTCAACCTGCGTCAAACCAATTTCTACGATGGCCGCCGCGACATCACCGCGTCGACCAATGCTGCGCTGGAATACCTCACCCGCCTGCACGACATGTTCAACGGCGACTGGCTGTTGGCGCTGGCCGCCTACAATGCTGGCGAAGGCACTGTCAGCCGGGCGATCGAGCGTAACGAAAAGCTTGGCCTGCCGACCGATTACTGGAACCTGCCGCTGCCGCAGGAAACCCGCGACTACGTGCCCAAGCTGCTGGCGCTGTCGCAGGTGGTGTCGACGCCTGAGTCCTACGGCGTCAACCTCAACCCGATCGCCAACGAGCCCTACTTCGAGGCCGTGGCTATCAACGACCGCCTGGACCTGTCCAAGGTCGCCGCCTTAGCCAACATGGATGAAGACGAGCTGATTCAGCTCAACCCCGCGTTCAAGAAGCGCATGACGGTCGATGGTCCCAAGCAGTTGCTGGTGCCTACCGCCAAGGCGCAGTTGCTATCGGCCAGCCTGTCCAACCTCAACCCCGAGCAGTTGGTCAGCCTGCAACCGCGCAAAGCGGTGTTCGAGGCAGCGGTGGCTGAAGCCAAGGCGCCTGCAGCGCGTAGCTACCGGGTCAAGCGCGGGGACAACCTGGGCAGCATTGCCAAGGCCAATCGGGTTTCGGTCAAGGACATCCAGCGTTGGAACCGGCTTTCGGGCAACCGCCTGAAAGCTGGCCAGGTTCTGGCCCTGCGCGGCGGTAATGCACCTTCGGCTGCCGGCAACCGGGTTGCGTCGTCCAAGCAGCGCTCGACCCAGTACAAAGTACGCAAGGGCGACTCGCTGTACCTGGTGGCCAAGCGCTTCAATGTCGAGATGCAGCACCTCAAGCGCTGGAATCCGCGTAGTGGCCATGCGCTCAAACCCGGCCAGACCCTGACTGTCTACCTGGGCCATTGATGGAATTGGGGCTGCCTTGCAGCCCCACGTTAGCAACACCGCCAAATAGCGCTGTGCCCTCCCCGCTCCCAGCACTCTTTTTCCAACCCCGCCAAGCTGTTACTGTAGCCCGACCAAAGCCCAAAGCCCTCTGGATCGGATGCCGACTTGATACGTCCCCTCCTGCTGTCATTCAGCCTGGCCTTGAGCTTTCCCGCAGGCGCGATGGTGAGCGAAAGCCACGGTTACGCGCAGTTCGGCACGCTCAAATACCCAGCCACCTTCACCCACTTCGACTGGGTCAATCCGCAAGCGCCCAAGGGCGGTACCTTGCGGGCCATGGCATTTGGCACCTTCGACACGCTCAACCCATACACCTTCAAAGGCTCAAGCCCGGTCACCACGCCAAACTTCCTGCAGTACGGCATCAACGAGCTCAACGAGACGCTGATGGTCGGCACCGGCATGTACGACCCGTCTGGCGACGAACCCACCTCCAGCTACGGCCTGATCGCCCGCTCGGTCGAGTACAGCGAGGACCGCAGCTGGGTGGTGTTCAACCTGCGCCCCGAAGCACGCTTCCACGATGGCAAACCGATCACCTCGGCGGACGTGGCGTTCTCCTACCGCACGCTGCTCAAGGACGGCCACCCGCTGTACCGCACCAACCTGCAGGAAGTGCAACGGGTCGATATCCTCGGGCCGTTGCGCATCCGCTTCGTGTTCAAGCGCGCTGGCAACCCTCTGCTGATCCTACGCCTGGGCGAAATGCCGGTGTTGCCCAAGCACTACTGGCAAAAGCGCGACTTCAAGGCCACCACCTTCGAGCCACCGCTGGGCAGCGGGCCGTATCGCATTACTGAAGTGCAGCCAGGCCGGCGCCTGGTGTTCACGCGGGTCAAGGATTACTGGGGCAAGGATCTGCCGGTCAACCGCGGCAAGTACAACTTCAACCGCGTCGAATACGAGTTCTATCGCGACGCCACTGTCGCCTTCGAGGCGTTCAAGGCCGGTGAGTTCGACATCTACATCGAGCACCAGGCCAAGAACTGGGCCAACGGCTACAACTTCCCCGCGGTGCGCCGCGGTGAAGTGATCAAGGCGCAGATCCCGCATCGCATCCCGACCCAGACCCAAGGCCTGTTCATGAACAGCCGCCGGGCGACCTTCAGCGACCCGCTGGTGCGCCAGGCGCTGGGCCTGATGCTCGACTTCGAGTGGACCAACCGCGCCCTGTTCAGCAGCGCCTATCGCCGCTCGACCAGCTACTACCCCAACAGCGAGTTTGCCGCCACCGGCCTGCCGACCGGCAAGGAGTGGCTGCTGCTGGCGCCGTTTCGCGCGCAACTGCCGGCAAAGCTCTACACCGAGCCGTACAAGGTCAGCCACACCAACGGCAGCGGCGTCAGCCGGCAAACCCTGCGCCAGGCCCTGGCGCTGTTCGCCCAGGCGGGCTGGAAGCTCGATGGCCAGCGCCTGGTAGACGCCAAGGGCAAGCAGCTACGCATCGAGCTGTTGCTGGTCAACCCCAACCTTGAACGGATCCTGCAACCTTATGTCGAAAATCTGGCGAGCATCGGCATCGATGCGCGCTTGCGCACCGTGGACCGCGCCCAGTACAAACAACGGCTGGACCAGTTCGACTTCGACATGATTCTGATGACCCTGAACCAGACCTTGAGCCCCGGCCTTGAGCAGTGGCTGTACTTTCATTCCAGCCAAGCCTCGACCAAGGGCAGCAAGAACTATGCTGGGGTCAAGGACCCGGTGGTCGACCACCTGCTCGACACCCTGCTCGCCGCCCGTACCCGCGACGACCAGGTCGCCGCTGCGCGCGCCCTGGACCGGGTACTGTCGTGGCACTACTACATGATTCCCAACTGGTATCTCGACAATCACCGCTTGGCCTACCGCAACCGGTTCGCCTTCGTCACCACACCGCCCTACACCCTGGGCTTGAACAGCTGGTGGCTCAAGACTTCGGAGAAAGCCAAATGATGCCGACCCACAGCCTACGCCGCCTGGCTGGCAGCTTGCTGCTTGCCTGCCTGAGCGTGACGGCAATGGCCGCGCCGCAACACGCCCTGACCTTGTACGATGAGCCGCCCAAGTACCCGGCGAGCTTCAAGCACTTCGACTTCGTCAACCCCGACGCGCCCAAGGGCGGCACCTTCCGCCAATCCAGCTTCGGCGGTTTCGACAGCCTCAACCCATTCATCAACAAGGGCGTGCCTGCAGAAAACATCGGCAGCATCTACGACACCCTGATGCGCCAAAGCCTGGATGAGCCCTTCACCGAGTACGGCCTGGTGGCCGGCAAGATCGAAAAGGCCCCAGACAATAGCTGGGTGCGCTTCTACCTGCGCTCCGAAGCGCGCTTTCACGACGGCCAGCCGATGCGCGCCGACGACGTGGTATGGACCTTCAACACCCTGGTCAGCAAAGGCGCGCCGCTGTACCGCGTGTACTACGGCGACGTCGCCGAAGCCGTGGCAGAGAACCCGCTGACTGTACTGTTCAAGTTCAAGCACAAGAACAACCGCGAGCTGCCGCTGATTCTCGGCCAACTGCCGGTACTGCCCATGCACTGGTACGCCGAGCGCGACTTCACCCGAGGCAACCTGGAAATCCCGCTGGGCAGCGGGCCGTACAAGATCGCCCAGGTCAAGGCCGGACGCTCGGTACGCTACGAGCGGGTCCGGGACTATTGGGCCAAAGACCTGCCGATCAACCGCGGCTTCTACAACTTCGACGCCATGACCTTCGACTATTACCGCGACAACACCGTCGCCCTCGAAGCGCTCAAGGCCGGCCAGTTCGACTACATGCTGGAAATGACCGCGAAGAACTGGGCCACCGCCTACAACGTGCCAGCGGTGCGCGAAGGCCGGCTGATCAAGGAAGAGCTGCTCAACGGCAACCCGGTCGGCATGCAGGGCTTTGTCTTCAACCTGCGCCGCCCGGTATTCCAGGACATTCGCGTACGCCAGGCGCTGAGCCTGATGCTCGATTACGAGTGGACCAACAAGCAGCTGTTCAACGGTGCCTACACCCGCACCGGCAGCTACTTCGAAAACTCGGAAATGGCCGCCAAGGGCCTGCCCTCGCCGGCCGAGCTGAAGATCCTCGAACCACTGCGCGGCAAGATCCCCGAGCAAGCCTTTAGCGAAGCCTTCCACAACCCAGTCACCGACGGCAGCGGCATGATCCGCGAGCAACAGCGCAAGGCTTACAAGCTGCTGCAAGACGCCGGCTGGAAGATCGTCAACGACAAGATGGTCGACACCCAAGGCAAACCGGTGAGCATCGAGTTCCTGGTCGCGCAGACCGAGTTCGAGCGCGTGCTGCTGCCGTTCAAGCGCAACCTGGCCGACCTGGGCATCGAGCTGAGCATTCGCCGCGTCGAAGTCCCGCAGTACATCAACCGCCTGCGCTCGCGCGATTTCGACATGATCGTCAGCGGCTTCCCGCAGTCCAGCTCGCCAGGCAACGAACAGCGCGAGTTCTGGTCCAGCGGCGCCGCCGACAACCCCGGCAGCCGCAACTTCATCGGCCTGCGCGACCCGGCCATCGACCAACTGGTCGAAGCCTTGATCAACGCCGACTCCCGTCAGAGCCTGATCGACCACGCCCGCGCCCTCGACCGGGTACTGCTGTGGGGCTACTACGTAATCCCCAACTGGCACATCAAGACCTGGCGCGTGGCCTACTGGAACCACATCGGCCACCCCAAGGTATCGCCCAAGTATGACGTTGGCATCGACACCTGGTGGATCAAACCCGACGTCACCCCGGCAGTGACCACGCAGCCGGCAGACGCCGAACAACCCGGCGAGGCGAACTGACATGCTCGCCTACATCCTGCGTCGTTTGCTGCTGATCATCCCAACCCTGCTGGGCATCCTGGTGATCAACTTCATCATCGTCCAGGCCGCCCCCGGCGGCCCAGTCGAGCAGATGATCGCCAAGCTCGAAGGCTTCGACGGCGCCACCAGCCGCATCGCCGGCGGCGGCGCCGAAGTCTCGGTGGCCGGCTCCAACTACCGTGGCGCGCAAGGCCTGGACCCGGCGCTGATCGCCGAGATCGAGCGCATGTACGGCTTTGACAAATCGCCGCCCGAGCGGCTGTGGATCATGATCAAGAACTACGCCCAGCTCGACTTTGGCGACAGCTTCTTCCGCGATGCCAAGGTCATCGACCTGATCGCCGAGAAGATGCCGGTGTCGATCTCGCTCGGGCTATGGAGCACGCTGATCATGTACCTGGTGTCGATCCCCCTGGGGATCGCCAAAGCGGTACGCCACGGCAGCCACTTCGACGTCTGGACCAGCTCGGCGATCGTCGTCGGCTACGCCATCCCGGCGTTCCTGTTCGCCATCCTGCTGATCGTGTTGTTCGCCGGCGGCAGCTACTTCGACTGGTTCCCGCTACGCGGGCTGACCTCGAACAACTTCGAGGAGCTGTCGACCACCGGCAAGGTGCTCGACTACTTCTGGCACCTGGTGCTGCCGATCACCGCGCTGGTGATCGGTAACTTCGCCACCATGACCCTGCTGACCAAGAACAGCTTCCTCGACGAAATCAACAAGCAGTACGTGGTCACCGCCAAGGCCAAGGGCCTGAGCCGACCACGGGTGCTGTACGGGCACGTGTTCCGCAACGCCATGCTGCTGGTGATCGCCGGCTTCCCCTCGGCGTTCATCGGCATTTTCTTCACCGGCTCCCTGCTGATCGAGGTGATCTTCTCGCTCGACGGCCTGGGCCTGATGAGTTTCGAAGCGGCGATCAATCGCGACTACCCGGTGGTCTTCGGCACCCTGTTCATCTTCACCCTGCTCGGGCTGGTGGTGAAACTGATCGGCGACCTGACCTACACCCTGGTCGATCCGCGCATCGACTTCGCCAGCCGGGAGCACTGACATGGCCCTGTCCCCCCTCAATCGCCGGCGCTTCGAGCGCTTCAAGGCCAACCGCCGTGGATGGTGGTCGTTGTGGTTGTTCATCATCCTGTTCGGCCTGAGCCTGGGCGCCGAGCTGATCGCCAACGACAAACCGATTGCCGTGCGCTACGACGGTGAATGGTACTTCCCGGCATTCAAACGCTATCCAGAGACCACCTTCGGCGGCGAATTCCCACTCGAGGCCAACTACAAGAGCCCGTACATCCGCGAGCTGCTGGAGAAAAAAGACAGCTGGGTGCTGTGGGCGCCGATCCCGTTCAGCTACCAGAGCATCAACTACGACCTCAAGGTCCCGGCGCCCGCCCCGCCCTCGGCGGACAACTGGCTAGGCACCGACGACCAGGGCCGCGATGTGCTGTCGCGGGTCATCTATGGCTTTCGCGTATCGGTGCTGTTCGCCCTGACCCTGACCGTGCTCAGCTCGATCGTCGGCGTCATCGCTGGCGCCTTGCAAGGCTTCTACGGCGGCTGGGTGGATCTGGCTGGCCAGCGCTTTCTGGAGATCTGGTCTGGCCTGCCGGTGCTGTACCTGCTGATCATCCTCGCCAGCTTCGTGCAGCCCAACTTCTGGTGGCTGCTGGGGATCATGCTGCTGTTCTCCTGGATGAGCCTGGTCGATGTGGTGCGCGCCGAGTTCCTGCGTGGGCGCAACCTCGAATACGTGCGCGCCGCCCGCGCCTTGGGCATGCGCAACGGCGCGATCATGTACCGGCACATCCTGCCCAACGCGATGATCTCGACCATGACCTTCATGCCGTTCATTCTCACCGGCGCGATCGGCACCCTGACCGCGCTGGACTTCCTCGGCTTCGGCCTGCCCGCCGGCTCGCCCTCGCTGGGCGAGCTGGTCGCCCAGGGCAAGTCCAACCTGCAAGCGCCGTGGTTGGGCATCAGCGCCTTCGCCGTACTGGCGCTGATGCTCAGCCTGCTGGTATTCATCGGCGAGTCCGCCCGCGATGCCTTCGACCCGAGGAAATGACATGAGTGAACACAACCTGATCGAAGTCCGTGATCTTGCGGTCGAGTTCCTCAGCGGTGACCAGGTCAACCGCGTGGTCGACGGCATCAGCTTCGACATCCGCAAAGGCGAGACCCTGGCCCTGGTCGGCGAAAGCGGCTCGGGCAAGTCGGTGACGGCCCACTCGATCCTGCGCCTTTTGCCCTACCCGCTTGCCCGCCACCCCAGCGGCAGCATCCGCTATGGCGACAAAGACCTGCTGCAGCTGGGCGAAAAGCCCATGCAGCGCATTCGCGGCAACCGCATTGCGATGATTTTCCAAGAACCAATGACCTCGCTGAACCCGCTGCACAGCATCGAAAAGCAGATCAACGAGATCCTCCTGCTGCACAAAGGCCTGACCGGCAAGCAAGCCACCGCGCGCACCCTGGAGCTGCTTGAGCTGGTCGGCATCCCCGAACCGCGCAAGCGCCTCAAGGCCCTGCCCCACGAGCTGTCTGGCGGCCAGCGCCAGCGGGTGATGATTGCCATGGCCCTGGCCAACGAGCCGGAGCTGCTGATTGCCGATGAACCGACCACTGCGCTCGACGTCACGGTGCAGTTGAAGATCCTCGACCTGCTCAAGGAGCTGCAAGCACGCTTGGGCATGGCCCTGCTGCTGATCAGCCACGACCTCAACCTGGTGCGGCGCATCGCCCATCGGGTGTGCGTGATGCAGCGCGGCAAGATCGTCGAACAGGCCGAGTGCGCCACCCTGTTCAGCGCCCCGCAGCATCCCTACACGCAGATGCTGATCAACGCCGAACCCAGCGGCCAGCCCGCGCAAAACCCGGTGGGCGCGCCGCTGCTCGAAGTCGATGACCTGCGCGTGTGGTTCCCGATCAAGAAAGGCTTGCTGCGGCGCACCGTCGATCATGTCAAAGCGGTCGATGGCATCAACTTCAGCCTGCCCCAGGGGCAGACCCTGGGCATCGTCGGCGAGAGTGGCTCGGGCAAGTCGACCCTGGGCCTGGCGATCTTGCGCTTGATCTCAAGCCAAGGCAGCATCCGCTTCCACGGGCAGAACCTGGAAAGCCTTAATCAGCAAGAAGTGCGACCGCTGCGGCGGGAAATGCAGGTGGTGTTCCAAGACCCGTTCGGCAGCCTCAGCCCACGTATGTGCGTGGCGGATATCGTTGGCGAAGGCTTGCGGATTCACCGCATTGGCACGGCTGAGGAGCAAGAGGCGGCGATCATCGCGGCGTTGCAGGAAGTGGGGCTCGATCCAAGCACTCGACACCGCTATCCGCATGAGTTTTCCGGCGGGCAGCGGCAGCGGATTGCCATTGCCCGGGCGTTGGTACTCAAGCCGGCGTTGATTCTGCTCGATGAGCCGACCTCGGCACTGGATCGGACCGTGCAGCGACAGGTGGTGGAGCTTTTGCGCTCGCTGCAGCTTAAGTACAACCTGACTTATCTGTTCATCAGCCATGACTTGGCGGTGGTCAAGGCGTTGAGCCACCAGTTGATGGTGATCAAGCATGGGCAGGTGGTGGAGCAAGGGGATGCGCAGGCGATATTTCATGCGCCGCAGCATGCGTATACCCGGCAGTTGTTGGAGGCGGCATTTTTGCAGCCCAATGCCGAAGCGGCTATCTGAAATCCCAAGGGCCATATCGTGCCCCGTGCGCGACGCAATGCCGCGCCTGCGACCTACCCAGATAGGCGACAAACTTCCAACAAGCGGTGAAGACCTTCGCCGGCTGAACAGCCGGCGCACCTGCAATCAATCCCTCTTGCGCATCAATAACGCCTCCGTCCCTTTAGCGCAGCAAGCCGATACTTACTACCTCCAAAGATCGCTAGAAGAGAAACTTCCTACACGATTTTAGGAAGTCAAAAATATCACTGAGAAATGCTTCTTCGTTAGTGTCGGGGCTTGCCCCATCAGCAGCTCATTGAGATGCGTTAGATGTGTTCGCTGTTAGCGCATCTTCCCTCAAACCTGCCCGATGGAGAGCCGCCCACAGCAGACAAGGACTTCTCATGCCCCGCCAATCTGATCTGCATTACTGTCGTTTGAGTGCGATTGTTGAATTCGGCCAGCTCAATGCACAAGCCCGTGCAAATCCCCGCCTGCTCGCCGACGCCCTGGCCCAGGCGAACATTCAATCGCTGCAGTAAGGACGCTCAGATGATCGCATGGCAAGACTTCCTCGAGCTCAACCGCAAATCCTGCGAAGAACTCAGCGAGCAGTTCGACCTCGGCCCCGCCGTCAGTTGCACCCGCACCTTCACCATCCTGCCGCTGCGCTACGCCGTGGTTGGCGGCAACCCCGGCCAGCGCAAGCGCTTGCCCGATCTGGCCGAACACCTGCGCCAGCCCCAGCAGGTCGCCGCACTCAAGCATGCGGCCTACGCCATACGCCCTTTGCGCGAAGGGTTTCTGTACGTGATGGAACAACGCACCAGCACTGGCCGCGCTACCCTGCACCGGCCCTATCGGATTGCCGCCAACGGCTCGTTGTCACTCACCGAGCCCGACGCGCCCTGGGAGCC
>NZ_JBJDNG010000017.1:1333-87814 GCF_044900155.1 Pseudomonas sp. NPDC088890 | reverse complement strand
GCTGGGTTACCAGCCAGATTCTCGTAGTTGCCACCGCTGACGTTAGTGATGTTCGTGGTTACCGGGGCATGGCCTTGGTAGACATCGTTGCTCACAGGGGTGCTGACAGTACTGGAGCTCTGGCCAACCGGGATGGTGATGGTTTGGCCATTGGCCAAGGACACAGCCACCGGGCTACCGGTGACCGGCGCATTGACCGAAGCGGTGTAAACGATGCTGCCACCTTCCACCACCGAAGGGGTAGCAGTCAGGGTCACCGTAGTGGTGTCTTGGCTGTCACTAACAGTTGTCGTAACCGGCGCCGGGTTACCAATCAGTTGCTCGTAGCTTCCTCCGCCGACAGCAATGATGTGGTTGGAAATCGAGTCATGCCCCTGATACACATCGTTGCCAACAGCAGCGCTTACTGAAGCTGAACTGGCCCCGACCGGAATGCTGATGGTCTGCCCGTTGGCCAGTGTCACCAGAACGGGGCTGCCGGTAACCGGCGCGCTCACAGACGCGGTGTAGACGATGGTCCCGCCTTCTGTGACCGATGGGCTAGCGGTCAAGGTCACGCTGGTAGTGTCCTGGACGTCACTTACCGTGGTGCTGACAGGTGTGGTATTGGCCACCAGGTTCTCGAAACTGCCGCCACTGACCGCGCCAATGCTGGTGCTTACCGGCGCATGGCCCAGGTACCCATCGTTACTCACAGGCGTGGATACACTGCCGACGCTTTGCCCGACGGCAATGGTGATGGTCTGGCCATTGGTCAGGGTCACCACCACAGGTGCACCGGTCACCGGTGCGCCGACGGAGGCGGTGTAGACGATGCTGCCACCCTCGGCAACGGTCGGTGTGGCGATCAGGGTGACGGTGGTGGTGTCAGGGCTGTCGGTGATCGTAGTGGTCACTGGCGCCGGGTTGCCGACCAGGTGTTCGTAACTGCCCCCTGTGACTTGGGTGATGTGATTGCTGACCGATTCGTGGCCCAGGTACACGTCATTA
The DNA here is from genome assembly GCF_044900155.1 of Pseudomonas sp. NPDC088890. Taxonomy (NCBI): domain Bacteria; kingdom Pseudomonadati; phylum Pseudomonadota; class Gammaproteobacteria; order Pseudomonadales; family Pseudomonadaceae; genus Pseudomonas; species Pseudomonas sp. NPDC088890. Next base: position 86,824 of record NZ_JBJDNG010000017.1, on the reverse strand, counting down.
CCGGCCGGCGCATTGACCGAAGCCGCGCTGGCGCCAACCGGGATGGTGATGGTCTGACCGTTGGCCAGAGTGACTATCACAGGGCTGCCGGTAACCGGCGCGGTGACCGAGGCGGTGTAGACGATAGTGCCGCCTTCAGCCACTGACGAGGTGGCGACAAGCGTCACGCTAGTGGTGTCTTGGGTGTCGGTCACAGTGGTGCTGACCGGTGTCTGGTCTGGCAGCAGATTCTCGTAGTTACCGCCACTGACCTGAGTGATGTTGTTGCTGACCGACCCATGCCCCTGATAGACATCGTTGCTGACCGGCGAGCTGACCGTCCCCGCACTTTGACCCACCGCGATGGTGATGATCTGGCCGTTGGCCAAGGTCACTACCAGCGGGCTACCGGTGACCGGTGCGCCGACCGATGCCGTGTACAGGATCGAGCCACCTTCAGCGATGCTGGGGGTGGCGGTCAGGGTTACCCGGGTGATGTCCTGGGTATCGCTGACACGGGTTGAAACCTCGGCCTGGTTAATCACCAGGTGCTCGAAGTTGCCCCCGGTTGCCTGGGTAATGTGTGCGTTGACCTGGCCACCATCGCGATACGGATCATCCGCAGGCGCGGCCACGCTAATGCTGGCGCTGCTCTGGTTGGCGCCGATGGTGAGGGTCTGGCCATTGCTCAGGGTGACGGTAACGGGAGTGCCGGCAGGGTTGCTAAGGGTCGCGGTATAGATGATCTGCCCGCCCTCGGCCACGCTCGGGGTGGCGCTCAGGGTCACGCTGGTGTTGTCTTGCACATCGGCCACGCTGGTGCTGACCGGCGCCTTGTTCGCCACCAGATTCTCGTAATTGCCGCCACTGACCTGGGTGATGCTGTTGCTGACAGCAGCAGGTCCCCGATAGGCATCGTTGCTCACCGGCGCAGTGACCGAGGCGGAGCTCTGGCCGACGCCGATGGTGATGGTCTGGCCGTTGGCCAGGGTCACCAGCACTGGGCTGCCGGTGACCGGTGCATTGATCGAGGCGGTGTAGACGATGCTGCCGCCTTCGGCCACCGACGGCGTGGCAGTCAGGGTTACAGTCGAGGTATCGAGCGAATCGCTGACCAGAGTTGTTGCTGGCGTCTTGTCGGCGACCAGACTCTCGAAATTGCCACCTACGGCCTTGTCGATACTCAGGGCAACGCTGCTGCCGTTCTTGTAGACGTCATTGGCCGCCGTTTGCACATTGAAGCTGGCGCTGCTCTGTCCGGCCGCGATGGCAAGTGTCTGGCCATTGGACAGGGTAACGGTAACAGGTGTCTGCGCCGGGTTGCTCAGGGTCACCGTATAGGTGATCACGCCGCCCTCGGTCACGCTCGGTGTTGCACTGAGGGTGGCGGTGGTGAGGTCGATGGTGTCGACGATCTGGGTAGTCGCTGGGGTAACATCGATGTTGACGCTTAGGCCGCCACCGCTTGTGCCGGTGATGTTCGCCGAGACTTGCCCGCTATCGAGGTAAACATCGTCGCTGGGCGTTACGCCGACATTGATCGAGCCGCTGGTCTGACCGGCAGCGATGACGATTACTGCGCCGTTGGACAAGCTCACAGTGAGGTCAGTGGTAGGGGCTTGGCCGACAGTCGCGGTGTAGGTGATCACACCACCTGCCTCGCTAAGGGTCGGCGTGGCACTCAGTGCCACGGCAGTTGCAGCGCCAGCGGCGGGTGGGGTCGCGACGGGGTCGCGGGTGGTATCGAGCCCGGCGGTTTGCTCGAAGCGCAGCGCTTCGGAGAAATTCAGCGGCCCGGTGGGGTAGCCCACCGACGGGTCGACCACCCCGGCGGTCTCCTCGAGTATGACAAAGGTATGCCCGCCGCCAACCGAGCCGTCGCCGCCTGCTGGGGTCGGGCCTGCTGCTGTCGCTTCAAGATCGGTGGTCGGGTCGGCGCCGGCCTGGATCGCCTGTTGCAGCTCTTCGACTGAGGGCGCCGCCTGGGCGCTGGCCAGGCTCAAGTCGATGCTGCTGGCGGGCGTCTCGGCACTCCACTGGGTTTCCCGGCCCAGGTCGAGCAAGCGGCCGTCGGCCAACTGCAACGTCACTGCGCCACCGGGGCCGGTGAGCACCTGATCTCCGGCAAGCAGTCGATCGCCTTCGATGAGTACTCGCCGGATGCCTTCAGGGGATACTGCGACGACTTGGCCAACAATGCTTTTGACGATGGCTACGACAGTGCTCATGAGACTCTCCGGGTTACCCGATCGGTAGCTTCCATGCCCAGCCAGCAAGAGAATGCGGCGCGCAGATGGAATAATTCAAAATTGTCTTACGCTAAATGCACTCACTTACTGGTTATAACTTTCCGACTATGATTCCAATGTCTGGATAGTGGCTGTGAACGCTAATTGCGTGAGTCTGCGAGTCATGTCACATCGAGAGCTGTACAATTGCCAACTCTTACTTTTGTATTAGTCATCTGTCCGTTTGAGGCTTCAGGTCAAAGCCTATTGTTGCTTTAGCCATGAACCTGCGATCGATTGTTCCAAAAACCTCCAGAAAAGCGACTTATGGAAGGCTTTTTGAATCATCTTGAAACGCTCAATATCGGGCTATACAAAAGATTGTCGGGGGAGAATTCATAGCCGGACCTTGCATCGAATCAATCACGCGTTAGGCTTGGAAAACAGGTTGATTAATATTTTGGCGAAGAGCTATTAAGTTGCCATGGGTCGATACCTCAGATATGAGTCTCGGCCCACAGATTGCTGTGCAATACCAGGTTGATTGCAAAGGGCCATTAGCGGATTAATGGCTTGGACCTGGTAAGCGTTCCCAGGCATGGCCTGAAGTGCGCACCTACCCCATCTACCGCCAGGATGAAGAGAGCGCCGCGTGGAATCCGAAGTCAGTCGAGTCCAACTCAGTCACGATCCACGTAGTCAGCACGATGACCCGTTGCTGGATAGCCTGCTGACCCTGTGTGTCCTGCACCAGAAGCCCGCCAGCCGGGCCATGCTCACCACCGGCTTGCCGTTGCCGGCCCAGCGCCTGAGCCCTGAATTGCTGCCCCGTGCGGCGGCCCGTGCTGGTTTGCAAGGTCGCTTGCTGCAACGCAAGCTGGAGCAGATCCCAAGCATCGCCATGCCGGCCATGTTGCTGCTCAAGGAAGGCCGCAGCGCCGTCTTGCTCGGCTGGGAGAACGCCGACACTGCGCGGCTGCTGCTCAGTGAAAGCGACGGCGGTGAAGTGTTGGTCAGCCGCGAGGCCCTGCTGGGCGACTACAGCGGCAAGGTGTTCTTTGCCCAGCCGCAGCACAAGTACGACGTCAATCACGGCAACCTGATCCCACGTGCGCGTTCCTGGTTTCGCGACACCCTGCTGCGCAGCAAATGGCTGTATATCGACGCCATTGCCGCCAGCCTGGTAATCAACCTGATCGCCTTGGCCGCGCCGCTGTTCGTCATGAACGTCTACGACCGGGTGGTGCCCAACCAAGCCACCTCGACTCTCTGGGTGCTGGCTGTGGGCATCACCGGGGCCTACATTTTCGATCTGATCCTCAAGGGTCTGCGCAGCCTGTGTCTGGACCTTGCCGGAAAGAAAACCGACCTGATCATCTCTGCCACCCTGTTCGAGCGCATCGTCGGCATGGCCATGAAGTACCGCCCGGCACGGGTCGGTAGCTATGCGCAGAACATCCACGAGTTCCAAGGGTTGCGGGACTTCCTCGCCTCACTGACCCTGACCAGCCTGATCGACCTGCCCTTTACCCTCCTGATCCTGATCGTCATCGCCATTATCGGGGGCCACCTGGTGTGGATTCCGGTGATCGCCTTCCCGCTGGCGCTGGGCATCGGCTACGCCTTGCAGAAGCCGTTGATGTCGACCATGGAGCGGACCATGGCCCTGGCGTCCGAGCGCCAGTCCAGCCTGATCGAAACCCTGGCCGGGCTCGACGCGGTGAAGGTCAACAACGCCGAGAGCGAACGCCAGTACATGTGGGAGCAGACCCTCGGGACCCTCAGTCGACTCGAGCTGCGGGTCAAGGTGCTCTCGGGGCTGGCGATGAACATCACCCTGCTGATCCAGCAACTGGCGGGCGTGGCGATGATTTGTGTGGGGGTCTACCTGATCATCGATGGCCACCTGAGCATGGGTGGCCTGGTCGCCTGCTACATGCTTAGCGGCCGCGCGCTCGGCCCGCTCGGCCAGCTCAACGGGCTGTTGGCCCGGTATCAACAGGCCAAGGTGACCATGGCCGCGACCGACCAGATGATGGAGCTGCCGCAAGAGCGCAACTTCGAGGAGCGCCCACTAAGCCGCCAGGTCCTGCAGGGCGCCATCGAATTTCGTGGTGTCGACTTTACCTACCCGAACCAGCAGAACCAGGCGCTCAAAGGTATCAACTTGAGTGTCCGCCCAGGCGAGAAGGTCGGCATCATTGGCCGCAGCGGCTCAGGCAAGAGCTCGCTGGCCAAGCTGATCGTAGGTCTCTACGAAGCGGACAATGGCTCGTTGCTGGTCGATGGCGTGGACATTCGCCAGATCGATGTCAGCGAGCTGCGCCACAACATCGGCTACGTCCCCCAGGATATCCAGCTGCTGGCAGGCACCCTGCGTGACAACCTTGTCAGTGGCGCCCGCTACATCGAGGACGAAATGATCCTGCAGGCCGCCGAGCTGTCCGGCGTGCACGAATTCGCCCGGCTACACCCGGACGGATACGAGCTGCAGGTCGGCGAGCGAGGACAGAACCTTTCCGGCGGCCAGCGGCAGAACGTCGCCCTCGGACGTGCCTTGCTGCTCAACCCACAGATCCTGCTGCTCGATGAGCCGACCAGCGCCATGGACAACACCGGCGAAGAGCGCCTCAAGCAGCGCCTGCAGGCCGTAATCGAAGGCAAGACCGTGCTGCTGGTGACCCACCGCGCCTCGCTGCTGTCGCTGGTAGACCGGCTGATCGTCATCGATCGCGGCCAAGTGGTCGCCGACGGCCCGAAAGCGGCCGTCATGGATGCGCTGAAGAAGGGGCAGATCAGTGTTGCATAAGCTTGATATGGGCCAGCTCAAGGACAATCTGCGCCGCTACTTCAAGGGGGCGGAGTCGCTCAGCGGGCAACCCCTGCCCGAGGTCAACAAGGCACTGATCGAAGATGCCCCGCGGGTGGTGCGCCTGACCATCTGGGGAGTGATCGCGTTCTTCCTGTTCCTGATCGTCTGGGCCTGTTTCGCTCCGATCGATGAAGTCACCCGTGGCGAAGGTAAGGCGATTCCGTCGTCCAAGGTGCAGAAGATCCAGAACCTCGAAGGCGGCATCGTCGCCGAGATTTTCGCCAAGGAAGGGGAGGTGGTCGAAGTTGGCCAGCCACTGCTGCGCTTGGATGAAACTCGCTTTGCCTCGAACAAAGGCGAAACTGAAGCCGATCGGGTCGCCATGGCCCTGCGGGTGGAGCGTCTCAGTGCAGAAGTCGAAGACGTGCCATTGAAGATCGACGATAAGTTGCGCGAGAGCTCGCCTAACCAGGCCGCCAGCGAGGAGTCGTTGTACCAGAGCCGGCGCCAGCAATTGCATGACGAAATTGCTGGCCTGGAGCAGCAGTTGGTCCAGCGCCAGCAGGAACTGCGCGAGTACAACTCCAAGCGCGCCCAGTATGCCAGCGGCTTGCAGCTGCTGCGCCAGGAGATCGCCATGTCCGAGCCTTTGGTGGCCAAGGGCGCGATCTCCCAGGTCGAGATTCTCCGCCTGCGCCGTTCAGAGGTGGAGAACCGGGGCCAGATGGATGCCACGGCCCTGGCCATCCCGCGTGCCGAGGCGGCGGTCAAGGAGATCCAGAGCAAGATCGAAGAGACCCGCGGCAAGTTCCGCAGTGACGCCCTGACCCAGCTCAACGAGGCCCGCACCGAGCTAAGCAAAGCCACCGCCACCAGCAAAGCGCTGGATGATCGGGTCAACCGCACCCTGGTGACCTCACCGGTGCGCGGCGTGGTCAAGCAGCTGCTGGTCAACACCATCGGCGGAGTGATCCAGCCGGGTGACGACATCGTCGAGATCGTCCCGCTCAATGACAGCCTGGTCATCGAAGCGAAAATCCTGCCCAAGGACATCGCCTTCCTGCACCCCGGCCAGGAAGCCACGGTCAAGTTCACCGCCTACGACTACACCATTTACGGCGGGTTGAAGGCCAAGCTCGAACAAATCGGCGCCGACACCATCACCGATGAAGACAAGAAGACCACCTACTACCTGATCCGCCTGCGCACGGACCGTAGTCACCTGGGCACTGACGAAAAACCGTTGCTGATCATTCCGGGCATGGTGGCGACAGTGGACATCATGACCGGCAAGAAGACCATCATGAGCTATCTCCTCAAGCCGATCATCAAGGCGCAGAGCGAGGCCTTGCGCGAGCGATGAACAACGCGCAAGGGCTGCTGTAACGCACTATGCAAACGAGTGCGACGGTCGGTCACATAGCACCTTGACACTATTTTCCCTTGCTGCTGTAGAATTGACGGCTTAAATCAAGCCCAATCTGCAAGCGTCGTATTTTTGACACATTTTTTCGTCAAAAAGCCGCAGTTGCTAGCGTGCGGCCTCCATCCCTGAAGTCAGCTTCGATATCGAATTCAGAGTCATTGTTTTGACGAAAAGTATTCCGTTGTTGGCTATTCCCGGTTTGGGTGCCGAGCATAGTCAATTGCATGAGCAAGGCCTGTATTGGTTGGCCTGTGACAGCACAGAAAACGCCGCTACGCTCTGCCGCCAAGTCATCGAAGCCATGCCTGAACAAGGCAGGGCGGCGCTGCTTGGTGATGCGCGCGTCTTGCATGAGGTCCTGGAAGGGATAGACCCGACTTGTGGCCCCGACGAGCTAGCGTTGTACGAGGCTGACACGCAGGCCATCGTGCATCTGCACGATGATCTGCCCCGCATCGATCTGCCGGGTCGTGTGCTGCTGGTCCTGGTGCCGACAGCTGCCTGGGAAGGGGGCAAATCCGAGCGTTGGTGCCAAGCCCTGCGCCAAGCGGCACTTGCAGCCGGTGCACTGATAGTGGTGATCAGTGCCGGGCAAAGTGCATCGCTGGTCGAGCGTCTGCGTGCATTCAACCAATCGCTCGACGGGCTTGCCCAGCTCTATCGTGGCCAGGGTGGAGTGCGCTATCTGCAGCATTTCTGGAGTAACCCCCTTGGTGTCGCCGGCTCCCAGGATGTCGAGCTGGCGCGCCGTGACCGTGGTTTTGCCGTCGCTGGGCGGCTGCAGCCGCTGGCCGACGCCGGTAGTGATGAACTGCTGTGCCTGGCCCAAAGCCAGGTTTTGGAGGGGGCACCAGCGCTGTCCGAGCACTGGCAGGTATTCGATAGCATCAGCGAAGTTGGGGCCAAGGCTAGCCGCGCCGTTTCGGCAACGGTGATCTTCGCTATGGACGGTGGGCAGCGTCTGGATGTCTTGGCGCGGCAGCTCCATACCTTGCGACAGCTGCGCGGCAACGCCCTGAAGCTGGTGGTACGTGAGATGGCACCGACCCTGCGTTATCAGGACGAGCAGTTGCTGCTGGCCTGTGGTGCCAGCCAGATCGTGCCATTCGGCGCTAGCCTTTCACGCTTCCTGACGATGGTCGACAGCATTCAGGGGTACATCTGGCGCCGCCACCTGCCAGCCGATTTCGATGCCTTGCTTGCCCGTCTGCGGCCGCTGCCGATTTGTGGCCTGGTAGCGCCACGGGCATTTGCCGAAGCGGTGCAACAGATGTGGCATGGCCATCGCAATGGGGAAATCGTGCACCAATTGCTGGTGCTTCGCCCTGCACCGGGCCTGAGCCCACTGCAGGCCTGCTCGCGTACGGTGTTCCGGCGCGATGGCGATATCGCGTGTGTGGTCGGCGACGTGCTGTTCCTGTTCCTGTTCGCCTGTCGTTCAGAAGGTGTCGAGCAGGCCCTGGATCATATTTTCCAGTTGTCCTGGAAGGAGCTGTTCATCAGTCAGGACGTGCTGGTCAGCCTCGATAGCTTGGCTGCAACGGCCTTTCTCGACGAAACCGTGCCGCAGCCACCACTGGCCGATTCGGTAGCGCTGCCATCGGTACAAAAACGGCCTGCATTGGTACCACGGCAGATCGCCCTGAGCCTTGAGGGGGCGGCATGAACTTTGTGCAAATGCTCCAGGTGGTCGGCATTAGCGCGCTGGTTACCTTGATCCTGGTTGGGGTGGTGATGCACGTGCGCACCCTGGTCCAGCGCTGGCTTAGTCGCCACTTGCGCCCTCGTTACCTGAAGCCGGTGGGCGTACGCCGCCGTGTAGTGCATCAGGACCCTGATCATGACTAGTTCAACATTATCTGCCCCAGCACCGGCCCGTTGGCACGGGCTGGGTGCCTGGAACCTCTACTTCCTGGCCAAGTTCCTCTTGGTCGCTGTCGGCATGCTGGACTTCCAGGCGCTGCCCAACCTGCTGTTCGCGGCATTGCTACTGGTCCCGCTGACGGGACGCTGGCTGCGCGTCGGGCGCCAGGTGGTGGCCGTGCCGTTGGGCATCGCCCTGTTTTATCACGACACCTGGTTGCCACCGTTCCGCCGCTTGCTGGCGCAGCCGGGTGTGCTGGACTTCTCGTGGGATTACCTGCTGGAACTGATGGCCAGGTTCATAAACTGGAACCTGGTGGGGGGACTGGTGCTGCTGGTGGTGGGTTATCTGTTCCTGCGCCACTGGCTTCGCCTGAGCACCTTGAGCCTGGTCGGCCTGGCATGGCTGGCGGTCGGTGGGTTGCCGTCGCTTAGCCCTGTGGGCAGCCAGGCAACCGTTGCCGGAGCAGCCACCCCAGCCACTGCAGCCACCTCAGGGCCTGTTGCGGCGGTCGCTGACACCGCGACCTTGAATGCGTGGCTTGAACGATTCTTCGCCAGCGAGCGGCAACGGGTGACCACATTCCCTGCCGTGAAGCCGGATGAGCAGACATTCGACCTGCTCGTGATCAATGTGTGCTCCTTGGCCTGGGACGACCTTTCCGCCGTCGGTATGCATGACAACCCGTTGTTCTCGCGGCTGGACGTGGTCTTCGATCAATTCAACTCGGCCACTTCCTACAGCGGACCGGCGGCGATTCGCATGCTCAGGGCCAGCTGTGGTCAATCGTCTCACGCGGGTCTCTATCAGCAGGCCCCCGAACAATGCCTGCTGTTCCAGAACCTGGCCAAGCTCGGTTTCCAGAGCCAGACCTTGCTCAACCACAGTGGCCGCTTCGACAACTTCATCGGCGATATCACCAGCCAGCACATGCCTCAGCCCGGCTTGAGCGCCAGTGACTTCCCACGGGCGCTGGTCAGCTTCGACGGCTCGCCGATCGCCGGTGACCTGGATGTCCTGAGCGGCTGGTGGGGCAAGCGTAAGAGCTCCGGTGCCGAACATGTCTCGCTGTTCTACAACACCATCAGCTTGCATGACGGCAACAGGATGGTTACCGCCGATGGCGGCACCCGTCCGGCCAATTACGCGACGCGGGCCAATCGCCTGTTCGGCGACCTCGGCAAGTTCCTCGACGAACTTGAAGGCAGTGGCCGTCGCGTAGTGGTCGCCATCGTTCCCGAGCACGGCGCGGCCTTGCACGGTGACCGCATGCAGTTGTCAGGCATGCGTGAAATCCCCACCCCGTCGATCACCCATGTACCGGTCGGCCTCAAGTTCATTGGTATGGGGCAGCCGGCGCGTAGCGAGCCACTGAAAGTCACTGCGCCGACCAGTTTCCTGGCGTTGTCCGAGCTGGTCTCACGTGTGTATGCCGGCCTCGGGGCAGGACAGACCCTCGACTTGCCGAGTCTGTTGACCGACCTGCCAACCACCGAACGCGTGTCGGAAACATCCGGTGCCCAGGTCCTGGACTACCAGGGCCAAACCTATATGCGCCTGCAAGGCCAGCCGGATTGGCAGCCTGTTCCCAAGGAGAACCCATGATGGCTGGCAAAGCTGACCCCGCCGAGCGCAGTGATGATATTGCCCAACTGCGTCAGTACCTGGCCATGCCAACCTTGAGCTATCAGGACATTTCGATGATGGTTGGGGTGCAACAGGCGTTGCAGCGCTGGCCGCTACTGGGCGAAAGCTGCAGGGCCGGTCTGGAGCAAGCGGTGGTCGAGCGGGCCGAGCTGGCTGAGGCCGAGCTGTCATGATCAGCCTGGCTTTGCATGGCTTGCGCGGTGGGCTGGGCCGCACCGCTTTGCTGGCCGCGCTCGGCTATGCCTTGCGCGAGCTGGGCGAGCGGGTGCTAATGGTCGACCTGAGCCAGGATAACCTGTTGGGCCTGCACTGCAACTTGCCGCTCGATCAGCGCGAGGGTTGGGCGAGCGCGCAGTTAGACGGTCGACCCTTTGGCAAGCCAGTGTATGAAGTGCTCGACGGGCTGTGCCTGATGCCATTTGGTGAAGTGGCGCAAAACCGCCTGGACGATCTGGCTGACTGGCATCAACCGCACCTCTGGCATAAACGGCAGGCTGCACTTGCCGAACATTTTGATTGGCTGCTGTTCGACCTGCCTCATCCGGTTGCTGCCAAGACCACGCGTGGCTTCGACACAGACATGCGGATACTGGTGGCTGAGGCGGAAATGACCAGCCACGTCTTGCTCGGCCGCCAGCAGATCGAGCGTTACGACCTGCTGCTGGTCAACCGTTTCAACCCGGCCAGCAGCCTGCAGAGTGATGTGCTGATGGTCTGGCGCGACCTGCTGCGCAACCGCTTGCCGATGCAGTTGGTGCATCGTGACGAAGCGTTCGCCGAAGCCTTCGCCTGCAAGGCGCCGGTTGGCCACTACGCGCCACAGTCTCTGGCGTCCCGCGATGTGCAGAGCCTGGCGGTGCGCTGCCTGGCAAGGCGGCAAGCGTGAACGTGACACCACTCTCGGCCTACGCCTACTTCACCGCACGAGGCGCCCATCGGCCCGTCGCCCTGCTATTCACGCTGGGCGCGTGGCTGGCGTTCCTGTTCCTGCGGCTCGAATCGCCTTCCTGGCAAGCGCTGCTGGCCGAACGTCAGCGCTTGTTCCCGCAGTTCGTCGGCAAGCGGCCGACCCTGGGCGACCCGCTGCGCCTGATGATCCAGTGCTTCTGGTTGTTGGTGCGACGTGCACCTCAGCCGCGTAAAGCTGGTCGAGCGCCGCGTGTCTGGTCGTTTGCCATCCGCCATATGCGAGGGGTCTGGCAGCACCTACGCAAGTGCCGAGCCCGCCTGGCCGAGGCCATGCACCAGGTACCAGTACGCTTTCGCGACAGCAACTTGCAGCACGATGCCGCCCAGCGCCTGCGCCAGCTGAGCGTATTCGGCCGCCGACTGTTCTACACCGTACTCACCTCGTGCGCTGTGCTGCTGGCCTTGCTCTGTGTGACCGAGCCGTTCGGCTACCTGGCGCAGCTAGTGTTCATCTTCCTGCTGTGGTGCATCGCCATGCTGGTGCGCTACATGCCGGGCCGTTTCCCGACGCTGATGCTGATCGTGTTATCGACGATCATTTCTTGCCGCTATCTGTGGTGGCGCTACACCTCGACGTTGAACTGGAACGACACGCTCGATCTGGTCTGCGGGGTGATTCTCCTCGCCGCCGAAACCTACTCCTGGTTCGTGCTGATCCTTGGCTATATCCAGACCTGCTGGCCGCTGCAGCGCAAGCCGGCGAACCTTCCGGACAACCCCGCGCGCTGGCCGACGGTCGATCTGCTGATCCCCACCTACAACGAGGATCTGTCGGTGGTGCGTACCACGGTGCTCGCCGCCTTGGGCCTGGACTGGCCCCGCGAGTGCTTGCGCATCTACCTGCTGGACGATGGCAAGCGCGAGACGTTCCGCGCCTTCGCCGATGAAGTCGGGGTAGGCTACATCGTGCGGCCGAACAACAAGCACGCCAAAGCCGGTAACCTCAACCATGCACTGGGCGTCACCGACGGTGAATTGATCGCCATCTTCGACTGCGACCACGTCCCGGTGCGTTCCTTCCTGCAGATGACGGTTGGCTGGTTCCTCAAGGACGCCAAGCTGGCGTTGGTGCAGACCCCCCATCACTTCTTCTCGCCCGATCCATTCGAACGCAACCTGGGCTCGTTCCGCCGCCGCCCCAACGAAGGCGAGCTGTTCTACGGGTTGATCCAGGACGGCAACGATATGTGGAACGCTGCCTTCTTCTGCGGCTCCTGTGCCGTACTGCGACGCACCGCGCTGGAGAGCATTGGCGGTTTTGCCGTCGAAACGGTGACCGAGGATGCCCATACCGCGTTGCGCCTGCACCGCCAGGGCTGGACCTCGGCTTACCTGAGCATTCCCCAGGCCGCGGGGTTGGCCACGGAGAGTCTGTCGGCGCACATCGGTCAACGCATTCGCTGGGCGCGGGGAATGGTGCAGATCTTCCGCACCGACAACCCGCTGTTTGGCCGAGGGCTGAGCCTGTTCCAGCGAATCTGCTACGCCAACGCCATGCTGCACTTCCTGGCCGGTCTGCCGCGGTTGATCTTCCTCACCGCGCCGTTGGCGTTCCTGTTGCTGCACGCCTACATCATCTACGCGCCGGCGCTGATGATCCTGCTCTACGTGCTGCCCCACATGATTCACGCCAGCCTCACCAACTCGCGCATGCAGGGTAAGTACCGGCAAACCTTCTGGGGGGAAGTGTATGAGACCGTCCTGGCTTGGTATATCGCGCGCCCGACCACGGTCGCACTGTTTGCGCCGAAGAAGGGTACCTTCAATGTCACGGCCAAAGGCGGCCTGATGGAGCAAGGGCAGTTCGACTGGCGCATCGCCCAGCCGTATCTGTTCCTTGCCGGGCTCAATGTGGTCGGCCTGGGCTTTGCCGTCTGGCGCTTGTTCACCGGGCCAGTCGCGGAAATCGGCACGGTGATCGTCAGTTCGTTGTGGGTGATCTACAACCTGCTGATCCTCGGCGCCGCCTGTGCGGTGGCTGCCGAAGTGCGTCAGGTACGGCGTGCGCACCGTGTGCAGATGCACCTGCCGGCTGCATTGGTGCTGGAAAGTGGGCATGGCTTCCCCTGTACCCTGGTCGACTATTCCGATGGCGGCATCGGCCTGCAATTGGGTGATGGCGTATCGCCCGCACCCGGGGAGCGCGTGCGCTTGCTGCTTAGTCGCGGCCAGCGTGAGTTTGCCTTCAATGCACGGGTTACCCGCATCGTCGGTCGGCATGTGGGCCTGACCTTCGACGGTCTCAGCCAACAGCAGCGCATCGACCTGGTGCACTGCACCTTCGCCCGTGCCGATGCCTGGCTGGGCTGGCAGGACAAGCACGAAGTCGATCGCCCGCTGCGTAGCCTGGTCGACGTCCTCAAGTTGGGTGGCGTCGGCTATCTGCGTCTGATCGAACATACCCCAAGTTGGCTGCGCGAGCGGCTGCAGCCGATACGCCAGCTGACGCGCTGGTTGGGCAGCTACCTGCCACGCACGCCTCAACCTCTTTCATCCACGAACCTTGTTGACCGAGACGCATGATGACTCGTTATCCCGCGCGCACCTGGGGCCTGGCGATGGCGCTGCTTGCCTCGCTGTTCCAGACCGCAGCTGTCGCCGATGTAGCCCCCCTTGCCCTACCGGTCGAGCCATCGGTGCCAAGCTGGCCCGTGACCCAGACGTTCGAGCAGCTCGGCCAAGCGTCCGACAGCTTGCTGCTGGGGGTACGCAACAACGAAAACATCGAGTTCGGCGTGCGCCGCGATCGTCTGGCAACCGACGCCGTGCTGCAGCTGGATTACACCCCTTCGCCAGCGCTGTTGCCGAATCTGTCGCATCTGCGCGTGTACCTCAACGATGAATTGATGGGTGTGGTGCCGGTCGAAAAGGACCAGCTTGGCCAGCGGGTGCGGCGCCAGCTGCCGCTGGATCCGAAGCTGATCAGCGACTTCAACCGGGTGCGCCTAGAGTTCGTCGGGCACTACACCGATATCTGTGAAGACCCTGCGCACAGCGGCCTGTGGCTGAACGTCAATCGTAAGAGCCAGGTTCAGCTGCGTGAGCAAGCGCTGGCGCTGGAAAATGACCTGGCCTACTTCCCACTGCCGTTCTTCGATGCCCGCGACACCAGCAAGGTCGAGCTGCCTGTGGTGTTCGCCGATGCACCAACTTTGGGTGAGCAGCGTGCCGCTGCGATCCTCGCCTCGTACTTCGGCAGCAAAGCAGGCTGGCGCAAGGCGACCTTCCCGGTGTCATTCAACAGCCTGCCAGCCAGCGGCGACAAACCGCGTCCCGCCATCGTCTTCGCCAGCAACGAGCGTCGCCCGGCATTTATCGCCGACCTGGAGAAATTTCCGGCGGTCGATGGCCCGGTGGTGCAGCTGATCGACCACCCTGGCGATCGCTGGAGCAAACTGCTGCTGGTGCTGGGCCGTAACGACGACGACCTGGTCAAGGCCGCGTCGGCGCTGGCCGTTGGCAGTGACTTGTTCCGTGGTTCGCGGGTCAAGATCGAGCAAATGACTGCTCTGCAACCGCGCAAGCCTTACGATGCGCCGAACTGGACGCGTACCGACCGGCCGGTGCGTTTCTCCGAGCTGCTCGACTACCCGCAGCAATTGCAAGTCAGTGGCTTGCAGCCGCGGCCGATCATCCTCGACGTGAACCTGCCGCCGGACCTGTTCGTATGGCGCAACCAGGGCATCCCGCTGCAAACCTTGTATCGCTACACGCCGCCAGCGGTCACCGACGAGTCGCGCCTGAGCATCAGTGTCAATGACCAATACATAACCAGCATGCCGCTGGTGGGCAACGACCGACGCAGCAGTACCCTAGAGGAAATGCGCCTGAACGTACTGTCCACCGACAGCACCGCATTGACCGAGCAGTCGCTGGTACCGGCGCTGAAGATCGGCGCGCGCAACCGCCTGCGTTTCGACTTCAGCTTTGCCAGCACCCTGGGTAGCGCCCAGCGCGACCATTGCCAGACGTCCCTGCCGGTGGATGTACGTGCGGCGATCGATGAAAACTCGACCATCGATCTGTCTGGCTATCACCACTACATGGCCATGCCTGATCTGCGCGCCTTTGCCCGTAGCGGCTTCCCCTACAGCCGCATGGCCGACCTCTCAGAGACCCTCATCGTGGTACCGGCCAAGCCCACCTCGATGCAGGTCGGCACCTTGCTCGACGTGATTGCCAGCCTGGGCGGGCAGATTGGCTACCCGGCCGTGAACGTGCGTCTGAGCGACAACTGGAAACAGGCTGCAGACGTTGATGCCGATCTACTGCTGATCGGCAGTCTTCCCGAAGACCTGCGCGAGCAACCCAACCTTGGTCTGTTGCTCAACGCCCAGCGTGACTGGATGGTGCAAGGGCGGATGCTGGAGCAGGCCGGCAGCCGCCGCTTCGATACCTCCCCGGTTGTGGCCAACAGCCGAGTCGCAGTCAGCGCCCAGGCGCCGATTGCCGCAATCACTGGCTTGAAGTCGCCATTCCACGAGCAGCGTAGCGTTGTCGCGTTGTTGGCCGGCTCCGATGCCGCATACGGCATGTTGCGCGAGGTGCTGGCCGATTCTGGCAAGCTGGAAGCGGTAGCGGGCTCGGTCGCCCTGGTGCGCAGCAGTGGTGTCAGCAGCCAGTTCGTTGGCGAACATTACTTTGTCGGCCAGCTGCCATGGTGGCTGCTGCTGTGGTTCCACCTATCTGACTACCCCGCCCTGATCGCGGTGATCGCCACCGTCAGCGTGCTGCTGTTCGCCTTCCTGTTGTGGCGTGCACTGCGCTGGGCAGGACGTCGTCGCCTGGGTGAGGCCGATTGATCATGCGCCAGCTGTTGGCATTGCTGCTGGTGCTCTGCACGCCTGCTATCGCCACTGCGTCGACGCCTTGCCTGTGGCCGGCCTGGGAGCGCTTCAAGAGCGAACTGGTCAGCACCGATGGACGGGTGCTCGATCGCAGTGACCAGCGATTGATCAGCACTTCCGAAGGACAGAGCTATGCGCTGTTCTTCGCGCTGGTCGGCAATGACCGCCCGGCGTTTGCAAAAATGCTGCGCTGGACCGCCAACAACCTGGCCGAAGGCGACCTTTCCCGACATCTGCCGGCATGGCTGTGGGGCAAAGGCAAGCAGCAATGGCAGGTGCTGGACAGCAACAATGCCAGCGATGCCGATCTGTGGATCGCCTACAGCCTGCTCGAAGCGGGGCGGCTATGGGGCGAGCCGTCCTATACGCAGTTGGGCCAGCAGATGCTCTGGCGCATCGCTGCGCAAACCGTGCGCAAGCTGCCTGGCCTGGGGCTGATGCTGTTGCCAGCAGACTATGGCTTCGAAGACAGCCGTGGCTGGCGCCTGAACCCCAGCTACCTGCCGCCGCAGCTGTTCGACCGGTTTGCCCTGGTGGACCCGCTATGGGGTGAGATGGCCGTCAACGTTCGTCGCCTCTGGTTGCAGGCGTCGCCCAAGGGTTTTGCGCCGGACTGGCTTCTATGGACGCCAGCGGCAGGCATCGAGCCCGACCCTGAGCACGGCAACTCCGGCGACTATGACGCCATTCGGGTGTACCTGTGGCTGGGCATGCTGGCCACCGACGCACCACAGCGCGACGAACTGCTGCGCCACTTCGCGCCAATGATCGCAGCCACCACTCACAAGGGTGTGCCTCCGGAAAGCGTCGACGCCCGTAGCGGCAAGCAGAGTGGCCAGGGCCCGGTAGGCTTCTCCGCCGCGCTGCTGCCGCTGCTGGCCAGCGTCGCTGATAGCCCCACCTCACTTGAAGCCCAGCGCAAAAAGCTACGCGAACAACCTGCCGAGCCGCAGGCGTATTACAACCAGGTCCTGGTCCTGTTTGGCCAAGGCTGGGATGAAGCCCGCTATCGCTTCGACAACCAAGGTCGTCTGCTGCCTGCCTGGAGTGCTACATGTTCCGAATGATCGGCGTGCTGACGCTGACCGTGTTGTCTTTTGCCGTGGCCGCGCAACCCAAAGACCGCGATGAACAGCGCCAATGGCTGCTTGAGCAGATACGTATTGGCGAGGCCTTGCACCGTGACGATCTGGTTCGCGACGCGCTGGCCAGGTTACGTCTGCTTGAGCCGCGCAACCCTGAGACCATGTTGGCCGCGTTGAGCCTGGCGCTGCGTGAGCAGAAGCCTGAAGAGGCCGAGCGGTTGCGGGCCAGCATCAGCGAGCTCGCACCCGGCAGCCTTCAGGATCGACAAGCCCGACGGTTGTTGCAACTGCAGCAGCCGGAGCAGGCGCAGCGTTTGCAGCAGGCCCGCCTGATGGCGGTTACCGGGCGTTACGACGAGGCCCTGGTCGCCTATGACCAGTTGTTCGCTGGCGAGCCGCCTAGCTTGGAGCTGGCTCTGGACTACTGGCGGGTGCGGGGCAACCTGCCTGGCCAGCGGCCAGACGCGATCCAGCAGCTGCAGCAACTTGATCGACGCTACCCGGGCAGCGCTGGCTTGCGCCAGACGTTGGCCAGTTGGTTGTTCAACGAAGGCCGCGCCAGTGAGGCGCTGGCCGTGCTCGACCAGTTGTCGCGCGATCCAGCTGCGCGCGATGCAGCCGCGCAGCGTGAGTTCGACTATCTATCCGAGCAACCGGTGAGTGCTGACAGCGTCGCTGGCTGGCAAGCATTCGCCCAGCGTTATCCCGCTTCACCGCTGTTGCCGCTCGCCGGCGAAAACCTCAAGCAACAGCGCACCTTGGTGGCTGACCCCGCTTGGCAGGCAGGACAGCGTGGCAAGGCGCTGCTCGAGCAGGAGCGAAACGTGCAGGCAGAGGCACAGTTGCGCCAGGCTCTACGCCGCTATGCCAATGATGCAAGCCTGCACGGTGCCTTGGGCGTGGCGCTGATGCGCCAACGTCGTTATGCAGAGGCCAATACGTCATTTCACCAGGCCGTTGCCATCGAGCAGAACACCCGCTTGATGAGCAAATGGAAAGACCTCGAGGCTTCCAGCCAGTATTGGGGGATGCTGCAGCGGGCAGACCGCGCGCTGGAAATGCACGATCTGCGTGTCGCCCGCTCGCTGTATCAACAGGCCCGTCAGCAACGCCCGGAAGATGAGTTCGCCATGCTCGGGTTGGCCGATGTGGCGTATGCCGAAGGCGACCTGGTCGGCGCCGAACGGCAATACCTGCAGGTGCGCCGTATGCTGCCCGGCAACGAAAGCGCGGTACGCGGTCTGATGCGCATCTACCAGGCGCAATCGACATTCAAAGCCCAAGCCTATCTGGACAGCTTGCCGCCGGCGCAGCAAGCCCAGTTTGCCAGTCTGCGGCGCAGCCTGGAGTTAGGCCGCCTGCGCGAGCAGGGCGACGTGGCGCTGCAACGTCAGGACTGGGCTACCGCCAGCCGGGTCTTGGCGCAGGCTGCGCAGCTGGCCCCCGATGAGCCATGGCTGGTCTATCAGTTGGCCAACAGCCTACGCCAGCAGGGCCGTACTGCTGAGGCCGATGACGCATTCAGCAGGGTGCTGCAGCGTCAATCGGCCGATCCTGCCACGCGCTATGCCCACGCCCTGTACCTTGAGTCCAGTGACCGTGATGCACAGGCCCGCGACAGCCTGCACGGCGTACCGCAAAGCGCCTGGACCGATGACATGCGGGCGCTCGACAAGCGCGTGCGTCGGCGCATGACCTTGGCCCATGCCCAGCGGCTGCAGGAACAAGGGCGCACCGACGAGGCCACTAATGTGCTGGAAGCCGGCCTGGCCCAGGGCGAGGGCGATCCTGACGATCTGTTGCTGATGGCCGACTGGGCTGCAGAGCAAGGCAATCACACCAAGGCGCGGGGTTATTACCAACGCGTGCTGCAGGTTCAGCCGCAGCGCCCGGAGGCCCGCCTTGGGCTGATGGAAAGCTCGATTGCCGAAGGCGATCTGGCCCGAGTGCGTCAGGCATTGGACGCGCAGCCTCTACAATTGACCGACGAGCAAGACGCTGCCCAGCGGCGGTTGGCTGCAGTCTGGGCCGCTCTGGGAGAGAACGATAAGGCTGCCCGTCTGCTGGATCATGTCGCCGCACTGCAAACCCAGCCAGACCCGCTGCTGCGTCGTGATGCTGCCCGTTTGGTGGCGGCCAACGATCCACAGCGGGCGCTGGATCTATACGCAGCGGCGATGGCCGATGCGCAGTTGCTCAGTCGCTCGGCGGTGACGCCGCGTGACGACCGGGCCATGACCCTGGCTAGCCGCGCAAATGATGGCGATGACTGGCTGGTGCGCAGCCTACGCAGTGATGTCGATGAGCTGTATCGCCAGCGCAACACTAGCGTCACCCTCATGCATGATTACGGTTGGCGCAAGAGTGACGGTACGCCAGGTATTTCCAGATTGAGTACCCAATCGACCTTGCTGCATGTCGACACGCCTTGGGAAGATGGCAGGGCCTTTGCCCGCGTCGAACGCATCGGTATGGATGCCGGCTCATTCGAGCAGAACGCAGATGGTCAAACTACCGCCAATTTCGGCACTTGCCAGTTTGTTGGCGTCACCCGCAACGGAACGCCCCTACCGACGTGCCAGGCGGGCTCGCAGACGGCCAATGGCGGTGTATTGGCGGCCGGATGGCAGAACAGCCGTTGGGGCTTCGACGTGGGCACCACCCAAGGCTATGAGGTCAACAACTGGCTGGGCGGCGCGATCGTCAATGGTGATTTGGGGCAGGTAGGCTGGTCACTGGCGGCCTCGCGGCGCCCCATGAGCAACTCGTTGCTGTCGTTCGCCGGTGCGCGCGATCCGGCAACCAAGGTCCGCTGGGGCGGCGTGACGGCTAATGGCGCTACCCTGGGCCTGAGTTGGGACCAAGGGGGGGATCACGGTATCTGGGCCAGCCTTGGGCACCATTGGCTGTATGGCGAGAACGTTGTCGACAACCAGCGTACCCGGGCGATGGCAGGCTATTATTTTCGTGCACTGGAAAAGGCCGACGAGCGCATGCGGGTTGGCCTGACCCTGATGCATTGGCGCTACGACAAGGACCTGGGCGGATACAGTCTCGGCCAAGGAGGCTACTACAGCCCGCAACGCTACGAGTCGATCGGCTTGCCCGTCAGCTATGCCTGGCGCAACTACGACTGGTCGTTCCTGCTGGAAGGCTCGGTCAGTTGGTCGCGTGCCAACAGCGACAGCAGCCGGGTCTACCCGAACCAACACCTGAACCGCAAGCTGCTGGAGCGTTATGACATTGTCGAGTCGAACATCGATGCAATGACTGACGCCAGTGCCAGCACTGGCCTTGGCTACCGGCTGCATGGTGCATTCGAGCGGCGGCTGAGCGACCGCTGGGCTCTGGGTGGCGGTTTCGACTGGCAGCACAGCGATGACTATGCGCCCAGCCATGCCGTGTTCTACGTGCGCTACCTGTTCGAACCGTGGCGAGGCAATCTGGCTTTGCCCGTTACCTCACTGGAGCCCTACAGCGAATGGCGTTAAGGGGTAGTCAGCGGTCATGGTCGGCGGATGAACTGCTTCATATGGTTATTCTCTAACGGTATTTAAATTATTTTTCTTATACCTTTATAGTCACTCTCACTGCGTACCTGCCGACCAATCGGCGCGCCGCACGACTTGAACCCACACGGGAGTCCCCCGTGCGTTTCTGATCGATGCGCGCCCTGAATGCCGCGCACTACGTGGGAGTGAGAAATGCCAGCCGCCTCTAACGCCTTGTCGGCCATCGACAGCGCACAGCCGCAATCCTTTGAAATTCGCCCGTTCTCCGGTGCCGTCGGCGCCGAGATCATCGGCCTGGACCTGGCCCAACCGGTCAACGCCGAGGACTTCAGCCGTATTCACCGCGCCCACCTGGATCACCACGTATTGGTGTTCCGTGACCAGCGCATCACCCCCGACCAGCAGATTGCCTTCAGCCGCCGCTTTGGCGAGCTGCAGATCCATGTGCTCAAGCAGTTCCTGCTGCAAGGCCATCCCGAGATTCTGATCGTCTCCAACATCATCGAAGACGGTCGCAACGTCGGCCTGGGCGATGCCGGCAAGTTCTGGCATTCGGACCTGTCCTACAAAGAGCTGCCAAGCCTGGGCTCGATGCTGCATGCCCAGGAGCTGCCCAGCGAAGGCGGCGACACCCTGTTCGCCGATATGCACAAAGCCTGGGACGCAGTCCCCGAAGCCCTGCGCAAGGTGGTCGAAGGCCGCAGCGCCGCGCATTCCTACACCGCACGCTATGCAGAAACCAAATTCGAGGGCAACTGGCGCCCGACCCTGACCGCCGAACAGCTCGCGCAGGTCCAGGAAGTGATTCACCCCGTGGTGCGCACCCACCCGGAAAACGGCCGCAAGGCACTGTTCGTCAGCGAAGGCTTCACCACCCGCATCGTCGGCCTGCCGCAAGACGAGAGCCGCGATGTGCTGCAGCAGTTGTACGCGTTGAGTGTGCTCGAGCAGAACATCTACCGCCACCAGTGGCAGCCGCACGACCTGGTGTTCTGGGACAACCGCTCGTTGATCCACCTTGCCACCGGCTGCCCCGCGCACCTGCGGCGCAAGTTGTTCCGTACCACTATCCAGGGCGATGCCCCGTTCTGACGACTGAGGAAATTCATCATGCGTAAATCCATCAGCCGCCTGGCGGCAAGCATCGGCCTGGGCGCGAGCCTGGTCATCGGTACCTTGGCCGCACCCACTGCGGCCCAGGCCGAAGGCAAGATCCGCATCGCCGAGCAGTTCGGCATCGTCTACCTGCTGCTCAATGTGGTCCGCGATCAGAACCTGATCGAGAAACACGGCAAGGCCGAGGGCATCGACATCGAAGTCGACTGGGCGCAGTTGTCCGGTGGCGCCGCGATCAACGACGCACTGCTGTCGGGCTCGGTGGATATCGCCGGTGCTGGTGTCGGCCCACTGCTCACCGTCTGGGATCGCACCAAGGGCCGGCAGAACGTCAAGGCCGTGGCTTCGCTCGGCAACTTCCCGTACTACCTGGTCAGCAGCAACCCTAACGTGAAGACCATTGCCGACCTGTCCGAAAAAGACCGCATCGCCGTGCCGGCGGTGGGCGTGTCGGTGCAATCGCGCTTCCTCCAGTACGCCGCTGCCAAACAGTGGGGCGACAAGGAATACAACCGCCTCGACAAATACACCCTGGCCGTCCCCCATCCGGATGCCACCGCCGCACTGCTGGCCGGCGGCACCGAGCTGAACGGGCACTTCTCCAATCCGCCGTTCCAGGATCAGGTGCTGGCCAACAAGAACGTGCACGTGGTGCTCAACAGCTATGACCTGCTCGGCCCCAACTCGCCGACCCTGCTGTTCGCCACCGAGAAATTCCGCAAGGACAACCCCAAGACCTACAAGGCCTTCGTCGATGCCCTGGCCGAGGCGGCTGAGTTCGCTCAGAACGACAAAGCTGCAGCGGCAGACACCTACATCCGCGTGACCAAGGCCAAGATCGACCGCGATGCGCTGATCCGCCTGATCGATAACCCACAGTACGAGTTCACCGTCACGCCGAAGAACACCTACCCGCTGGCCGAATTCCTCTACCGGGTTGGCGCGATCAAGAACAAGCCTGAATCGTGGAAGGACTACTTCTTCCAGGACCAACGCCCACTGCAGGGGAGCTGATTGCCAATGACCGCCCCATTGCCAGGCCACACGGCCAGCAACCTGAGCCGTGTCGCCACGCCAGCGCTGCTCGCTGTGGATAACTTGAGCCTCGAATACCGCACCGCGCAACGCGTGGTGCGCGCCACTCACCAGGTCAGCTTCGAAGTCGATCGTGCTGACCGTTTCGTCCTGCTGGGTCCGTCCGGTTGCGGCAAGTCGACCTTGCTCAAGGCCGTGGCCGGTTTTATCGAGCCAACCGAAGGGCAGATCCTGCTGCAGGGCCAGCCGGTCAAAGGCCCCGGCCCTGACCGTATCGTGGTGTTCCAGGAGTTCGACCAGCTGCCGCCGTGGAAGACGGTCAAGCAGAACGTCATGTTTCCGCTGCTGGTATCCGGCCAGCTCAAGCGCGCCGAAGCCGAGGAGCGCGCTTTGCATTACCTGGACAAAGTGGGCCTGGCGGCGTTTGCCGATGCCTATCCGCACACCTTGTCTGGTGGCATGAAGGCGCGCGTGGCGATTGCCCGGGCGCTGGCCACCCAGCCGAAGATCCTGTTGATGGACGAGCCGTTCGCCGCGCTCGATGCCCTGACCCGGCGCAAGATGCAGGAAGAACTGCTGCTGTTGTGGGAAGAGGTGCGCTTCACCCTGTTGTTCGTCACTCACTCCATCGAAGAGGCGTTGGTGGTCGGCAACCGCATCCTGCTGCTCTCGCCCCACCCTGGGCGGGTGCGCGCCGAGGTGCATAGCCACCAGTACGATTTGGGCAGCCTGGGGGCCAGTGATTTCCAGGCCAGCGCTCGACGTATCCACCGTTTGCTGTTCGATGAAGCCCAGGAGCCTGCACAAGCCGCAGACCTGGGTTTCAACGATATCCGCATCGCCTACTGACAGGAGCTTGTGCCATGACCACTACCCCTGCACGTCAGGAATACGAGGTGCAGCTGCAGCCGCTGCTCAGTGTGCCTCTGGAACGCCAACTGCCACTGGTCCAGCGCCTGTGGCAGCAAGGTTGGCTGCGCAAGACGGTGATCCTGATTGTGTTGGCGCTGCTGTGGGAGATTGCAGCGCGCTACACCGATAACGACCTGCTGCTGCCGAGTTTTCTACAAACCGCTGTTGCCCTGTGGGACGGCATGCTCAGCGGCGAGCTACCGGCCAAGGTCGGCGTTTCGCTGATCGTGCTGCTCAAGGGCTACGTGCTGGGCATCGTGCTGGCCTTCGGCCTCACTAGCCTGGCAGTGTCGACCCAGTTTGGCCGGGACTTGCTCGGCACCTTGACCTCGATGTTCAACCCATTGCCGGCGATTGCCTTGCTGCCGCTGGCGCTGCTCTGGTTTGGCCTGGGAGATAACAGCCTGATCTTCGTTCTGGTGCACTCGGTGCTGTGGGCGCTGGCGCTGAATACCTATGCAGGTTTTCTGGGTGTGTCCGAGACCCTGCGCATGGCTGGGCGAAACTATGGCCTGAAGGGTTTGCGCCTGGTGCTGCACATCCTCGTGCCGGCGGCGCTGCCGTCGATCTTGTCAGGTTTGAAGATCGGCTGGGCGTTTGCCTGGCGCACGCTGATCGCTGCCGAACTGGTGTTTGGTGCCAGCAGCGGCAAGGGCGGGCTGGGCTGGTACATCTTCCAGAACCGGAATGAGCTGTACACCGACAAGGTATTCGCCGGCTTGGCGGTGGTGATCTTGATCGGCCTGTTGGTGGAAGGGCTGGTGTTCAATACCCTGGAGCGGGTGACCGTTCGGCGTTGGGGGATGCAGCGCTAGGCCTTACTTCGGCGGTGAATTCTTCGCGGGCAAGCCCGCTACCACAGGGTTTTTCGGTGCTTTTGGGGCGGCGGTGAGTCATTCAGGTCGGTTGCAGTTCCCATACCTAGGGCCTTCATTGGCACTCTGCAGCCCTCAAGGTCAGTGAGGTCCCTGTGGGAGCGGGCTTGCCCGCGAAAAGGGCGGCGCGCAGCTCAGTCTTGGTAATGGGACGCTGCACTGCTCAAGGTCCGCCCGATCTCTTCACGCAGCGCGGGCGGCTGTTCCACCACCACGCCATCGCCCTGGCTCAACAGCCACCAACGCAGCGGCCAGCCATCGGTGACTGTGGCGCGCATCCGGTGCCCGTGTTCGAGCGCCGTTAGCTGCATATCCGCGCTCAACGGCGCCTCGCGCAGTTGGCGCGCCAGCCCATCGCTGACCCACGCCTGGATCTGCATTCCAGCGCCCTGCACGGGTTGCAGCGCCTCATCACGCAAGAATCCCTGCAAATCGAAGTTGCCGCGTAACTCGCCCACGGCGGTGGACGACCAGTGCCAGCCAAACGGGATGCTCTTGTCGTTGCGCTCAAGCGGAAAGATCAGCGACAGCTCATTGAGGTCACGCTCGACCGTGCGCTTGCTGACGCTAAAGCCAACGTCGCGCAGGCGCCAGACCAGTTCGGCACTGGTAACGCCAGGGGAGCGGCTGGGCAATTGGCGCAGCAGCGCCCATTGACGGCTGAGGGTGGCGCGGGTAGTGGCGAACGGCAAAAGGGAACGTCCTTGTCTAGGCTTGCCGCAATAGGATGGCGGCACGAGCGGGGTATGGCAATTCGCCACACCGTGCTCAGATCAAGGAAGATGCATTTGGTTGCCTTCCATCAGATCGTTCGCGACAGGTTTCGTCGTGGCATCGCGCAGAATCACGCCTCAACACGGCTGCGGTCGGGGCTGTGTGTCGTTCAATGAGGATGAACATGTCTGCTGCCAGCAATATCCATTCGCTGCTCGCGCGTCTTTTGCCGGCGCGGATCGCCCCTGTGCCGGCTCGGCCGCGCCAGCGCCAACGGCTGTTTGCCGGGGTGGGCATGCCCAGCCAGCGGGCGCCGTTGGGCGAGCGCTTTGGACTGGTCAGTCGCCTGGATGAAGCGGTCGACCTGCAAGCGGTGTACAGCGACCTGCGGCGCCTGGCCCTGGAGGGCAATGTGGCGGCGCTCAATGACCTGGGCTGGATCTGGCTCAATGGCAAATACTGGATCGCCGATACCCAGTTGGCCGGGCACTTGCTGCGCATGGCGGCGTTGCAGGGGAGCGCTGCGGCGTGGTTCAACCTGGGTCAGCAGCACTATTTCGGCAAGGGTGTCGAAGTGTCCTACGAGCAGGCTGCCGAGTGTTATCGCCAGGCCTTCGAGCGAGGGATGCTGCATGCGGCGGCGGCCTTGGGCGATCTGTACGAAGAAGAGATCTGTGATGGCGATCAGGACTGGCAGGTTGACCTGGTCGAGGCGTTGCGCTGGTTCATGAAGGGCGCGAAACGCGGTGAAGCGCGGTGTCGGTTTGAAGTGGGGTATCGGTTTTTACATGGCCTGTATGTTCAGAGCGATAGCAAGGCTGGGCTGTATTGGCTGGAGTTGGCTGCTGCCGCTGGGGTGATGCAGGCGGCCGAAGAGCTGGCGGTGCATTACAGCAGCCGGGATACGGCGCGTTATCTGGACTGGCGAGATCAGGCGATCTTGATGGGCAGTAGCTTGGCTTTGACCATGAAGCTGGAAGATCAGATTCGGCCTTGAGGGAGTCGGGGTCGTGAAACGGCCCCAATTTCCGCTCACATGAACAACATTTCATCCCGGTACTTCATCGCCCGCGGTTGACGACAGGGGGAGGGCAGGGCGTATATTGATAGTTAGCAAACTATGAATATCCTCGGTTCCTTACATGACGCTTGATGCACTGCACCTGAAAGTCAGCAGCGGCATGGTCGTGGCTGCGCGCCATTGGCGGCGCATCTGCCATGCGGCCTTGACCGGCTACGGCATCTCCGAAGCCTGCGCGGTGCCCCTTCTGATGATCGTGCGCCTGGGTGATGGCGTGCATCAGGTGGCGGTGGCCAATGCTGCCGGTCTGGAAAGCCCTTCGCTGGTACGCCTGCTCGACCAGCTGTGCAAGGCTGGCCTGGTCTGCCGCAGTGAAGACCCACTCGACCGCCGCGCCAAGGCCTTGAGCCTGACCGCTGATGGCCGCCTCCTTGCCGAATCCATCGAGGCTGAGCTGGTGCGCCTGCGCCGTGAGGTCTTGCACGGCATCAGCCAGGCCGATCTGGAAGCCACCTTGCGCGTTATCCAGGCTTTCGAAGCAGCCGGCCAGGTCACCCCAGGCGGCTTTGCATGAACGGCTTTTTCAGCTCGATGCCGCCAGCGCGCGACTGGTTCTATGGCGTACGGACCTTCGCCGCCTCGATGATCGCCCTGTACATCGCCCTGCTCATGCAGCTGCCGCGCCCGTACTGGGCGATGGCCACGGTGTACATCGTCTCCAGCCCGTTCGTTGGCCCGACCAGTTCCAAGGCGCTGTACCGTGCCCTGGGCACCTTGCTTGGCGCCGGTGGTGCGATCTTGCTGGTGCCGCCGCTGGTGCAATCGCCGCTATTGCTGTCGATTGCCATCGCCCTGTGGACCGGCACCTTGCTATTCCTCTCGCTGAACCTGCGCACAGCCAACAACTACGTGCTGATGCTCGCCGGCTACACCCTGCCGATGATCGCCCTGGCGGTGGTGGATAACCCGCTGGCGGTGTTCGACGTGGCATCGTCGCGGGCCCAGGAGATCTGCCTGGGGATCGTCTGCGCGGCAGTGGTCGGGGCGATCTTCTGGCCGCGCCGGCTAGCGCCAGTGGTGGTCGGCTCGATGGGCAACTGGTTCAACGAAGCGATGCGCTACAGCGATACCTACCTCGCCCGCGAAGTGGCTGCTGACAAGATCGGCGGCATGCGCGCCTCGATGGTCGCCACCTTCAACAGCCTGGAGTTGATGATCGGCCAGCTCGGCCACGAAGGCGCCGGGCCGCATACCTTGAAGAACGCCCGCGAACTGCGTGGACGGATGATTCACCTGTTGCCAGTGATCGATGCCCTGGACGACGCCCTGGTAGCGCTCGAAGGCCGCGCACCCGCCCAGTTCGCCCAGATTCAGCCGCTGCTCGCCCAGGCGCGGCTATGGCTGCAAGCCAGCGCCGAAGACGCCTCGGCCAGCCGCTGGAGCGCACTGCGCGACCAACTCGATCGCCTCCAGCCCAGCGCCGCCGCGCTCGATCAGCGCCCGGAACTGCTGCTGTCCAACGCCTTGTATCGCCTCACCGAATGGGTCGACCTCTGGCAAGACTGCTGCACCCTGCAGCACGCCCTGCGCAACGACGATGCCACGCCTTGGCGCGCCGCCTACCGGCATTGGCGCCTGGGGCGCCTGACGCCGTTCTTCGACCGTGGCCTGATGCTCTACTCGGTGTTCTCCACGGTCACCGCGATCATCGTCGCCTGCGGCCTGTGGATCGGCCTGGGCTGGAACGACGGCGCCAGTGCGGTGATCCTCGCTGCCGTGGCGTGCAGCTTCTTCGCCGCAATGGACGACCCTGCGCCGCAGATCTACCGGTTCTTCTTCTGGACGCTGATGTCGGTGATTTTCTCCAGCGTCTATCTGTTCCTGGTCCTGCCCAATCTGCACGACTTCCCCATGCTGGTGCTGGCGTTCGCCATACCGTTCATTTGCGTCGGCACCCTTACCGTGCAGCCACGTTTCTACCTCGGCACCTTGCTGACCATCGTCAACACGGCGACGTTCATCAGCATCCAAGGTGCCTACGACGCGGACTTCTTCACCTTCCTCAACGCCAACCTGGCAGGACCGGTGGGGCTATTGTTCGCTTTCATCTGGACCTTGCTGCTGCGCCCGTTTGGCGTGGAACTGGCGGCCAAGCGCATGACCCGCTTTGCCTGGCGCGACATCGTCGAAATGACTCAGCCGGCGACCTTGGCCGAGCAGCGTCAGGTCGGCGTGCAGATGCTCGACCGCCTGATGCAACACCTGCCGCGCCTGTCGCAAACCGGCCAGGACAGCGGCGTGGCCCTGCGCGATCT
The DNA here is from genome assembly GCF_044900155.1 of Pseudomonas sp. NPDC088890. Taxonomy (NCBI): domain Bacteria; kingdom Pseudomonadati; phylum Pseudomonadota; class Gammaproteobacteria; order Pseudomonadales; family Pseudomonadaceae; genus Pseudomonas; species Pseudomonas sp. NPDC088890. The sequence goes on along the minus strand of NZ_JBJDNG010000017.1, from coordinate 58,467 downwards.
GCGCGTGGGGCTGAACCTGCTCGACCTGCTCGCCTACATGCCGCGCGTTGGCCAGCAAGCCCGTGAGCGCCTGCAAACGGTGATCGAGGAAGTGGGCGCCCACTACGGCCAATGCCTGCGCGCCGGTGAGCGCTTGCACGCCCCGGCTGCGCTGCTGCGCAACATGGAGCGGGCCCGCCAGAGCCTGGCCCTGGACGAGCTGCACGACCGGGGCGACGCCCGCGTGCACTTGCTGCACGCCTTGAGCGGCCTGCGCCTGGCGCTGCTGCCGGGGGTCGAGGTGATGCTTGAACCGAGCGAACAACCGCAACTGCCCCAAGGGATCGACGGAGCCCCGCTGTGATCGGTGAACTGGATATCAGCGGGGTGTTCCTGCCCACGCTACTGGTGATGATGTTCTGCACCTACCTGCTGTTTCTGGGCGTGCACGCCGTATTGGTGCGCCTGCATTTCTACCGCCTGGTCTGGCACCGGGCATTGTTCAACGTTGCCCTGTATGCCGTGCTGCTTGGTGCGGTGGATCACTTTTGCCGAAGCCTGATGCTGCCATGAAAAAACCTTTGTTGACCTTGGGCCGTGTGGTCCTGACCCTGTTGGTGGTGACCTTCGCGGCCGTATTGGTCTGGCAGATGGTCGTGTACTACATGTTCGCCCCCTGGACCCGCGACGGCCATATCCGAGCCGACGTGATCCAGATCGCTCCGGACGTGTCCGGGCTGATCCAGCAGGTCGAGGTGCGCGACAACCAAGTGATCAAGCGTGGCGATGTGCTGTTCACCATCGACCAGGACCGCTTCACCCTGGCCCTGCGCCATGCCCAGGCGACCTTGAGCGAACGTCAGGAAACCCTCGCCCAGGCCGCCCGTGAGGCCCGGCGTAACAAGCAGCTGGGTAACCTGGTGGCGGCCGAGCAGCTGGAAGAGAGCCAGTCCCGCGAGGCCCGCGCGCGCTCGGCGGTCAACGAAGCCCAGGTCGCAGTCGACAGTGCCCAGCTCAATCTCGACCGCTCGGTGGTACGCAGCCCGGTCGACGGCTACCTCAACGACCGCGCGCCGCGTGCGCACGAGTTCGTCACGGCCGGCCGGCCGGTGCTGTCGGTGGTCGACAGCGCCTCGTACCACGTCGATGGCTATTTCGAGGAAACCAAGCTGGGCGGCATCCACATTGGCGATGCGGTGGACATCCGCGTGATGGGCGACGACACCCGCCTGCGCGGCCACGTGCAGAGCCTCGCTGCCGGCATCGAAGACCGCGACCGCAGCAGCGGCGCCAACCTGCTGCCCAACGTCAACCCGGCGTTCAGCTGGGTGCGCCTGGCTCAGCGGATTCCGGTGCGGATCGCCTTCGACGAAGTGCCGCAAGACTTCCGCATGATCGCCGGGCGGACCGCCACGGTATCGATCATCGAGGGCCAGCGGCCATGAAACACCTGATCCTGGCGGGCCTGAGCCTGTCCCTCAGTGCCTGCATGATGGTCGGCCCGAACTACGAGGTGCCCAAGGACGCCGCCGTGCAGCGCAGCGATCTGAACGGCCCGCTGCGTCAGGATGCCGATAGCGTGGTGTCGGCGCCGGTCCCTGAGGACTGGTGGCAGCTGTACCAGGATCAGCGCCTCAATCAACTGGTGCGTCAGGCCCTGGGCGCCAACACCGAGCTGCGCGTGGCGGCCGCCAACATCGCCAAGGCCCGCGCCCAGCTCGAGGTGGCCGAGGCGCAAGGCGGCTTCAGTGGCGGCGCCAAGGTGGCTGCCCAGCGTCTGCAAGAGTCGGGAGAGGCGTTCTTGTTGCCGGAGAAAGTGCCGGTGGCCAACATCGGCGAGGCGATCCTCAGCGCCTCCTATCAGTTCGACCTGTGGGGCACCTTCAAGCGCGGCACCGAGGCGGCCCAGGCCAACGCCGATGCCGTACAGGCTGCTGCCGATACCGCCCGCATCACCCTGGTGGCCGATGTGGTCAAGGCCTACACCCAGGTCTGCTCGGCCAACGAGGAATACCACATTGCCCGTGAGTCGCTGGATTTGCAGGAGCAGAGCGTACAGCTCAACCAACGCCTGCGTGATGCGGGGCGCGGCGATGAGACCCAGGTCACTCGGTCGCAGACCCAGTTCAAGTCGCTGCGAGCTGAGCTGCCACGCTTCAAGGCAGAGCGCGAGGCCGGCCTGTATACGCTCGCGGCGTTGCTCGCCAAGCCAGTCGAGCAGTTGCCCGCTGGCACTGCCGATTGCGCCGAGCTGCCGCACCTGGCGCAGCTGATTCCGGTTGGCGATGGCGCCGCGCTGCTCAAGCGCCGGCCGGATGTGCGCCAGGCCGAGCGTCAGCTGGCGGCCGCCACCGCGTCGATTGGCGTGGCCACCGGCGCGCTGTACCCGAATATCAGCATTGGCGCCCAAGTGGGCACCATCGGCATCCTGGAAAACCTCGGCGAGCCTTCGACCAACCGTTGGGGCTTCGGCCCATTGGTTAGCTGGACCATTCCCACCAACGGCACCCGGGCACGGATCCGCGAGACCGAGGCGTCGACCCAGGCGGCCTTGGCGCATTTCGATGGGGTGGTGCTCAATGCTATTCGCGAGACCCAGACTCGCCTGGCCCAGTACAGCGCTTTGCTCGATCGGCGCGACGCCTTGCAAGAGGCTGAGCGTTCGGCGAAAGAAGCTGCGGACCAGACCCACCGGTATTTCCAGGCAGGGCGAGAGTCGTTCCTGGCGGACTTGCAGGCGACCCGCACCTATACCGACATGCGCGCGCAGTTGGCGGCGGCCAATAGCCAGGTGGCGATGGGGCAGATTGGTGTGTTCCTGGCCTTGGGTGGTGGTTGGAAGGATACTGCGACCAGACAGTGAGATGCTGGGGCCGCGTTGCGGCCCTTCGCGGGCAAGCCCGCTCCTACAGGTACATGCGGTACCTGGGGGGCGGGGCGCCGAATCGCTGCGAAGGGCCGCACAGCGGCCCCGGCAATCTCAAGTCAGCGCAAAATCCGCGCCGGCTCATCCGCCGGCAAATGGCTTTGACCCACCGGCCGCTCCGGCTGCCCAGGCACTTCACTCCCTAGCTGCTCAGCCAGCTGTTGCGCCACGTCCATCCCCAGCGCCTTGGACACCTCACGCACCACCCGTGGGCGGTTGAGGGTCACGCGCGCATCCTGGCTTTTCACCAGCTTGGTGTCCTGCCCCTCACCCATGGCGGTGAACGCCGACGTGATCTCATAGGTGCTGGTGTTGATCAGGCTGAAATCAGCCACCACGCTCAAACCGAGCACCGCCGAGTAGCTGTCGGTATGGTCCAGCGCAGTGACGTCACGCTGGAAATCGATATCCGACAAGGTGCCGAACAGCACATAGTCGGCGCCGGGGAACGCGCCGTTCTTGATGCGCTCGATCACGTCGTACACGTCTTCGCTGGACGAGGCCGTGTAGGGCTTGCCCTGGACCAGCTGGAGCATCCCGCCCTTGAGAATCTCGCCCTTGATGTCGCCACCAAAGCTACGCAGCTCGCTCTGCTCGATGTAGCTCTTGTTGCTTTGGTACTCGCTGTAGCTCGACGAGTGACTGGCGTTATACGGGCTCGACTGGCCGCTGTTGTGGGCGTTGACGCTGTGGATGTACTCCTCCACCTGCGCCTGGTAGGCGAGGTCGGTGACCGCGACCTTGGGGGCCGCTTGCGCGCAAACCGCGCAAGCCAGGCCGATGACTGCCATCCATGTACGCATCGCTTAGCGCTCCGTGGTCTTGCGGATTTCTTTTTCGTCCATCCATTCAGCCAGGCCGCTTTCGACGTCGACCAGTTGCAGGCTGAACTTGTAGAACACGTCCTTGTAGTCGCTGGTGCGCTTGACGATCGAGCTGATCGAGCCTTCCAGGCGGTACTTGGCGGCGATCATGTTGCCGGTCTTGGCCACGGTGTTTTTCTTGTACAGGCCGCTCTGGTTTTGCAGCTTGAGCTGATCGACCTGGCTTTGCATGTCGGTGTTGTCGCTGGCGAAGCGCGCCACGCCGGTTTTCAGCAGCTGGGTCTTGATCGTGGTGGTGATCTCGCGGGTATCGATGTACTCGCTGGTCTTGTTCTTCACGTCATACACCTGCACCACCGGGCGGCCATGCAGCACACCGGACTGGGCCAGCGAACGGGTCATGCTCTCGGCGATCATCTGCAAGTCGGTGGAGCCGAATTCATTGGTGATCAGTTCCACGGCCTTGCTGTCGCCGTAGCTGATGTTCTTGCCACCGAGGACGGGCGATGGGGTACTGCAGCCGCTGACCAGGGCGATGGCGAGAGCGGCGAAGGTAATACGTGCAAACATCAAAATTGCTCCTGGGAAAAATTACCGGGTGTGGACTTCGAGGCGAAAGTCCGTCGCCTGGGGAAGCGGGGCGATGGCTGGCAGTACGCTGGCCTGCTTGCCATACAGGGTGAGGGTCTTCCAGCTTTCCGCGTCGGCCACCGGGAAGCCGTCGTCGCCCAGCCAGGCGAAGCGGTAGTACAGGGTCTGGTTGCTGCGGCTGGTGTTGCTGACGCCGACCTTGACGGTGAGGAAGCCGTTTTCGCGGGCGACGCGCATCGGGCCGAGGTCGAAATCATCGAGCTGGCCCATGGTCACCACCTTGCTGGCGGCGCTGTCGGGGTCGGGAGTCGATGTGCAGCCGGCGAGCAGCGCGGCGGCGAGCAGGGCGATACAGGTAAAGCGCATGTTCGATCCTTGAGGTTACTTGAGGCTGGCGAGCGCCTGCGGCTGGGCCAGGGGGACAACGTGTGCGGCGGGGCCGCTGGCAAACACCTGGCGGCCAAGCACGCGCAGGCTGACCACCTGGTAGGGGCGGTCGATCTTGACCATGACCTGGCTGGCGCCGAGGCCCGCTGGCAGGTTCAAGCGATGCTCGCCCGGCGCCAGGCGAACCCGCGCCACTTGGGTTTCATTGGGCAGGGTGCGCCAGGTGCGAGTGTCGGCGCTCTCGGTCACCGCCGAGAGGATGCCCACGATCAGGCCGGCCAGGGGGTTGGTTTCGTTCAATTCCTTTTGCGCGACCACCCGGCTGGCGGCGCGCACGCTGGTGCGCAGGATGATCCCCGGCATGTCGTCGCGCAAGGCCCGGCGCGACATCGCGCTGGTGCTGTTGAGGGCGGTCAGTGGCACGGCCTGGTCGTTGAGGGTGATTTGGCTGAAGTAGGTGGTGGAGGTGTCCTCCTTGACCACTGGGAACGACAGCGGAGTGATCACCAGGTTGTCCTTGATCACCAGCGGCAGCGGGATGTTGATCGAGCCACGCGCGGGAGCCAGACCGCTTTGCACCACGATCAGCACATCGCTTTCAGCGCTGCTGGCGCCGTTCTTGTCCAGGTCGAGCAGGGCTTGCTCCAGCAAGGGCGTGTTCGGCCTCAGCTCGGCAGCCTTGCGGTAACCCGGTGCTGCCAGGCCTTTCTCGCCGAGGGCTTCGTAGACGAATCCGGCCAGATAGTGGCTGAAGGCGCTCTGGTAGCTGTTTTTCAGACTGACCACTTCGGGCGCGTCGAGGCTGGCCACCGGGTAGCCGTGCAGGTCCTTGAGCTCGGTCTTCACCCCTTGCTGTTCGGCCTGCTCCTCGCGCTTGAGGTATTGCCGGTCACGTAGCTCAGCGATCACCGCTTCGCGTTCGTGGGTCTTCTTGATCTCGGTGCGGGCGCCGTCGAAATCGTTCATGGCCAGCAGGTTGAGGGCCATTTGCGTGGTCAGCATGACCTTCTCGTAGTCATAGCCTTCGTAGCGGCGAACCTTGTCGTTGACCAGGAAGCTGCCGAATTGGCTCAGGTACTTCTCGGTGTCGAGCTTGACCGACTCCTCCCAGCCCAGCACCACGCCATCGGCGGCGCGCCAGGCTTGTTGGCTACCTTGCAGGTCGCCCTTGGAGCGCAGCAGCTCACCTTTTTCGAAGTAGTAGAGCAGGTCTTTGCTTTCGCCTTTGTTGTTGCTTTCCAGCAGCTTCAAGGCGGCGTCGACGTTGCCAGCAGTCAATTGCTGGTTGGTTTCCTGAAGCTCGCTGTCGTAGCTGCGAAACACGGCGCAGCCGGTCAATTGCAAGGCGGCAAGAATTACCACAACGGTTAGGGCGCGGGTGACCATCGGTGTTCTGATTCCCTGAGTAGATGGACGGCGACGGACACTAGTGGCCGAATGATTGTTAATGGCTACTAGTGGCGGCGCGGCATTATACGTGCAGGGTGGCGATACAGTGGCTAAATGATTCTCAATTTTTTGTAGGTCTTCGAGGCCGCAACGTCGCCGCAACTGTTACAAGATTTTTCATGAAATCCGCCAGCAAACCTTGAGCAGTGGCAATTGGAAGTGAACAATGTTCTCTTTCGTATTAACGAGACTGGTCATGACTTTCCGCCCCCGTTTGTTTGCCTGGCTGCTGTGGCCGGTGCTGGCGCTGTGCAGCACCCTGGCGTTGGCCGAATCGCCCGCCGAGGCAACCAAGGCCTTGCACCTGCTCGACTACATCGGCGCCGACTACCCACCGACCGTGCATGACGGCAAGGTGCTGGACGACGGTGAATACCGCGAGCAACAGGAGTTCAGCACACTGCTGGCGGACCTGGTCAAAGGCCTGCCCGCGCATGCCGAGCGCGATGCGCTGGAGCAAGGCGTGCAGACGCTGCGCCAGGCCATCGACCAGCGCCAGGACGGTGCCAGCGTGGCTCGCCAGGCGCGTCAGCTAGGTGCTCGCCTGGCAGTGGCCTATGAGGTCAGCCAGGCCCCGGTCATCACCCCGGACCCTACTCGTGGTGCTGCGCTGTATGCGCAGAACTGCTCGATCTGCCATGGCGACAGCGGAGCGGGCGATGGCCCGGCCGGCGTGGGCCTGGAGCCGCCGCCGGCCAACCTGCGCAGTGCCGAGCGCTTGGATCAGCTGAGCTTGTTCGATCTCTACAACACCCTGGGCCTTGGCATCGAAGGCACCGAGATGCCGTCGTTTGCCGATCAGCTCGATGAGCGCCAGCGTTGGGATGTGGCTGCCTATGTCGCCAGCTTCACCGCCGAGCCGCAGGCGGCCAAGGGCGACCAGACCTGGAACCTCGCCGACCTGGCGCGCCAGACCCCCGCCGAGGTCGCCGCCAGTGAAGGCGCTGCAGCACTGCCGGCGTTTCGCGCCCAGCGCGCCCAGCCGCCGCAGGTCAAACGCGGCCCGGCGCAATTGCTCGAGTACACCGCCAGCACGTTGGACAAGAGCCTGGCGGCCTACCGCGAAGGCGATCACGACCAGGCCTACGACCTGTCGGTGGCCGCTTACCTGGAAGGTTTCGAGCTGGTCGAAAGCTCCCTCGACAACATCGATACCCAAGTACGCAAGGACACCGAAAAGGCCCTGATGGCCTATCGGCAGTCGCTGCAGGATGGCTTGCCCGTCGAGCAAGCCCAGCAACGCTTGGCCGAGGCCAAAACCCAGTTGGACGAGGCCGCCAAGCTGCTTGGCGGCGATGGCCTGAGCTGGTCGCTGAGCTATATCTCCGGTCTGCTGATCCTGCTGCGTGAAGGCCTCGAGGCGATTCTGGTACTGGCGGCGATCCTGGCCTTCTTGCGCAATACCGGCCAGCAATCGGCAGTGCGCAGCGTCAACGTCGGCTGGGGTCTGGCGCTGGTCGCAGGCTTTGCCACCTGGGCCTTGGCGGCCTATGTGATCGATGTCGGTGGTGCCCAGCGCGAGCTGCTCGAAGGCTGCACAGCGCTGTTCGCCAGCGTCATGGTGTTGTGGCTGGGCGTGTGGATGCACGACCGTCGCCACGCCGCGGCCTGGCAGGACTACATCAAGAGCAGCCTGCTCAGCGGTGGCGGGCGCTTTGGCTTTGCCATGCTGGCGTTCTTCTCGGTGTACCGCGAGCTGTTCGAAGTGATCTTGTTCTACGAAACCCTGTGGCTGCAGTCGGGGCCCGCTGGGCATAACGCGGTGTTGGCTGGTGGCGCCACGGCGCTGGTGCTGCTGGTGGGATTGGCCTGGGTGATCCTGCGTGGGTCGGCCAAGCTGCCGCTGGCGCTGTTCTTCAGCATCAATGCGGCGCTGCTGTGTGCGCTGTCGGTGGTGTTTGCCGGGCATGGCGTCAAGGCGCTGCAAGAGGCTGGGGTGCTGGGCACGCGGCCGGTAGCGTTCTTCGAGTTCGATTGGCTGGGGATTCATGCCGATGCGTATTCGCTGGCGGCGCAGGTGGTGGCGTTGACGGCGATCGTGATTCTGTATGGGCGCTCGCGTCTAACGGAAAAGCGCCGTGCTGCAGCCAGCTGAGGGCTGCCGAGTCTGCGCCGGCCTCATCGCGGGCAAGCCCGCTCCTACAGGGGGCTCACTGGGCCTGTAGGAGCGCGCTGGTCCCGCGGATCTGGCACTATGAATGCCTTGTCTGAAGCAATGGAACACCCGCAATGCGTATATGGATCGATGCCGACGCCTGCCCCAAGCAGGCCAAGGACCTGATCGTCAAATTCGCCCTCAAGCGTAAGCTGGAGGTGGTGATGGTCGCCGGCCAGGCGCAGATCAAGCCGGCGTTCGCCTGTGTCCGGTTGATCGTGGTCCCCAGCGGGCCGGATGCAGCCGACGATTACCTGGTCGAAAACGCCGTGCCGGGCGAGTTGGTGATTTGCAGTGATATTCCCCTGGCCGACCGCCTGATCAAGAAAGGCGTGGCCGCGCTCGACCCGCGTGGCCGCGAGTTCGATGAGCGCAACATGGGCGACCGGTTGGCTGTGCGCAACCTGTTTACCGAGCTGCGCGAGCAGGGCCAGGTCAGCGGTGGCCAGGCGCCGTATGGCGAGCGCGAGAAGCAGGAATTCGCCAATTCCCTCGACCGCATCCTGACCCGTTTGTCCAAAGCCTAGTCAACAGCATCGTGCAGCGCGTTGCGCGGCAATGTCCGTGTATGCGGGCTTGCGTGGGAGCGGGCTTGCCCCGCGATAGCCTCCTCGCCCCCACGCGCATGCGGCTGCTTAATTGTCACCTTCGTGAGTCAGCTCCAGCACCCGGTCCACCAGCTTGTAGATGCCACCCGCCGCTTCACTGATCGACTTGGCCAGCATATAGGCCGGCGTAGTCACCAGCTTGCGCTGGGTATCTTCGACGATGTCGTGCACGTCGCACTCTTCATGGGTGCCGCCCATCTTCACCACCGCCGCGCTGGTGTCGGCATCGTTACCAATGGTGCAGACCACGCCTGGCCCGTAGATCTTCGCCGCCAAGGCAGGCGAGATGCAGATCAGCCCGAGCGGCTTGCCGGCCTCGGCAAAGGCTTCAGCCAGGGCCAGGACATCTGGCTGCACGGTGCACTTGTCACCTTCTACGGCAAAGTTGGAGAGGTTCTTCGCGGCACCAAAGCCACCCGGCACGATCAGCGCGTCGAAGTCTTTGACATCGGCTTCGCGGATATCCTTGACCTCACCACGGGCGATGCGCGCCGACTCCACCAACACGTTGCGTGTCTCGGGCATCTGTTCGCCGGTCAGGTGATCGATCACGTGCATCTGCGCGATGTTCGGCGCAAAGCACTGTACCTGGGCACCGCGCTGGTCGAGGCGCAGCAGGGTGATCACGCTTTCGTGGATCTCAGCGCCGTCATAGACGCCGCAACCGGAAAGAATCACCGCAACTTTTTTTGTCATGCTCATTACTCCAGTGTCGAGGCACTAAATGTCCTCTAGTTTGGCAGATGTGGCCATAGGGGTTGCTGTAGGGCGGGGCTAATCTGTCTGGATAACGCCTGAGATCGCTGCCCATGGACCTGATTCTGCTGGCCGTGCCGTTTTTCTTCGTGCTGATCGCGGTGGAGCTGATCGCCGACTCTGTGCGCGGTCAGCGCAACTATCGTCTGGCCGACTCGATCAACAGCCTCAGCACCGGGGTGCTGTCGACCAGCACCGGATTGTTGACCAAGGGAGTTGGGCTGGTGACTTACGCACTGGCCTGGGAGCACTTGGCGTTGTTGCGTTTGCCTGGGCAGGCCTGGTGGGTCTGGCTGCTGGCGTTCGTGCTGTACGACTTCTGCTACTACTGGCTGCACCGCCTGGGCCACGAGCGCAATGTGCTGTGGGCCGCGCACTCGGTGCATCACCAGAGCGAGGAGTACAACCTGACCACCGCCCTGCGCCAGACCAGCAGCGGCTTTCTCTTCTCGTGGATCTTCTACCTGCCCCTGGCGTTGCTCGGCGTACCGCCGCTGGTATTCATCACCGTGGCGTCGCTGAACCTGCTGTACCAGTTCTGGGTGCACACCCGGCACATTCCCAAGTTGGGTTGGCTCGAATGGGTGTTGATCACGCCGTCCAACCATCGCGTTCACCATGCGCAGAATCCACAGTACTTGGATTGTAACTACGGCGGCGTGTTCATTCTCTGGGACCGCTTGTTCGGCACCTTCCAGGAAGAGGACCCGCGTGAGCCGGTGATCTTTGGCGTGACCACGCCGCTGGCCAGTTGGAATCCACTGTGGGCCAACCTGCAGTTCTATGCCCAGTTGTGGAACGATGCCCGGCGCACGCGCAGTGTGTGGGACAAGCTGCGCATCTGGTTCATGCCCACCGGCTGGCGCCCGGCCGATGTCGCGCAGGCTTATCCACAGGCCAAGCAGGACCTGGCCAGCTTTCGCAAATTCGAGATTCCCTTGGGCCAGGCGCAGCAGGTGTATGTCGCCGCGCAGTTCGTGGTCTACGTGGCATTGGGCAGTTACCTGATGGAGGTTGCCGAGCAGGTCAGCAGCACCGCCCTGGCGCTGGGCTGGACAGTGATGGCGTTCGGTTTGTTCGTGCTGGGCGTGGCCCTGGAGAATCGACCGTGGGGCGCGCGCCTGGAGCTGGCGCGGCTGCTTGCCAATGGGCCGGCGCTGTACCTGGCCGGCGCACTCGGTTTAGTGACCGTCACGCCCCTCGCGTGGTTTTTGCTGCTGGGCTACAGCCTGCTCAGCCTCGGCGGCCTGGTCTGCTGCCGCCGCCTTGCGCTCCGCGCGCAGGGTACGGAAACGCCGCCGCAGCCAGAGCAGCAGGCCCAGCACCAGCAGGCCGCCGAGCACCCATAGCTCGTACTTCTTCACATTGCCCAACAGGCCTTCGAGGATGGCGCCGAAGTGGTAGGCGGCCGCGCCCAGGGCCAAGGCCCACACCGCTGCGCCAATGCCGTTGAGCAGCAGGTAACGCCTGGGCGGATAGCCCGACAGGCCGATTGCCACCGGCATCACCGTGCGCAGGCCGTAGACGAAACGGAAGCTCAGCACCCAGATATCCGGATGGCGGCGAATATGGTCCAGCGCCCGGTCGCCCATTGCTTGCCAGCGCGGCTTGCGTGCCAGGATCGCGCGGCCATGGCGGCGGCCCATGAAGTACCACAGCTGGTCTCCGGCATAGCTGCCGCAGAACGCCACCAGCACCACCAGGTTGATGTCCATGTATCCACGGAACGCAAGGAATCCCGCGAGCACCAGAATGGTCTCACCTTCAAAAAATGTGCCGAGAAAAAGGGCGAAGTAGCCGAAATCCTGCAGGAATTGTTGAAGCATTTTCTGGGGTGCTGGCGAAATGAACGCGCAGCCTACCCCTTCGCGCGCATTCATGAAAGTGTCCAAATGTGTCTCGACGTGAACATTTCCGACGAGGAGAATGCCTGCGGCCACAAGTCGCAGGGTTGCCCTTGGGTGTAACACAGGCGTCATAATGGCCGCTTATAACTGTCGCGCTGCCCGCCTGCGTGGGCTCAGGAGTCTGCCGTGAGCTTTACCCCCGCCAACCGTATGTTTCCTGCCACCCGTCTGCGTCGCAACCGCCGGGATGATTTTTCCCGTCGCCTGGTTCGCGAAAATACCCTGACCGTCGATGACCTGATCCTGCCGGTGTTTGTGCTGGATGGGGAAAATCGCCGTGAACAAGTGCCGTCCATGCCAGGCGTCGAGCGCCTGTCCATCGACCTGCTGCTGGAAGCCGCGCAAGGCTGGGTAGAGTTGGGGATTCCGGCACTGGCACTGTTCCCGGTGACGCCGGTCGAGAAAAAGTCCCTCGACGGCGCCGAAGCCTGGAACCCGGAGGGCATTGCCCAGCGCGCTACCCGCGCCCTGCGTGCGCAGTTCCCGGAACTGGGGGTGATCACCGACGTCGCCCTCGACCCGTTCACCACCCACGGCCAGGACGGTATCCTCGATGAAGAGGGCTACGTGCAGAACGACATCACTGTCGACGCACTGGTACGCCAGGCCTTGTCGCATGCCGAAGCTGGCGCCCAAGTGGTTGCCCCGTCGGACATGATGGACGGCCGCCTGGGGGCGATCCGTGAAGCCCTGGAAGTGGCTGGCCACGTCAACGTGCGCATCATGGCCTACTCGGCCAAGTACGCCAGCGCCTATTATGGCCCGTTCCGCGATGCGGTCGGCTCGGCGCTGAACCTGGGCAAGGCCAACAAGGCCTCCTACCAGATGGACCCGGCCAACAGCGACGAGGCCCTGCACGAAGTGGCCACCGACCTCGCCGAAGGCGCCGACATGGTCATGGTCAAGCCGGGCATGCCGTACCTGGACATCGTCCACCGGGTCAAAGCCGAATTCAAAGTGCCGACTTTTGCCTATCAGGTCAGCGGCGAGTACGCCATGCACATGGCGGCCATCCAGAATGGCTGGCTCAGCGAAGCGGTGATCCTCGAATCGCTCACCGCTTTCAAACGCGCTGGCGCCGATGGCATCCTCACCTATTTCGCCGTTCGCGCCGCTCAATTGTTGAGAGGGCAGTAACGCCCTCCAGGAACGTCAGATGAATAACGAAGTGCTTACCCCTGTCGAGATCAAGGATGCCCAGGCGCTGCCGCAGGAGCTGACCCAGACGCCACCGGACTTGCCCGTTGCTGCCGTGCCTGTGGCCGAGCAGGTCGCTGAGCAGCCGGTCGAAGCGCCAGCCCCGGCCCCCGCGCCGGCGCCGGCGATTCACGTGCCGAGCCTGGACGACAGCAGCCTGTACATTCATCGCGAGCTCTCCCAGCTGCAGTTCAACATCCGCGTGCTGGAGCAGGCGCTGGATGAGTCCTACCCGCTGCTGGAGCGCCTGAAGTTCCTGCTGATCTTCTCCAGCAACCTCGACGAGTTCTTCGAGATCCGCGTTGCGGGCCTGAAGAAACAGATCAATTTTGCCCGTGAACAGGCCGGCGCCGACGGCTTGCAGCCGCACCAGGCGCTGGCGCGAATCAGTGAGCTGGTGCACTTCGAGGTGGATCGCCAATACGCGATCCTCAACGACGTACTGCTGCCGGAGCTGGAAAAACACCAGATCCGCTTCATTCGTCGCCGCCACTGGACGCCGAAGCTCAAGACCTGGGTACGGCGCTTCTTCCGCGATGAGATCGCGCCGATCATCACCCCGATCGGCCTCGACCCGACCCACCCGTTCCCGCTGTTGGTGAACAAGAGCCTGAACTTCATCGTCGAGCTCGAGGGGGTCGATGCCTTCGGTCGCGACTCGGGCTTGGCGATCATCCCGGCGCCGCGCTTGCTGCCGCGGGTGATCCGCGTGCCGGAAGAGGTCGGCGGCAGCGGCGACAACTTCGTGTTCCTGTCGTCGATGATCCACGCCCACGCCGATGACCTGTTCCAGGGCATGAAGGTCAAGGGCTGCTATCAGTTCCGCCTGACCCGTAACGCCGACCTGGCGCTGGATTCGGAAGAGGTCGACGACCTGGCCCGGGCGCTGCGTGGCGAGCTGTTCTCGCGCCGCTACGGCGATGCCGTGCGCCTGGAAGTGGCCGATACCTGCCCCAAACACCTGTCGGACTACTTGCTCAAGCAGTTCAGCCTGAGCGAGAGCGAGCTGTATCAGGTCAACGGCCCGGTCAACCTCACCCGGTTGTTCAGCATTACCGGCCTGGATAGCCATCCAGAGCTGCAATACATGCCGTTCACCCCGGCGATCCCCAAGTTGCTGCAAAACGCCGAGAACATCTTCAGCGTGGTGAGCAAGCAGGACATCCTGCTGATGCACCCGTTCGAGTCGTTCACGCCGGTGGTCGACCTGCTGCGCCAGGCCGCCAAGGACCCGCACGTACTTGCCGTGCGCCAGACCTTGTACCGTAGCGGCGCCAACTCGGAAATCGTCGACGCCCTGGTGGACGCGGCGCGTAACGGCAAGGAGGTCACGGCGGTGATCGAGTTGCGGGCGCGCTTCGACGAAGAGTCCAACCTGCAGATGGCTAGCCGTCTGCAAGCCGCGGGCGCGGTGGTGATCTATGGTGTGGTCGGCTTCAAGACCCACGCCAAGATGATGCTGATCCTGCGCCGTGAGCAGGGTGAGATCGTTCGCTACGCCCACTTGGGTACCGGCAACTACCACGCCGGTAACGCCCGTCTGTACACCGACTACAGCCTGCTGACCTCGGATGACGCGCTTTGCGAAGACGTCGGCAAGTTGTTCAGCCAGCTGATCGGCATGGGCAAGACCCTGCGCATGAAGAAGCTGCTGCACGCGCCGTTCACCCTGAAGAAGGGCATGCTCGACATGATTGCCCGCGAGACCCAGTTCGCGCTCGAGGGCAAGCCTGCGCACATCATCGCCAAGTTCAACTCGTTGACCGACGCGAAGATCATTCGCGCGCTGTACAAGGCCAGCCAATCGGGCGTGCGCATCGATCTGGTAGTGCGTGGCATGTGCTGCTTGCGTCCAGGTATTCCGGGGGTTTCGCACAATATCCAGGTGCGCTCGATCATCGGCCGCTTCCTGGAGCACACGCGGGTGTTCTACTTCCTCAATGGCGGCGAAGAGCAGATCTTCCTGTCCAGTGCCGACTGGATGGAGCGCAACCTGGATAAGCGGGTCGAGACCTGCTTCCCGGTCGAAGGCAAGAAGTTGCTGCTGCGGGTGAAGAAGGAGCTGGAAAGCTACCTGACCGACAACACCCAGGCCTGGACCTTGCAGTCCGACGGTCGTTATGTGCGCAGCACGCCGACCGGCAACCAGAATCCGCGCAGTGCCCAGGCGACCCTGCTCGAGCGCCTGAGCAACCCGGTCCTCAACGTACGCTGAGGACGAAGCCGACCCGGGCCAGCCACTCCGCCTCATTGGCGAAGTCGGCCTGGGTCAGCTGGTTCTGCTCCAACCAACCCTCCGGGAAGACCACTTCAAGGCTGTTCGCACCGGCCTTGAGCACCACCTTGGGCATCTGTTGGGTGCCGCGGATGTGGTGGAACAGGATGGCAAAGCGCAGCAGTACGCACAGGCGGATCAGCTGGATGCCTTCGTCGCCGAACTCGGCGAACTTGTCCTTGGGGATGTTGCGGCGGTGGCCGCGCACCAGCAGGGCCAGCATCTGCTGGTCTTCGCGGGAGAAACCGGACAGGTCGGAGTGCTCGATCAGGTAGGCGCCGTGCTTGTGGTAGTGATAGTGGGCAATATCCAGCCCCACTTCGTGCACTTTCGCCGCCCAGCCGAGCAGGTCGCGCCAATTGCCCTCTTCCAGGTTCCAGTCCTTGGCGACCTGATCGAACGCGTGCAGCGCCTTGCGCTCGACCCTGGCCGCTTGGCCCTGATCGACGTGATAACGCTCCATCAGCGAATTGAGGGTGCGCTCGCGCACGTCTTCATGATGGTGGCGGCCGAGCAGGTCGAACAGCACGCCTTCACGCAGGGCGCCGTCGCAGTGATCCATGCGCTGCAGCTCAAGGGCATCGAAGATCGCCTCGAGAATCGCCAGGCCTGCGGGGAAGATGGTGCGCCGGTCCGGCTTGACCCCTTCGAAATCGATCTTGTCGGTGTCGCCCAGCTTGAACAGCTTGCGTTTGACCCAGGCCAGCCCTTCGGCATTGACCTCGCCATTGCCCAAACCACCGGCCTTGATCGCCGCACCGATGGCGCGGATGGTGCCCGAGGAGCCGATGGCTTCATCCCAGGTCAGGCGGTGCAAGGCGTTTTCGATGCTCATCAGCTCCAGGCGCGCGGCTGTGTAGGCCTGGGCGTAGCGCGCTGGGGTGATCTTGCCGTCGCGGAAATAGCGCTGGGTGAAGCTTACGCAGCCCATCTGCAGGCTCTCGCGCAGCAGCGGTTCGAAGCGCTGGCCGATGATGAACTCGGTGCTGCCGCCGCCGATGTCGGCGACCAGGCGCTTGCCGGGGGTGTCGGCCAGGGTGTGCGACACACCGAGGTAGATCAGGCGCGCCTCTTCACGGCCAGAGATGACCTCTACCGGGTGGCCGAGAATGGCCTCGGCGCGCTGGATGAATTCGTTGCGGTTGCGCGCTTCGCGCAGGGCGTTGGTGCCGACGATGCGCACTGCGCCATCGGGCATGCCGTTGATCAGCTGGGCGAAGCGCTTGAGGCATTCGAGGCCACGCTGCATGGCTTCTTCGCTCAGGCGACGCTCTTCGTCGATGCCCGCAGCCAGCTGAACTTTTTCTCCAAGGCGCTCAAGAATGCGGATTTCCGTGTGGTGGGCCTTGGCCACGACCATATGGAAACTGTTGGAGCCAAGGTCGATGGCGGCGATCAAGGACAGGTTCTTCGCGGAGTTCTGCGGCATGATTTCGAGATTCTCGGTCGATAACCCGGCAATCGTGCCACGATCGCGGGCTGACGCCAACGCGCGGCAAGGCAAGGCTTGATGCAAAGCAAAGGGGCAACGAATCTTATGACACTGATATGACAGTTTCGATTCGTGGCGTCTTGCACAACTATAGTTACACTCAATCGAGCGTGACTTCCTGTAGGCGGCCGGTGCGGCTATGATGGGCCACGTTTTTTGCTTACGAACCTGGAGATATCCATGAGCAGCGACCTGATCAAACATGTCACCGACGCCACCTTCGAGGCTGAAGTCCTGAAGGCGGAAGGCCCGGTGCTGGTCGACTACTGGGCTGAATGGTGCGGCCCGTGCAAGATGATCGCTCCAGTCCTGGACGACATTGCTTCGACCTACCAAGGCAAACTGACCGTCGCCAAGCTGAACATCGACGACAACCAGGAAACCCCGGCCAAGCACGGCGTGCGTGGTATCCCGACGCTGATGCTGTTCAAGAACGGCAACGTCGAGGCGACCAAGGTCGGCGCGCTGTCCAAATCTCAGCTGGCTGCGTTCCTCGACGCAAACATCTGATGTGAAAAAGCCCCGCAAATGCGGTAGTGCTGTTCACTTAAACTGTGTGTCGTTTGTTTTGGGGCTGCGTTGCAGCCCTTCGCGGGCAAGCCCGCTCCCACAGGTTTAGCGCCTTCTCACGTTAAGCGCTATCCTTGTGGGAGCGGGCTTGCCCGCGAAGGGCCGCAAAGCGGCCCCAAAATCTTAGTGAACAGCATTACGAAAATGCGGGGCTTTTCTTTTTTCGAGCACTAGACGCCGAAAAAAGCAAGTGTTACATTCGGCCTCGCACTGCTTCTTCAGTGCCCTCTGCACGCCGTCGCCGACGCATCCCTAATTCGAATCAGTACGCGATCCTGTCGCCAATCTTGCGGCGCGGCTTCATTAAGCCAGAAGCTTAATCCTCCCTTCTTACATGATTACGTCACTCCCCTTATGAACCTGACTGAACTCAAGCAAAAGCCGATTACCGATCTGCTGGAAATGGCCGAACAGATGGGCATCGAAAACATGGCCCGTTCGCGCAAGCAGGACGTGATTTTCGCCCTGTTGAAGAAACACGCGAAAAGCGGCGAAGAGATCTCGGGTGACGGCGTGCTGGAGATTCTCCAGGATGGCTTCGGTTTCCTGCGTTCGGCTGATGCGTCCTACTTGGCCGGCCCAGACGACATCTACGTCTCGCCTAGCCAGATCCGCCGTTTCAACCTGCGTACCGGCGACACCATCGTCGGCAAGATCCGCCCGCCGAAGGAAGGGGAGCGTTACTTCGCGCTGCTCAAGGTCGACACGATCAACTTCGACCGTCCGGAAAACGCCAAGAACAAGATCCTGTTCGAGAACTTGACGCCGCTGTTCCCCAACAAGCGCCTGAAGATGGAAGCCGGTAACGGTTCTACCGAAGACTTGACCGGCCGCGTCATCGATCTCTGCGCGCCGATCGGCAAAGGCCAGCGCGGCCTGATCGTCGCCCCGCCAAAAGCGGGCAAGACCATCATGCTGCAGAACATCGCGGCCAACATCACCCGTAACAACCCCGAGTGCCACCTGATCGTGCTGTTGATCGACGAGCGCCCGGAAGAAGTGACCGAAATGCAGCGCACCGTGCGCGGCGAAGTAGTCGCTTCCACCTTCGACGAGCCGCCGACCCGCCACGTGCAGGTTGCCGAGATGGTCATCGAGAAGGCCAAGCGCCTGGTCGAGCACAAGAAAGACGTGGTCATCCTGCTCGACTCGATCACCCGTCTGGCGCGTGCCTACAACACCGTGATCCCAAGCTCCGGCAAGGTCCTCACCGGTGGTGTCGATGCTCACGCCCTGGAGAAGCCAAAACGCTTCTTCGGTGCTGCGCGTAACATCGAGGAAGGCGGTTCGCTGACCATTATCGCCACCGCGCTGGTTGAAACCGGCTCGAAGATGGACGAAGTGATCTACGAAGAGTTCAAAGGTACCGGCAACATGGAGCTGCCGCTGGATCGCCGCATCGCCGAGAAGCGCGTGTTCCCAGCCATCAACATCAACAAGTCGGGCACCCGTCGTGAAGAGCTGCTGACCGCTGACGACGAGCTGCAGCGCATGTGGATTCTGCGCAAGCTGCTGCACCCGATGGATGAGATCGCCGCCATCGAGTTCTTGACTGACAAGCTCAAGCAGACCAAGACCAACGATGAGTTCTTCCTGTCGATGAAGCGCAAGTAAGCGATTCGTTCCACAGGCTGATGATTTGGGGCTGCTGCGCAGTCCTTCGCGGATAAGCCCGCGAAGGGTCGCGCAGCGGCCCCAAGTCATTTTTGCATCCTAAAACGGCTTGATCAGCGCTACACTCTGCACCCCGACCGATACGGCCAACACGAGGCTCACGCATGCAGTATCGCGATTTGCGCGACTTTATCCGTGGCTTGGAACAGCGCGGCGAACTCAAGCGCATCCAGGTTCCGATTTCACCCGTCCTGGAAATGACCGAAGTCTGCGATCGCACCTTGCGTGCCAAGGGCCCGGCGTTGCTGTTCGAAAAGCCTACCGGCTTCGACATTCCAGTGCTCGGCAACCTGTTTGGCACCCCGGAGCGGGTGGCCATGGGCATGGGCGCCGAATCGGTCGACGAGCTGCGTGAAATCGGCAAGCTGCTGGCCTTCCTCAAAGAGCCCGAGCCGCCCAAGGGGCTCAAGGACGCCTGGTCGAAACTGCCGATCTTCAAGAAAGTCGTGTCGATGGCGCCCAAGGTCATCAAAGATGCGGTATGCCAGGAAATCGTGGTCGAGGGCGAAGACGTCGACCTCAGCCAGCTGCCGATCCAGCACTGCTGGCCGGGCGATGTGGCGCCGCTGATCACCTGGGGCCTGACCGTCACCCGCGGGCCGAACAAAGAACGCCAGAACCTGGGCATCTATCGCCAGCAGGTGATCGGCCGGAACAAGGTCATCATGCGTTGGCTGAGCCACCGTGGCGGCGCTTTGGACTATCGCGAGTGGTGCGAGAAGCACCCTGGCCAGCCATTCCCGGTGGCGGTAGCACTGGGCGCGGACCCGGCGACCATTCTTGGCGCTGTGACCCCGGTGCCTGACACCCTTTCCGAATACGCCTTCGCCGGCCTGCTGCGCGGCAACCGTACCGAGCTGGTCAAGTGCCGTGGCAGTGACCTGCAGGTGCCGGCCACTGCGGAAATCATCCTGGAAGGGGTGATTCACCCAGGCGAGATGGCCCCCGAAGGCCCATACGGCGACCACACCGGTTACTACAACGAGGTGGACAGCTTCCCGGTGTTCACCATCGAGCGCATCACCCACCGGCGTAATCCGATCTACCACAGCACCTACACCGGCCGTCCACCGGATGAGCCGGCGATCCTTGGCGTTGCGCTGAACGAAGTGTTCGTGCCGATCCTGCAGAAGCAGTTCCCAGAGATCATCGACTTCTACCTGCCGCCCGAAGGCTGCTCGTACCGCATGGCGGTAGTGACCATCAAGAAGCAGTACCCAGGCCATGCCAAGCGGGTCATGCTGGGTGTCTGGTCGTTCCTGCGACAGTTCATGTACACCAAGTTCGTTATCGTTACCGACGACGACGTCAACGCCCGCGACTGGAACGACGTAATCTGGGCCATCACCACGCGCATGGACCCCAAGCGTGATACGGTGATGATCGACAACACGCCAATCGACTACCTGGACTTCGCGTCGCCGGTATCGGGGCTGGGGTCGAAGATGGGCCTGGATGCAACGCACAAGTGGCCGGGCGAGACTACACGCGAATGGGGCCGAGTCATCGTCAAGGACGATGCCGTCACCCGCCGTATCGATGAGCTGTGGGATCAGTTGGGAATAGATTGATGCAGGTAACGTTGCAGCCGTCCGGGGCGGTACTGGCGCTTGAACCCGGTGAAAGGATTCTCGATGGCGCCCGGCGCCTGGGTTACGACTGTCCGAGCAGCTGCCGCAACGGCAATTGCCACGTCTGCGCTGCCTTGCTGGTGGAAGGGCGGGTGCGCCAGGACGGTGAAGTGCGTGATCACGGCGAGCTGTTCACCTGCATCGCCGAGCCGCTGGAGGACTGTATCTTGCTCTGGGACGGTGTACTTGCCTTGGGCGAACTGCCGGTGCGCACCTTGGCCTGCACGGTGAGCGAGTGCGTCGAGGTGGGCGGCGACGTCTGGCGCGTGCGCCTGCGCGCTCCGGCCGGCAAGCCGCCGCGTTACCACGCCGGCCAATACCTGATGATCGAGCGCGACGGCGCCGACAAGGCAGCCTTCTCGCTGGCCTCTGCACCGCATGGCGGGCGCGATCTGGAGCTGCACGTGCTGGCGCGCGAAGCCAGTGCCGTGGCGCTGATCGAGCAATTGCAGCGCGATGGTATTGCGCGTATCCAGCTGCCGTTTGGCGATGCACATTTGGCCGAGCTGCCCGATGGGCCACTGGTGCTGATCGCCGCCGGCACCGGCATGGGCCAGATGCACAGCTTGGTCGAGCACTGCCGGGCCAATGGTTTCAAGCACCCGGTGCACTTGTACTGGGGCGTGCGTCGTCCGGAAGACTTCTACCAGATCGAGCACTGGGATGAGTGGCAGCGCCTGCCCAACCTGTTCCTGCACAAGGTCGTCAGTGACCTGTGTGGCTGGGAAGGGCGTTGCGGCATGCTGCATGAGGCAGTTTGCGAAGACATCGCCGACCTCAACGATGTGCACGTGTATGCCAGTGGTTCGCCAAATATGGTCTATGCCACGCTCGATGCGTTGGTTGAAGCCGGCATGGATGCGCACCGCATGCGTGCCGATGTGTTCGCCTATGCCCCGCGCAACTGAATAGTTAGTCGACGCTAATAACCAAAGTGTCCGGCGATGATTATAAGGCGGTAAATTGTTACCGCCGCAGCCAATAACTTTCACTATACTCGAAACAATACCGTGCAATCGCTTGCAGGGCCCGTAGTTCGGCGGCTCAGGTGTGCATGGGGGCTTGTGCGATGGATACTTTCTGCCGTACGGTAAGTCCAGTGGAGCGTCACTGAGTTACAGTGGCGTTCTTCGTGAGTTCTCGGGGAATAATGGCGGCAGCTTATGTCGGCAATTGAAAGTCTATCTTGGCAGGTACCCTATCCGCCGTCGCTCGACTTCGGTCAGCAACTGACTCGCGAGCAATTGTTCAATTCGATGCAGTCGACCATGGCGCGCCATCACGGTGGGCCGGTGTGGCTATTTGCCTATGGCTCGCTGATCTGGCGCCCAGAATGTCATTCGGTCGAACGCCAGCGGGCGCGGGTGCATGGCTATCATCGCGGGCTGTACCTGTGGTCGCATGAGCACCGCGGCACGCCGGAGTGCCCAGGGCTGGTGTTCGGGCTCGATCGTGGCGGCTCATGCAGTGGCTTTGCCTATCGCCTGGAGGAGAGCAATCTGGATGACTCGCTCATGGCCTTGTGGCAGCGCGAGATGCCATACCCTGCGTATCGGCCGCATTGGCTGACTTGCCGCTTGAATGATGGCAGCAAGGTTCAGGCGCTAGGGTTTGTTCTGGAGCGGCATCTGCCGTGCTATGCCGGTGATCTGCCGGATGGCTTGCTCAGCCAGATTCTGGCCAGCGCCAAAGGGCGTTATGGCAGTACCCGGGATTACGTCGAGCAGACCCTCAATGCACTGCGCAGTCACCAGATGCCCGATCGTAATCTTGAGGCGCGGTTCAGGCGTTGCCACAACTTGCGTGAGGTCTGAAGTATTTGTCGGCTGCACCGGCCGCTTCGCGGGCAAGCCCGCTCCCACAGGGGCCGAGTTGTCATTGAGGGCTGCGCTGTACCTGTGAGTGCGGTGACGGGCACTCCCACAGATACCGCATCGACATCAAAGACACCGCTATTCCTGTGGCAGCGGGCTTGCCCGCGAAGAGGCCAGAAGCGACATTGAGGATCTAAAGCCTTACCTGGCCAGCACCACCAACTTACCCACAGCCTGGCGCTGCGCCAGTCGCTCGATTGCCGCCCCGGCCTCCGCCAGTGGATAAGTCTGCGACACCAGTGGCTTTAACTTGCCTTCGGCATGCCAGGCAAACAACTGACGGAAGTTGGCTGCATTATCCTCAGGCTGGCGCTGGGCAAACGATCCCCAGAACACCCCGACCACCGAGGCACCCTTGAGCAGCGCCAGGTTCACCGGCAACTGCGGAATCGTTCCACTGGCAAAACCCACCACCAGCAATCTCCCATTCCAAGCAAGGCCACGCACAGCCTGGTCGAACAGCTCGCCACCTACTGGGTCGTAGATGACATCTACTCCCTGGCCGCCCGTCAGGCGCTTGATTTCATCCTTCAGGCTGGCCTTGCTGTAGTCGATCACCTCATCGGCGCCGGCGGCCTTGGCCACCTGCAGTTTCTCTTCGCTGCTGGCGGCGGCGATCACCTTGGCGCCCATGGCCTTGCCAATCTCCACTGCGGCAAGCCCTACACCCCCCGAAGCGCCGAGTACCAGCAAGGTCTCCCCTGGCTGTAGGTTGGCGCGTTGGCGCAGGGCGTGCATCGAGGTGCCGTAGGTCATGCCAAACGCCGCAGCAGTGGTGAAGTCCATGCTCGGCGGCACTGGCAGCACGTTATAGAACGGCACTGCCACCTGCTCGGCAAAGGCGCCCCAGCCGGTCAGGGCCATGACCCGGTCGCCGACCTTGAAGGCACCCGCTTTCGCGCCCACGGCGGCCACTACCCCTGCGGCCTCGCCACCTGGCGAGAATGGCAGTGGCGGCTGGAACTGGTATTTGCCTTCGATGATCAGGGTATCGGGGAAGTTGACCCCGGCGGCGTGCACGTCGAGCAGGATCTCGTTGATCTTTGGCGTAGGGCTGGCCGCCTCTTCCAGCACCAGATCGCGCGCTGGGCCAAGGGTTTTGCACAACACAGCTTTCATCGGGGCTATTCCTTTGCGTGTGGTGGCCGATAAGTGTAAGAGGGCCAGGTGCCGGGTCAATGAGCATGGCCCGGCCTGATGGGCTGGCATAAGCCTGGGCTTGGGTTTGAACGAAGTGCTGGGTAAGCTGGCGCCAACTGTATTGAGGAGCGAATTCGTGAAAGCGTGGATCTTGATGGTACTGGCGCTGCTGCTGCCAGCGACGGCCATGGCCGAGGCAGCCAAGGAAGGGGAGCCGAAGGTTTCCTACATCAGCCTGAGCCCGCCCTTTGTCGGCAACTACGCCCTCGATGGTAGCCCCAAGCTGCGCGTATACAAGGCTGACGTGGCCCTGCGAGTAACCGGTGACGCCGCCGCCACTGCGGTCAAGCACCACGAGCCGCTGATCCGTAACCAGCTGGTGGCGCTGTTCACCCAGCAGGCTGTGGATAACATGAGCAACGTCGAGGCCAAGGAGAGGCTGCGTCAGGAAGCCCTGAAGCAGGTGCAGCAGGTGATGGAAGCCGAAGAAGGCAAGCCGATCGTCGAGGATCTGCTGTTCAATAACTTGATTGTGCAGTGATTTGATATCGACCCAGCCTTTTCGCCGGCGAGCATGCGAAAAAGCTGGGTCAGCCAGCGCGTCACGTCACCTAGCCAGGGCCATGATCGCCGCCCACTGCTCTGGGCTAACCGGCATCACCGACAGCCGCGTGCCTTTGTGCACCAGCGGCAGCTCCTCAAGTGCAGTCTGTTGCTTGAGCAGGCCTAACCCCAACACCTGCTTGAACGTCTGCACATGCGCTACATCTACCGCGCTCCACGGGTTTTTCTCGGCAGTCGCCTTGGCGTCGTGATAGTGGCTTTCAGGGTCGAGCGCAGTCGGGTCCGGGTAGGCCGCCGCAGTGATCTTGGCAATACCGGCGATGCCTGGTTGCGGGCAGCTGGAGTGGTAGAAGAAGAACGCGTCGCCTACGCTCATTTCCCTCAGGAAATTGCGCGCCTGATAGTTGCGCACGCCGTCCCAGCGCGCCTCGCCCAGGCGGGCCAAGGCTTCGATGGAGAGCTCGTCGGGCTCGGATTTCATCAGCCAATAGGCCATGGATGCTGCTCCTGACAAAGTTTGAAATAACCTGTTGCATGAAACCGACAGCCGGTTGGCGTCAACGTTTGCGTGTCGACGCACGTTGTCGGAAAATGCGCCGATTTTAAGCGACATGCTCCGCCAGCACCGAAAAAGCTAGCGAGCCAGAACAGTTTGCCTAGGGGGGCAATCGATGAACAAACGCAAACCGGACCTGCTGTGGGTCTTGGCCTTCATTTTCGGCCTGGGGGTTGTCACCACCGGTTATGCGCAGAGTTTCTGGGAGCGCAAGATGGACATCGCCTACCAGACCCCCGTCGAGTCTGCCCCGCAACAACGCTAAGCCTTGGCCTGGCGCGCCTTTAGTTGCGTGCCAGGTACCAGCCGCGGTCCGAGACCGTTCCTTGCAGCGGCACATCCCAACTGGCCTGGGCCAGTCGTTCTACTTTCTGACACTCATGGGCCAGCCCCAGCAGTAGCGGTTTCTTCCAGTACTTGCGACGTGCCTGATAGGCCAGGCTGCGGTCATAGAAGCCACCGCCCATACCCAGTCGCCCACCCACTTCATCGAAGCCCACCAGCGGCAGCAGGATCAAGTCCAGCGCCCAGATTGGCCGTTGCCGCTTGCGCTCGATTACAGGTTCCGGAATTCCGAAGCGGTTGGGCCGTAGTTTTTCCCCATGCTCGAATCGCTGAAATACCATGCGCGTCGCTGGCCAGGCATGCAGCACGGGCAAATAGGTGCGTTTGCCCCGGCGTTGAGCTTCGCGCAGCAGCAGGCGTGGGTCGATCTCGCCATCGTTGGGAAGGTACAGGGCAATGTGCTTGGCCCGGCGAAACAGCGGGTGCTGCGCAAGCTGGCGGTACAGGCCGAGGGTCGCCTGGCGTTGCTGGGCCGGGGTAAGGGCGCGGCGGGCATTACGCAGCAGGCGGCGAAGTTGAGGGCGGGTGAGCGGCGCGGTGTCGGTCATGGCACGGGCGTTCCCAGAGGTGTCGGCCGCCATAGCGGCCAAACCAATTGCCCGCCGAGGAGGCGGGCAATGAAGCATTCAGGCTCCCCGATAAGACCGCTATCGGTGTAGCCCTTGAACCCGAAAGTTCAAGGTGGAGATTGCAGGGGGCGTTAAGGCTTTCCGTCGGGCGGACATGCACACCGGCCCCAGCGTGCAACCCCCGTGGTTGTGCGTATCGGCTCAGGGACATAACCGACTGGCGCATCCCCCAGGGAGTGGCGCCAGTATACCAACCTCAGCCGTTTTTGGTACCCGTGTCGTCGGCCAATGCATTGTCGACCCGCTCCAGCAGGTCACGCACCTGCTCACGGGTAGTGCCGCCGCTGACCACATCCGGAGTGTCCTGACGGTGCAGCATTTCGTGGGTGATGTTCAGCGCTGCCATGACCGCGATGCGATCAGCGCCGATCACCTTGCCGCTGCTGCGGATCTCACGCATCTTGCCGTCCAGGTAGCGTGCCGCGCTGACCAGGTTGTTGCGCTCCTCGGGCGGACAGATGATCGAGTATTCCTTGTCGAGGATCTGGACGGTGACGCTATTGCTTGAACTCATGAGTCTTGCTCCAGGGCCTTGAGCCGCAAGATCATCGATTCGACCTTGCGCCTTGCGATCTCGTTCTTGTCGATGAGGTGGGCGCGCTCTTCGCGCCAGGATTTTTCCTGAGCTACTAGGAGTGCATTTTGCCGTTTAAGTTGCTCGACGCGCTCGATCAGCAACTCAAATCGGCTCATCAGCGCTTGCAGGTCGTTGTCTTGCATGGGTTGCACTCGTTTCGCTCCATCGTTGACTGCCTGGCGATCATGCCTGTGCCAGGCCCTCGGCGGCCAGTGCCGATGGTCTTGGCGCGCCTGCCGGTGCTAGGATACAAGGTCTTCATTCTAGACATTGCGCCGTCTGGCGCCTAGCAGCCCATGCCCAATACACAATCGCCCTACATCGCCTTCGCCATGTTGCTTTCGAGCAATGGCCACCCTGTCACCCCTGCCGAGCTGCATGGCCTGCTGATCGGCCGCAGCTGCGCCGGCGCAGGGTTCGATGCCGATGCCTGGCTGGCTGACGCAGCCCAGCTGCTCGAGACCGAGCCTGGTGACACAGTTCGCAATGCTTTGATCGGCCTGCAAGAGATGGTCAAGGCCGAGCTCACCGGCGAAGACGTCGCCATCGTCCTGCTGCTGCCGACCGACGACGCGGCGCTGGCTGACCGTGCCGCCGCGCTGGGCCAGTGGTGCCAGGGCTTCATCAGTGGTTTCGGCCTGAATGCCGGCGGTAAGGACCTGTCCACCGACGCCAAGGAAGTGCTGCAGGATCTGGTGGCCATTTCGCAGGTCCAGGAAGCGCTGGAAGAGTCCGAGGACGGTGAAAGCGACTACATGGAGGTCATGGAGTACCTGCGCGTCGCCCCGCTGTTGCTGTTCACGGAGTTGAACACGCCAGCAGCACCCGCGCCAAAGCCATCGCTGCATTGATCTGAACGGGGTCGTTTGCCCATGAGCCACATACCCAAGGCGGAGTATGCCCGTCGGCGCAAGGCGCTGATGGCGCAGATGGTCCCCAACAGCATCGCCATCTTGCCAGCCGCCGCGGTTGCCATTCGCAACCGCGACGTCGAGCATGTGTACCGCCAGGACAGCGACTTCCAATACCTCAGCGGCTTTCCGGAGCCAGAGGCGGTAATCGCGCTGATTCCTGGCCGGGAGCATGGCGCATACGTGCTGTTCTGCCGTGAGCGTAACCCTGAGCGCGAGCTGTGGGATGGCCTGCGCGCAGGCCAGGAAGGCGCTGTGCGCGACTTTGGCGCCGACGACGCCTTCCCGATCACCGATATCGACGAGATCCTGCCGGGTCTGATCGAAGGCCGCGATCGGGTCTACACCGCCATGGGCAGCAATCCCGAGTTCGATCGCCGGCTGATGGACTGGATCAACGTCATACGCTCCAAGGCGCGCCTCGGTGCCCAGCCGCCGAACGAATTCGTTGCCCTGGATCACCTGCTGCACGACATGCGTCTGTATAAATCGGCGGCAGAGGTGAAGGTGATGCGCGCTGCTGCGGACATTTCCGCCCGCGCCCATGTGCGGGCCATGCAGGCCTGTCGCGCCGGACTCTACGAATACAGCCTGGAAGCCGAGCTGGACTACGAGTTCCGCAAGGGCGGGGCGAAGATGCCGGCCTACGGCTCGATCGTCGCTGCCGGGCGCAACGGCTGCATCCTGCACTACCAGCAGAACGACGCCTTGCTCAAGGACGGCGATCTGGTGTTGATCGACGCCGGTTGCGAGATCGACTGCTATGCCAGCGACATCACCCGCACCTTCCCGGTCAGCGGGCGATTTTCGCCAGAGCAGAAGGCGATCTACGAACTGGTGCTCAAGGCTCAGGCGGCAGCGTTTGCCGAGATCGCCCCTGGCAAGCACTGGAACCATGCCCATGAAGCGACCGTGCGGGTGATCACCGAAGGGTTGGTCGAGCTGGGGCTGCTCAAAGGCGAGGTGCAGGCGCTGATCGACGCCGAGGCGCATCGCGCCTTCTACATGCACCGCGCAGGGCATTGGCTGGGCATGGATGTGCACGACGTCGGTGAATACAAGGTCGGTGGCCAGTGGCGAGTGCTCGAACCGGGCATGGCGCTGACCGTCGAGCCGGGCATCTACATTGCCGCCGACAACCAGGATGTGCCGAAGAAATGGCGTGGCATCGGGATCAGGATCGAGGACGACGTGGTCGTGACCAAGCAAGGCTGTGAAATTCTCACCTCAGGCGTGCCGCGTACGGTCGCCGAGATCGAGGCGCTGATGGCTGACGCACGCAGGGACGTGGCATGAGCCGGGTCAACCTGGCGATCATTGGCGGCGGCCTGGTCGGCGCCAGCCTGGCCCTGGCCTTGCAGGCCGGCGCCAAGGCGCGGGGCTGGAAGATCCTGTTGATCGAGCCGTTCGCGCCGGGCGACAGCTTCCAGCCGAGCTACGATGCGCGCTCGTCAGCGCTGTCGTTCGGCACTCGGCAAATCTACGAGCAACTTGGCGTGTGGCAAACCCTCAGCCCGCGCGCCGAGCCAATCCGCCAGATCCACGTGTCCGACCGGGGCCGCTTCGGCGCTACCCGTCTGGATGCCAGCGAAGAAGGCGTGCCTGCGCTGGGTTACGTGGTGGAAAATGCCTGGCTTGGCCAGTGCCTGTGGCAAAGCCTGGACCGCGACGTGGTCAGCTGGCGCTGCCCGGCCGAGGTCAAGGCCATGCAGCCGATCGAGGGCGGCTATCGCTTGCAGCTCGATGACGACACCAGCCTTGAGTGCGACCTGGCGGTGCTGGCCGATGGGGGGCGTTCCGGCCTGCGTGAGCAACTGGGCATCCATGTGCGGCGCCGACCTTACGACCAGAGCGCGCTGATCGCCAATATCAGCCCCGGCGAGGCCCATGCTGGCCAAGCCTTTGAACGCTTCACCGAGCAAGGCCCGATGGCGTTGTTGCCATTACCAGAGAACCGCTGCGCGCTGGTCTGGACCCGCCAGGGAATGGATGCCAAGCGCCTTGCCGAAATCGACGAGCGTAGCTTCCTGCGTGAGTTGCAGGACGTGTTCGGCTATCGCCTGGGCGCACTGCGCCAGGTTGGCGTGCGTCACCTCTACCCGCTGGCGCTGGTCGAGGCCGAGGAGCAGGTGCGCCCCCATCTGGTCGTGCTGGGCAATGCCGCGCACAGCCTGCACCCGATTGCCGGGCAGGGCTTCAACCTGTCCCTGCGCGACGTGCAGACCCTCGCCGAAGGCTTGTTGGCCGGCCCAGCGCAGCCGGGCGATCTGGCG
Organism: Pseudomonas sp. NPDC088890; assembly: GCF_044900155.1. NCBI lineage: Bacteria > Pseudomonadati > Pseudomonadota > Gammaproteobacteria > Pseudomonadales > Pseudomonadaceae > Pseudomonas > Pseudomonas sp. NPDC088890. The sequence continues at coordinate 29,177 of NZ_JBJDNG010000017.1, read as the reverse complement.
ACCTTGCAGGTCTATCACCAGCGTCAGCGTGTGGACCAGGCGCTGACCATCGGCTTTTCCGACCAGGTCACTCGCGTATTTGGCAGCGGCCAGCCATTGCTGGCAGCCGGGCGCAACCTCGGCCTGTTGGGCCTCGACTTGCTGCCACCGGCCAAACGCTGGTTCGCCCGCCAGGCCATGGGCCTGGGCACTCGGCCTGACCTGCGGGGTCGCGCATGAGCGACCCACGCAAGCTCGCGCGCAAGGCCCGGATGCTGCGCTGGCTGCTCAACTTCTACCCGCCTTACCTGGGCGCCGGTATCCGTGTGCAGCACATCAGCCCGGACATGAGCAGCGTCAAGGTGTGCATGAAGCTGACCCGCTGGAACCGCAACTATGTCGGCACCCAGTTCGGTGGCAGCCTGTATTCGATGGTCGACCCGTTCTACATGCTGCTGCTGATCGAGCGCCTGGGCCGCGAATACATCGTCTGGGATAAAGCCGCCAGCATCGATTTCATCTCCCCTGGCAAAGGCCCGGTGTACGCCGAGTTTCATGTCGACGACGCGATGCTCGACGACATCCGCCAGCAGACCGCCAGCGGCAAGAAGTACCTGCCCCGTCTGCAGGTCGATATCCGCGATGGTGCCGGTGAGCTGGTGGCGCGGGTCGATAAAACCCTTTATGTACGGCTCAAGCCGCAAGCGAGGCAGGCGTAAAGCATGGAAATGCGCGCAGATCTGTTGATTGTCGGTGCCGGTATGGTCGGCAGCGCACTGGCCCTGGCGTTGCGCCACAGCGGCCTGGAAATTCTCCTCCTCGACGGCGGCCCGCTGTCGGTCAAACCCTTTGATCCACAGGCGGCGTTCGAGCCCCGTGTCAGTGCCCTGTCGGCGGCCAGCCAGCGCATTCTTGAGCGCCTGGGCGCTTGGGAGGGTATCGCTGCGCGGCGGGCTTCGCCGTATTCGGACATGCATGTCTGGGATGGCAGCGGCACTGGCCAGATCCACTTCTCTGCGGCCAGTGTGCACGCCCAGGTACTGGGCCATATCGTCGAGAACCGGGTGGTGCAAGATGGCCTGCTGGATCGGCTGCACGACAGCGATATTGGCCTGCTGGCCAACGCCCGTCTGGAACAGATGCGCCGCTCCGGTGACGAGTGGCTGCTGACCCTGGCCGATGGCCGGCGTCTGCGCGCACCGTTGGTGGTGGCGGCGGACGGCGCCAACTCGGCGGTGCGGCGCCTGACCGGTTGCCAAACGCGCGAGTGGGATTACCTGCATCAGGCGATCGTCACCAGCGTGCGCTGCAGCGAGCCGCACCAGGCGACCGCCTGGCAGCGGTTCACCGATGAGGGGCCGTTGGCGTTTCTACCGCTGGCCCGCGACGACGGGCAGCATTGGTGCTCGATTGTCTGGTCGACCACCCCCGAGCAGGCCGAGCAGGCCATGGCGTTGGACGATGAAGCGTTCTGCCAGGCGCTAGGCAGGGCTTTTGAGGGCCGTCTGGGCGAAGTGCTGGAGGCCGACCCACGGGTGTGTGTGCCGCTGCGTCAGCGCCATGCCAAGCGCTATGTGGATGAAGGGCTGGCGCTGATCGGCGATGCTGCGCATGTGATCCACCCACTGGCCGGGCAGGGAGTCAACCTGGGCTTCCTCGATGCGGCGGTGCTGGCTGAAGAGCTTGGGCGTGCCTGCGAGCGGGGTGAGCGTTTGGCGGATGTGAAGGTGCTCAGTCGCTATGAGCGTCGGCGCATGCCGCACAATTTGGCGCTGATGGCGGCAATGGAGGGCTTTGAGCGGTTGTTCCAGGCTAATCCGTTGCCGCTGCGTTGGTTGCGTAATAGCGGGTTGAGGATCGTTGAGCAGATGCCGGAGGCCAAGGCGCTGTTCGTGCGGCAGGCGTTGGGGCTTTCTGGGGATTTGCCGGAATTGGCTCGGGCCTGAGGTTCTTGCGACCGCTTTGCGGCCCGTCGCAGGCTGCGCCAGCGCCTATAGAGTTTCGCAATGTGTGTGGGCGCTGGCGGAGCTTGCTGGCCCCTCAAGAAGGAAATGGCAACATCTGGTAACGCCTGTAAGGGTGAGTCGCATAATGGGAAACACTACCATTTGCACCTCTAGAACCCGCGAGGAGTTACCCCGATGTTGCCACGCAAGCCCCTACTGGCCGCCCTGGCCCTGACCCTGTTCGGCGGCACAGCCCAGGCGGCGGACGAAGTGGTGGTGTATTCCTCGCGCATCGATGAGCTGATCAAGCCGGTGTTCGACGCCTATACCGCCAAGACCGGCGTCAAGATCAAGTTCATCACCGACAAAGAAGCCCCACTGATGCAGCGCATCAAGGCCGAGGGCGACAACGGCGTGGCCGACCTGCTGCTCACCGTCGACGCTGGTAACCTCTGGCAAGCCGAGCAGATGGGCATCCTGCAGCCGATCAAGTCGGACGTCATCGACGCCAACATCCCCGCCCAGTATCGCTCCAGCTCCCATGACTGGACGGGCTTGAGTCTGCGCGCACGAACCATCGCCTACTCCACCGAGCGGGTCAAACCCGAAGAGCTGAGCACCTACGAGGCCCTGGCCGACAAGCACTGGGAAGGCCGCTTGTGCCTGCGCACTGCGAAAAAGGTCTACAACCAGTCGCTGACCGCCACCCTGATCGAGAACCACGGCGAGGCCAAGACCGAGCAGATCATCAAGGGCTGGGTCAACAACCTGTCCACTGACGTGTTCTCCGATGATACCGCCGTGCTCCAGGCCATCGAGGCTGGCCAGTGCGATGTGGGCGTGGTCAACACTTACTACTATGGCCGCCTGCACAAGCAGCAGCCGAGCCTGCCGATCAAGTTGTTCTGGCCTAACCAGGGCGACCGTGGGGTACACGTCAACCTCTCGGGCATTGGCCTGACCAAGCATGCGCCACACCCTGAGGCGGCCACGAAACTGGTGGAATGGATGACCGGTGAAGAAGCGCAGAAGCTGTTTGCCGACATCAACCAGGAGTTCCCGGCCAACCCTAAGGTCAAGCCTTCTGCGGAAGTTGCGGCGTGGGGCAGCTTCAAGGCTGACAGCATTGCGGTGGAAGTGGCGGGCAAGCGTCAGGCAGAAGCTATTCGCTTGATGGATCGGGCTGGCTGGAACTAAGCGCCAGGCTTTATCCTTCTGCGGCCCTTGCAGGCCGTATCGCGGGGCAAGTCCGCTCCCACGCACACCGTGCATACGCGGCTGGCGTGGGAGCGGGCTTGCCCCGCGATGCATTCGCCATTTTCACTCAGGATTGAGCTTTGTCCCACGCCCCGCAACGTCGCTGGTACCTCCCGGTTTCCCTGGTCGCCGCCCTGGTCCTGCTGCCCCTGAGCGTCCTGCTGCTCTCGTGGCAGTCGATCGACCTGCAGATCTGGTCGCACCTGCTCGACACGCAGATGAGCCGTCTGCTGGGCAATACCCTGACCTTGGTGCTGGGCGTGGGCCTCGGGGTAACCGTGCTTGGTGTGAGCCTGGCTTGGCTGACCAGCCTCTGCGAGTTTCCCGGCAGGCGCTGGCTAGACTGGGCGTTGATGCTGCCATTCGCCATCCCGGCCTACGTGCTGGCGTTCGTCTTCGTCGGCCTGCTGGATTTCGCCGGGCCTGTGCAGAGCGCGCTGCGCGAGGTGTTCGGGCCGATGCGCCTGCCACGGGTGCGCTCTACCGGCGGCGTGATCATCGTCCTGGTGTTGGTGTTCTACCCCTATGTCTACCTGCTGGCGCGTACCGCCTTCATCGCCCAGGGCAAGGGCCTGATGGAAGCCGCGCGAGTGTTGGGCATGTCGCCGCTGCAAGCCTTCTGGCGGGTAGCCCTGCCGATGGCCAGGCCGGCTATCGGGGCGGGCATTGCCCTGGCGCTAATGGAAACACTGGCAGATTTCGGCGCGGTGGCGGTGTTCAACTTCGATACCTTCACCACTGCGATCTACAAGACCTGGTACGGCTTCTTCAGCCTTTCCAGCGCAGCGCAACTGGCCAGCCTGCTGTTGTTGGTGGTGATGCTGGTGCTGTACGGCGAGCGCCGCGCTCGCGGGGCGAGCCGCACTGGCAACGAGCGGCCACGCGGGCAGGCGCTGTATCACTTGCGCGGCTTCAAGGCGCTGGCGGCCAGCGGCTGGTGCATGCTGGTGTTTGCCTGCGCCTTCGTCATTCCGCTGCTGCAACTGTTGGCGTGGTTCTGGCAACGCGGTCGGCATGATCTGGATGAGCGCTATGTCGGCCTGGTGCTGCACACCCTTTACCTGGGCGCCATGGCAGCGTTGATCACCGTGAGTGTCGCGCTGCTGCTGGCCTTCGCCCGCCGCCAGGCGCCAACCAGAGTTATCCGGGCCGGGGTCGGCTTGGCCAACCTTGGCTACGCCTTGCCTGGCTCGGTGCTGGCGGTGTCGATCATGCTGGCGTTCAGTTACCTGGACAATCAGTTGGTGGTGCCACTGTCCAAGTGGCTTGGCGGCGCCGGCAAACCCTTGCTGCTGGGCAGCCTGGCCGCCTTGTTGATGGCCTATCTGGTGCGCTTCATCGCCGTGGCCCATGGCCCGCTGGAAAGCACGCTGGAGCGCATACGTCCGTCCCTGCCGGAGGCATCGCGCAGTCTTGGGGTGGGCGGGCCAAGATTGTTTTTCAAGGTATATCTGCCGCTGTTGGTGCCTGGTGCCCTGAGCGCCGCTTTGCTGGTGTTCGTCGATGTCCTCAAAGAGATGCCGGCGACTTTACTGATGCGTCCGTTCGGCTGGGACACCCTTGCGGTACGGGTGTTCGAGATGACCAGCGAAGGTGAATGGGCACGCGCTTCGCTGCCGGCCTTGACCTTGGTGATGGTCGGCTTGCTGCCGGTCATCGGGCTGATTCGCCGTTCAGCTCGGCGCCCGGGTCACACTCACTGAGGATGCCAGTCCGCGCCCTTGCGGCTACAATGCGCGGCATTCGCTGCGGCGGGTCCTACAAGAAAAGGTGACGATTAAACGTTGCCGACCGCCGCTGCTTCGCCACGCCCGGAAGGAGAAACCCATGGGACAGCGCACGCCTCTGTACGACCTGCATCTGGCGCTAGGCGCCAAAATGGTCGATTTCGGCGGTTGGGACATGCCCCTGCACTATGGCTCGCAAGTCGAGGAGCACCATCAGGTGCGCAGTGACTGCGGGGTGTTCGACGTCTCGCACATGACCGTGATCGATGTCTACGGCAACGCCGCCACGGCCTGGTTGCAGCACTTGCTGGCCAATGATGTGGCCCGTCTTGAGGGTATCGGCAAGGCGCTCTACAGCACCCTGCTCAACCATGACGGCGGGGTGGTCGACGATCTGATCGTCTATCGCACTGAAGATGGCTATCGCCTGGTGGTCAACGCGGCCACCCGCGACAAAGTGCTGGCCTGGCTGCACGCGCATAGTGCAGGGTACGAAGTCGGTTTCGAAGAACGTGCGGAGTTGGCGATCCTGGCCATCCAGGGCCCCCGCGCCCGCGACAAAGTTGCCGAGCTGGTCAGTGCCCCACGTGCAGCGGTGATTCGCGAGCTGAAGCCGTTCGAAGGGGTGATCGAAGGCGACTGGTTCGTCGCCCGCACCGGCTATACCGGTGAAGATGGCCTGGAGATCATCCTGCCGGGTGAGCAAGCCCCGGCATTCTTCAACGACCTGGTCGGAGCCGGCATCGCCCCCAGTGGCCTCGGTGCCCGCGATACCCTGCGCCTGGAAGCCGGGATGAACCTCTACGGCCAGGACATCGACGAGCAGCATACCCCGCAAACCTCCAACCTCGGCTGGTGCATCGCCTGGGAGCCCGCTGAACGCGACTTCATCGGTCGTGCCGGCCTGCTCAAGGAAATCGAGCACGGCGTGCAGGAAAAACTGGTCGGTCTGGTGCTCGAAGAGCGTGGTGTATTGCGTGCGCATCAAGTGGTACGTGTCGCCGGGATTGGCGAAGGAGAGATCACCAGTGGTAGTTTCTCTCCTACGCTGAGCAAATCCATTGCCCTGGCGCGTGTACCGATGGCTACCGGCGACCGGGCCGAGGTCGAGATTCGTGGTAAGTGGTACCCGGTGCGGGTGGTCAAACCGACCTTCGTGCGCCACGGCAAGATTCTGATCTGAACATTTTTCTGGCGGACCGACCGCTGACCCTATCGAGGATTACAAGACATGAGCAATATCCCCGCCGACCTGCGTTTTGCCGAAAGCCACGAGTGGGCTCGCCTGGAAGCCGATGGCAGTGTGACCGTGGGCATCAGCGACCACGCCCAGGAAGCCCTGGGTGACGTGGTGTTCGTCGAACTGGCGGAAGTTGGCAAGGTCTTCGCCGCTGGCGATGCCGCTGGCGTGGTCGAGTCGGTCAAGGCCGCTTCCGATATCTACGCGCCGGTCGGTGGCGAAGTGATCGCCGTCAACGAGGCCCTCAGTGACAGCCCTGAGGAGCTGAACAACGATCCGTACGCTGCCTGGATCTTCAAGCTCAAGCCGGCCAACCCTGCCGAGCTGGACAAACTGCTGGACGCTGCTGGCTACGCTGCCGCCATCGGCGAGTAAGTTTTCCCGCAACATCGACGATCCCTTCCTAGACTTGTAAGTCTCTCTGTAGGAGCGGGCTTGTCCCGCGATCAAGGGCAAGGCCCTTGCCATCCAGCGCTGATGGCAGGGCTGGCCTGGTCGCACGACAAGCCGCAGCGGCGAACCGCCGCTCCTGCATGGGTTTCTGGTCGAGGAAGAGGTCGCCATGTCCCAGTCGCCATCCCTGAGTCAACTGCAAGAGCTCAACCCGTTTCTGCGTCGTCACCTGGGGCCTGATGCCTCGGAGCAGAAAGCCATGCTCGACGCCTTGGGCGTCGCCAGCCGCAGCGAACTGATCGAGCAGACCGTTCCCCCTGGCATCCGCCTGAACCGCCCCCTCGATTTGCCCGCAGCCCTCGATGAGCAGGCCGCCCTGGCCAAGCTCGCTGCACACGCCGCCCAGAACCAACTGTGGACCAGCCTGATCGGCATGGGCTATCACGGCACCCTCACGCCGACCGTGATCCTGCGCAACGTGCTGGAAAATCCAGGTTGGTACACCGCCTATACGCCGTATCAGCCAGAGATCGCCCAGGGGCGCCTGGAGGCCTTGCTGAATTTCCAGCAGATGGTCATCGACCTCACCGGCCTCGACCTGGCCAACGCCTCGCTGCTCGATGAAGCCACCGCCGCGGCCGAAGCCATGGCCTTGGCCAAACGCGTGGCGAAGAGCAAAAGCAATGCGTTTTTCGCCGACCAGCACTGTCACCCGCAGACCCTGTCGGTGCTCAAGACCCGCGCCGAAGGCTTTGGCTTCGAGCTGATCGTCGACGCTGTGGATAACTTGGCCAAGCATCAGGTGTTTGGTGCGCTCTTGCAGTACCCCGATACCCACGGCGAAGTGCGCGACCTGCGCCCGCTGATCGAGCAATTGCATAAGCAGCAGGCGCTGGCCTGCGTTGCCGCCGACATCCTTAGCCTGGTCGTGCTCGCGCCGCCCGGCGAACTGGGCGCAGACGTGGTGCTCGGTTCGACCCAGCGCTTTGGCGTACCGATGGGCTACGGCGGCCCGCATGCCGCCTATTTTGCCTGCCGCGACGAGTTCAAGCGGGCCATGCCCGGGCGCATCATCGGCGTCTCCCGCGATGCTCGGGGCAACACCGCGCTGCGTATGGCCCTGCAAACCCGTGAACAGCATATTCGTCGCGAGAAGGCCAATTCCAACATCTGCACAGCACAAGTGCTGCTGGCCAATATCGCCGGCTTCTACGCGGTCTATCACGGCCCCGAAGGTTTGCTGCGCATCGCCCAACGCGTGCACCGGCTGACCTTCATTCTTGCCGCAGGCCTGGAAGCCAAAGGCATCAAAAGGCTCAATCAGCACTTCTTCGACACCCTCACGCTTGAGGTTGGCGGCACCCAGGCAGCGGTCATCGAAAGCGCTGAAGCGGCGCAGATCAACCTGCGTATTCTCGGCCGGGGGCACTTGGGCGTGAGCCTGGATGAGACCTGCGACGAGGCAACAGTGCTGCGCCTGTTCGATGTGTTCCTCGGTGTTGACCATGGCCTGGATATCGCCACGCTGGATCGGCAAGCCCACCCCGAGGGCATCCCAGGCGCCCTGGTGCGGCGCACGCCGTTCCTCGCCCACCCGGTATTCAACCTGCATCACAGCGAAACCGAGATGCTGCGCTACCTCAAGCAGCTGGAGAACAAAGACCTGGCGCTCAACCAGTCAATGATCCCGCTTGGCTCCTGCACCATGAAGCTCAACGCCACCAGTGAAATGATCCCGATCACCTGGCCAGAATTTGCCAACCTGCACCCGTTCGCCCCCGCGGCCCAGGCCGTGGGCTACAAGGCGATGATCGATGAGCTGGAAAGCTGGTTGTGCGCCATTACCGGCTTCGATGCGATCTGCATGCAGCCCAACTCAGGCGCCCAGGGCGAATATGCCGGGCTGATGGCGATCACCCGCTATCACCGCAGCCGCAAGCAGCCACTGCGCACGCTCTGCCTGATCCCGTCTTCGGCGCATGGCACCAATCCGGCTTCGGCGCAGATGGCTGGCATGGAGGTGGTGATCGTTGACTGTGATGAGCAGGGCAACATCGACCTTGCCGATCTCAAGGCCAAGGCACAGGCGGCCGGCGAACGGCTTTCCTGCCTGATGGTCACCTACCCCTCGACCCATGGCGTGTATGAGGAGGGCATTCGCGAGATCTGCGAGGTCATCCATCAACATGGCGGCCAGGTGTACATGGACGGCGCCAATCTCAATGCCCAGGTCGGCCTGGCGCGGCCAGCGGATATCGGCGCCGACGTCTCGCACATGAACCTGCACAAGACCTTCTGCATCCCCCACGGCGGTGGTGGCCCAGGCATGGGCCCGATAGGGGTGCGCGCCCATCTCACGCCGTTCGTCGCCAGCCACCCGGTAGTCCCGGTGCCTGGCCTGGACCCTAACAACAGCGCAGTCAGTGCCGCGCCCTGGGGCAGTGCGAGCATCTTGCCGATCAGCTGGATGTACATCGCCATGATGGGGCCACAACTGGCCGATGCCAGCGAGGTGGCGATCCTGTCCGCCAACTACCTGGCCAGCCAGCTCAGTGGCGCCTTCCCGGTGCTCTACCGTGGGCGCAATCAGCGCGTGGCGCACGAATGCATTCTCGATCTGCGACCACTCAAGGCGCAGACCGGCATCAGCGAAGAGGATGTCGCCAAGCGCCTGATGGACTATGGCTTTCATGCGCCGACCATGTCGTTCCCGGTGCCAGGGACGTTGATGGTCGAGCCGACCGAAAGCGAGTCAAAGGCTGAGCTGGATCGCTTTATCGAGGCGATGCTGGCGATTCGTGCGGAGATTGCCCAAGTGCAGGAAGGAAACTGGCCGGCGGAGGACAACCCGCTCAAGCATGCGCCGCATACCTTGGCCGATGTGTTGGGTGGTTGGAATCGGCCGTATAGCCTGGAGCAAGGTATTGCGCCGAGTGCGCATGTGCGCCAGCACAAGTATTGGCCAGCGGTGAATAGGGTCGACAACGTATATGGCGACCGAAACCTGTTCTGTGCCTGTGTACCGGTTGAGGCTTATCGCTGAAGGTATAGCGAGAACGACTTCTTTGCGGGTGAGCCCCCCCACTGGTTCTGTGCGCCGCTGTACCTGTGGGAGCGGGCTTGCCCGCGAACGAGGGCAGAGCCCTCGCCCTATCCCGAGCGTTACTCAGCTAGCGCATTCTTGGCCAAAATCGCATTGGCCAGCTCCATGTCGCTAGCTTCCACCCCAGGGTTATCCGCCCGCACCTGGCGAATCGCCGCCTCCAGGAACGGCCCCCGAATCGCCCCTTCACTGGCCACGAAGCTACCGGCATCATCCTGTGCGGCGACCACCAGCTTGTGATCCTTGAAGGTCAGGTAGGTCGACGCAGTGGTAGCGCCGGAAGAAATGACGTTACGCCAGAACGTGTCGGCCATGACGCCGCTAACGGGCAGGCAGAACAGAGCAGCAGCAGCAATGGCTGTTTTGAGACGCATGGAGAATAACCTCGAATGATGAGGGCTGAAAAATGCCCGCTGTTGGAGCGGCTTTCAGTCATCCAAGTTCCCTTTTTCAAAGGGATTTTTCATCAGCTACAGACCCTCAGCACCTCGCTCATGCTGGTCAATCCACGGGCGATTTTGTCTTCACCGCTGCGCCGTAGATCGTGCAGCCCTTCGCGCACGGCCTGCTGACGCAAGCTGGCCAGGTCAGTGTCCGGGCCGATACTGGCGCGCAGGCCAGCGCCCGGCACCAGCAACTCGAACAGCCCGGTGCGACCGTGATAACCGGTGCCGCGGCACAGCCGGCACGGCGTGCTGTGCAGGCCTGCCGCACCTTGGCAGTCGATGCACAAGGTGCGCACCAGGCGTTGAGCCATGACCCCGATCAAGGTCGCCTTGATCAGGTAATCGGCCACGCCCAGCTCCTGCAAACGAGTGATCGCGCCGCAGGCGTCGTTGGTGTGCAGGGTCGACAGCACCAAATGACCGGTAAGTGCAGCCTGGACTGCGACCTGAGCGGTTTCGCGGTCACGGATTTCACCGATCATGATGATGTCTGGGTCTTGGCGCAGCAGCGCGCGCACGCCGTTGGCGAAGCCTAGGTCGAGGCCGGGCTGGACTTGCAGCTGGTTGAAGGCCGGTTCCAGCCGCTCGATGGGGTCTTCGATGGTGCACAGGTTGACCTGAGGCGTGGCCAGGCGTTTGAGGCTGGCATAGAGGGTACTGGTCTTGCCCGAGCCGGTCGGCCCGGTCAGCAGGATGATGCCCTGGCGCTGGCTGAGCAGACCTTCCCACTGGCGCAGCAACTCGCCATCCAAGCCTAGGTGATCGAAGTTCTCGTGCAATTGCTCTGGGTCGAACAGGCGCAGCACCAACTTTTCACCGAACGGCGTAGGCAGCGTGGACAGACGCAGCTCGACCTCGGCGCCTCCTGGCAGGCGGCTCTTCAAGCGGCCATCTTGCGGGCGGCGCTTTTCGGCCACGTCCATCCGTCCCAGGTGCTTGATCCGGCTAACCAGGGCCAATGTCACGCTGGCGGGAAAGGCGTAAACAGTATGCAGCAGACCATCGATCCGGTACCGCAGCCGGCCCTGCTCGCGGCGCGGCTCAAGGTGGATATCGCTGGCGCGCTGTTCGATGGCGTACTGCAGCAGCCAATCGACGATGTGCACGATATGGGCGTCATCCGCGCTGGCTTCAGCCTGGCGCCTGCCTAGTTCGAGCAGCTGCTCCAGCTCGCCTAGCCCGTGGTCTTGTTGCAAGCCTGCGCCTTGTACCGAGTGCGCCAGGCGGAACAGGGTTTGACCGAGTTGACGAATTTGCAGCGGGCTGGCCAGCACGCGCTGGATGGTCTTGCCCAGACTGCGCGCAAGATCGGCCTCCCATTCGCGTTGATAGGGTTGGGCGCTGGCGACAGTGACGCTGTGATCGTCCACCGCTACCGCGAGAATGCCGTGGCGGTTAGCGAAGGCGCGCGACATCACTGCGCTGATGCGCGACAGGTCCAGCTGCAACGGGTCGATGCGCAGGAAGGGTTGCTCGACCTTATCGGCAAGCCATTGGCAGAGGGTGTCCAGGTCTAGGCGCTGGCCGGGATGCTGGCGGTCTTCCAGGGCCAGTCGGGCGATGGTTTCCAGGGGATGGTCGGCAGCTGGGGCGGGGTGTTCGAGTACCTGAAGGGCGTCATTGGGTTGCAGGCGCTGCTCGGCCAGCAGGGCGTCGAGCAGGCGGTTCAGGTCGAGGTCGTGGTTGGTGGCGGTGTGCATGCTGGCGGCGTCCTTGCCGAGGAGAGGAGTCCTGGAAAGGCTAGTCTGGCGGTGGTTGCACAGTGTTGGTGAACAGTTGCCGGATTTTACCGGGGCAGTGCCGGCCCTATCGCGGGGCAAGCCCGCTCCCACGATGATCGGCAGGCCGCCAGTGGCTAGCTGTTCAGCAGGCAGTCGCTCCTGGAGCTGATCAGCAGGCTGCCAGCTCGTGAAGCTGCGGTTGGTTGACCAGCTCCACATCCGCCACACACACCAGGTTACGCAACTTTTGCGCGATCACCTCGGCGCGGTGCCAGCTCAAGCCACCAATGCCGATTTCGATATCCAGCCAATCCCCCTGCTGGCTCATCTGCACGCTGGTCGGTGTAAGAAACTGCAAGGCAAATAGGTTCAGCACCCGGCACAGGCTGTCTGGCTCCGCCTCAGCCTGCAGCTGATAGCGCACACTGCTGTGCGCGGCGCTGGCGGCCCAGGCGTCGGTGCGGGGAAGGGTGTCGGGCCGTTCGAGTGCGTTCATTGCTGTTCTCCACCAGGGTGGGAGAATTCTGCCACGCTTGCAGCGGTATTTTTTCGCTATGATTCGATCAATTTGCCAAGTTGGCAGATTGAATGATTCGTGACTTGGCAATATGGAGAATTATCAATGCAAGCAGAGCTGGATGCATACGACCGGCGCATTCTTGAGCTGCTCCAAGAAGATGCGTCGCTGTCCAGCGCGCAGATCGCCGAGCGGGTCGGCCTCTCGCAGTCGCCGTGTTGGCGGCGGATTCAGCGATTGAAAGAGGAGGGTGTTATTCGTGGCCAGGTCACGCTGCTCGACCGCAAGAAGGTCGGCCTGAACACGCAGATCTTCGCCGAAGTGAAGCTAAACGCTCACGGGCGCTCGAACTTCGCCGGCTTCACCGAAGCGATCCGCGAATTTCCAGAGGTGTTGGAGTGCTACGTGCTGATGGGCTCGGTGGACTTTTTACTGCGCATCGTCACCCCGGACATTGAAGCTTACGAACGATTTTTCTTCGAGAAGCTGTCGAATGTTCCGGGGATCCAAGAGGTCAATTCGATCGTGGCCTTGTCCGAGATCAAGTCCACGACCAGCTTGCCATTAACGCGTTGAAGGTGACTTGAGCAGGTGCTTCCAGGCGCGGTTCTGTTCGATCGCGCGGGCTTGCTCGATGCGCGCGTCCTGCAGCGCCAGAGACTGCTCCTCGTCCTCGGACAGCGGCTGCTCAGCCAGCTGGTGCAGCTTGTTCAGCTCGCCGTAGAGTCGGTCCAGCTGAGGCACGTCCAGCACTTGCCGGGCGTGGTGCAGCCAGGCTTGCAGGGTCTCGATGCGCGGTAGCTGCTCGGCCAGGTCTTCCGGACGCTGGACATACAGTGGCAGCTTCAGGGCGCGGGCTTCTTCGCCGAGCAAGTGTTGCAGCCAGCTCGACAGCTGCGCCTTGCCCTGGCGTTCACCACGGCCTTTACGTTCGACGGTCCAGGCTCGGGCAGTGAGCCAGCGCGAGGTTTGCAGGGAGAACTGGCCCCAGCGCGGGTCTTCCAGTTCTTCGGCGAACTGCTCAGGGGCGGCGCGACGAATGTCTTCATCATCGTTGCCGGCCATTACCAGCGGGCGCCAGTCTTCCAGCAATGCATCGAGGCTGGCGCGCAGCTCGCGGGTGGTTGGCCGCGGCGCCGCCTGGCCCAGGCTACCGACCAGGGCGCGCAGCTCTGCCAGGCAGCGTACCCAGTCCTTGAGCAGGCTCCAATGGCCGTTGTGGCGATACTGCTCGGCCAAACGCTGGCTGCTGCCCAACAGTTGCCAGGCGAGCGCGGCAAAGGCGTCGTCCACCGCCATTTCGGCATCCAGCTCGGTGCCCGGCAGGCCCAGCTCGTAGCTGTCTGGCTCAAGCAGGCGGTAGCCGCGCTCGGCCTTGCTGATGTCGCAGGGCATCAGGGCCAGGGTGGCGGACAGTTCGGCGGCCAGTTCCAACAGCGCTTCAGGTGCGCCTTCACGCAGCTCCAGCTCCAGCTCGCAGATTTCTTCCTTGCGCTTGCCGGCGATGACGAAGCCCTGATCCAGTGCGGCCTCGATGACGACCTTGGCCTTGCCACGGCCCCAGGAGATCTCGGCGAACTCGCGGGTGAAGTCGGTGGTGAACAGTGGCTTGATGGTTTTTTTGTCGAGCTCGGCCAGTTGCTCGGGCCAGCAGCTGGCGTCGAGTTTCTTCAGGTCGAGCTTGGCTTTGTCCAGTTGCCACTCGTACTCGTTGCGCTCGGACAGCCCAGCGACGCTCTGGCCGCGGCACTTGAGGGTCTGGATGACGACATCGCCATCACGGCGCAGGCGCAGCGCGACACGGGCGGCGGACAGTTCACGCGCGGGGGTGTCGAAGTACTGGTTGAGCAGTTCGCGGGTCTGCCAGCCGGACTTGTTGCGCTTCTTCAGCAAAGGGTGCTCGCGCAGGGCGGCGAGGGTCTCGCGGCTGGCGCGGAGTTTGAGTTCGGTTTCTTTGTGCATCGCGGGCTCGAAGGAGGGGCATCGTGGTGTGCAGTCTACAGCAGTACACCTACAAGGGTTCATTTGAGGTGGTGGATGGTTCAAGCATATCTGGGCGCGCAGCGGCCCCGACAGTGCTTGCTCGGCCAGCGGCATGCAGGGTTATGATGAACCCACGCTTTTGAGGAGTACGTGCATGCCGTTGCCGTCGCTGAAAGACCAGTTCGCCGCCCTGATCGCTGCGCCTTCGGTCAGTTGTACCCAGCCTGCGCTGGATCAGTCCAACCGTCAGGTCATCGAGCTGTTGGCCGGCTGGCTGGGCGATCTGGGCTTCAAGTGCGATATCCAACAGGTCACACCCGGCAAATTCAACCTGCTGGCCAGCCGTGGCACGGGTCCCGGTGGCCTGGTCTTGGCTGGCCACAGCGACACTGTGCCGTACGATGCCCTGCTGTGGAAAACCGACCCGCTGAAGCTGACCGAGGTCGGTGATCGCTGGGTCGGCCTGGGCAGCTGCGACATGAAGGGTTTCTTTGCCCTGGTCATCGAGGCGGTGCTGCCGCTGCTGGAGCATGACTTCAAACAGCCGCTGCTGATCCTCGCGACCTGTGACGAAGAAAGCTCCATGTCCGGCGCGCGCGCCCTGGCCGAAGCAGGCCAGCCGCTGGGCCGCGCTGCAGTGATTGGCGAGCCCACCGGGCTCAAGCCGATCCGCATGCACAAGGGCATCCTCATGGAGCGCATCGAGATTCTCGGCCGCAGTGGCCATTCGTCGGATCCAAGCCTGGGCCGCAGTGCCATGGAAGCCATGCACGCGGTGATGGGCGAGATGATCGCCCTGCGCCAGCAATGGCAGCAGACCTACCGTAATCCGCAGTTCAGCGTGCCGACACCGACCCTGAATTTCGGCTGTATCCATGGCGGCGACAACCCCAACCGCATTTGTGGCCAGTGCGCGCTGGAGTTCGACCTGCGCCCGCTGCCGGGCATGGACCCAGAGCAACTGCGCGCGGCGATCCGCGAGAAACTGGTGCCGCTAGCCGAGCAGCTCGATGTGCGTATCGACTACAAACCGCTGTTCCCGGAGGTGCCGCCGTTCGAGCAAGCGGCCGACGCCGAACTGGTGCAAGTGGCCGAGCGCCTGACCGGCCATCGCGCCGAAGCGGTGGCCTTTGGCACCGAAGCGCCGTACCTGCAGCAGCTGGGTTGCCAGACCATTGTGCTGGGCCCTGGCGACATTGCCTGTGCCCATCAGCCGGGCGAGTACCTTGAAATGTCACGCATCGAGCCTACCGTGCGTCTATTGCGTGATCTGATCAGGCACTATTGCCTGAGCTAAACGTCCATTGACCTGATTCGTTCCTGCCTAGAGGAGAGTACGCGTGACCGCAAGCCTGTTCCGACGATGACTTTCGAACGTTGTGCGCCTTGACCGTTCTCCGTCCACTTATCCACAGGCTCTGTCATGCCCGAATACGTCAACTGGCTACGCCATGCGTCCCCGTACATCAATGCCCATCGCGACTGCACCTTCGTGGTCATGCTTCCCGGCGATGGCGTCGAACACCCGAATTTCGGCAACATCGTCCACGACCTGGTACTGCTGCACAGCCTTGGCGTGCGCCTGGTGCTGGTTCATGGCTCGCGTCCGCAGATCGAGAGTCGCCTGGCGGCCCGCGGCCTGACCCCGCACTATCACCGCGGCATGCGTATTACCGATGCTGCCACGCTGGACTGCGTGATCGATGCGGTCGGCGCCCTGCGGGTGGCCATCGAGGCGCGTCTGTCGATGGACATGGCCGCTTCGCCGATGCAGGGCTCGCGCCTACGCGTGGCCTCCGGCAACCTGGTCACCGCCCGGCCAATCGGCGTGCTGGAAGGGGTGGATTATCACCATACCGGTGAAGTCCGGCGGATCGACCGCAAAGGCATCAGCCGGCTGCTCGATGAGCGCTCCATCGTGCTGCTGTCGCCATTGGGCTATTCACCGACCGGCGAGATTTTCAACCTGGCCTGCGAAGACGTCGCCACCCGCGCTGCGATCGAGCTGGGCGCCGACAAGCTGCTACTGTTTGGCGCCGAGCCGGGCTTGCTCGATGAGAACGGCCGGCTGGTGCGTGAGTTGCGGCCACAGCAGGTCGCGCCGCATCTGGTCCGCCTCGGTACTGATTATCAGGGTGAATTGCTCGATGCCGCCGCCGAGGCCTGCAAAGGCGGCGTGGCGCGCAGTCATATCGTCAGTTATGCCGATGACGGTGCGCTGCTCACCGAGCTGTTTACCCGCGACGGTGGCGGCACGCTGGTAGCCCAGGAGCAGTTCGAGATTGTCCGTGAGGCGACTATCGAGGATGTCGGCGGTTTGTTGGAGCTGATCAGCCCCCTGGAAGAGCAGGGCATTCTAGTGCGCCGCTCGCGTGAAGTGCTCGAGCGTGAGATCGAGCAGTTCAGCGTGGTCGAGCGCGACGGCATGATCATCGCGTGTGCGGCGCTGTATCCAATTGCTGATTCCGAAGCGGGGGAGCTGGCGTGTCTGGCGGTGAACCCGGAGTACCGTCATGGCGGGCGCGGCGATGATCTGCTGGAGCGGATCGAGGCGCGGGCGCGGGCGGTGGGGTTGAAAACCCTGTTCGTGCTGACTACGCGCACGGCGCACTGGTTCCGCGAGCGCGGCTTTGAGCCAAGCGGCGTCGAGCGGCTGCCGGCGGCGCGGGCGTCGCTGTACAACTTCCAGCGTAATTCGAAGATTTTCGAGAAGTCGATCTAAGCGGGGGGCAGTGCTAGGCATTGTCTCAGCGCTGCCTGTATTGGGGCTGCTTCGCAGCCCTTCGCGGCGGTTCGGCGCCCCGACAAGCCCGCTCCCACAGGGATTGTATTGATCTGTGGTTGGTGGTGTGCGTGTGGGAGCGTCGAGCAGATGGTCGGTGCTGTTCTGTTGGGACAGGCTGGCTTCTACTAAGCCTGTGCAGGCACACCATCGATCCTTCAGGTCAAAGTGATCCCTGTGGGAGCGGGCTTGTCGGGGCGCCGAACCGCCGCGAAGGACTGCAAAGCAGCCCCAATACACACGGCACAAAGCGCACCATGAAAAACGCCGTCTGAGAAGACGGCGTTTTCATTTACACGGTATGCAGATACCAGTTGTACTCGAGGTCAGAGATCGAGTGCTCGAACTCCTCCAGCTCGCTCTCCTTGCACGCGACAAAGATGTCGATGTACTTCGGATCGATGTACTTGTTGAGGATCTCGCTGTCGTCCAACTCGCGCAGCGCATCGCGCAGGTTGTTCGGCAGGCTTTGCTCCAGTTGCTCGTACGAGTTGCCTTCGATTGGCGCGCCTGGCTCGATCTTGTTGGTCAGACCATGGTGCACGCCTGCCAGCACGGCCGCCATCATCAGGTACGGGTTGGCATCGGCACCGGCTACACGGTGCTCAAGGCGCACGGCGTCCGGCGAGCCGGTGGGTACGCGCAGGGCCACGGTACGGTTGTCCAGGCCCCAGCTCGGCGCGTTGGGCACGTAGAACTGAGCGCCGAAACGGCGGTACGAGTTGACGTTCGGGCAGAGGAACGCCATCGACGCGGGTAGGGTCTCGAGCACACCGCCGACAGCGTGACGTAGCGCGGCGTTCTGCTCGGGATCCTCGCTGGTGAAGATGTTGTTGCCATCTTTGTCCAGCACGGAAATGTGTACATGCAGGCCGTTGCCTGCCTGGCCCGGGTAGGGCTTGGCCATGAAGGTGGTGTCCATTTCATGGTCGTAGGCGATGTTCTTGATCAAGCGCTTGAGCAGCACCGCGTAGTCACAGGCCTTTAGCGGGTCGGCAACGTGGTGCAGGTTGACTTCGAACTGCGCCGGGGCGCTTTCCTTGACGATGGCGTCGGCCGGAATCCCCTGCTCTTTGGCACCTTCGAGGATGTCCTGCAGGCAGTCGGCGTATTCGTCGAGGTCGTCGATCAGGTAAACCTGGGTCGACTGTGGGCGTTTGCCGGAAATCGGCGAGCGCGGCGGTTGTGGGCGACCGTTCACGTTCTCCTGGTCGATCAGGTAGAACTCCAGCTCGAAAGCGGCGCAGATGGTCAGGCCGAGTTCATCGAACTTGCTCACGACCTGACGCAGCACTTCACGTGGATCGGCGAAGAACGGCTCGCCTTCGATCTCGTGCATGGTCATCAGCAACTGCGCGGTCGGGCGTTTTTGCCAGGGCTCGTTGGACAGCGTGTCAGGGATCGGATAGCAGATGCGGTCCGCATCGCCGATGTCCAGACCCAGGCCCGTGCTTTCAACGGTGGAGCCGTTGATGTCGAGGGCGAAGAGGGAGGCCGGCAGGTTAATGCCTTTCTCGTAAACCTTGTGGAGGCTGGTGCGCTCAATGCGCTTGCCGCGCACCACACCATTCATATCTGCAATCAGAAGGTCAACGTAGAGAACCTCAGGATGTTCCTTAAGGAACGCGTTCGCTTCGTTAAGCTGAACGGCACGCGGGGGTACCGACATGATGCAACACCTTTGTTGTTAAAAATATCAATCAAGGGGGGCTTGCAACCTCAGTCAATCGGAAAGAACTACTGAAGTCAAGCCAACCCCATGATGCCCTGAAATGGCACATCGACGGCCGATTTGCTGCATATCGGGGCGTGCCATTATCCGCTATTTTGCCTCGGAAGGGTTATCTCACGCGGGCCGTGTTTTATTTTTTACGGAGATGTTGTGTAAAAAAATGAACAAGGCTAAGCTCGGCCTCAACCCAAAACACAATAATACGAGGGTCACATGGTCCGCTTGCCGCGACCTGCACGTGCTGCCTGCGCAGCGCATTCAGGTACCCGTTCCGCTCGCCGCAAGGTCTTCGCGCACAGCGCCGTAGACGTCGATGCCCTGGCCGCAATAATTGACGGTCGGCACGGTCCATTCACCTTAAGTAGCAGTTTACTGCACGCCTTTCGTTTTTCCTGCCCTTCGAATGCTTCATGGACGCACGCCTTGCGCGGGTATCCAGTGACGTCCTGCGCGCGCCGCTTTGCTTTGCCACGGCAGTGCATCCAGAATCAATGCGTGGGTCTGCTGCGGCCATTGCAGCCGAGCAGCGTCCACCTTGATCGACGCCAGGCGTCAGTAGCGCCCGACATACTCCAGCCGGGCCACCTTACCTCCTGAGGTATTTATGAGTAACAACCTCGACCAGCTCACCGATTGGTTGAAAGAGCACAAGATCACCGAAGTGGAATGCCTGATCAGCGACCTGACCGGCATCACCCGCGGCAAGATCTCGCCGACCAACAAGTTCATCGCCGAAAAAGGCATGCGCCTGCCCGAGAGCGTATTGCTGCAGACCGTGACCGGCGACTACGTCGACGATGACATCTATTACGAGCTGCTGGATCCTGCCGATATCGACATGATCTGCCGCCCCGACGAGAACGCGGTGTTTCTCGTGCCGTGGGCCATCGAACCGACCGCCCAGGTTATCCACGACACCTACGACAAGAAGGGCAATCCGGTCGAGCTGTCGCCGCGCAACGTATTGAAGAAAGTGCTCAAGCTCTACGCTGACAAGGGCTGGCAGCCGATTGTCGCGCCAGAGATGGAGTTCTACCTGACCAAGCGCAGCGAAGACCCGGACTTCCCGCTGCAACCGCCAGTCGGCCGTTCGGGCCGCCCGGAAACCGGCCGCCAGTCGTTCTCGATCGAGGCTGCCAACGAATTCGACCCGCTGTTCGAAGACGTCTACGACTGGTGCGAACTGCAGCAGCTGGACCTCGACACGTTGATCCACGAAGACGGCACGGCGCAGATGGAGATCAACTTCCGTCACGGCAACGCCCTGCACCTGGCTGACCAGATCCTGGTGTTCAAGCGCACCATGCGCGAGGCCGCGCTCAAGCACAACGTCGCCGCCACCTTCATGGCCAAGCCCATGACCGGCGAGCCCGGCAGCGCCATGCACCTGCACCAGAGCGTGGTCGATGCGCACACCGGCAAGAACATCTTCTCCAATGAAGATGGCAGCATGAGTGAGCTGTTTCTCAACCACATTGGCGGCCTGCAGAAGTTCATCCCCTACGTGCTGCCGCTGTTTGCCCCCAACGTCAACTCGTTCCGCCGCTTCCTGCCCGACACTTCGGCGCCGGTCAACGTCGAGTGGGGCGAAGAGAACCGCACTGTGGGCCTGCGCGTGCCCGATGCCGGTCCGCAGAATCGCCGGGTGGAAAACCGCCTGCCGGGCGCCGACGCCAACCCCTACCTGGCGATTGCCGCCAGCCTGCTGTGCGGCTACATCGGCATGGTCGAAGGCATCAACCCGAGTGCGCCGGTCCAGGGTCGGGGTTACGAGCGGCGCAACCTGCGCCTGCCGCTAACCCTCGAAGATGCCCTTGAGCGAATGGAGAACTGCCAGGACCTGGAGAAATACCTGGGCAAGAAATTCATTACCGGCTACGTCGCGACCAAACGCGCCGAGCATGAAAACTTCAAACGGGTAATCAGCTCCTGGGAACGTGAGTTCCTGCTGTTTGCCGTCTGATCAACCCTGGGGCCGCAGGAGCGCGGCTGTCGCAAAACGGAGAAGCACATGAGCGTCAACAACCCGCAAACCCGTGATTGGCAAACCCTGAGCAGTGAGCACCACCTGGCGCCTTTCAGCGACTACAAACAGCTGAAAGAGAAAGGTCCGCGCATCATCACCAAGGCCCAGGGCGTGCATTTGTGGGACAGCGAGGGGCACAAGATCCTCGACGGCATGGCTGGGCTGTGGTGCGTGGCGGTCGGTTATGGCCGTGATGAGCTGGTGCAAGCGGCCGAGAAGCAGATGCGCGAGCTGCCGTACTACAACCTGTTCTTCCAGACCGCCCACCCGCCCGCGCTGGAGCTGGCCAAGGCGATCACCGACGTGGCCCCCAAGGGCATGACCCATGTGTTCTTCACCGGCTCCGGCTCCGAAGGCAATGACACCGTGCTGCGCATGGTCCGCCATTACTGGGCACTCAAGGGCAAGCCGCACAAGCAGACCATCATCGGCCGCATCAACGGCTACCACGGCTCCACCGTTGCTGGCGCAAGCCTCGGTGGCATGAGCGGCATGCATGAGCAGGGCGGCTTGCCGATCCCGGGCATCGTGCATATCCCGCAGCCGTACTGGTTCGGTGAAGGCGGCGAGATGAGCCCGGACGATTTCGGCGTGTGGGCTGCCGAGCAGTTGGAGAAAAAGATTCTCGAGGTCGGCGAAGACAACGTCGCCGCCTTCATTGCCGAGCCGATCCAGGGCGCTGGCGGGGTGATCATTCCGCCACAAACCTACTGGCCGAAGGTGAAAGAGATCCTCGCCAAGTACGACATCCTGTTCGTCGCTGACGAAGTGATCTGCGGCTTCGGCCGTACCGGCGAATGGTTCGGCTCCGATTACTACGACCTCAAGCCCGACCTGATGACCATCGCCAAGGGCCTGACCTCCGGTTACATCCCCATGGGCGGTGTGATCGTGCGTGACACTGTGGCCAAGGTGCTCAGCGAAGGCGGCGATTTCAACCACGGTTTCACCTATTCCGGCCACCCGGTGGCGGCGGCGGTAGGCCTGGAAAACCTGCGCATTCTGCGTGACGAGCACATCGTCGAGAAAGCCAAGACAGAAGCGGCACCGTATTTGCAGAAACGTCTGCGTGAGCTACAGGACCACCCACTGGTGGGCGAAGTGCGCGGCCTGGGCCTGCTCGGCGCGATCGAGCTGGTCAAGGACAAGGCGACTCGCAGCCGTTACGAGGGCAAGGGCGTGGGCATGATCTGCCGAAACTTCTGCTTCGAGAACGGCCTGGTGATGCGCGCGGTAGGCGACACCATGATCATTGCGCCGCCGCTGGTGATCAGCCATGCCGAGATCGACGAGCTGGTGGAAAAGGCACGTAAATGCCTGGACTTGACCCTTCAAGCGGTGAAATGACCACCTGCTACGCTAGCGTTGTGACATTAAGCGGTTACAAGGCCCTGCTTTCCTTGAAACAGCGCCTTGTAACTTGCCAGACTAGCGACTGTTTCAGTCGCCCAACGCGTGTACTGCGGGACCTGGCAGCTGAACGGATGGCTAATTAAAAAAATCTGGAGCATGACGCATGAAGAAAATGGGCAAGACGTTGCTGGCCGCAGCCCTGATGGGTGCCATGGCCACTGCTGTTCAGGCTGAAGATAAGGTGTTGAACGTCTACAACTGGTCGGACTACATCGCGCCGGACACCATCGCCAAGTTCGAGAAACAGTCTGGTATCAAGGTCAAGTACGACGTCTTCGACAGCAACGAGACCCTCGAAGCCAAGCTGCTGGCGGGCAAGTCGGGCTACGACGTGGTCGTGCCGTCCAACAACTTCCTGGCCAAGCAGATCAAGGCTGGCGTCTACGAAGAACTGGACCGTTCCAAGCTGCCGAACTGGAAGAACCTCGACGAAGACCTGCTCAAGGCCGTCGGTGACGCCAGCGACCCGGGCAACAAATACGCCTTCCCCTACATGTGGGGCTCGATCGGCATTGGCTACAACCCAGAGAAGGTCAAGGCCGCGCTGGGCGTGGACAAGATCGACTCGTGGGACGCCGTGTTCAAGCCAGAGAACATCGCCAAGCTCAAGAGCTGCGGCGTGAGCTTCCTGGATGCGCCGACCGAAATGCTCCCGGCTGCGCTGCACTACCTGGGCAAGCCGAGCAACAGCACGACCAAGGAAGACCTGAAGGCTGCTGAAGACCTGTTCCTGAGCATCCGTCCTTCGATCACCTACTTCCACTCGTCCAAGTACATCGGTGACCTGGCCAACGGCAACATCTGCGTAGCGGTCGGCTACTCCGGTGACCTGGAGCAGTCCAAGGCCCGTGCCCACGAGGCCGGTGACAAGGTCAAGCTGGACTACATCATTCCTAAAGAAGGTGCCGGCACCTTCTATGACATGGTCGCCATTCCCAAGGATGCCGAGCATAAGGAAGCCGCCTACAAGTTCATGGACTTCCTGTTGCAGCCTGAAGTCATGGCCGAGATCACCAATGCCGTGCGCTTCCCGAACGGCAACAAGGCCGCGACCCAGTTCGTCGACAAAGACATCACCAGCGACCCAAGCATCTATCCACCAGCCGACGTGAAAAAGCAGCTGTACGCCATTGCCGCTCCAGAAGCTGCAGCCCAGCGCCTGATCACCCGTAGCTGGACCAAGATCAAGTCGGGCAAGTAAGCCTGTGCTCAAGCCCTCTGCGCCGGGGTTCTCCGGCTCAGGGTGGCTGTAAGGCAAATAAGTTTGCGGCATCGAGGCTGCAACGGTAAGTTGCGCGCCGGTTTCGCGTGTACGGCGCGGCTTACTACTACGGCACACCGTCACTGAATGCACTGATTGTGAGGAGCATCCACTTGTCTATTTCTGTATTTCGCAAAGCCTTGATGGCTGGAGCGGGCCTGACGCTGGCATGCAGCGTCCAAGCGGCGCCAACGGTGCATTTCTATAACTGGTCGGACTATATCGGGCCGACCACCCTCGCCGATTTCGAGAAAGAAACCGGGATCAAGCCGGTGCAAGACGTCTTCGATTCCAACGAGACCCTGGAAGGCAAGCTGCTGGCCGGTCGCACCGGCTATGACGTAGTGGTGCCGTCCAACCATTTCCTCGGCAAACAGATCAAGGCGGGCGCGTTCCAGAAGCTCGACAAGAATCTGCTGCCCAATTATTCCAACCTGGATCCTGCGCTGATGAAGCGTCTGGAAAAGAACGATCCGGGCAACCAGTACGCCGTGCCTTATCTGTGGGGCACCAATGGCATCGGCTACAACGTCGACAAGGTCAAGGCGGTGCTGGGCGTAGACACCATCGATTCGTGGGCGGTGCTGTTCGAGCCCGAGAACATGAAAAAGCTCTCCACCTGCGGCGTGGCCTTCCTCGACTCGGCGGACGAAATGCTGCCGGCGGTGCTCAACTACATGGGCCTGGACCCGAACAGCACCAATGCCAAGGACTATGAAAAGGCCGAGCAGAAGCTGCTGGCCGTGCGTCCCTACGTGACCTACTTCCATTCCTCGAAGTACATCACCGATTTGGCCAATGGCGACATCTGCGTCGCCGCCGGTTTCTCCGGCGATATCTTCCAGGCCAAGGCCCGTGCTGAAGAAGCCAAGAAGGGCGTCAACCTGGCCTACGCGATTCCCAAGGAAGGCGGCAACCTCTGGTTCGATGTCCTGGCGATTCCTAAGGACGCCAAGAACCTCAAAGAGGCGCACGCCTTCATCAACTATTTGCTGAAACCTGAGGTTATCGCCCAGGTCAGTGATTACGTCGGTTACGCCAACCCGAACCCCAAGGCTGGCGACCTGATGGACCAGGCCGTGAGGACTGACGCCGCGGTTTACCCACCGCAGGAAGTGCTGGACAAGATGTTCGTCAACAGTGAGTTGCCGCCGAAGGTGCAACGTTTGATGACCCGCAGCTGGACCAAGGTCAAGTCGGGCAAATAATCATCCAGACCCGCCACGCCAAGGGCGGGCTTAAAAATCTTGTTGGGAGTTTCACTCATGGCAGTTGCCTCCGGTGCCTATAAGAAAGCCCTCGAGGGTGGCCAGCAACCCAAGCAGGTGCTGGTCAAGATCGACCGGGTCACGAAGAAATTCGACGAAACAATTGCCGTGGACGATGTGTCCCTGGAAATCCGCAAAGGCGAGATCTTCGCTCTGCTCGGTGGCTCCGGCTCCGGTAAGTCGACCTTGCTGCGGATGCTGGCCGGCTTCGAGCGTCCGACTGAAGGCCGGATCTTCCTCGATGGCGTCGACATCACCGACATGCCGCCCTACGAGCGGCCGATCAACATGATGTTCCAGTCCTACGCGCTGTTCCCGCACATGACCGTGGCGCAGAACATCGCCTTCGGCCTGCAACAGGACAAGATGCCCAAGGCCGAGATCGAAGCCCGTGTGGCCGAGATGCTCAAGCTGGTCCACATGACCCAGTACGCCAAGCGCAAGCCGCACCAGCTTTCCGGTGGCCAGCGTCAGCGGGTAGCCCTGGCTCGCTCGCTGGCCAAGCGTCCCAAGCTGCTGCTGCTCGACGAGCCGATGGGTGCGCTGGACAAGAAGCTGCGCTCGCAGATGCAGCTGGAGCTGGTCGAGATCATCGAGCGCGTGGGGGTAACCTGCGTGATGGTGACCCACGACCAGGAAGAGGCCATGACCATGGCCCAGCGCATCGCCATCATGCACCTGGGGTGGATCGCCCAGATCGGCTCGCCGATCGACATCTACGAGACCCCGACCAGCCGCCTGGTCTGCGAGTTCATCGGCAACGTCAACCTGTTCGAAGGTGAAGTGGTCGACGACGCCGAAGGCCACGCGGTGATCGCCAGCCCTGAGCTTGAGCGCAAGATCTACGTCGGCCACGGCGTGACCACCTCGGTCGAGGACAAGCACATCCTCTACGCACTGCGTCCGGAGAAGATGCTGGTCACCACCCAACAGCCGACCTGCGAGCACAACTGGTCGCGCGGCAAGGTTCACGACATCGCCTACCTGGGTGGTCACTCGGTGTTCTACGTCGAGCTGCCGAGCGGCAAGGTCGTACAGTCGTTCGTGGCCAACGCCGAGCGCCAGGGCACCCGCCCAACCTGGGGCGATGAAGTGTACGTGTGGTGGGAAGATGACAGCGGCGTGGTACTGCGCTCATGAAAATTCGCAAGCTCAAGCGAGCCTTCCAGCGCCTGGTCCCGGAGGGGCGGCACCTGGTGATCGGCGTGCCGTTCATCTGGCTGTTCCTGTTCTTCATGCTGCCGTTCTTCATCGTCCTGAAGATCAGCTTCGCCGAAGCCGACGTGGCGATCCCGCCGTACACCGAGATCTACAGCTACGTCGAAGACAAGATCCAGCTGGTCCTCAACCTGGCCAACTATGGCCTGTTGACCGAGGATGAGCTGTACATCTCGGCCTACCTGGGCTCGTTGAAGATGGCCTTCTTCAGCACCCTGTTGTGCCTGTTGATCGGCTACCCGATGGCCTATGCCATTGCCAACGCGCGCAAAGAAAGCCAGACCGTGCTGTTGCTGCTGATCATGATGCCGACCTGGACCGCGATCTTGATCCGCGTATATGCCTGGATGGGCATTCTCAGCAACAACGGGCTGCTCAACAGCTTCCTGTTGTGGATCGGCTTGATCGACCAGCCGCTGCAGATCCTCAACACCAACCTGGCGGTGTACATCGGCGTGGTCTATTCGTACCTGCCGTTCATGATCCTGCCGCTCTACGCCAACCTGGTCAAACACGACCAGAGCCTGTTGGAAGCCGCCTCTGACCTGGGTTCGAGCACCTTCAACAGCTTCTGGAAGATCACCGTGCCGCTGTCGAAAAACGGCATCATTGCCGGCTGCATGCTGGTGTTCATCCCGGTGGTGGGCGAGTTCGTCATTCCTGAGCTGCTTGGCGGCCCGGAAACCCTGATGATCGGTAAAGTGCTGTGGCAGGAATTCTTCAACAACCGTGACTGGCCGGTAGCGTCGGCGCTGGCGGTAGTGATGCTGGCGATCCTGATCGTGCCCATCCTGCTGTTCAACCGCAGCCAGGCCAAAGAGATGGAGGGCAGGGCATGAAGCGCTTCAGTTTCTCCAAGCTGATGCTGGTGCTCGGCTTGCTGTTCATCTACCTGCCGATGCTGATTCTGGTGATCTACTCGTTCAACGCCTCCAAGCTGGTAACGGTGTGGGGCGGCTGGTCGATCAAGTGGTACGTCGGCCTGCTCGACAACTCGCAGCTGATGGGCTCGGTGATGCGCTCGCTGGAGATCGCCTGCTACACGGCGATCGCCGCTGTGGCGCTGGGCACCCTGGCGGCCTTCGTGCTGACCCGCGTGACCCGCTTCAAGGGCCGCACGCTGTTCGGTGGTTTGGTGACCGCACCGCTGGTCATGCCTGAGGTGATCACCGGTCTGTCGCTGTTGCTGCTGTTCGTGGCCATGGCGCAGATGATCGGCTGGCCGCAGGAGCGCGGCATCGTCACCATCTGGATTGCCCACACTACGTTCTGTGCGGCGTATGTGGCGGTGGTGGTGTCGGCGCGCTTGCGCGAGCTGGACCTGTCGATCGAAGAAGCGGCAATGGACCTGGGTGCCAAGCCGTGGAAGGTGTTCTTCCTGATTACCATCCCGATGATCGCGCCATCGTTGGCGGCGGGCGGCATGATGTCGTTCGCCCTGTCGCTGGACGACCTGGTGTTGGCCAGCTTCGTCTCGGGGCCAGGTTCGACCACCTTGCCGATGGAAGTGTTCTCGGCGGTGCGTCTGGGCGTCAAGCCTGAGATCAACGCCGTGGCCAGCTTGATTCTGCTGTCGGTGTCGCTGGTGACCTTCATGGTCTGGTACTTCAGCCGCCGCGCTGAAGAACATCGTCGCAAGGCGATCCAGCAGGCTATCGAGGAAGGCGCTGCGGCGAACTTCTCGCAGCCACAGGTCAAGCGCCCGTCTCCGGCTGCCGCGTCGGCTTGACCCACTCGCTTAGGGCCGCACTGCGGCCCTAAGCGGCGGTTCGGCGTTCTCTGCTCCGGCGCAACGTCAAAAGTGATGATGCTCATCAGTTGTGCTGGACCTT
>NZ_JBJDNG010000017.1:0-1234 GCF_044900155.1 Pseudomonas sp. NPDC088890 | reverse complement strand
TGCTCCAGCCTGATACCACTCATTTTTCATCAGTTGTGCTGGACCTTGCCCCAGCCTGACACCACTCATTTCTCATCAGTTGTGCTGGACCTTGCTCCAGCCTGATACCACTCATTTTTCATCAGTTGTGCTGGACCTTGCCCCAGCCTGACACCACTCATTTCTCATCAGTTGTGCTGGACCTTGCCCCAGCCTGACACCACTCATTTCTCATCAGTTGTGCTAGACCTTGCCCCAGCCTGACACCACTCATTTCTCATCAGTTGTGCTGGACCTTGCCCCAGCCTGACACCACTCATTTCTCATCAGTTGTGCTGGACCTTGCCTCAGCCTGACACCACTCATTTTCATCAGTGATATTGGACCCTGTGGGAGCGGGCTTGCCCGCGAAGGCCGCACCGCCACTTCACAGCCAAGCACTGTCCCAATGCGGATAATCACCAATGTGGTCCACCAGCTCGGCACGCACAGGATTATGTGCAATGTATTCGGCCACGGCGCGCACGCTTTCCTCCTTGCGCAGCGCACGGTCCTGATACCCAGGCTGCCATATCGGCTGGCACTCAATACCCGTCTTGCGCAAGGCCATAGCTGAGCGTGACTTGAACCTGCGCATCAGTGTGCCCAGCGTCACAGCCTTCAATTCGAACAGCCAGTGCACATGGTCCGGCATAACTACCCAGGCTAGAGATTGACAAGCATGCTCAAGATCGGCCTGGCGCATCTGCTGGACCACCAGCCGAGCTCTGTGAAAGTCACGAAAAAGCGGATTGCGCTGGGAGGTGACGGTGGTCAACAGATAGCGTCTGCCTGGCTCGGAAAAGCGACCACGGCGAAGTAGATAGGACTCGGCGAGGGACATTTGGATCTTCCTTGAAAGTGAATACCTCCTGGAAAGTAGCGGCTCACATGGAGGTCGCGAGTGCTTGATGGTTTCTGGATGTGGCAAGGGTTGGCTGTGGCTGTGCTGGCCTCTTCGCGGGCAAGCCCGCTCCCACAGGTATTGTGGGGTTCTCGAGATAGCGAGGTGTCTGCTGGCTTGATGGTTTCTGGATGTGGCAAGGGTTGGCGGTGCTTGTGCTGGCCTCTTCGCGGGCAAGCCCGCTCCCACAGGTATTGTGGGGTTCTCGAGATAGCGGGGTGTCTGCTGGCTTGATGGTTTCTGGATGTGGCAAGGGTTGGCGGTGCTTGTGCTGGCCTCTTCGCGGGCAAGCCCGCTCCCACAGGTATTGTG
>NZ_JBJDNG010000016.1:0-89129 GCF_044900155.1 Pseudomonas sp. NPDC088890 | reverse complement strand
GGGTCCCTTCGCGCCGGCGCCTTCCGGGCCCGCGCGGCCTACGATTTGCTGCGCAAATCTACATCTCGCGCCTTCGGCTGCGCCGAAGGGTGCTGCGCACCTGGCCCTCCAGGCGCCTCTGCTCAGCCTCCTGAAGTCGCGAATCGACGTCGCCTGAACTTGCGCGCAGGAAGATCAAGAGCAGGCGAATCGCTACGCTCTCGCAGAAGCAAAGCCAAAGCCAAAGCCAAAGCCAAAGCCAAAGCCAAAGCCAAATTTTGATTTTTCTATTTTGTGTTGTTTGTTCCGGCCTCTTCGCGGGCAAGCCCGCTCCCACAGGTACCGTGCTGTTCTTCCGGCTGGCGGTGAACCTGTGGGAGCGGGCTTGCCCGCGAAGAGGCCGGAATATCCACCAAACCTGCCACAGATACCGCGCAGCACTTCCGGCTGGCGGTACCCGTGGGAGCGGGCTTGCCCCGCGATGGCGTCCGACTATCCACCACACCTGCCACTATCGCCAGATAACGCCAGCCCAGTCGCCGCCACTAACTTCGCGACTTCAGGAGGCCGAGCGTAGGTGTCTGTAGGGCCAGGTGCGGTAGCACCCTTCGGCGCAGCCGAAGGCGCGAGATGTAGATTTGCGCAGCAAATCGTAGGCCGCGCGGGCCCGGAAGGCAGCGAAGCGAGGGGACCCGGAGCGTAGCGGAGGGCCGGATGGTGGAGCGCACGGCTTTTGGTTACTTTTGGCCACGACCAAAAGTGACCCGCCGTAAGGGCGGAAAGGTGATTCAGCGCCACCCTCGCCAATGGATATGCTCAAACCTCTAAAAGCCCAAGCCCAAGCCCAAGCCCAAGCCCAAGCCCAAGCCCAAGCCCAAACCCAACCTCAGTTCAAAATCACCACCGCCGGATACTCATGCAACTGCGCCGAAGTCATATGAGCCAACGCCCGCAACGTCTCCAGCGGCTGATCCAGCCGATAATTCCCGGTCACCGCCACATGATCCAGTTGATCATTGCGATTGATGATCCACCCAGGGTAGTACCGCCGCACCTCGGCAAGCACCTGGCTCAACGGGCAGTTCTCGAACACCAGCCGCCCATCGACCCAGGCCAGATCCTTGTGCATGTCAGGCCGCAACCGCTCACCGAAGCCCTGCGGACCAACGCTGATGCTGTCGCCGGCCGTGAGCCGGATACGCTGGTCACTCGCCGCCTGCAGGTCGACATCCCCCCGCTGCACGCGAACCTGCGCCTCGCCATCCAGGTAACGCACCGCAAAATCAGTGTCGCGCACCTGCGCCCGCAGCGGTCCGGCTTGCACTTCAAGAGGTAATTGGCTGCCCCCGCTCACCTGAAAGTACGCCTCACCCTGCAGCAGCCGGGCGACTGGCCGGCCATCGCGCAGACCGCTGGCAAACGCCGAATTGGTGTTGAGCAAGACCTTGGCCCCATCATCCAGCTGCAAGCGTTGGCGCTCGCCAACCACGGTCAAGTGATCGGCCTGCAAACGCACCGGCAGGTTGCCAAAGGTGAACAGCCCGACCAGCAGCACTGCCGCTGTCGCCAGCGGTTTCCAGTGGCGGCGAACACGTGCGCTCAAGGCGTTGCGGCGGCTTTGATGAATCTGCACGGCGGCCTGGCGCAGGGGCGCGCCATTCCACAAGGCCTCTGCTTCGACGTAGGCCTCGGCATTCTCCGGCGCGGCACTGAGCCAGGCCTCGAACTCATGGGTGTCTGCTTGGTTGGCGCATTGCAGGCGCACCAGCCAGTCCAGCGCCTCGTCCATGGCACGGGCGCGGGTATCGGGCCCGGCGGGTGATGGGCGGGGGGCGGGGCGGTCGGTCACGGGTGATCCTTGCGATGAGCGTTTTTTGCAAATGATCATGGCTGCGCCGGGGCAAGGCAAGCGCTTTGCCAAACCCAGGCGGCGAGCGGTCGGCTCACTTGAGTCGATCGGCTACACCCATGCAGATGGCCATGATCAGTTTCAGTTCCTTCTGAACTGTGCTGGCCGAGACGTTCAACTGCTCGGCGATTTCCATGTAGCTGGCGCCATGCAGGCGGCTGAGGATAAAAATCTGCTGCTGGCGCGAGGTCAGCTGGCTGAGGCTTACACTCAGGTGCTTGAGCAGTTGCTCGGCGTGGGCGGCGTCCTCGCTGCTGCTGGCCGGTGCGGCAACGTTGTGCAGCACTTGCTCGGGCACGTCGTCGACCAGGGTCCGCGCCTGCACCCGGCGGGCGCGCAAGTGATCGAGGGCGAGGTTGCGCGCAGTCTGGAAGACGAACGGCTCCAGATGCTCGATCGGCCGCTCGCCCAAGGCCCGGGTGACCCGCAGGTAAGTCTCCTGCAGCAGGTCTTCCGCCGTGCTGGGGTTGCCCACCATGCCCTGTAGCGTACGCAGCAGGCTGAGACGCTGGGAGAGAAAAACGGTGTTGAAGCGAGACTGACTCACGGGGAAACCTGACCGATGCGGATGAATGATAATGCTTATCATCCATGCTATTGGTCAAGCCTTGCTCAGGTAAAGAATTGGTAAGGTGATGTTTGCAGAGGTGGGATCGGGCGGCTGGGTGAGAAGAGGCTCGCTCGCGATAGCGCTGGATCTGACGGCGCTATCGCGGGGCAAGCCCGCTCCCCACGTACCCTGGCTCTCACATCGCCTGGCTTGGGCCTAGCGTGCGCTACACAGCGCCAGGCAGTTATCCAGCATGCGGTTGGAGAAGCCCCATTCGTTGTCGTACCAGGCCAACACCTTAAGCATGCGGCCATTGGCGCGGGTGTGGTTGGCGTCGAAAATCGACGACAGCGGGTTGTGGTTGAAGTCGCACGACACCAGCGGCAGGGCGTTGTAGCCGAGCACACGAGAGTGGCGACTGGCCTCGAGGAACAGCTGGTTGACCTCTTCGGCGCTGGCCTCGCGCTTGAGGTTCACGGTCAGGTCGACCAGCGACACATTGATCACCGGCACCCGCACGGCCATGCCGGTGAGCTTGCCGGCCAGCTCCGGCAGGACCAGGCCGACCGCCTCGGCGGCGCCGGTCTTGCTGGGGATCATCGACTGGGTCGCCGAGCGCGCGCGGAACGGGTCGCTGTGGTAGACGTCAGTCAGCACCTGGTCATTGGTGTAGGCATGGATGGTGGTCATCAGGCCTTGCTCGATACCGAACTCACGGTGCAGCACCTGGGCAATGGGCGCCAAGCAGTTGGTGGTGCACGAGGCGCTGGAGATGATCTGGTGCGAGGCGCGCAGCACGTCATGGTTGACGCCGTACACCACGGTGGCATCGACGCCCTTGCCCGGCGCCGAGATAATCACTTTGCCCGCGCCGGCACTCAGGTGAGCAGCGGCCTTGGCACGCTCGGTGAACAGCCCGGTGCATTCGAACACCACGTCGATTGCCTCGGCCTTCCACGGCAGTTCGGCCGGATTGCGGATGGCGCTGACGGCGATGCGGTCGCCATTGACGGTCAGGCTCTCGTGATCGGCCTCGACCTGGGCGTCGAAGATGCCGTGCACGCTGTCGTACTTGAGCAGGTGGGCGTTCATTGCGCTGTCACCCAAGTCGTTGATTGCGACGACCTGCAGGTCCTGGCGGTAGCCTTGGGTATAGAGTGCGCGCAGGACGTTGCGTCCGATGCGGCCGAATCCGTTGATGGCGATGCGAAGGGTCATGGCAATACCTCTGGCAGTCGGGTGAAGGCTGTGGCACAAGGTCTGTAGCCAAATAAAGCGTCTTCACTGAAACGGTTTTGTTATTGGAATTACAAGATTATGCGTTGCGGGATAGAAAACAAGCCCTTTTGATGGCAGTATTTTGTTTAAACATACAACGAGTGGTCGGGCGAGCTTCTTCCGCGTTGCACCAGGCACCTATACCTTGAGCCTAGGTCGCAATCGTTTGGAGGGGAAATGCCGCTTCAGACCACCCTTACAGTCAGCCTGGAGTCCAGTACATGCACCCGCGCATCCTTGAGGTCACCCAACGGCTGACCGAACGCAGCCGTCCCACCCGTGAGCGCTACCTGCAACTGATTCGTGGCGCGGCCAGCGATGGCCCCATGCGTGCCAGCCTGCAGTGCGCCAACTTCGCCCATGGCGTGGCCGGTTGCGGTGCCGAGGACAAGCACAGCCTGCGCATGATGAACGCGGCCAACGTGGCGATCGTCTCGGCCTATAACGACATGCTCTCGGCGCACCAGCCGTACCTGCATTTCCCCGAACAGATCAAACAGGCACTGCGCGAGATCGGCTCGGTCGGCCAGTTCGCTGGCGGTGTGCCGGCCATGTGCGATGGCGTGACCCAGGGCGAACCGGGCATGGAGCTGGCCATCGCCAGCCGCGAAGTGATCGCCATGTCCACCGCGATTGCCTTGTCGCACAACATGTTCGATGCCGCGTTGATGCTCGGCATCTGCGACAAGATCGTCCCGGGCCTGATGATGGGCGCGCTGCGCTTCGGCCATCTGCCGACCATTTTCGTCCCCGGCGGGCCAATGCCTTCGGGCATTTCCAACAAGCAGAAGGCCGACGTGCGCCAGCGCTATGCCGAGGGCAAGGCCAGCCGCGAGGAACTGCTCGAGTCGGAGATGAAGTCTTACCACAGCCCTGGCACCTGCACCTTCTATGGCACCGCCAACACCAACCAGCTGGTGATGGAAGTGATGGGCCTGCACCTGCCCGGCGCCTCGTTCGTCAACCCCTACACGCCACTGCGCGACGCCCTGACGGCCGAGGCGGCGCAGCAAGTGACGCGGATGACCAAGGCCAGCGGCAGCTTCATGCCGTTGGGTGAGATCGTCGACGAAAAGGCGCTGGTCAACTCGATCGTCGCCCTGCACGCCACTGGCGGCTCGACCAACCACACCCTGCACCTCCCGGCGATCGCTCAGGCAGCAGGCATCCAGCTGACCTGGCAGGACATGGCCGACCTCTCCGAGGTGGTGCCGACCCTGTCGCACGTCTATCCGAACGGCAAGGCCGATATCAACCATTTCCAGGCGGCAGGCGGTATGTCGTTCCTGATTCGCGAGCTGCTCGATGCCGGGCTGCTGCATGAAGACGTCAACACCGTGGCAGGCCACGGCCTGCGCCGCTACACCCAGGAGCCGTTCCTTGAGGATGGCCGTTTGGTCTGGCGCGAAGGCCCATTGCAGAGCCTGGATGAAGACATCCTGCGCCCGGTATCTCGGCCATTCTCCGCTGAAGGCGGCCTGCGCGTCATGGAGGGCAACCTTGGCCGCGGGGTGATGAAAGTCTCTGCCGTGGCGCCTGAGCATCAGGTCGTCGAAGCGCCGGCGCGGGTGTTCCATGACCAGCAGTCGCTGGCCGATGCCTTCAAGGCTGGCGAGCTGGAGCGCGACTTCGTCGCCGTGGTGCGCTTCCAGGGGCCGCGCTGCAATGGCATGCCTGAGTTGCACAAGCTCACGCCGTTCCTCGGGGTGTTGCAGGATCGCGGTTACAAGGTGGCACTGGTGACCGATGGACGCATGTCCGGCGCATCGGGCAAGATCCCGGCAGCCATTCACGTCTGCCCGGAAGCCTATGATGGTGGCCCGCTAGCGCGCGTGCGTGATGGTGATATCGTGCGGGTCGATGGTGTCGAAGGCACCTTGCAGTTGATGGTCTCGGCCGACGAACTGGCCAGCCGCGAGCTGCCAGCCGCACCGCTGGGCAATGACCTGGGCTGTGGTCGCGAGCTGTTCGGCTTCATGCGTGTGGCGTTCAGCCCGGCCGAGCAGGGCGCCAGCGCCTTTACCTCTGGCTTGGAGAAGCTCAAGTGAAAGACCTGCTGGTTGGCGACATTGGCGGTACCAACGCACGTTTTGCCCTGTGGCGCGACAACCAGCTGCACGCCGTGCAGGTGCTGGCCACCGCCGACTACACCAGCCCCGAGCAGGCAATCGAAGCCTATCTGCGTGAGCAAGGCATAGCCCGTGGCGGCCTGGCGGCGGTGTGCCTGGCGGTGGCTGGGCCGGTGGATGGCGATGAGTTTCGCTTCACCAACAACCACTGGCGGCTGAGCCGCAAGGCGTTCTGCCAGACCCTGCAAGTCGAGCACCTGCAACTGATCAATGATTTTTCCGCGATGGCCCTGGGCATGACCCGCCTGCGCGATGGCGAGTTTCGCCAGGTGTGCGGCGGTGCTGCCGACCCGAGCCGTCCGGCGCTGGTGATCGGGCCTGGCACCGGCCTTGGCGTGGGCAGTTTGCTGCGCTTGGGTGAGCAGCGCTGGCTGGCGTTGCCAGGGGAGGGCGGCCATGTCGACCTGCCGGTGGGCAACGCGCGTGAGGCGGCCATTCACCAGGAGATTCATCGGCAGATCGGCCATGTCAGTGCCGAAACCGTGCTCAGTGGTGGTGGGTTGGTGCGCTTGTATCAGGCGATCTGTGCCTTGGATGACGAGGTCCAGCGGCACACGACCCCGGCGCAGATCACCGATGCGGCTTTGGCCGGTGAGCCACGGGCGTTGGCGGTGGTCGAGCAGTTTTGCCGGTTCCTTGGGCGGGTAGCGGGGAACAATGTCCTGACCCTGGGCGCGCGAGGAGGGGTTTATATCGTTGGCGGTGTGATTCCGCGCTTTGCCGAGTTGTTTCTGGGCAGTGGCTTTGCCGCGAGTTTTGCCGACAAGGGGTGCATGAGTGGGTATTTCAGCGGTGTGCCGGTATGGTTGGTGACGGCTGAGTTTTCCGGCTTGCTGGGGGCCGGTGTCGCTCTGCAGCAAACGTTGGAACATTGATATCTTGGATCCGCTTTGCGGCCCTTCGCGGGCCAGCCCGCTCCCACAAGGATCACGCTGAGCCCTGTGGGAGCGGGCTTGCCCGCGAAGGACCGCAAAGCGGACCCATCTAGCGGTCACACAACAACAGCGGGCATTCAGACCCGCGCTGACCAGGGGAAGGGATTTTTGTGAGCACTGCCGCCCGATCGATCCTGATGGTCGATGACGACCAGGAAATCCGCGAACTGTTACAAACCTACCTCAGCCGCTCGGGCTTTCAGGTCCGTGCCGAAGCCGATGGCCAAGGCTTTCGCCAGGCCCTCGACAGCGCACCCTGCGACCTGGTGATCCTCGATGTCATGCTTCCCGACGAAGACGGCTTCAGCCTGTGCCGTTGGGTCCGCCAGCATCCGCGCCTGTCGCGGGTGCCGATCATCATGCTCACCGCCAGCTCCGACGAGGCCGACCGGGTCATCGGCCTGGAACTGGGCGCTGACGATTACCTCGGCAAACCGTTCAGCCCTCGCGAGTTGCAGGCCCGCATCAAGGCCCTGCTGCGCCGCGCCGAATTTGGCCAGGCTGCACCGAGCAGTGCAGTGCTGGCCTTTGACGACTGGCGTCTGGATACCGTCAGCCACCGCTTGTTCCACCGCGACGGCGAAGAGGTGATCCTCTCCGGCGCCGACTTTGCCTTGCTCAAGCTGTTTCTCGACAATCCGCAGCAGATCCTCGACCGCGACACCATCGGCAATGCCACCCGTGGGCGCGAGCCGATGCCGCTGGACCGCATCGTCGACATGGCGGTCAGCCGCTTGCGCTCACGCCTGCGCGACACCGACAAGCCGCCGCGCTTGATTCGCACCGTACGGGGCAGCGGCTACTTGTTGGCGGCACATGTCTGCCCCGCTAACTGAGCGGCGTTGGCGCCTGCTGCCGCGCTCGTTACTGGGGCGGATGCTGCTGCTGACGTTGTTGGTGGTGCTGCTCGCCCAGGGTTTGTCGAGCCTGATCTGGGTCGCGCAACTGCGCGCCAGCCAGCTGCAGGGGCTACGGGCCAGTGCCAGTAGCCTGGCCCATTCGATGAGTGCCAGCGTCAGTTATTTTCGCTCGCTGCCAGTGGCCTACCGGCCAATGGTGCTCGACCAGTTGCGCAGCATGGGCGGCACGCGGTTTTTCGTTTCGCTCAACGAAAAGCCGCTGGACATGGCCGTGCTGCCGATCACCCCACGCAAGCAGGCCGTGATCGAGGTGTTCCAGCAGGTGCTACATGAGCGGCTCGGCCAGCAGATCGAAGTGTCCGTCGAGTTCGTCAGCCCCGATGAGCTGCGCATCTTCAACAGCGGGCTCAAGCTCGATGAACTGCCGCGCTCGTGGGCGCATTATTCGCTGACCCTCGAGCCGCTCAATCCGCCGGTGTTGGTGACGCAGATTCGCCTGGGCCAGGGCGAGTGGCTGTATATCGCCTCGCTGCTGCCCGAGCCCTATACCAGCCTTGAGGCCGAACGGCTGCCCCGTCAGCAGATGGGTTTCATCGCCCTGACCACCGCCCTGCTGTTGCTGTTCATCGGCTTGCTGGTGCATTGGCAAAGCCGGCCCTTGAAGCGCCTGGCGCGGGCGGCGCGAGAGTTGTCGCTGGGCGCCGATGTAGCGCCGGTGGTCGAAGGTGGCGGCAGTGAAGTGGTCGAAGTGGGGCGCGCGTTCAACAGCATGCGTGAACGCATCAGTCGCTACCTGACGGAGCGCAGCCAGCTGTTCAGTGCCATTTCCCATGACCTGCGCACGCCAATCACTCGCCTGCGGCTGAGAGTCGAGTTGCTCGAAGACGAGCGCCAGCAAGCCAAGTTCAGCCGTGATCTGGATGAGCTGGAGCTGCTGGTCAAAGGTGCCTTGCAGTGCGTGAAGGACACCGATATTCACGAGAATATCGAGCCGATCGACCTCAATCAAATGCTGGAGATCCTGGCTGAGCCGTATCTGGGTGATGGCCGCATTACCCTGGAGGGCAGTGCCCAGGCGCCTTATCCAGGCAAGGCCCTGGCGCTGCGCCGGTGCATTGGTAACCTGATCGATAACGCCATCAAGTACGGCGAGCGCGCGCATTTGCGCATCATCGATGGCGTCGAAGGGTTCGTCTTGCAGGTGGATGATCAGGGCCCAGGCGTGCCGCAGCAGCAGATGGAGCAGGTGTTCGAGCCGCACTTTCGCCTGGCGGGCAAGCAACAGGGTTATGGCTTGGGGTTAGGGATCGCACGCAACATTGCCCACAGTCATGGTGGCGAGGTGAGCCTGTTGAATTTGCGTGAGGGTGGGCTGCGGGTGACCTTGTGTCTGCCACGTACGCCTGAGTGACCTGACACTACAACGCCCAGAAAATGTCACCACGAGGTGACATTCGCCCAAGCCTTCGTGACACGGCGGCCACTGGGCGCTGGCTAGAATCTCGCTGCACGACAGGCATGTTGCCTGTCCTCGACAAGGACGAAGCAGGTCGATGCGCACCGATCAATTTCCGCTCACCCGTTCGCTCGATTCGCCCGCACATCTCACCTGGTTGCTGGCTGAAGGTCGACGGCTGGTCTCATTCGCCAAGGCTTCGCGACATGCCGAAGGCTTCGCCGGCCTCGATGCACTAGGGCGTTTGCCCAACGAGGCTATCGCCGAAACCATCATCACTGCGCGTATGACCCACTGCTTCGCCATGGCCCATGTGCAAGGCATTCCAGGCTGTTTGGCCCTGGTCGAGCATGGTGTGGCGGCCCTCAGCGGCCCACTCTGCGACGCCCGCTTCGGCGGTTGGTACGCCAAGCCCGCTCGCTATGGCGATACCGGCAAGGCTGCCTACCTGCATGCCTTCGTCGCCCTGGCGGCCAGCTCCGCAGTAGTCGCCGGCAGCACTGCTGCGCCGCAGCTGTTACAAGCGGCAAGCGAGATCATCGAAAGGCATTTCTGGAGCGAAACGGAGGGCGCCCTGCGTGAAAGTTTCAGCCGCGACTGGCAGCAGGAGGAAGCCTACCGCGGCGCTAACAGCAACATGCACGCCACCGAGGCGTTCCTTGCCTTGGCCGATGTCACCGGCGACAGCGTCTGGCTGGACCGCGCGCTGAGGATCGTCGAACGCATCATCCAAGGCCAGGCGCGGGCCAACGGTTACCAGGTCATCGAGCATTTCGACCCGCGCTGGCAAGCACTGGCGCAGTACAACGCGGCGAACCCTGCCGATGGCTTTCGTCCCTATGGCATCACCCCCGGGCACGGCTTCGAATGGTCACGCTTGCTCCTGCACCTGGAGGCCGCGCGCCAGTTGGCCGGCCTGACCACGCCTGAGTGGCTGCTGGCCGCCGCCAGTGGCCTGTTCGACAGCGCCTGTGAACACGGTTGGCACGCCGACGGCGCCCCAGGCATCGTCTATACCCTGGATTGGGAGAAGCGCCCCGTAGTGCGCCAGCGTCTGCACTGGACCCACGCCGAAGCCAGCGCCGCCGCAGCAGCGTTATGGCGGCGCACCGGCGAGGCCCATTACCAGCGCTGGTACCACTGCTTCTGGGCGTTCATCGATAGCCACTTGATCGACCGCGCCGCTGGCAGTTGGCACCACGAGTTGGACCCAGGCAATCGGCCCAGCGCCAGCATCTGGGGCGGCAAACCCGACCTCTACCATGCCTACCAGGCCGTGCTGCTGCCTGCTTTGCCGCTGGCGCCCAGCCTGGCTACTGCACTTGCCCAGGCCAATGTAACCAAGTGATGACATTCGCACAGCGCTTCGTTACCTGGCGCCAGCCAAGGCGTTATTACACTGCTCTGCAACGCAAGCGTCAGTCTTGCACTGCATAACAACAAGAAAGGTACTCCGATGAATTCGACTCTCCGCCTCGCCGCCGCGATCTCTCTTGCCTCGTTATTCCCCCTCAGCGCCCTGGCCGCCGACTCCAAAGGCAGCGTGGAAGTGGTGCATTGGTGGACTTCGGGCGGCGAGAAAGCCGCGGTCGACGTACTCAAAGCCCAGGTCGAGAAAGATGGGTTCACCTGGAAAGATGGCGCAGTTGCAGGCGGTGGCGGTGCAACGGCCATGACGGTGCTCAAAAGCCGTGCAGTCGCCGGCAATCCGCCAGGCGTCGCCCAGATCAAGGGGCCGGATATCCAGGACTGGGCCTCAACCGGGCTGCTCGACAGCGACGTGCTCAAGGATGTAGCCAAGGCTGAAAACTGGGACGCTCTGCTGGAGAAGAAGGTCGCCGACACCGTCAAGTTCGACGGTGACTACGTGGCGGTGCCGGTGAACATTCACCGGGTCAACTGGTTGTGGATCAACCCTGAAGTGTTCAAGAAAGCCGGTATCGACAAACCGCCGACCACCCTCGAAGAATTCTATGCCGCTGGCGACAAGCTCAAGGCCGCAGGCTTCATTGCGCTCGCCCATGGTGGCCAGCCGTGGCAGGACAGCACCGTATTCGAAGCGGTAGTGCTGTCGGTGATGGGGGCGGACGGCTACAAGAAAGCCTTCGTCGACCTCGATAACGCCACCCTGACCGGTCCGGACATGGTCAAGTCGCTGACCGAGCTCAAGCGAGTCGCGACCTACATGGATGCCGACGGCAAAGGCCAGGACTGGAACCTAGAGGCGGCCAAGGTCATCAATGGCAAGGCCGGCATGCAGGTCATGGGCGACTGGGCCAAGAGCGAATGGACCTTGGCCAAGAAGGTCGCCGGCCAGGATTACCAGTGCGTGCCGTTCCCTGGCACCGACAAAGCCTTCACCTACAACATCGACTCGCTGGTGGTGTTCAAGCAGAAGGATGCCGGTACTTCCGCCGGCCAGCAGGACATCGCCAAGGTGGTCATGGGCGAGCACTTCCAGAAGCTGTTCAGCACCAACAAAGGCTCGATCCCGGTGCGCAAGGACCTGCTCGCCGACATGGCCAAGCATGGCTTCGATGCCTGCGCGCAAACCTCGGCCAAGGACTTCCTTGCCGATGCCCAGAATGGTGGCCTGCAACCGAGCATGGCGCACAACATGGCGACCAACCTGGCGGTGCAAGGGGCGTTCTTCGATGTGGTGACCAACTACATCAATGACCCCAAGGCCGATCCTGCGGATGCTGCGAAGAAGCTCGGTGCAGCCATCAAGGCGGCGCAATAACACGCCTCTGAAGCCATCGCTGCTGCAACTTGCCCTTGCCATCCACTGAGGCAGCGGGCCGGCCTCTTCGCGGGCAAGCCCGCTCCTACAGGGATCGCGCTGCCTAGGCAATAAGCGCTCTTGCAGGGGCATCACTGACTGACAGGTATCGCAATCATGACTACCTTGACCGCCCAACTGCGGGCCTCACCCCTGGACGCCTTGCAGCGTTGGCTACCAAAACTGGTGCTGGCGCCGAGCATGTTCATCATCCTGGTGGGCTTCTACGGCTACATCCTGTGGACGTTCGTTCTCTCGTTCACTACCTCGACCTTCCTACCCACCTACAAGTGGGCCGGTCTTGCCCAATATGCCCGGCTGTTCGATAACGACCGCTGGTGGGTGGCGAGCAAGAACCTGCTGGTGTTCGGCGGCTTGTTCATCGGCATCAGCCTGGCGATCGGCGTGTTGCTGGCGGTGTTGCTCGACCAGCGCATTCGCCGCGAAGGTTTCATCCGCACCATTTACCTGTACCCGATGGCGCTGTCGATGATCGTCACCGGGACCGCCTGGAAATGGCTGCTCAACCCCGGCATGGGCCTGGACAAGCTGCTGCGCGACTGGGGCTGGGAGGGCTTTCGCCTGGACTGGCTGATCGACCCCGACCGGGTGGTGTATTGCCTGGTGATCGCGGCGGTCTGGCAGGCTTCGGGGTTCATCATGGCGATGTTCCTGGCCGGTTTGCGTGGGGTCGATCAGTCGATCATCCGCGCTGCGCAGATCGATGGCGCAAGCCTGCCGCGGATCTACTGGCAAGTGGTGCTGCCGAGCTTACGGCCGGTGTTCTTCAGTTCGCTGATGATCCTCGCGCACATCGCCATCAAGAGCTTCGACCTGGTCGCGGCAATGACTGCAGGTGGCCCAGGCTACTCCTCCGACCTGCCGGCCATGTTCATGTATTCCTTCACCTTCAGCCGCGGCCAGATGGGCATGGGCTCGGCCAGCGCGATCCTCATGCTCGGCGCGATCCTGGCGATCCTGGTGCCTTACCTGTACTCGGAATTGAGGACCAAGCGCCATGACTAATCGTCTCGACAAACCGGCGCTGAGCCTGAGCCGCATCGCCATTCACGCGGTGTTGCTGAGCGCTGTACTGCTGTACCTGGTGCCGCTGGTGGTAATGCTGCTGACCAGTTTCAAAACCCCGGAAGACATCGGCTCGGGCAACCTGCTGAGCTGGCCGACGGTGGTGACCGGCATTGGCTGGGTCAAGGCCTGGGCCACGGTCAGCGGGTACTTCTGGAACTCGATCATGATCACCGTGCCTGCGGTGCTGATCTCCACCACCCTCGGTGCGCTCAACGGCTATGTGCTGTCGATGTGGCGTTTTCGCGGCTCGCAGCTGTTCTTCGGCCTGCTGTTGTTCGGCTGCTTCCTGCCGTTCCAGACCGTGCTGCTGCCGGCCTCGTTCACCTTGGGCAAGCTGGGCCTGGCCAGCACCACTAGCGGCCTGGTGCTGGTGCATGTGGTCTACGGTCTGGCCTTCACCACGCTGTTCTTCCGCAATTACTACGTGAGCATTCCCGATGCCCTGGTCAAGGCGGCGCGGCTCGATGGCGCCGGATTCTTCACCATCTTTGGGCGGATCATCCTGCCGATGTCGACGCCGATCATCATGGTCTGCCTGATCTGGCAGTTCACCCAGATCTGGAACGATTTCCTGTTCGGGGTGGTGTTCTCCAGCGGCGATTCGCAGCCGATCACCGTGGCCCTGAACAACCTGGTCAACACCAGCACCGGGGCCAAGGAATACAACGTCGACATGGCCGCGGCGATGATCGCCGGGCTGCCAACCCTGCTGGTCTACGTAGTGGCGGGCAAGTATTTCGTGCGCGGGCTGACCGCCGGCGCTGTCAAGGGGTAAGTCATGGCAACGCTCGAACTTCGCAATGTAAACAAGACCTACGGCACCGGCGTCCCGGACACGCTCAAGGACATCCAGCTGTCGATCAAGGATGGCGAGTTCCTGATCCTGGTCGGCCCTTCCGGCTGCGGCAAGTCGACCTTGATGAACTGCATCGCCGGCCTTGAAAGTATCAGTGGCGGGGCGATCCTGATCGACGAGCAGGACGTCAGCGGCATGAGCCCCAAGGATCGCGACATTGCCATGGTGTTCCAGTCCTACGCGCTGTACCCGACCATGAACGTGCGCGACAACATCGCCTTCGGCCTGAAGATTCGCAAGCTGCCCCAGCCGGCGATCGACGAGGAGGTGGCGCGGGTGGCCAAGCTGCTGCAGATCGAGCATCTGCTGACGCGCAAGCCGGGCCAGTTGTCCGGTGGCCAGCAGCAACGGGTGGCGATGGGCCGGGCGCTGGCGCGGCGGCCGAAGATCTACCTGTTCGACGAGCCGCTGTCGAACCTCGACGCCAAGCTGCGGGTCGAGATGCGCACCGAGATCAAACTGATGCACC
Source organism: Pseudomonas sp. NPDC088890 (assembly GCF_044900155.1). Lineage (NCBI taxonomy): Bacteria > Pseudomonadati > Pseudomonadota > Gammaproteobacteria > Pseudomonadales > Pseudomonadaceae > Pseudomonas > Pseudomonas sp. NPDC088890. The sequence continues at coordinate 74,837 of NZ_JBJDNG010000016.1, read as the reverse complement.
AGCGCCTGAAGACCACCACGGTGTACGTCACCCATGACCAGATCGAGGCCATGACCTTGGGCGACAAGGTGGCAGTGATGAAGGACGGCATCATCCAGCAGTTCGGGACGCCGCAGCAGATCTATAACGATCCGGCCAACCAGTTTGTCGCAAGCTTCATTGGCTCGCCGCCGATGAACTTCATCCCGGTGCGCCTGACCCGCCAAGACGGCCGCCTGCTGGCTTTGCTCGACAGCGGCCAGGCGCGCTGTGAGCTGCCACTGGGCGCGGCCACCGACGCCTTCGAGGGGCGTGAGGTGATTCTGGGTGTGCGGCCCGAGCAGATCAGCCTGGGTAGCGGCGAGGGCAACGGCCTGCCTGCAGTGCGCGCCGAGGTGCAGGTGACCGAGCCTACCGGGCCTGACCTGCTGGTGTTCGTCACCCTCAACCAGACCAAGGTCTGCTGTCGCCTGGCTCCGGATGTCGCCTGCCAGATTGGCGACAGCCTCAACCTGCAGTTCGATCCGGCGCGGGTGTTGCTGTTCGACGCGCAAAGCGGTGAGCGCCTGGACTTGTCCAGTGCCGCTGCGCCGCACAAGGACAATGTGGCTCGCTTCAAGGGCCGATAGATCGTCTACTTAAAAAACAAGAAAAGAGGACGCAAAGGGATGGAACATCGCAAACGCATCAGGACCTTGGGTTCGCTGGCCTTGCTGGCTGTGGTCGGCAGCAGCGGCGCGCAGGCCGCCGAGGCCTTTTCCAGCGAATCGAAATGGATGACCGGCGATTGGGGCGGCACTCGTACCGAGCTGCTGGAAAAGGGCTACGACTTCACCCTCGACTATGTCGGCGAAGTGGCTGGCAACCTCAATGGCGGCTACAACGACGACAAGACCGCGCGCTACAGCGACCAGTTCGCCTTAGGCATGCACCTGGACCTGGAGAAGATCCTCGGCTGGGGCGATACCGAGTTCAAGCTGGCGATCACCGAGCGCAGCGGGCGCAATCTGTCCAATGACCGCATCAGCGACCCCCGTGCCGGGCAGTTCAGCTCGGTGCAGGAAGTGTGGGGGCGTGGCCAGACCTGGCGGCTGACCCAGATGTGGATCAAGCAGAAATACTTCGATGGTGCGCTGGATGTGAAATTCGGCCGCTTCGGTGAAGGCGAAGATTTCAACAGCTTCCCCTGCGACTTCCAGAACCTGGCGTTCTGCGGCTCGCAGGTCGGTAACTGGGTGGGTGGCATCTGGTACAACTGGCCGGTCAGCCAGTGGGCGCTGCGGGTCAAATACAACATCACCCCGGAGTTCTTCGTTCAGGTCGGCGCGTTCGAACAGAACCCCTCCAACCTTGAGACCGGTAATGGCTTCAAGCTCAGCGGCAGCGGCACCAAGGGCGCGATCCTGCCGGTGGAAATGGTCTGGTCGCCCAAGGTCAATGGCCTGCCTGGCGAATACCGGCTGGGCTACTACTACAGCACGGCCAAGGCTGACGACGTCTATGAGGATGTCAACGGCAACCCGCAGGGCATCACTGGCGAGGGCTTCAAGTCGCACTCCAGTAAGCACGGCTGGTGGGTGGTGGCGCAGCAGCAGGTCACTGCCCACGGTGGCGACGTCAATCGCGGGCTGAGTTTGTTTGCCAACTTCACCGTGCATGACAAGGCCACCAACGTGGTCGACAACTACCAGCAAGTCGGCCTGGTCTATAAAGGCGCCTTCGATGCCCGGCCCAAGGATGACATCGGTTTCGGTATTGCCCGGATTCATGTCAACGACGACGTCAAGAAGCGCGCCGAGCAGCTCAATGCCAGCAGCGGCATCAATGACTACGACAACCCAGGCTTCGTCCCGCTGCAGCGCACCGAGTACAACGCCGAGCTGTACTACGGCTTCCATGTCACCAATTGGCTGACGGTGCGGCCCAACCTGCAATACATCAAAAGCCCCGGCGGGGTCGATGAAGTGGATAACGCGCTGGTCGCAGGCCTGAAGATTCAGTCGTCATTCTAAGGAAAATTGTTGTAAATTTACGCCATCCATTCTTGGCTATCCCGCTACCACTGGTCATCAGTGGTAGCGCGGCTTAGGTCGAGACAGCGCTATCTCAAACAACAAGAGCTTTGGAACCATGCCTGAACATCCGCTACATCGCTTCTTTTCCACGCAACGGCCCAGGCCGACGTTCGAGTGGGAGCGTTACCAGCAGCGCGATGTGCTGATCATCGATCACCCCCGTTGCCAGGCCGTTTTCAGCCGTCAGGGCGCTCAACTGCTGCACTTTCAACCGGCCGGCGAGCGACCCTGGTTGTGGTGTGCCGAGCAGTGGCCGCAGGTCGGGGCGATTCGTGGCGGGGTGCCGGTGTGCTGGCCCTGGTATGGCCGCCATCCCAGCGAAGACCTGTGGCCGGCCCATGGCTGGGCACGCCTGCTCGACTGGAAGCTGGTAGATAGCTGCGAGGACGAGGAAGGCGTGACCCTCAAGTGGCGGCTGGACCTGTGCGATTGGCAGGTCGACCTGCACGCCCGGCTTGGCAATCGCATGGAGCTGAGCCTGAGCACCGAGCATCAGGACAGCGAACCTTGCCAGCTGAGCCATGCGCTGCTGGCCTATTGGCGTATCAGCAACGTTGCCGAGATAGCGCTATCTGGGCTGGAAGATATCGACGGCTACGACCGCTTGAATCGCCAGGCCTGCCGTGAGAACGGCGCGTTGAAGGTCAAGGGTGGGTGTCAGAAGGTCTATCCGGGCACGCCGCGGGTACAGCTGCATGACCCGGCCTGGCAGCGCGAGCTGTGCATCGATACCGGCGACAGCGACGACACGGTGGTTTGGCACCCCGGCAATCGCCCGCTGATGGGCGTCAGCGGGCGCGAGAGTCGGGGGTTTGTCTGCGTCGAAGCCGCCAGCGGCAGTGGCGAGGGCTTGAGTTTGGCGCCGGGGCAGCGCGCGCACCTGCGCTTGCAGGCGCACCGGCTCAATTGAGCTCGTCGTCCTCGATCGGATAGCGGCTGGCGTTGAGGCTTTCCTTGATCTTGCGCAGGTGCGGCTGGAAGTCGACGCCGCGGCGCAGGGTCATGCCGGTGGCGAGCACATCGAGCACGGTCAGCTGGATGATCCGCGAGGTCATCGGCATGTAGATGTCAGTGTCCTCCGGCAGTGGGATGTGCAGGCTCAGGCTACAGGCGTTGGCCAGTGGCGAGCCGGCAGCCGTCAGGCCGAGCACCGAGGCGCCGTTTTCGCGGGCCAGGCGCGCCACTTCGACCAGCTCGCGGGTACGCCCGGTGTAGGAAATGATCACGAACAGGTCGCCAGTATGGGCGACCGAGGCCAACATGCGCTGCATCAGCACATCGGCATGGGCCGACACTGCCAGGTTGAAGCGAAAGAACTTGTGCTGGGCGTCGAGGGCCACCGGGGCCGAGGCGCCCAGGCCGAAGAAGTGAATCTGGCGGGCCTGGATCATCATGTCCACGGCGCGGCTGATCTGTTGCGGGTCGAGCTGTTGGCAGGCACTGTCGAGCGAGGCAATGGCGCTGCCGAAGATCTTCTGGGTGTAGGCGGCCGGATCATCGTCCGCCTCCACCGCGCGGCTGACATAGGCGGCGCCACTGGCCAGGCTTTGCGCCAGTTGCAGCTTGAGCTCGGGGTAGCCGCTGACACCGAACGAGCGGCAGAAACGGTTGACGGTCGGCTCGCTGACCTTGGCCGCCTGGGCCAAAGCGGCGATGCTGAAACGAGTCGCCTGTTGAGGGTTGAGCAGGATGACTTCGGCGACTTTGCGTTCGGCCTTGTTCAGCTCGTCGAGGCGTCCCTGGATCTGTTCCAGGAGGTTGCGCACGCGGTCCATGGTGTGTCCTTGGGTCGAGAAGACAGCCGGCTGGCGGTGCAGCAGGCTTTTTGCAGTGTTGTCTATCGTACTGTCGGTAGGGGTTGATCTACCACTTGTCTGTAACACTTGTCGGTAATGTTGTGGTTTTTACTACATTACCTCTTGAAAACTGCCGTTGAAAACGATATTCCTAGGCCAACTTTAGGAAAGAACCAACATCATGGCTGCGATCAGTGTTGAACCTTGCACCTTTGCCCTGTTTGGCGCCCTTGGCGACCTGGCACTGCGCAAGCTGTTCCCCGCGCTCTATCAGCTCGACCGCGCCGGCTTGCTGCATGCCGACTCGCGCCTGCTGGCGCTGGCCCGCGAGCCGGGCGATGGCGAGCAGCACCTGGCTAACATCGAAGCCCATCTGCGCCGCTACGTACCGGATGCCGACATCGAGGCGGCGGCGCTGGAGCGCTTCGTTGCGCGGCTGAGCTACCTGCACCTGGACTTCCTCCAGCCCGAGGGTTATCAGGCCCTGGCCGAGCAAGCGGCGGGCAGCCTGCCGCTGATCGCGTATTTCGCCACGCCCGCAGCGGTCTATGGTGCGATCTGCGAGAACCTCGACAAAGCCGGGCTGGTCGAGCGCACCCGTGTGGTGCTGGAAAAGCCCATCGGTCACGATCTTGAGTCGTCGCGCCGGGTCAACGACGCGGTGGCGCGGTTTTTCCCGGAAAGCCGGGTTTATCGCATCGACCATTACCTGGGCAAGGAGACCGTGCAAAACCTGATTGCCCTGCGCTTTGCCAACAGCCTGTTCGAAACCCAGTGGAACCAGAATTCCATCAGCCACGTGGAGATCACCGTGGCCGAGAAGGTCGGCATCGAAGGCCGTTGGGGCTATTTCGACAAGGCCGGCCAGCTGCGCGACATGATCCAGAACCACCTGCTGCAGCTGCTCTGCCTGATCGCCATGGACCCGCCCAGTGACCTGTCCGCCGACAGCATCCGCGACGAGAAGGTCAAGGTGCTCAAGGCCCTGGCGCCGATCACGGGTGAAGGCCTGAGCACCGCCGTGGTGCGTGGCCAGTACATTGCCGGCTACAGCGATGGCAAGCCGGTGCCCGGCTACCTGGAAGAAGACAACGCCAACGCCCAGAGCGACACCGAGACCTTTGTTGCCCTGCGCGCCGACATCCGCAATTGGCGCTGGTCGGGGGTGCCGTTCTATCTGCGCACCGGCAAGCGCATGCCGGGCAAGCTGTCGCAGATCGTCATCCACTTCAAGGAAACCCCGCACTACATCTTCGCCCCGGAACAGCGTTTGCAGATCGGTAACAAGCTGATCATCCGCCTGCAACCGGACGAGGGTATCTCGTTGCGGGTGATGACCAAGGAGCAGGGCCTGGACAAGGGCATGCAACTGCGCAGTGGCCCGCTGCAGCTGAATTTCTCCGATACCTGGCGCAGTGCGCGGATTCCGGATGCCTACGAGCGGCTGCTGCTGGAAGTGATGCGCGGTAACCAGAACCTGTTCGTGCGCAAGGACGAGATCGAATATGCATGGAAATGGTGCGATCAGCTGATCGCCGGCTGGAAGAATGCCGGTGACGCTCCCAAGCCCTATGCGGCAGGTTCCTGGGGGCCGATGAGCTCGATTGCACTGATCACACGGGATGGGAGGGCGTGGTATGGCGATATCTGAATTGAAACTGCCAGGGGGGGTGAAAACCCACGCCCTGGCCGATTCCAAGGCCCTGGCCGCGACGCTGGCCGGCGATGTTGCCGAGCGCTTGCGTAAGGCTATCGCTGGCAAAGGGCAGGCGTGTGTCGTGCTCTCTGGCGGGCGCAGCCCGGTGCCATTTCTTGAGCGATTGGCGAGCGAGAAGCTCGACTGGTCCAAGGTCACTGTGAGCCTGGCTGACGAGCGCTGGGTGCCGGTTGAGCACCCTGACAGTAACGCCGGCCTGCTGGCCCGCCACCTGTTCAAGGGCGAGGCGGGCAAGGCGCGCTTCATGGGCTTGTACCAGCAGGCGCCGAGCCTGGACGCTGCTGCCGAGCTTGCCGATCAGGCCCTGGCCGAGCTGCCGCCGATCGATGTGCTGGTGCTGGGCATGGGTGACGATGGCCATACCGCCTCGCTGTTCCCGGCCAGCCCGCTGCTGCGCCAAGGCCTGGGCAAGATCGGCGAGCGGCGGATTCTGCCCATGCTCGCCCCGAGCGTGCCGCACCAGCGCCTGTCGATGACCCGCGCCTTGCTGGCCAGCGCTGGCTTCATCGCGCTGGCGGTGCAAGGCGAAGGCAAACTCGCTACCCTGCGCGCCGCGCTGGCCGCCGATGACACTACCGAAATGCCGATTCGCGCCTTTCTTCACGACCCCCTGGACATCTACTGGTGCCCATGAGCCAAGGATCCACTGTCATGACCACCCTTGAACGCCCACAGCCTTTGCTCTCGATGGCCGAGAAAACCGCACGGATCGACGAAATCTGTGAGCAGGCGCGCATCTTGCCGGTGATCACCATCGCCCGTGAGCAAGACATCCTGCCGCTGGCCGATGCCCTGGCCGCTGGCGGTATTCGCACGCTGGAAGTGACCCTGCGCTCGGCGCATGGCCTGAAGGCCATTCAAGTTCTGCGCGAGCAGCGTCCTGAGCTGTGCATTGGTGCAGGCACTGTGCTGGATCGCAGCATGTTCGCTGCGGTCGAGGCGGCCGGTGCCCAGTTCGTCGTCACGCCCGGCATCACCCCGGACATTCTCCAGGCCGGTGTCGAGAGCGATATCCCCCTGTTGCCTGGGATCAGCACGCCGTCGGAGATCATGATGGGCTACGCCCTCGGTTACCGGCGCTTCAAGCTGTTCCCGGCGGAGATCAGCGGCGGTGTCGCGGCGATCAAGGCCTTTGGCGGGCCGTTTGGCGATATTCGCTTCTGCCCCACCGGTGGCGTGAATACCGCCAACGTGCGCAATTACATGGCCCTGGCCAATGTGATGTGCGTGGGTGGCACCTGGATGCTCGACAGCAGCTGGATCAAGAACGGCGATTGGGCGCGGATCACCGAGTGCAGCGCTGAGGCGATTGCGTTGCTCGACTGAAACGAATTCGTTGTGTGCTACACGGCTTATGGGGCGCTTGGTCGGCGCCCCTTTTTTTGTCTGCAGGTTTTGTGTTGGCTGTGCCGCCTCATCGCGGGGCAAGCCCGCTCCCACGCAAGATACCCTTTCACCCAACTGTTCGTGGGAGCGGGCTTGCCCCGCGATTGAGGCCGGTACTGCTCGCCTCAAGCAGTCAGGCTCACGCCACTTTGAAGCGCCCCACCAACTGCTGCTGAAACTCCGCCAGGCGGGCCAGTTCCTGGCTGGTCACCGCCGTCTGCTGCGCCCCTGCGCTGACCTGGATGACCAGGTCGTTGATCTCGTTGACGTTGCGGCTGATGTCTTCGGATACCGCGCTCTGCTCCTCGGCCGCCGAAGCGATCTGGATGTTGCGGTCATTGATGCTGGCCACGCCTTCGGCAATTTCCCCAAGCAGCTCGCCCGCTCGACCAATTCGCTCGGCCCCTGATTGGGCTTTGCCCAGGGTTTCCAGCATCGAGGCATTGGCGCGGTCCGAGCCTGCCTGCAGGTTGCTGATCATCTGCTGAATGTTGCCGGTCGATTCCTGGGTTCGTTGCGCCAAGGTGCGCACTTCGGTAGCGACTACGGCAAAGCCACGCCCATGATCGCCAGCACGCGCCGCTTCGATGGCGGCGTTGAGCGCGAGCAGGTTGGTCTGTTCGGCAATCCCGCGAATCACATCCAGTACCGAGGTGATGGCGTCGCTTTCATCCTTGAGCTCATCGATGATCGTCGCTGTCTGCTGCGCCTGGTTCGACAGTTCGCGGATCAGTGCGATGGTCGTTTCGATCTCTGCGCGGCCTTGTTCGGTACTGGTGTGGATCTGCTGCGACAGGTTCGCGGCGTCATTGGTGCTGTGGGCGACGTCGCGCACCGTGGCGCTCATTTCGTTGATCGCAGTGGCCACCGACTCAGTGCTCTGGCGCTGCTGCTCGACGCTGCGGCTGGTTTGCAGGGTGACGGCGGACGACTGTTCCGCGGCGGTGGCAACCTGAGCGGTGGCATTACCAATTTCCTGAACGATTTCGGTGATCTGGTTGGCCATGCGGTTGAGGTTACTGGCGATCTGGCCGAACTCGTCCTTGCTGCGGTACTTGGCCCGGGCGGTCAGGTCGCGCTGGGCGAGGCTCTCCAGGGTGGCATTGATATCACGCACGGCGCTGCCGATGCTGCGGATGATCAGCCACGACAACAGGGCCACGGCCACCAGGGCGATGAGGATACCGCCGAGGGTCAGCCACAAGGCACGGGCGGCAGTGTGGCGTGCTTGTTCGGCCAGTTGACCGACGTTGGCCGCCAGGGCACGTTCGACTTCGCTCAGTTGGTCGATGCGTAGGGTCGACGTCTCGAACCAGGTTTCTGGCTTGACGCCCAGTGGCTGGCCCAAGGGTGTTTCAAAGGCCAGCTTCTGGATTCGAGCCACTTCCAGCGCTGCTGTGGTGCGCTGGCGCTCTTCGAATTGGCTCAGGCCTGTGGCAGTCGCTTTACGCCGGTAGCCATCGGTATAGGCGCTGAGTTCACCCAGGTTGCGGCTGAATCGTGAGAACAGGGTTTCATTGAAACGGTCCTGGCTAAACACAATCCCCAGCAATGCCCGTTCGCGCCCGGCGCGTTCTTTGAGTTCGATGAATTGATTGAGTGCGCCCAAGGCATGGACCACAGCGGTATCGCTGACGCGACTTTCCAGAAGTTGGGTATAACCGATCAACTGTTGGATCATGCCGGTATAGCGGGCGCCGGACTCATTACTGTCGATGGCCAAACTATCGATTTGCCCGCGGGTTTCTTTCAAGCGGGCAATCGCTTCGAGGAAGGTATTGTGATCGTTGCCGGTTGCTGGCAATTCACGCAGGGCGGCGATGGCGCTGTCGCTATCGCCGCGCAAGGGGCCAAGGCGATCGCCCATGCTCTTGCCTTGGCTTCCGATGAATACGCCGCTGGCGCCACGCTCGCGCTGCAAGGTAGTTATCAACTGGCTCAGGCGCTCGACGGTGCTGCTGGCTGCGACGGTGGCTTGCATGTCGCGCAGGGTCTTGTAGTTCTCGGCGATATTCAGGCCGCAAAGCATCAGGAAGCCCAGGAGAGGGAATAGTACGATCAACAACAGCTTCAGACGAAGCGGCGCATTATTCAGCATTGCTTCAGGCCTCATGTGGGTAGGGCAGTTTCAGGTTCACATGTGTGCAATGCTGTTGTTGTTTGGTGGCACACGGCCATTATTGTATGTTGTTTGCTGCATATTTCGAAAGATTTATCGCGACATGTTTTGGCTAATTAAAGTGCACTAAAGAGGTTCAATAAACAGAGTGTTGATCCATGTCAGTGCATGGGTTTATTTATTAAAGCGCATGTAATAAAAAAGCCCGTATCCAGGGATACGGGCTTTTTCGCTAGAGCAGGCTAATTAGGCGGCTTTTGCTTCCTGCTGGCTCAACGAACGGTTCAGCGCGCTGAACAGTGCCTTGAAGCTGGCAGTGGTGATGTTCTCATCGATCCCCACACCATGCACCGGACGGCCACCGGCCACGCGCAGTTCGATGTAGGCCGCGGCCTTGGCGTTGGTCCCAGCACCGATGGCATGCTCGTTGTAGTCCATGATCTCCACTGCAATCGGCAGGCCGGCGACCAATGCTTCCAGGGCGCCGTTGCCCTTGCCGCGCCAGTGCAGGGTGGTTTCGCCTTCACCGGCGACTTCCACTTCCACCGCGCTATGACCGTTCTCTTCCTGCAGGCGATGGCTGACCAGCGCGTAAGGCGAGTTGGCTTGCAGGTACTCTTTGTGCAGCAAGCCGTGGATTTGCTGGGCAGTCATTTCCAGGCCGAGGCGGTCGGTCTCGCCCTGAACCACCTGGCTGAATTCGATCTGCATGCGGCGCGGCAGGCTGATGCCGTACTCCTGCTCGAGCAGGTAGGTGATGCCGCCTTTGCCCGACTGGCTGTTGACGCGGATCACCGCCTCGTAGCTGCGGCCGATGTCGGCCGGGTCGATCGGCAGGTACGGCACTTCCCACAGTTCGCCTTCCTGCTGCTTGGCGAAGCCTTTGCGGATGGCATCCTGGTGCGATCCGGAGAACGCGGTGTGGACCAGGTCGCCGACATACGGATGACGTGGATGCACCGGCAGCTGGTTGCATTCTTCAACCACCTTGCGCACGCCGTCGATATCGGAGAAGTCCAGTTTGGAGTCGATGCCCTGGGTGTACAGGTTCAGGGCCAAGGTCACCAGGTCGACGTTGCCGGTCCGTTCGCCATTGCCGAACAGGCAGCCTTCGGCGCGGTCGGCACCGGCCATCAGGCCCAGCTCGGTCGCCGCGATGCCGGTGCCACGGTCGTTGTGGCAGTGCAGGCTGATGATCACGCTGTCGCGGCGATTGACGTTGCGGCAGAACCATTCGATCTGGTCGGCGTAGACGTTCGGCGTGGCCACTTCCACGGTGGCTGGCAGGTTGAGGATGATCTTGTGCTCAGGGGTCGGGTTCCACACCTCGATGACCGCGTCGCAGACTTCCTTGGCGAACTCCAGCTCAGTGGCGCTGAAGGTCTCTGGCGAGTACTGGAAGGTCCAGTGGGTTTCCGGCTGCTGGGCGGCGTATTTGACGAACAGCTTGGCCGCGTTCACCGCGATGTCCTTCACGCCTTGCTTGTCTTGGTTGAAGACGATGCGACGGAACGACGGGCTGGTGGCGTTGTACAGGTGAACGATGGCCTTCTTGGCGCCGCGCAGGGACTCGAAGGTCCGCGCGATCAAGTCTTCACGGGCCTGGGTCAGCACCTGGATGGTGGTGTCGTCAGGGATGTGGCCGTCTTCGATCAGGGTGCGCACGAAGTCGAAATCGGTCTGCGAGGCCGAAGGGAACGATGCCTCGATTTCCTTCACGCCGACTTGCACCAGGGTCTTCCAGAACCGCAGCTTCTTCTCCGCGTCCATCGGCTCGATCAGCGACTGGTTGCCATCACGCAGGTCCGAGCTGCACCAGATTGGCGCCTCGGTGATGGCCTTGGACGGCCAGGTGCGGTCGGGCAGATCGATGGTCGGGAAGGCGCGGTATTTCTTCGAAGGGTCTTTGAGCATGGTCATGGAAGTATTCCTTTAGTGTGCGGCCGAGATCGGGCCTGCCGAACGATAACGAGATGAAAAGGCGAGGCGACGCGATTCACCCTGGTAGTCGTGCACTGACCAGGCAGAGGCTGCGGTGTTGGCGGAGCAGAATGAGGGTGGTAGAGGTTTTCATGCCTTCAACCCTAACCACAGAGGTGAAGGATGGCAAGCCTTCGAGAAAAATTGAGAGGAATGCTTAAAAAAAGCGGATTGGCGAGATTTTGTCGCGATATTTCTGGTTATGGTCGGTGCTGGTTGCGCGGTGTAATTGGATGGCGCAAGCCGCTGCTCGGCCTGCCCAGGAGCGGTCGAGTAGCGGGTTTATCCGCGCAGAGGGCAACGGGGTCTAGGGCTGGAATGCGCCGATGAAGATCGCCGGATCCACCCGCGCATCATTCAGGCTGACGTTCCAGTGCATGTGCGGCCCGGTGGCCCGGCCAGTGGAGCCCACTCGGCCAACCACTTCACCGCGGCGCAGCTGCTGCCCGGGCTGCACGTCGATCTTCGACATGTGGCAGAACATACTGATGAAGCCCTGGCCATGGTCGACGAATACGGTCCGGCCATTGAAGAAGTAGTCACCCACCAGAATCACCTTGCCATTGGCCGGGGTCTTGATCGGGGTGCCTGCAGGGACGGCAAAGTCCAGGCCTGCATGCGGATTGCGTTCTTCGCCGTTGAAGAACCGACGCACACCGAACTTGCTCGACAGCGGCCCGCTAACCGGCTTGTCGAGGATCAGGTTGCTCGGCAGGTTAGGGCTGAAGCTGCGGTAGGCCTTGATCTGCTCGGCCAGCTCGCGGTCGATGCGCTTGAGGTCGGCCGGGTTCGGGTTGACCTGGCGTTTGTTCTTAAGGGTGATGTGCTGCTCGGGGTATTTCTTGCTGCCGACCGTGAAGGGCAGGCTGCGTGTGCCTTGGCTCAGGGTGGCCGTGCCGGGCTTTTGCGTCAGCGGGATGCCGACGATCGCCAGCCAGGCATCTTGCTCCTTGACCACCAGTACCGGCTTGCCGTCGAAACGAGCCTCCGGCGCACTGGCGCCAGGCCCCAGGTTGACCACGGCGACGCCGCCCGGTACTGGCTTGTTCAGCGTGCGGGTGATGTAGCTGGCCTGGGCAACGCTAGTAAGGAGCGCTAGGGAGAGGGCAAGCAGGGGAGCGAACAGGCGCGGCATGTGTCAGTCCAGTAGCGAGAGGGTGACCGGAGTCTGGTGGTTGTCTTCGACTCGCACCTGCAGTTCGCCCTCGTTCAGGCGGGCAGTCAGGCGTTGGCCGTTGCGGGTCTGGGCGGCACTGCGGATGGCGTGGCCGCGGTCATCGAGCAGGATGCTGTAGCCGCGCGCCAGAGTCGCCAGGGGGCTGACCACTTGCAGGGTCTGCAACTGGGCCTGGAAGCGCTGGCGGCGGTCCTTGAGCACTTCACGCATGGCCCGTGGCAGGCGCTCGGCGAGGCTGTCCAAGCGCTGGCTGAGCAGCTTCAGGGCACGTCCCGGATGCTGGGCCGACAGGCGCATGTCGAGCCGCCCCAGGCGCTCGTGGCGCTGCTTCATGGTGAGCATGAAGGCGCGGCGCAGGCGCATGTCCAGGTCGTCCAGGCGCTGGGCCTGTTGGCGTAGGCGTTCGCCTGGGTGGCGCAGGCGCCGGGCCAGGCCTTCGACGCGCAGGCGGTCGTGGCTCAGGCGGTTCTGCATACGCAGCAGCAGGCGGCGTTGCAGGCCATCCAGACGCAATTGCAGGCCGCTGCTGTCCGGGGCCAGCAGCTCGGCGGCGGCTGAGGGCGTAGGGGCGCGCACGTCAGCGACGAAATCGCTGATCGACACGTCGGTCTCATGCCCTACGGCGCTGACGATGGGCGTGACGCAGGCGGCTATGGCGCGCGCTACGGCTTCTTCGTTGAAGCACCAGAGGTCTTCCAGCGAGCCGCCACCACGGGCCAGGATCAGCGCATCGAAACCCCGGCTGTCGGCCAGGCGCAGGGCGCGGACGATCTGGTTGATCGCCTCGCGGCCCTGTACTGCGGTGGGGATCAGGTTCAGCTCGACCTGCGGTGCGCGGCGGCGGAATACGCTGATGATGTCGCGGATCACCGCGCCGGTCGGCGAGGTAATGATGCCGATGCGCTGCGGATGGGCGGGCAGGGGCTTTTTGCCATCGGCGCTGAACAAGCCTTCGCCGCCGAGCTTTTCTTTCAACGCCTCGAAAGCCAGGCGCAGCGCGCCATCACCGGCCGGTTCGACGGTGTCGAGAATCAGTTGGTAGTCGCCACGCCCTTCGAACAGCGACACCTTGCCACGCACCCGCACCGCCAGGCCATCGCGCAGTGCCTGGCGCACGCGGGCGGCGTTTTGCCGGAACAAGGCGCAGCGCACCTGGGCGCCGCTGTCCTTGAGGGTGAAATAGATGTGGCCGGATGCCGGGCGGGCCAGGTTGGAAATCTCGCCTTCTACCCAGACGTTGCGGAACACATCTTCGAGCAGCACGCGGGCGCGGCCGTTCAGTTGGCTGACGGTGAGGACCTCGCGGTCCAGGCCGAGTCGTTCGAAAGGGTCTTTGATCATGCCGGGCATGATAAAGGACAAGTCGTCCAGATGCACCGTACTGACGGGTGAATGGGCTTGAGCCCAGAAGCCTGGGGCTGCAAAGCAGCCCCAACACCGAGTCGTGAAAAATTCATCCACGCATCGCTTGTAAAAACTTCCCCACCAGATCACCAGGCTGCCGCCGACACGCCAGCGCTACCGTGCTGCTACACGCCTCCTGCAATGGCACAAAGGCTACCGAGGGCGGCGCAAGATCGCGCATGCACTCAGGCAACAACGCCACGCCAAACCCTGCCTGGATCAACTGCAGCTGGGTGGTCTTGCGCGAAACCACCTGCGCCGCCTGCGGAAAGAATCCCGCCTGCATGCACAGTGAGGCCGACAGATAGCTCAATCCGCCCCGCTGGCGATGCGGGATGGAAATGAACCGTTGATCGCACAATTGCCCAAGTTGCACGCAGGTTGCCTCAGCCAATGGGTGATTGGCCGCGACCGCAAGCAGCAGCGGCTCGCTGAACAAAGGGTGAATCTCAACCCCCTCGTGCTGGCGCAGCACCGGTAACCGCAGCAGGCCGATTTCCAGGCGCCCCTGGGCAATATCCTCCAGCTGCGCTTCAGAGGACTGCTGGGCAATCTCCAGCGAAACGTTTGGATTGTCTTCCAGGTATCCACCCAGGCGCTGCAGTAATCGACCCGTCAACGGCACCGTACTGGAATGATTGAGCCGCAGGCTGCCACGCAGCCCTTGGCCAATTTCCTGGGCCAGGCGTTCGGCCTTGTTCAGGTCGGCCAACAGTTGCCGCGCACGGTCGAGAAACACCTGCCCGGCCGCCGTTAGCCGGGGCAGGCGCGCCGTGCGCTCGAACAACGGCGTAGCGAGCTGCTGCTCCAGCTCCTTGATCTGTCGGCTCAATGCCGACTGGGCGATGAATAGCCGTTCGGCGGCAGCGCTAAAGCTGCCGCACTCGGCGATTTCCACGAAGTAGCGCAACTGGCGAATGGAAGTCATGCTTTTTCGAGATGAGTGAATGGAGAAAGCCATATTAGTCGGCATGGCTCGTGGCTGGCTAACCTTTGCCTGTCCTTTCTGGAAATCTGCACATGCTTGCCCAACTGCCTTTCTCTACCCTCGACTGGTTGCCGATCCTGCTGGGTGTCGGCGTCGCCTACATCGTCTTTGGCATCGCCGGCTTCGGTACGGCGTTGGTCGCCGGGCCGGTGTTGATTCACTTCATGCCGCTGGCGAAGATCATCCCGTTGTTGGTGCTGCTGGATTTCGTCGCTGCGTTCGGCAACTGGCTGCCGGCACGCAAGGCAGTGGCGCGGGATGAACTGCTGCGGCTACTGCCGTTCATGGCGCTGGGTTGCACCTTGGGCGTGATCTTCTTGTTGCAGCTCAAGTCGGACTTTCTGCTGTTATTGATGGGCCTGTTCATCAGTCTCTATGCCGTCTATAGCCTGGCGGTGAAGGTGCGCCCAGCGCGTCTGCGCGGCCTTTGGGCGGCGCCCATGGGCACTGTCGGCGGGCTGTTCGGGGCGCTGTTTGGCAGTGGAGGTTTTCTGTATGCGATCTACCTTAATGCACGGCTTGAATCCAAGGAGCAGGCGCGGGCGACGCAGAGTGCGTTGATCAGTTGCAGCACGGTGGTACGCCTGTCGTTGTTCCTGATCGCCGGGGTGTACGCCGATAGCCGCTTGTTGTTGCTCGCCGCCTGTTTGTTGCCGGTGATGTTCATCGGGCTGTGGCTCGGGCGGCGGCTAACCCTGAAATTATCGCGTGATGCTTTCGTGCGTCTGGTCACCTGGCTGGTGCTGGCCAGCGGCTTGGCGTTGATTGGTCGCTACCTGAGCGGCTGAGCAGGCGGTAGAATTGCAGCATTACCGAAGTCCCCAGGCCCGCCTTGTTCATGAACACCCAGAGCATCATCGTTCCCAAACTGTCCACTGTGCCGGTGCATGAAGCCCGCGCCCGAGCGATCCTGCGCTGGCTGGTACGCGAGAAAATCGTCGAAGAGCAACTGAGCACCTGCGGTCGCACCGGCAACCGCATGGGCTATGCCCTGGCCGCAGGTGCCCGAAAGATCGCCCTGCACCCAGAAAAGCTGCCCTTCGATCAGCCGGTCAATGGCCTGGAAGTGATGCTCAAGCGCTGCATCTATACCCCCCTCGAAGGCTTTCTCGAGGAGGCCGGTTGCCCGGAGTGCCGACGTGAAGTCGGCGAGCCGTTGTTCGAGAGCCTGGAGGAGTGGATGCCGGCGGTGAGCGATAACTTCACCTGCCCGCTGTGCGGTTTCGAAGATGACATCAATGGCTTCCTGTTCCTCCAGCCATGTGCCTTTTCCAACCTGGGATTCATCTTCAACAACTGGGGCGAGGCCGGTTTTACCCCGGCCTTCCTCGACGCCTTCGCCGACTGGCTCGACCAGAAGGTGGCGGTTGTGCAGGTAAAACTGCCATAACCCTGACCGAAGGCCCTTATTTTGCATTGAGTGGCGCGCCGTGCATGAGTATAATGGCGCGCTTCCATTTTTCCCGCCCGGGAGCCCCCGCGATGCTGCGTATCAGCCAAGAAGCCCTGACCTTCGACGATATCCTCCTTGTACCTGGTTATTCTGAGGTACTGCCTAATGAAGTCAGTCTCAAGACCCGTTTGACCCGTGGCATCGAACTGAACATTCCGCTGGTCTCCGCTGCCATGGACACCGTCACCGAAGCGCGCCTGGCCATCGCCATGGCCCAGGAAGGCGGCATCGGCATCATCCACAAGAACATGACCATCGAGCAACAGGCCGGCGAAGTACGCAAGGTCAAGAAGTTCGAGGCTGGCGTGGTCAAGGACCCGATCACCATCGACGCCGACGCCACTGTGCGTGACCTGTTCGACCTGACTCGCCTGAACAACATCTCCGGTGTTCCAGTGCTGGAGAACGGCGACCTGGTCGGTATCGTCACTTCCCGTGACGTGCGCTTCGAGACCCGTCTGGACGCCAAGGTGCGTGATGTGATGACGCCTAAAGAGCGTCTGGTCACTGTCCGCGAAGGCGCCGACAAGAACGAAGTGCGCGAGCTGCTGCACAAGCATCGCCTCGAGAAAGTGCTGATCGTCGACGACAAGTTCAGCCTCAAGGGCATGATGACCGTCAAGGACATCGAGAAGGCCAAGGCCTACCCGCTGGCGAGCAAGGACGACCAAGGTCGCCTGCGCGTCGGCGCTGCCGTCGGTACCGGCAAGGATACCGGCGAGCGCGTAGCGGCCCTGGTGGCTGCTGGCGTCGACGTGGTGGTGGTGGATACCGCTCACGGTCACTCCAAAGGTGTGATCGATCGCGTTCGTTGGGTCAAGGAGACCTACCCGCAAGTCCAGGTCATCGGTGGCAACATCGCCACCGGCGCTGCGGCCAAGGCCCTGGCAGAAGCCGGCGCTGACGCGGTCAAGGTCGGTATCGGCCCAGGCTCGATCTGCACCACCCGTATCGTTGCTGGCGTCGGCGTGCCGCAAATCAGCGCCATCGCCAACGTCGCTGCTGCGCTTGAAGGCACGGGTGTGCCACTGATCGCCGACGGCGGTATCCGCTTCTCCGGTGACCTGTCCAAGGCCATCGTCGCTGGCGCTTCGTGCGTGATGATGGGGTCGATGTTCGCCGGTACCGAAGAAGCGCCGGGCGAAGTCGAGCTGTTCCAGGGCCGCTCGTACAAGGCTTACCGTGGCATGGGTTCGCTGGGTGCCATGGCGCAGGCGCAGGGCTCCTCGGACCGTTACTTCCAGGACTCCTCGGCCGGTGCCGAGAAGCTGGTTCCGGAAGGCATCGAAGGCCGTGTGCCGTACAAGGGCGCGCTGGCTGCGATCATCCACCAGCTGATGGGCGGCCTGCGTTCGTCCATGGGCTACACCGGCAGCGCGACCATCGAAGAGATGCGCACCAAGCCTGAGTTCGTACGTATCACCGGAGCCGGCATGGCCGAGTCTCACGTGCATGACGTGCAGATCACCAAGGAAGCGCCAAACTACCGCGTAGGTTGAGGCTTCCAGCATCACTAGCAAGCGGGGCTGTTACGACAGCCCCGTGTCGTTTCCGATTTCCACTGACGAGATTGAGTCATGGCCCTCGACATTCACGCTCACCGCATCCTGATCCTCGATTTCGGTTCCCAGTACACCCAGCTGATCGCCCGCCGCGTGCGCGAGATCGGTGTCTACTGCGAACTGCACCCGTTCGACATGGACGATGAAGCGATCCGCGAATTCAACCCGCGCGGCATCATCCTCGCTGGCGGCCCAGAGTCTGTCCACGAAGCCAACAGCCCACGTGCCCCGCAAGCGGTCTTCGACCTCAACGTACCGGTGCTGGGCATTTGCTACGGCATGCAGACCATGGCCGAGCAAATGGGCGGCAAGGTCGAAGGTTCCGAGCTGCGCGAATTCGGCTATGCCCGGGTTGACGTAGTCGGCAAGAGCCGCCTGCTCGACGGCATCGAAGACCACATCGACGATGACGGCGTATTCGGCCTGGACGTGTGGATGAGCCACGGTGACAAAGTCACCAAGATGCCAGAGAACTTCCACGTGCTGGCCAGCACGCCAAGCTGCCCGATCGCCGGCATGTTCGACGATGCGCGTGGCTACTACGGCGTGCAGTTCCACCCCGAAGTGACCCACACCAAGCAGGGCGGGCGCATCCTGTCGCGCTTCATCCTCGACATCTGCGGCTGTGAAGCGCTGTGGACGGCCTCTAACATCGTTGAAGACGCCATTGCCCAGGTGCGTGAGCAGGTGGGTTCGGCCAACGTCTTGCTCGGCCTGTCCGGCGGCGTCGACTCCTCGGTGGTTGCCGCGCTGCTGCACCGCGCCATCGGCGACCAGCTGACCTGTGTATTCGTCGACAACGGCCTGCTGCGCCTGCACGAAGGCGAGCAGGTGATGGCTATGTTCGCCGAGAACATGGGCGTCAAGGTAATCCGCGCCAACGCTGAAGCGCAGTTCCTGGGTAACCTGGCTGGCGAGGCGGATCCAGAGAAGAAGCGCAAGATCATTGGCCGCACCTTCATCGACGTGTTCGATGCCGAAGCCAGCAAGCTGGAGAACATCCAGTTCCTCGCCCAGGGCACCATCTACCCGGACGTGATCGAGTCGGCAGGCGCCAAGAGCGGCAAGGCTCACGTGATCAAGTCGCACCATAACGTCGGTGGCCTGCCGGAGGAGATGAACCTCAAGCTGGTCGAGCCGCTGCGCGAACTGTTCAAGGACGAAGTACGCAAGATCGGCCTCGAGCTGGGCCTGCCGTACGACATGGTCTACCGTCACCCGTTCCCAGGCCCAGGCCTGGGCGTGCGTATCCTCGGTGAAGTGAAGAAGGAATACGCCGACCTGCTGCGTCGCGCTGACCACATCTTCATCGAAGAGCTGCGCAAGGCTGACTGGTACCACAAGACCAGCCAGGCCTTCGTGGTGTTCCAGCCGGTCAAGTCGGTGGGTGTGGTGGGTGATGGCCGTCGCTACGCCTGGGTGGTTGCCCTGCGTGCGGTCGAGACCGTGGACTTCATGACCGCTCGTTGGGCGCACCTGCCGTACGAGCTGCTGGAGACCGTCAGCGGCCGCATCATCAACGAGATCGAAGGCATCTCGCGGGTGACCTACGACGTATCGAGCAAGCCGCCTGCCACCATCGAGTGGGAGTGAGTTGAGCCACAGGGGCGCCGCAAGGCGCCCTTGTTGTTTGTGCTGTTCTGTTCTGTGTTTCGTCCCTGTGCTCGATCCGTGACGGCGATTGACCTGCCGCGACAACACTTCACTTAATCTTTCTCACTTGCAGGTGTATCGTATTCGCCCTTCATCGCCGGCCACTGCTGGCAGACTGATTGCGCATAAGAGGTACCTGCACCGATGTCCTTAACCCGTCGACAAATGCTCAAGGGCCTGACCGGCCTGGTCCTGGTTGGCCTGGGCGCTGGAGGCGCAGTGCGCTATTGGCTGGGCAAGGTCGAGGACGAGAATGCCGGACATGACTACGAGCTGATCGCCGCGCCGCTCGAGGTCGAGCTGGTACCTGGCTTCAAGAGCGAGGCCTGGGCGTTCGGTCCGTCGGTGCCGGGTACCGAATTGCGGGTACGCCAGGGCACCTGGCTGCGGGTGCGGTTCATCAACCACCTGCCGGTAGAAACCACCATTCACTGGCATGGCATCCGCCTGCCGCTGGAAATGGACGGTGTGCCCTATGTGTCGCAACTGCCGGTCAAGCCGGGCGAGTTCTTCGACTACAAGTTCCGCGTGCCGGATGCTGGCAGCTATTGGTACCACCCGCACGTCGCCAGCTCCGAAGAGCTTGGTCGCGGCCTGGTCGGGCCGTTGATCGTCGAGGAGCGCGAGCCCACCGGATTTGTTCACGAGCGGACCTTGAGCCTGAAGACCTGGCACGTGGACGAGCAGGGCGGCTGGATGCCCTTTAGCGTACCGCGTGAGGCAGCGCGCAACGGCACGGCGGGGCGGTTGATCACCATCAATGGCCAGGCCGAGTCAGTCACTGAGCTGCCCGCTGGCCAAGTGGTGCGGGTACGCCTGCTGAACCTGGATAACACCTGGACCTACCGGATCAACCTGCGTGGCAACTGCGAGGCGATGATCTATGCCCTGGACGGCAACCCGATCACCCCGCGGCCGCTGAAGAAAGACTATTGGCTGGGTCCGGGCATGCGTATCTGCCTGGCCATCCGTATTCCTGAGGCGGGTGAAGAAATCTCCTTGCGTGATGGTTTCGTACGCCTGGGCACCCTGCGTTCGGTGGCGACTACCGAGGCACCAGGCGATTGGCCGCCCGCGTTGCCGGCCAACCCGATTGCCGAGCCGGACCTGGAAAATGCCGAGAAGCTCAACTTCAATTTCGAGTGGGCTGGCAAGGTGTCGGTCGGCACCGAGAACGGCAAGCCGCCGAGCCTGTGGCAGATCAACGGCCAGGCCTGGGACATTACCGACAAGACCTGCGCCGAGCGGCCGATTGCCACGTTGCAGAAGGGCAAGAGCTACATCTTCGAACTGAAGAACATGACCCAGTACCAGCACCCGATTCACCTGCATGGTATGACTTTCAAGGTGATCGGCTCCAATCGCCACAAGATCACCGAGCCGTGGTTCACCGACACTTACCTGCTGGGCAAGAACGAGCGTGCGCAGATCGCATTGGTGGCCGATAACCCGGGCACCTGGATGTTCCACTGCCATGTCATCGACCACATGGAAACCGGCCTGATGGCCGCGATTGCGGTGGTCTGATGCGCCCGCAGATCATCGATCGCAGCCGTGATCAGGAATTCATGCGTCTGGCCCTGCAACTGGCTGCCGAGGGCGCGGCGTTGGGTGAGGTGCCGGTGGGCGCAGTGCTGGTGCAACACGGCCAGGTCATCGGCAGCGGCTTCAATCGGCCGATTATCGATAGCGACCCCAGTGCCCATGCCGAGATGGTCGCGATTCGCGCGGCAGCCACGGCGGCCAGCAACTATCGACTGCCTGGCAGCACCCTGTACGTGACCCTGGAGCCGTGCAGCATGTGTGCGGGCCTGATCGTCCATTCGCGGGTGATGCGGGTGGTGTATGGCGCGCTGGAGCCCAAGGCGGGGATCGTGCAGAGCCAGGGGCAGTTCTTTACCCAGGGCTTTCTCAATCATCGGGTGATGTTCGAGGGTGGGGTGCTGGCCGAGGAGTGCGGGCAGATCTTGAGCGAGTTCTTCAAGGCGCGCCGGGCGAAGGTGTAAGAGGCTACGGTGATCGAGGTTGTGCCGGCCCTTTCGCGGGGTAGCGGCCACACAACCGCTGCGCCTCACATCGGCGGTGACTGTTCCGCCGGCTTGTCCTTGTTGACCCCAGGCACATGCAAGCTGCCCTCGGCTACCTGGCCTTCAAGCTGCGGCTGGGTCACCCAGGTCAGGATGTCGTAGTAACGGCGAATGTTGGCCACGAAGTGCACCGGCTCACCGCCGCGGGCATAGCCATATTTGGTCTTGCTGTACCACTGTTTCTGCGACAGGCGCGGAAGCATCTTCTTCACGTCCAGCCACTTGTTCGGGTTGAGCTTTTCGCGCTTGGCCAGGGTGCGCGCATCTTCCAGGTGGCCGCTGCCGACGTTGTAGGCGGCCAGTGCGAACCAGGTGCGGTCTGGCTCCTTGATGCTGTCGTCGAGCTGTTCCTTGACCAGCATGAAGTACTTGGCGCCACCGGTAATGCTCTGCTTGGGGTCCAGGCGGTTGGACACGCCCATCGCCTGGGCGGTGCGCTGGGTCAGCATCATCAGGCCGCGTACGCCAGTCTTGGAGGTGACCTCCGGCTGCCACATCGATTCCTGGTAGCCAATCGCCGCGAGCAGGCGCCAGTCGACCTCTTCGACCTTGGCCGAGGCCTTGAAGTGCTTCTCGTACTTTGGCAGGCGTTGCTGCAAATGCTGGGCGAAGGTATAGGCGCCGACATAGCCGAGAACGTCGACATGGCCGTAGTAGCGATCTTTCAGGCGTTGCAGGGTGCCGTTTTTCTCGGCCTTGTCGAGAAACTCGTTGACCTCGTTGAGCAGGCTGTTGTCTTCACCAGCAGCCACTGCCCAGCGCTGATCGCGGCTGTCGCCCAGGTCGAAGGCCACGCGCACGTTGGGGAAGTAGACCTGGTTCATCGCCAGCTCGTTGGAATCCACCAGGGTCAGGTCGATCTGACCCTCATCGACCATACGCAGCAGGTCGACCACCTCGACCGCGTCGGACTCTTCATATTCAAGGGTAGGAAACTGCTTTTTCAGCGCCGCCAGCTGTTCTGCATGGCTGCTGCCCTTGAGCACCATGATCTTCTTGCCGATCAGGCCCTTGGCTTGAGTCGGGCGCGAGCGGCCATTGCGGTAGATGACCTGTGGGGTGACTTCCAGGTAGGGGTGGGAGAACTTCGCCTGGGTGTTGCGTTTTTCACTGCTGACCAGGCCAGCGGCGGCCAGCACCGGGCCTGATGGTTTGCCCAGTTGATCGAACAACTGGTCGAGATTGTCGGCGGTCTCGATCTCAAGCTTGACCCCCAGGTCATCGGCAAAGCGCTTGACCAGTTCGTATTCGAAGCCGGTTTCGCCGTTGCGGTCCTGGAAGTAGGTGGCCGGGCTGTTGCGGGTTATCACGCGCAGCACGCCGTCCTCCTTGACGCGTTCGAGGGTGCTGGGTTTTTCAACACAGGCACCGAGCATCAGGAAGAGTCCGGTTGCGAAGAGCCATTTGGCGCAACGCTGGCGCAAAGCAGTGTGGGCGAACATAGGTTGCAGTATACGCAAAGGGCAGCCCGCGCCATATCTCGACAATAGCTGGCTGGTCTGCTAGCGGTTTCAGCCTGATCTCGGCTCGCGGAGCCCATGGGGGCGGGTTTACCGGCGTAGGCGGCGGCCAATGCATTGACCCATTCTCAGCCAAACCCGCTCCCTCAGGGGCCGCGTGCACGTTCGATCAAGAGGTGGTTTTTCTGACCCCGAAGTCCGGTTCGGCCGCCCGGCAGCATTGGCTTAGAGCGGGTGCCGAAACGCGTGAAATTACGCTAGAATGCACGGCCTCTAAGCACACCCCTTCCTGAGGCTGTCCCGACGATGTTGATCCTGCGCGGCGCTCCTGCCCTTTCTGCCTTTCGCCACGGTAAGCTACTCGAGCAACTGAGCCAGAAAGTCCCCGCTGTTACCGGCTTGTATGCCGAATTCGCCCACTTCGCCGAAGTCGACGGTGAGTTGACCGCTGACCAGCAGCAGGTGCTGGCCCGTCTGCTCAAGTACGGTCCGAGCGTCCCGGTGCAGGAGCCAAGTGGCCGCCTGTTCCTGGTGGTACCGCGTCTGGGCACGATTTCGCCATGGTCTTCCAAGGCCAGCGACATCGCCCACAACTGCGGCCTGCAGCACATCCAGCGCCTGGAGCGCGGAATCGCCTACTACGTGGCAGGCAACCTGTCTGACGCCGATGCCGCAGTGGTCGCCGCCGAGCTGCACGACCGCATGACCCAGCGCGTGCTGGGCCGTCTGGAAGAGGCGGGCGATCTGTTCAGCCACGCCCAGCCCAAGCCGATGACCTCGGTAGACATCCTCGCTGGCGGGCGCGACGCCCTGGCGCAAGCCAACCTCGACCTGGGCCTGGCCCTGGCCGAAGACGAGATCGACTACCTGGTCGCTGCCTTCCAGGGTCTCAAGCGCAACCCGAACGACATCGAACTGATGATGTTCGCCCAGGCCAACTCCGAGCACTGCCGGCACAAGATCTTCAACGCCAGCTGGGACATCGACGGCCAGGCGCAGGACAAGAGCCTGTTCGGCATGATCAAGAACACCTACCAGATGCACAGCGAAGGCGTGTTGTCCGCATACAAGGACAACGCCTCGGTGATCGTCGGTTCCGTGGCCGGTCGCTTCTACCCGAATCCTGAGACCCGCCAGTACGGCGCGGTGCAGGAGCCGGTGCACATCCTGATGAAGGTCGAGACGCACAACCACCCGACCGCCATCTCGCCGTTCTCCGGCGCTTCCACCGGTTCCGGTGGCGAAATTCGTGACGAAGGCGCGACCGGTCGCGGTGCCAAGCCCAAGGCTGGCCTGACCGGTTTCACCGTGTCCAACCTGCGCATCCCAGGCTTCGAACAGCCTTGGGAGAAGGCTTATGGCAAGCCTGAGCGCATCGTCAACGCCCTCGATATCATGGTCGAAGGCCCGTTGGGCGGCGCTGCCTTCAACAACGAGTTCGGCCGTCCGGCGCTGACCGGTTACTTCCGGACCTTCGAGCAGTCGATCAACACCCCGCACGGCGAAGAAGTCCGCGGCTACCACAAGCCAATCATGCTTGCCGGCGGCCTGGGCAACATCCGTGAAGACCACGTGCAGAAAGGCGAGATCACCGTCGGCGCCAAGCTGATCGTGCTCGGCGGCCCGGCCATGCTGATCGGCCTGGGCGGCGGCGCGGCGTCGTCGGTTGCTACCGGTGCCAGCTCGGCTGACCTGGATTTTGCCTCGGTACAGCGCGAGAACCCGGAAATGGAACGCCGCTGCCAAGAGGTCATCGACCGCTGCTGGCAGCTGGGCGAGCACAACCCGATCGCCTTCATCCATGACGTCGGCGCCGGTGGTATTTCCAACGCCTTCCCCGAGCTGGTCAACGACGGTGGTCGTGGTGGCCGCTTCGAGCTGCGCAACGTGCCCAACGACGAGCCGGGCATGGCCCCGCACGAAATCTGGAGCAACGAATCCCAAGAGCGTTATGTGCTGGCCGTCAGCGCTGGCGACTTCGAGCGCTTCAAGGCGATCTGTGAGCGTGAGCGTTGCCCGTTCGCTGTCGTCGGCGAGGCGACCGAAGAGCCGCACCTGACCGTGACCGACAGCCACTTCGGCAACACCCCGGTGGACATGCCGCTCGATGTGCTGCTGGGCAAGCCGCCACGCATGCACCGCTCGGTCACCCGCGAAGCGGAGCTGGGCGATGACTTCGACCCAAGCGTGCTGGAACTGAAAGATTCGGTCGAGCGCGTCCTGCGTCACCCGGCAGTGGCCAGCAAGAGCTTCCTGATCACCATCGGCGACCGCACCATCACCGGCTTGGTTGCCCGTGACCAGATGGTTGGCCCGTGGCAGGTGCCGGTGGCCGACTGCGCCGTCACCGCCACCAGCTTCGACGTCTACACCGGTGAAGCCATGGCCATGGGCGAGCGCACTCCGCTGGCACTGCTCGACGCCCCGGCGTCCGGCCGTATGGCGATCGGCGAGACCCTGACCAACCTGGCCGCCTCGCGCATCGAAAAGCTGTCCGACATCAAACTGTCGGCCAACTGGATGTCCGCCGCCGGTCACCCGGGTGAAGACGCCCGCCTGTACGACACCGTCAAGGCTGTCGGCATGGAGCTGTGCCCGGAGTTGGGCCTGACCATTCCGGTCGGCAAGGACTCCATGTCGATGAAGACCAAATGGAGCGAAGAGGGCGCCGAGAAGAGCGTTACCTCGCCAATGTCGCTGATCGTCAGCGGCTTCGCGCCAGTGGTCGACATCCGCAAGACCCTGACCCCGCAACTGCGCATGGACAAGGGCGAGACCGACCTGATTCTGATCGACCTGGGCCGCGGCAAAAACCGCATGGGCGCTTCGATTCTCGCCCAGACCCACGGCAAACTCGGCGCCCAGGCACCGGACGTGGACGACGCCGAAGACCTCAAGGCGTTCTTCGCCGTGATCCAGGGCCTGAACGCCGACGGCCATCTGCTGGCTTACCATGACCGCTCCGACGGCGGCCTGCTTACCACCGTGCTGGAAATGGCCTTCGCTGGCCACTGCGGTCTGGACCTGGAGCTGGACACCCTGACCAGCAAGCGCGAGAAAGTCGCGGCTATCCTCTTCAACGAAGAATTGGGTGCGGTGATCCAGGTACGTCAAGATGCCACCCCAGATGTACTGGCCCAGTTCAGCGCGGCTGGCCTGGGTGAAGATTGCGTCGCAGTGATCGGCCAGCCGATCAACAACGGCGAAGTGCTGATCAAGCTGGCCGGCGAAGAGCTGTTCAAGGGCGACCGTCGCCTGCTGCAACGCCAGTGGGCAGAAACCAGCTACCAGATCCAGCGCCTGCGCGACAACGCTGACTGCGCGGACCAGGAATTCGACGTCCTGCTCGAAGAAGACAATCCAGGTCTGAGCGTCAAGCTCGGCTTTGATGTCAACCAGGACATCGCTGCGCCTTACATCAAGAAGGGTGTGCGCCCACAAGTGGCGATCTTGCGTGAGCAGGGCGTCAACGGCCAGGTGGAAATGGCGGCGGCGTTCGACCGTGCGGGCTTCAATGCCATCGACGTGCACATGAGCGACATCCTCGCCGGTCGGGTCGACCTGGAAACCTTCAAAGGCCTGGTGGCCTGCGGTGGCTTCTCCTACGGCGACGTGCTCGGTGCTGGTGAAGGCTGGGCCAAGTCGGCGCTGTTCAACATCCGCGCCCGCGATGCTTTCCAAGCGTTCTTCGAGCGTACCGACAGCTTCACCCTGGGCGTGTGCAACGGTTGCCAGATGATGTCCAACCTGCACGAGCTGATCCCTGGCACCGAGTACTGGCCGCACTTCGTGCGTAACCGCTCGGAGCAGTTCGAGGCGCGCGTGGCCATGGTCGAGGTGCAGAAGTCCAACTCGATCTTCCTCCAGGGTATGGCCGGTTCGCATATGCCGATCGCCATCGCCCACGGTGAAGGTCATGCCGAGTTCGCCAGCCAGGAAGCACTGCTTGAAGCTGACTTGTCCGGTTGCGTGGCGCTGCGCTTCGTCGACAACCACGGCAAGGTTACCGAGAGCTACCCGGCCAACCCCAACGGCTCGCCACGGGGTATCACCGGTCTCACCAGCCGCGACGGCCGGGTGACCATCATGATGCCGCACCCGGAGCGTGTGTTCCGTGCTGTGCAGAACTCCTGGCGCCCGGACGAGTGGCAGGAAGACGCCGCTTGGATGCGCATGTTCCGCAATGCGCGGGTGTGGGTGAACTAAGGTGTACAAGCTCGCCTTCTTCGTCCCGGCCAGCCATGTCGAAGTGGTCAAGGCCGCTGTGTTCGCCGCAGGTGGCGGACGCATCGGCGACTATGACCACTGCGCCTGGCAGACCCTCGGCCAAGGCCAGTTTCGCCCGTTGGACGGCAGCCAGCCGTACCTCGGGCAAAGCGGGCAGGTCGAAGTGGTGGAGGAGTGGAAGGTCGAGCTGGTAGTGGCGGATGAGCTGATTGCTCAGGTCGTCGCTGCCCTCAAAGCGAGTCATCCGTATGAGACGCCAGCCTATGAGGCCTGGCGTCTAGCGGATATCTGAAAGACATACTGATCAACTCAGTGAGGCAAGGGTGAGCGAATGCCCACCTATTGCGTCACTGAAACCCCGAGCCGCTCAGATTCTCTCCCGCGCCGATCAGATCCAGAGGTTCGCGTGTCTCCAGTTCCTCCAAGCGCTTCCGAGCGGCTGCTCGGTATTGCTCATAGCGCTTGATGTATAGGCTTAGTTCGGTACCTTCCGCAATCTTCTCCGGGTTTCTGCTAGCCCAGAGACTCACGATTTCATCCTGCCAATCGAGATCATTTGGATGCCAGAAAAAACTACTGGCGATTTCTACTGGGTCTTGTTCCTGATCACCCTGCCAGTACTTGTAGATCGATTGCCCTACCTTATCGACTGCATACCGAGCCAGCAATTGGGCTATTAAGTGGAAGGGGTGCGTATCATGATCTTTGGCGAGCTGTGAGTGGGTAGCACTCACATGTGCATGAGTATTGGGGTCGTCGCCCAGGTAGGTCTGCAGCTCGTCGATTTGATCACCTGCCCACTCCACCACCGTTTGCATGAGGCTATTGGTGAGATTTCGCAGCGTTCGAAATGGGGTGCTGACTAACCAGTCCAGATACTCAAGTGTCTGGAACGTAGAACTGTTGGCTAGCTCATCCCGCACCTCGAGTGCCTTTACAAGTATCGCTCTCCACTCAGGATCTTCTTTGAGAAGAATCAGCAACGCTTGTTCGCCATCACTTCGCTCTCCGGGAACAGTGGGTTTGAATACATGACCGGGTGCTGGAAACAGAATTTTGGCCAAGGGCTCGGCGACGCTGGCGAGGATGTCCGAACCGCTGAACAGCCCGGTCACGACCGGCCAGCGATGTTTGCATGGTTTCTCGGTCGTCCAGGCCAATACATCGGTGTAACCGACCTTGCGCAGGCTGAGCTCTACGAAGTTGGAGTGAGCAAAGAAATCTTCAAGCACGTGCAAGGCTTCACCAAAGTAGCGCATGCCTGTCGGTGTCTTGCCTGCTCGCATCGCCGCGCGCAGCTTTCTGCGCATGTAGCGTTCGGCTTCCTCTATATGCATTGTCATAGAGCGTGCGTAATGGACGGTGGTCAGCCTGTCACCGGGCCGTACCAAGGGTTCGAAGTCCTCATCGATCGTCTGCGGATCAATTGCGCATTCGTCGAGGTTGGTGGGGTTGTCGATGTGTTCTGAAGGGCGATAGACGCCAAGTATCTCTGGCGTAACGGTATAGGCTACGCGCTCCTCGTCGGTCATTTGCAGGCGGTTGAATTCTATCAGTGCCAGCAGGTCGACAAACTCAGTAAGCACCTCTCTGGAGATTTTCGTTGGGAAGTTTCTGCGAGCGTCTTGCGGGCGAACAATTTTGGGATCTATCAACTGTGAATGGTCGCGCAGCCAGTTGCCGAAATAGATTTGTTTGACTTCAACGGCATTGAAACCCGAAAGGTTCAGTACCTGAGCGATGGACTCGTGGCCGTGACTCTCCGCAGAATCGCCAAGGCCTGCTCCAAACCGAGGCGTTGGTGATAGTTGTTGGGGGGCATGATCAGTAAGCTTTTTCATACGACGTCCTCAATCGATGTTTGGGACGTTCAGATTGGTTGCCTGGGTGCGGTAGATAAATATGGAAATAGCGACCCGGCAACGAAGTCAGATCTAGCTTACGGCGCTTGGTCTATTTTCATCACACGCTTGAAGTGTTTGAAGCGGGTTAGCAACAGCCGGTATGCCCGTCGCAACTCAGGAATACCGGCTTGCCCAGTGCTTCAACCATCACTACGTGGTCTATGCACCAGTGTGCACGCCACAAGCCCCAGCTCGAACAACACCCACATCGGCACCGCCAGCATCGTCTGAGAAAACACATCAGGCGGTGTCAGAATCATCCCCACCACGAAGCAGCCGACGATCACATAGGGCCGACTGCGGCGCAGCGTGGCTACATCGGTCAGCCCGGCCCAGACCACGATGAACGTCGCCACCGGGATCTCGAACGCCAGGCCGAAAGCCAGGAACAGCGCCATGATGAAGTCCAGGTAAAGGCCGATATCGGTCATCATCGCCACCCCATCGGGGGTAACGCTGGCGAAGAAGCCGAACATCATCGGAAACACCAGGAAGAACGCAAAGGCCATCCCGCCATAGAACAGCACGATGCTCGATACCAGCAGCGGCAGGGCTATGCGCCGTTCGCGGCGGTACAGCCCCGGGGCAATGAATCCCCAAGCCTGGTGCAACAACAACGGCATGGCCAGGAACAGCGCGCACATCGCGGTCAACTTGAACGGGGTCAAGAACGGCGAGGTGACGCTGGTGGCGATCATGCTGGTGCCTTCCGGCAGATAACGGCGCAACGGTTCGGAGATCAGCGTGTAGAGGGTCTGGGCGAACGGGAACAACGCGCCGAACAGCAGCGCGATCACTAACAACGAGCGCATCAGTCGCTTGCGCAGATCCCTCAGGTGTTCGGTCAACGGCATGCGCCCTTGCTGCTGCATGGCAATGCTCATGAGACGTTCTCCTTGGCAGGCACTGGCGCCGCGGCGTCATTGGCCGGTTCTCCCTCCAGGCGGATGCCCTGGCGAATCTCCTGTTCCAGCCGGTGCAGCGGCGCGGCGTCCAACGGCGGCAGGTCGATTTCCCGCTCCACCTGGGTGCGCAGCGCATGCATCGCCCGCCGTGCTTGGCCTAACCCGCGGCCAACGGCGCGCGCCGCCACCGGCAGGCGCTCGGGGCCGAGCACCAGCAGGGCGACGACCCCGACCAGGATCATTTCGGTAAAGCCGATCTCGAACATCAGGCCTGACGATCCGCTTGCGCTTGCTGCACGGTCTGGCCGTTCAGGGGGGCTTGTTGTTGCACCTGTGGGTTGCTTGGGCTGGCTTCACTGTCCCCGCCCATGGACTTGCGAAAACCCTGGATCGCCTCGCCAACATCGCTGCCCAGGCCTTTCAGACGCTTGGTGCCAAATAGCAGGAAGACAATCAACAGCACGATCACCAATTGCCAGATTCCGATACCACCCATGTCAGACCACTCCTGTAAGGTCATCAAAAGAGCAGCAATCCTGCCTGGCCTAGATGACGTGGTGATTACTGTCAGGCATTGCCATCTGCCTGAAACAAGCGCGGTGTTGACTGGCCTCTTTGCCGATTGGAAAAAGGAGGGCGAGGATGGGTGGCAAACGCCAGCAAGGTGCTGCGTTGTTGATGGTGATGGTCGCGCTGGCGATGATCGCTGCGGGCCTGACCTGGCTGGTGGAGGGCGGACGTCGGCAGGTGGATGAAGTGCGCCTGTTACAGCAGCGGGTGCAAGCGCGGGCCATGGAGCAGGCCGGGCTGGCCTATGCCGAACAGGCGCTGCGCGATCCTGCCTGGCGGGCCAGCCCGTTGTTCTGGCAAGCCTTGCGCGGCCAGCCGCTGGACTATGACTTCGGGGCAGGCAAGGCGCAACTGCGCGTGCGTGATCAGCACACCTGCTTCAACGTCAATGCGCTGCTGGGCGAGGATGGCGAGCGGGCTGAGCGTCAGTTGCGTCTGCTGCTGGGCGATGACCTGGCCGCCGAGCGCCTGGTGCACGCGCTGGCTGACTGGATCGATGCGGACAGTGACGCACGCCTGCAGGGTGCGGAGAGTCCCCAGTATCTACGTCAGCAACCCGCGCGCCTGGCGGCTAACCAACCGATGGTCGACAGCAGCGAGCTGAATCTATTGCTGGCCCCCGACGCGCAGCGCCAGGGCCGTTACCCGATGCTCTGTGCACTGGCGCAGACCAGTGGCTGGCGGCTCAATGCCAACGCACTTGGCCTGGAACATTTGCCCCTGCTGGAGGCGTTGTATGAGGAGCGTTATTCGCGCTCGTTGCTGAGCCGCATCGTCACGGGGCGTCCAGCGGCGGGGTATGTGGATGCGGCGGCGTTGCGCCAGGCGTTGGGGGCAGTGGATGACGAAACGTTCGAGCGCTTGAGCGAGGGGTTGCTGCTCAACAGTGGGCATTACCTGTTGCAGCTGTCGTTCGAGGAGGAGGGGCTGAAGTTGCGCAGTCAGTTTCAGGTGGAGGCGTTGGGCGTGGTGCAGTGGCACGCACGGGTACCGGCGCAGCAGGTGCGAGTGCGCAGCCGTGAGTCTTTGCCATGGTGATAGCAAGTAGTCGAGGGCCGCAGAGCGGCCCCCGAACATCCATCAGGCGGTGCCAATCTCGCCGCCATCATTACGCTGAATCACCACCGTCGAAGCCCGTGGTCGCACGGTAGTTCCGGCCGGCGCGGCATCGGTTGCCACATCGTTGAACGGCCAGTTTTCCGGGTGCTGGATGTTGACGAACATCGACTTGTTGTCCGGGGCAAAGGCTATCCCGGTGACCTCGCAGCCATTAGGGCCGACGAAGAAGCGCCGCAGGTCCACCTGGTTCTGCGCGTTGACCGGAATCTGCTTGCCGGCAGCATCGACCAGATCGGTCGGAATCACCGCCAGCAGTTGGTCGTTGGTGTAGCTGGTCAAGGTCGACTCACCGTTGTCGGTCTCGAACCACAACACCCCACGGCTATCGAAGCTCATGCCGTCGGGGCTGGCGAACTGGTTCAGTTCGGTCAGGCCAGAGCGGTTGATGTCGGCAGTGCCGGCGGCGTTGGCGCCGAACACGAAGATGTCCCAGTTGAAGCTGGTGTGATCATCGCTGTCGTGCCAACGAATGATGTGGCCGTGGCGGTTCGGCCCACGTGGGTTGGCCGCATCGACTTTTTCCGGGGTGCGCGAGCTGTTGTTGGTCAGGGTCAGGTAGACGTCGCCGTTGAGTGGGTTGACGGCAGTCCACTCGGGGCGGTCCATCGGCGTGGCACCGACGGCATCGGCGGCGCCACGGGTGTGCAAGATGATTCCCGGCAGGTCGCCGTACAACGCACCGAGGGTGCTGCCAGCGGTGGTAGCGGTGGCGACGTCGAGCAGCAGCCAGTCACCGCTACCGTCGGCATTGAAGCGGGCGACATACAGCTTGCCTTGGTCCATGTACTTGGCGCCGGTGGCCAGGCGGTCGGCTGGAGTGGCATCTGCTGGGTCCCACACGGCATCGGAGACGAACTTGTACAGGTACTCGTTATTGGAATCGTCGCCGGTGTACCAGACCAGCGGCTTGCCCGCCACCGGCAGGCCCGGGCAGCAGCCCTCGTGGCGGAAGCGACCGAGGGCGGTGCGTTTTACCGCCAGGGTGCTGGCGTTGTACGGATCGATCTCGACGATGTAGCCGTAGGTGCTGGCTTCGTTGCGGAAGTCGTCGGTGGCGCTGGCGCCGGTCGGGGTAACGTCGAAGCGGGCGAACTCGTCGTCCACCTCGCTTGGGTCACCTGCGCAGGTTTCCCACTTGTACTGGCCGCTGGAAGTACCCACGCCGATACGCGACTGGTCGGCTGGACGGGTGCCTTTGTTGACGAAGATGCCCGGCCAGTTTTCCTCGCAGGTCAGGTAGGTGCCCCACGGCGTGTAGCCATTGCCGCAGTTGTTGTTGGTGCCGCGGCACTGGGTGCCGGCTGGGGAGAACTTGGTCTTGACGTGGTCGGTGCCGCGCAGGGGGCCGGCGATGTCCATCAGCGAAACGGTGGTGAAGCGGCGATTGAGCGGGTCATTGTCGACCACCTGCCAGCGGCCGTTGACCTTGCTCAGGCGAACCACGCCGGCGCCGTGGGCGTTGATTTCCTTGCGCGCTTCTTCGACCGGGCGCTTGCCGCTGCCATCGGTGGTGGGCCCTGCCGGATGCAAGGCTTGGGCGTCGATGTATTCGAAGTTGATCGCCAGCAAGCCGTCATCGGAGCTGCCGTTGATTGGGAAGAAGTGCATGCCGTCATGGTGCATGCCCATGGCGTTGGCCTGGTCTGCCGCAGTGTTGCTACCGTCGGATTTCCACGGGTTGCCATTGCTGTTCAGTGGCGTGCCCCACGGTGCCAGGACGTAGGCGCTGTAGCCGGCGGCGACCACGCAGGCGTCGGTCCGCGAGCCTGCGATGGAGTTGAAGCCCAGCTTGAGTTTCGGCGTTTCTGGATTGGTTGGAGCCGAATCGTCGTCATCCGAACCGCCACCGCCGTCGAAGCAGCCGGTCAGGCCGGTCCCGGCGATCATCGCGATCGCGGCGCCAAGGCTGCCGCGCATCACGGTGCGACGGCTCAGGTAGGCGTCCATGACGCTGGCCATTGGCAGGTTGCCGCTTAGGTTGCGGTCTAGGTTGTCGCCGGTGTCTCGACTCATCAGGGTGTCCTTATAGTGGCTGAGTTGAAAGAAACCGCGACTTTAGTGCGCAAGTGTGATGATTCCTTGGCAGAAATATTAAGGTCCGCTTAAAACTAGCAGTTCTTAGCAGCACGTCTTGAAAGAACAATCCGCGATTGCTGTCGGATATCTGCCATTAAACTGTCATGTGAGCGCCGCAATATCCGGGTCCCAAAGTGAACTCGGAAAGGATGCGGGCCTGATGGCTAGTAGTGTGGGCAGACGCGAAGTACTCAGCTGGATGGGTGTCGGTGCACTGGCGCCGCTGCTCGGCGCCTGCTCTGCGCTCCCCGGCCAGCGTGGTGGCAGTGCGGCGGTCGATCTACTCTATGTCGCCGACACCCTCGATGCCCGCCAGCCTGGTATGCCCGTGGTGCCCGCTACTCGACTAGGGCCGGTGAGCCATCTGGGGCGGGCGCCGTGGATGACTGGCAGCAGTGCCACCGCCGCCTACCCCGAGCTTGCGCCCTTGCTCGATGCCAGTCAGGCAGGCAATGCGCAATTGGGTGGTTATGCGGTGCTGGCCGCGCTGCTTGAGCAACTGCGTAGCGAAACCGGAGCCAGTAATTGCCTGACCTTGGAAAACGGTCAGGGCTGGAATGGCAGCGGCCTGGCCTACCTGACTCAAGGCGAGAGCGGCGTGCAAGGCAGCCAACTGCTCGCCAGTGAAGTGCGCGTCAGCAGCGATGAAAGGGTGCTTTGGCCGCAACGCTGCGCCGGACTTTATCGCCAGTCTTCCTCTATTACCCTGGGGGCTGGACTGGCCAGCGATCAAGCCACGTCGCTTGGCATCGAGCCCCTGCGGATCTTCGAACGGGGCGGTGCGAGAATTGCCGTGGTGGGTGTCACCGACCCCTACGCCCAGGATCAGAAAGCTTCGCTCAAACAATGGTACCAATCGCTGCAGCCAATCTTCCAGCAGGCGCGCCGCGAGGCTGACCTGGTGGTGGCGCTGGCCGATGTCGGCACCGGGCCAGGGCTGTGGTTGGCGGAACGCCTCAATGAAGTCGACGTGCTGCTGTGCGCGCGCGGCCAGGACTTGTGGCCAGCGCCGGTCGAGGTAAGCCAAGCGAGCGGCCGTCGGGTTCCAGTGCTGTTCGCCGGCTGCCGTGGCAGCGGTGCGTTCCGCCTGCGCTGTCAGCATGTGGCCGGCCAGTGGCATTTCGAGGCGCGCTACTTTGCCGCCTTCGAACATCACCTGACGCCGGCCGCTCAGGCCCGCGCCAGCCAACTGCGCAGTGTGCTGCGCCAACAACGTGCTGGCCACGCTGCCTGGCTCGACCAACCTTTGGCCCACGCTCCACAAGCACTGTGGCGGCGCGATACCCGTGGCGGTAGCTGGGACCGTCTGCTGCACCAGGCCCTGGCTGACGACAGCAACATGCCAGTGCTGCTGCCGGGACTGCGTTACGACTACCCTTTGGCCGCGGGTGATTCGATCACTCGCGAACACCTGATCAGCCTAACGGGCGGCTACCCCGCGCCAGTGGTCGAGGCGCCTGCCCGACAGGTCGAGCAAGTACTGGAAAACGCCGCCGAGCAGTTGTTCGGCGATCCGCTGCTGCTGGACAACAGCCAGGACTTACCGCGCTGGCAAAGCCAGGCCTGGCAGGTCAGCTATAGCCCGCAAGGCAAACGCATCGCCGGCCTCGAACCGGTGCAGGGGCTGTGCCGCACCTTTGGTTTGCAATTCGACCCGCAGGCCGGTGAGCCACTGTGGCAGCGGGTTGAAGCCTGGCTGGCGCGCCAGTCGGGCGATTGGCAACTGGCAGCGCTGCAACTGCCGCAGGTGCGCTACGTGCAGGGCCATCCGGGTTGGCATCCACGGCAGTTGCTCTCTTGAGCACACCCAGTCGGTTACTCGGCGTAGCACTGCTGACCCTGGTCGGTTGGCTGGCTGGCCAATGCGTGCTGCAGCTCAGCCGCTCGCCGCAGCCTGCCCGCGCGCCTGCGCTCGCTGAGCTGCCCTTGCCCGGGTTGCTGGTCGGCCAGTGGCAGGCGCCTGCCGACGACGGCCTGATTCCCCTGACGCGGCTGCCGTTGCAGTACCTCGGCGGTCTTAAGGCCAAGCCGCTATCGGCGACCGTGGTGGTGCTGCGCTATGGCCAACAGACCCGCAGCCTGGTGCGTGGCCAACGCCTGGCACCCGGCATCGTCCTGCAGGACATCGACGCCGATGGCCTGATTTTCAACAACCAGGGGCGGCGCGAGCGCCTGCCCTGGCCGCCACGGCCTGCCGTGACCGGCTTCAAGCGGCAAGGATGAGCGATGTTTGCAAGATACTGCGTGGCCGGGGTGCTCAGCCTGAGCCTGTCATTGGCCTGGGCCGAAGAGCCGGAAACATTCGACGACAGCGGTACGCCGATCTATGAGGTTAACTTCGTCGACACCGACCTGGGCGAGTTCATCGACAGCGTCTCGCGCATCACCGGCACCACCTTCATCGTCGATCCGCGGGTCAAGGGCAAGGTCACTGTGCGTACGGTCGATCGGCATGACGCCGATGCCATCTACGACATCTTCCTCGCTCAGTTGCGCGCCCAGGGCTATGCCGCTGTCGACTTGCCCAATGGCAGCGTGAAGATCGTCCCCGACCAAGCCGCACGCCTGGAACCGGTGCCGGTCGAGGCCGGTGGCAAGAAAGCCGAGGGCAGCGACGGGGTCGCTACCCGCGTGTTCAACGTGCGCAATGCCGCCAGCGAACAGATGCTGGGTATCCTCAAGCCGCTGATCGACCCGCGTGTGGGCGTGATCACTCCATATCCCGCAGCCAACCTGTTGGTGGTTACCGACTGGCGCAGCAACCTTGAGCGCATAGACAGCCTGTTGCGCCAGCTCGATCAGGTCAGCGACGAACCGCTGCAGGTGATGAAGCTGCAGCATGCCAGCGCCGCCGACACCGCCCAGCTGGTCACCCGCTTGCTGGCCAGCGAGCAGGCCGGCGACAGTGCCCAGGTGGTGGCCGATCCGCGCAGTAATGCGTTGCTGGTGCGTGGCAGCGCCGACAGCCGCGAGCGGGTACGAGCCTTGCTGGCCCAGCTCGACCGCCCCAGCGACACTCTGCACAACAGCAATACCCAAGTGATCTACCTGCGTCACGCCAACGCCAGCGAAGTGGTCAAGGTGCTGCGCGGCCTCAGCCAGGAAGGCAGCGTGCCGGCCGAAGGCGACGGCGAGGGCAAGGATCGCCCGGTGGCGATGGCCAGCGATTCTGGTATTCGCCTGGAGTACGAAGAAGGCACCAATGCCGTGGTCATGGTCGGCCCGGACAGCGAACTGGCGGCCTATCGCAACATCGTCGAGCAGCTCGACATCCGTCGCGCGCAAGTGGTGGTCGAGGCGATCATCGCCGAGGTTTCCGACAGCCAGGCCCAAGAGCTGGGCGTGCAATGGTTATTCGCCGACGAGAAGTTCGGTGCCGGTATCGTCAACTTCGGCAGCAACGGCGTGAACATCGCCAGCATCGCCG
This sequence comes from Pseudomonas sp. NPDC088890, assembly GCF_044900155.1. Taxonomy (NCBI): domain Bacteria; kingdom Pseudomonadati; phylum Pseudomonadota; class Gammaproteobacteria; order Pseudomonadales; family Pseudomonadaceae; genus Pseudomonas; species Pseudomonas sp. NPDC088890. The sequence continues at coordinate 37,773 of NZ_JBJDNG010000016.1, read as the reverse complement.
GGGCTGCCGCCAGTGGCGACAACGAAGCCTTGGGCGATCTGCTGTCGACCACCACGGGCGTCACCGCAGGCATCGGCCACTTCGGCGGTGGCTTCAACTTCGCCATGCTGATCAATGCACTCAAGGGCAAGAGCGGATTCAACCTGCTGTCGACGCCGACCTTGCTGACCCTGGACAACGCCGAGGCGTCGATCCTGGTCGGTCAGGAAGTACCCTTCGTCACGGGCTCGGTCACCCAGAACAACGCCAACCCCTACCAGACCATCGAGCGCAAGGAAGTCGGGGTCAAGCTGCGCATCAAGCCGCAGGTGAACATCGACAACAGCGTGCGCCTGGATATCGTCCAGGAAGTCTCGTCGATTGCCGACACCACCAGCGCCAGCGATGTCATCACCAACAAGCGCGAGATCAAGACCAAGGTCATGGTCGAGGACAACGGCCTGGTGATCCTCGGCGGCTTGATCAGCGACGAACTCAGCACCAGCAATCAGCGCGTGCCGTTTTTGGGCGACATCCCAGGGTTGGGTCGGTTGTTCCGTTCCGACGCGAGCAAGAACACCAAGCAGAACCTGATGGTGTTCATTCGCCCGCGCATCCTGCGTGATGGGCCGAGCCTGGCCGGCCTGAGCCAGGACAAATACCGCACCCTGCAACAGACCACGCCGCTGCAACTGCCGGAGCTGGCCGAAGGCACGCCGCTGCTCAAGGTGTTCCCAGCCAGCCGGGCGCGCCTGGAAGGGGGCGATTGGTGATGCTGCCTTATCGTCTGGCGCGCCAGACTGGCCTGGCGATGGCGCCGCTTGCCCAGGGCTGGCAGCTGTGGCTGCGGCCTGACGCCGACAGCGATCAGCTGCAGGAACTGCTGCGTGTCCATGGTCAGCCGGCTGGTCTTGAGTACCTGGATACAGCAGCCTTCGATGCCCGGCTGGGCCAACTTTACGAAGCGGGAAGTGCCAGCACCGCGGCGCTGATCGAAGGCATCGGCGAGCAGGTCGACCTGGACAGCCTGATGAGCGAAATGCCGCGCATCGAGGACTTGCTCGAAAGCGACGACGAAGCGCCCGTGATTCGCCTGATCAACGGCTTGTTTGGCCAGGCTCTGCGCCTGCGCGCTTCCGACATTCATATCGAGACCTTCGAGCAGAGCCTGGTGGTGCGCCTGCGCGTCGATGGCCACCTGCGCGAAGTGCTGCGCCCACCGCGGGCGCTGTCGGCGATGCTGGTGTCGCGGATCAAGGTCATGGCGCGGCTGGACATCGCCGAGAAGCGTCAGCCGCAAGATGGTCGGATCACCTTGCGCGCCGCTGGCCGGGAAGTGGATGTGCGGGTTTCGACCTTGCCCGGCATCCATGGTGAGCGGGTGGTGATGCGGGTGCTGGACAAGCAGGCCAGCCTCTTGGCGCTGGATAACCTAGGCATGCCTGGCTCGGTGTTGGACGGCTTGCGTAGCTGCTTGGCCAGGCCCAACGGCATTGTCTTGAGCACTGGCCCCACCGGTTCGGGCAAGACCACCACGCTCTACGCCAGTCTCAACAGCCTCAACGATGGCAGCCGCAATATCCTCACCGTTGAAGACCCGGTGGAATACGCCATCGCCGGCATCGGCCAGACCGCAATCAACCCCCGTGCCGGCCTGACTTTCGCCAGCGGCCTGCGGGCTATTCTGCGCCAGGACCCAGACGTGATCATGCTCGGCGAGATCCGTGATCAGGAAACCGCGCAGATCGCCGTGCAGGCCAGCCTCACCGGTCACCTGGTGCTGTCGACTCTGCACACCAACAGCGCTGTGGGCGCGGTGACGCGCTTGCGTGACATGGGCATCGAGCCGTTCTTGATCGCCTCGTGCCTGCGTGGCGTGCTGGCCCAGCGCCTGGTGCGGCGGCTGTGTCATTGCGCGGTAGAGCAGCCGTTGCAGGCGGCTGAACGCAGGTTATGGCCAGAGTTGGGGGCGCTGGGCGGCACCTTTCATGCGGTCGGCTGCGACGACTGCCAAGGCAGTGGCTACAACGGGCGATTGGGCCTGTATGAATTCATCGAACTGGACCCAGGCCTGGTCGCGCTGCTCTACGACGGCGCCAGCGAACTGGCCATGCTGGACTATCTTGCCGAGCGCCGCCAGAGCCTGGTGAGCATGGCCAGCGATTGCCTGCGCCGAGGCCAGACCAGCCTTGCCGAAGTGCTGCGCGTGGTGCAGGGCTAGCCTATGCCGACCTATCGTTACCAGGCTGTCGATCTGGCCGGCAAAGGCCACAGCGCTACGCTGCAGGCCGACAGCGAGCGCCATGCGCGGCAGTTGTTGCGTGAACAGGGGCTGTTCGCCCGGCAGCTCAAGCGCCAGGGCAGCGCCGCGGCGCAACCGCGTCGCCAGCGATTGAATCGCGCGCAGTTGTGCGAATTGACGCGCCAATTGGCGACCCTCACCGGCGCCGGTATTGCCTTGGTCGATGCGTTGGCCACCCTTGAGCGGCAACTGCGCCAACCGGCCCTGCAGGCCGTATTGGTATCAGTGCGTGGCGCGCTGGCCGAGGGCTTGGGCCTGGCGCGCAGCCTCGCCCGGCAAGGCGCGCCATTCACCGGCCTGTATTGCGCATTGGTCGAAGCGGGCGAGCGCTCGGGGCGTCTGGCCCAGGTGCTGATGCGTCTGGCCGATCATCTTGAGCAAGTGCAGCGTCAGCAACACAAGGCGCGCACCGCCTTGATCTACCCCAGCGTGTTGATGGGCGTGTCGCTGGCGGTGGTGGTCGGCCTGATGACGTTCGTGGTGCCCAAGCTTACTGAGCAGTTCGCCCATTCCGGGCAGAGCTTGCCTTGGGTCACTTCATTGCTGATTGGCATCAGCCAGGGCCTGGTCAGTACCGGGCCGTGGCTACTGTGCGCGGCGCTCTTGTCGGCACTGCTCGGCAGTTGGTTGCTGCGCAAACCGCACTGGTGCCTGCGCCGCGACGAGCTCTTGCTGCGCCTGCCGCGTATTGGCGGCCTGTTGCAGGTGCTGGAAAGCGCCCGCCTGGCGCGCAGCCTGGCGATCCTCTGCAGCAGTGGCGTGGCCCTGCTCGAAGCGTTGCAGGTGGCCACCGAAACCGTCGGTAACCGACGCATTCGCCTGGCCATGGAGCAGGTGCGCCAGCAAGTCCAGGGCGGCACCAGCCTGCACCGGGCGCTGGATGCCAGCCAACAATTTCCGCCGCTGCTGGTGAACATGGTCGGCAGTGGCGAGGCCAGCGGCACGTTGGCCGACATGCTCGAACGGGTGGCCGATGACCAGGAGCGCGGCTTCGCCTGTCAGGTGGACACCGCCATGGCGCTGTTCGAGCCGCTGATGATCCTGGTGATGGGCGCGGTGGTGCTGTTCATCGTGCTGGCCGTGCTGCTGCCGATCATGCAACTGAACCAAGGCCTGCAACTATGACAAGGAGCACCAACATGCGACATCGACGTACCCGCCAACGGGGTTTCACCCTGATGGAAATCATGGTGGTGATCTTCATCATCGGCCTGCTGATCGCCGTGGTCGCGCCCAGTGTGCTGGGCAACCAGGACAAGGCCATGCGCCAGAAAGTCTTGGCCGACCTCGCCACCCTGGAGCAGGCGCTGGATATGTATCGGCTCGACAACCTGCGCTTCCCCAGCAGCGAGCAAGGTCTGGCCGCGCTGGTGAACAAACCTACCCAGGAGCCGCTGCCGCGTGCCTGGCGCAGCGATGGCTACATTCGCCGTCTGCCAGAGGATCCGTGGGGTACGCCATACCAGTACCGCATGCCCGGTGAACATGGTCGGGTCGATGTCTACTCGCTAGGCGCCGACGGCGTGCCGGGTGGCGAAGAGCTCGATGCCGACCTGGGCAACTGGGAGCTGTGAAGGGTGAGCAGCCAGCGTGGCTTCAGCCTGATCGAGCTGCTGGTGGTGCTGGCCATTGCCGGCTTGATGACGGGCCTGAGTGTGGCCTGGCTCGACAGTGGCAACAGCAGCGCAGAGCAGGCGCTGGATCGACTGGCCGGCCAAGTTCGCGAGCAGGCCGCGCTGGCTCGGCATGCCGGGCAACTGCGTGGGCTGCGCTGGAATGGCCAGCGGCCGGAGTTGGTTCGGCGCGAGAAGGAGGGCTGGGTGCTGGAGCCAGCGCGCCTGGGCGACTGGCCCACGGGCCTGCGCCCCGATTGGCCAGCCAGCCGCACGCCGCAGTTGATCTTCACCCCCGAAGGCTGGGCACGCCCCGGTGCAGTGCTGTGGCAATGGCCGCAGGGCAGTCAGCGCTGGCAGTGGGATCGCGCCGGGCAACTGCGCAGGGCGTCGGCACCATGAAACGTGGCCAGCATGGCTTTACCTTGTTGGAAGTGACTGTGGCGCTGGCGATCGCCGCGGTACTGGCGGTGATCGCCAGCCAGGTTTTGCGCCAACGGTTGGCGGTGCAGGACAGCGTCCAACAGCACCGTCTTGGCCTGCTCTGCGCGCGCGAGCTGCAAGCACGCTTTGCCGTCGAGCAGTATTGGCCCGTCGCCAACCACAACAGCGGTGTGCTGAATCAAGGTGGTCAAGCCTGCCATTGGCAACTGCAATTGCGCAGGACCGGCGTGCGCGACCTGCGCCGAGGCGATCTGCTGCTGTTCGCCGACCGCGATCAGCGCCTGCCGCTGGGCCAGTACAGCGTATTTCTGGAGCGCCCATGAAGTGCCAACAGGCAGGCCTGACCTTGATCGAACTGATGGTCGCGCTGGCCTTGACCGCAGTGCTCGGCATCATGCTTGCGGCCTTGGTCAACGGCTGGCTGAAAGTGCGCGAGCGGCTCGAATCACCGGCCGCCAACGCCGGCGTTCTGGAGTTTTGCCTGGCCCTGGAGCGGCGTTTCGACACCCCGGTGTTGCGCCGGGTCTACGAGCAGCGCTTGCCGTTAGCCACGCGCTGGCTCGATTGGCAGGCGCAGAACAACCAGCTGCTGTGGGTGGCTGTCGCGGCGTGGCCGCAAGCCGAGGGCGGTTCGCGCCTGCAACGCCAGCGCCTGCGCTTTGATCCACGTGAGCAGCGCCTGCTGCTGGAAACCTCGGCGGACCTGTACGCCGCAGGTGAGCCGCACTGGGTGGTCCGCGAGCGGTTGGAGCGGGTCAGCGCATGGCAGGTGCTTTACCACCAGGGCGGCCGCTGGCTGGCATGGCCCTCCGATCAACCCGCGCACCCCGGTCGTGGCGTGCGCGTGCAATTGCAGCGTGATGGAGCACCTTATGTCTGCACCTTCGCATTGCCACATGGGCTGTCATGAACGGAGGCCGGATGAAGCTTAAGTGGCGTCGCCGTGGCCCGAGCCGGGCGTGGCTGTTGCTGCGACCGGGGGCTGCCGAGCAGCCGTGGGACTGGCTATTGGTCGAGCGCGGCGTGCCGAGCCGAGAAGGGCAGGGCGAGCCGCCCAATGATCTCGATGCACGGGTGGCGCTGATCATTCCTGGCCAGCTGTGCAGCCATTTCCAACTGCCAGCCCCCCCGGGGCTCAAGCGTGACGAGTGGCCGTTATTGTTGGAAGACCGGCTGCTACAAGCCAGCGATCAGTTGCTGTTTGCCTGTATCGAACGCCTGCCTGGACAGTTGCGCCTGGCGCTGGTGGAGCGTGCGCAGCTCGATGGCTGGCGCAAACAGTGCGCCGACTGGGGGCTTTCGATTGAGCGCTGCTGGGCACAGCTGCAGCTGTTACCGGTCGCGGCGCCCGGCGCTGGCTGGAGATGGCCGCATGAGCATGAGGATTTATACAAAGGCGTCGCCAGTGAGGGTCGCGAGCATTGGCTGTCGTGGCCGCGGGCGCTCGGCGATCCCCCAGCAGTGCCCTGGGCAACGCTGCGAATCGATTGCATCGAGGGGCGTTGGCCGGCGCAATTGGTAGCGTTGGACAGCCTGCCCAGCCTGTTCGAACAGCGCCGCGTCCGTGCGCGCTTGAGCCTGCCGCGCGGGCACCTGCGCTTGGTGGCGGCTTGCCTGATTCTGGCCACGGCCTGGGCGGGCTTGTGGCTGAGCCAGCAATGGCGCCAGGCCCAGCTCTATCGCCAGCAGGTACTGGCAGTAACGGGCGAGCAGGCCTCGTTGCGTCAGGCGAGCGTGGCGCTCAAACGCTTGCGGGACGCTGCGAGTGAACGGCAGTTGCGCCTGCGCAAGCTCGATGGGCTGCAAGGGCAATTGCAGGCGTGGCTGGAGCAGCACCCTGGTTGGCGTTTGCAAGCGGTGCGCTTCGATGGACAGCGTTGGCATGTGCACTTGGACGGCGAGGGCACTGCACCTGCCTGGCAGGACATGGCCAATCAGGCTGGCGCCCAGGTCGAGGTGAGCGATGCCGGGCAGGCGGCGCAGTGGCGCGTGGTCTTCGATCTGGGAGCGGTGTGATGAATCGTGAGCTGTTGCAGCACTACCGCATGCCTTTGGCATGGGCGTTGATCGCAATGCTGGTGCTGTCGCTGGCGGTGCGCGAAGGTCTGGCGCAGTGGCGTGAACTGGCCCAGTGGCAGGCGTTGGCCGAGTCGGCGGCGAGCCTGCGCGATGCTCCGTCAATGGGGCTTGAGCGCCTGCGCCAGTCAGCTCAGGCGCGGCAGATCAGCCTCCAGGACATCGACTCCAATGAAGGGGTTTGGCAGTTGCGCGGTCAGGTAAGCGATGAAAGAAACTTGCAGCAATGGTTGCTGGCATTGCAAGCGGAAGGCGCTCAGCCACTGCAATGGGCGCTGGAGCAGGGGGAGCAAGGGCTACGTTTCGATGTGCGGGTGCAGCCGTGAGGTGGCGTGGGGCGGTATGGCTGTTACTGGTTTTCAGCGTCACGCTGCTGGCCGAACTGCCGGCCCGTTGGCTCACCCATGGGCTGGCGATTAGCGGGGTCAGCGGCAGCCTCTGGCGCGGCCAGGCGGTGCAGTGGGGGCCGGCGGGTCCATTGCGTTGGGAGATCACTGGGTGGCCCTTGCAAGCGCAGCTGCTCCTGGGGTTTCAGGGGCAGGGCTGGCAAGCACGATTGTCGGGTTGGCCATGGAGTTGGCAGGCTGAACTGCAAGCGTTGTCGGGCCAAGCCAGGGTGGCGACCGGTTATCGATTGGCGGGGCAATGGCAAGGTACCTTGCGCATGCAGGGGGAGGGCGCACGCTGCAGCAGGGCTGAGGGGAGAATAGCTACTGAGGATCTGGCGCTGGTTGAGCCGTGGTCGCTTGGCCTTGGGCGTGGATCAATGCAGATGGACTGCAGCAGCGGCTGGCATCTGCACGGACAATTGAATCAGCCAGGACAGCATCAGCTGGAGCTGGATGCCGACCTGTCGGCACGGCGCGCCAAGGTCGACTTTCAGCTACAGACCGATGCTGCCCTGACGCCAATCTTGCGTGCCCTGCAATGGTTGGGTCCAACCGAAAGGACAGGGCAGCGCAAGGTTGGCTGGTAGTCAGGTTATCGACTATCAGCTACGGCGCGGCGAATGGCCGTGAAGAAAATGGCGGCAACAGTCACTTGGCTTGTCCTTGAATGCTCGATACCAATTCCTGATCCTGGTTCAGGTAACTGCCCTGAGCGAGCCCGTACAGATTGAACGCGTTTGGATTGCCCGCAGTACTTTTTTCCTTGGATTGCTTCATCAGGGCCAGTGCCTGCTCGACTGATGAGGTAGAAAACTTGATGCCCCCGTCCACCCGGTAGTTATTGCCGGTCAAGGTTTCAGCGGTCACCTTTTCTGCGCCATGCACGACATCGCCATGAGCTGACGCCAGTCGAGCACCCACCAGATTGACAGCGCCACCGACCTTCAGATCGATCCCCTCAGCACCTTCAAGCCCTGCTTGATGGGCGACATTGTCACGCTTCTCACGCAATACATAGATGTCGGGTGCCAAGTAGTTCTGGGGCTTGTGCTTGGTCAAGAATTTAAGCTGCTGCTTGGCTTCCTGGCCCCACGGTCCGGCAATCGAATTGACTGTATTGGCCCAGCCCTGCGGGTTTTTTTCGTGGCTAGCTTTGATATCGACATCCGCAATCCAGGTGTCGACGTTATCCTTGCGGCTTTCAACGTGCAGGTCGCCGCCGATCGTGCCTTGGATATGATCGGCCTTAAGGCTGGTACCTTGCAGCCGGGTATCGCCTTTGCTATTCAAAGCAAGGGTTCGCGCTGTAAATGTGCTGGCGTTCCACGTCTGGTTATTGCGCAGGTCCAGGTCGAGTTTGCCGCGCAGCCATAGGCCTTCGGTAGCGGTTTTGCCCTGCTGATTTAGACCGCCAACACCACCGGTGATATCGAGGTTGCTGTGCTTTATCTGGTTTGCCGAGGATTCAATCAGCGCGCCGCCATTCAATGCCTGTAACTGGATGAGCCCGGCTGATGCCTGCACACCCTGTAGATGTAGGGCTCGCTCGTTGTTAGCACGACTGGAGAGCGTCAACTGGCCGTTGCTGTGTAGATGGCTATCCACAGCCTCGATGTCATCTTCGTCGACATTGCCATATCCCAGGTGCCCACCCACACCGCCACCTGTGGTGTCACCTTGTTTGGCGGACACTTCCAGACCGCCATCTAGCCTGTTGCTGTAGGCCTTGTGGGTATTACGGGCTGAGCTAATCTGCAAGTTCCCGCCACTGTGCAGATTGATGTCGCCAACCTTGACGGCCTCACTACCAATCCGTGTTCCTTCAAGCAGTAGATCGCCAGCGCTGTTCAGCAGTACTTCACCGTCTGCCTCGATCGATGCCACCTTAGCCACGGACTTTGAACTTGAGCTGTCAGCCTTATCGAAGTAACCGCGGAATTCCGCACCCTTTTCGCCCGGTTTAGCGCTGACTTTGAGTCGAGCCTTGGCATTGAGCGAGCCTGATTCCTTGCTTCGCAGGCTGCTTGCTTGAAGCACCGACAACGCGCCACCGCTGAGAATATGTACCCCACCCGTACCTGCATTGATTTGGCTGCCTTGATAAACGCCCCCACCGCTAAGCCTGATATTGATACCTTGACCTTGAAGGCTGCCCACCACCGCCTTGCTGGTGTTTTCAACTGTATCAAGCGTGCCCCCCCTACCGTTGAGGCGTACCCCGACATCCTTACCTGTGGTGGTGTCCACGCGAGTATCGATAGCGGCGCTTAGGTTGTGCACGGTGTGCGAGCTGGTATCGTGCGCGGCCAGCATGTTGTGCTGCTTCGCATTGATCTCCAATAGGCCGGTGCGCGCTTGCCAGGTGGTACCTTGGTCATCAATGACAGCGGCCTTGACCTCGACCGATGCGCCGGACAATTGACCGACCTGTACGTACTCTTTTGTCCAGTTCTCCTGGCGATCTCTGGAGCGCCAGGTCGCGTCAATGCCAACGCTTGGTGGACTGAACGCATCGACGATCGAATCTTGCTGAAAGCGGTCAGCGTGCTTGCCTTCCACTGTATCCACGATGGGTTTGGTCAGGCCGTGATATTCCAGGCTGGCACCGAGGCTGCCACGCCAATGGTTGCTGTCTGCCGCAAGTTTAAGTTCGTTGGATACCGCGCGATTTACGATGTTGCCAGCGTGAATCTTGAGGTGCTTGCCTGCGTCGACACGACTGGCTTCATTGATCAGATCATTGTCGCTATTGATCGCCACATTGCCTGTAGCTAGCAGTTCACTGCGCTGCACCTTGCTGTTTTCGCTTTTTGAGGTTTCGGTACTTTGCAGTGCTTCCAACGCGAAGCCAACTCGCTCGACGCCAACGCTGAGCGCCACGCCCTCGCCGAGTTCATCTAAACGACTGGAAAACGAGCGCGTATCTTCAGTGGCGGTCAGGCTAATCTTGTTGCCTTGTAGGCTGAGATCACCCGCCCGGGCATTGAGTTTGGCACCCCGGGCCCGTAGGTGAGTGTCGCTGCGAAGGCTCAGCGAAGCTGCTGCAAGTTCACTGGGGTGCTGTTTATATTGAACTATTTCTTTGATCGTCACAGGTGCGCGATAGCCGCCATAGAACTCCCATTGGTGAGAACCGGACTTGCCATCTTGCGCGGGCTGGGTTTCACGGGTACCGAAATGAAATGTGTGCAGAGCGCTCAGGCTTGAAAAGTCGTTGCGTTCAAGTGCGCTATCGATTACCAGGGCTTTAGTGGCCTTTACATTCAAGTGCCTTGCCGCCTCGATACGCGCCCCCAGAATCTTCAAATCGTCAGTGCTGGAGAGGTCCAAGTTAGCGCCAGATTTGATATTACTGAGTTGCGGCCGTTGATTGACGGCATGGCTCAACGCGAGGCCTAACACCTTGTGGTCTGAGGTAATTGTGCTTTCACCAGAAGAACCTGCCGCCACTGTCAGTGAGCCCTTGGTGCTATGGAGCTGTGCATCGCCCTCACTGGTCACTTCACTGCCGCGGATAGTGATCCGCTCGCCCTGGGCGGCGAGGGTTGCCGCCGTCACGTTAGTACGGGAATAGCGCCATGGTCGCTGGTGTTTATTGGCTGGGGCTTTGGATACATGGCGGTCAGAGGTCGCCCAACGTTGAACGTCGTCCTCAAGCCTTTGACCAGCCAGATTAATATCTCTGGCCTCAAGTTGCAGGTGGCCTGCACTTTCCAGGTTGCTGCTCTTGATGTCCAGGGCGTTGGCTGCTTTGATCTCCACGTGGTGGGCGCTCAATGTACTGGCATGTGCTTTTTGCTGGGTGTCAGAGGTGTAAGTAGCATCACGCCAAGATACGTCGCTATTTTCGCGTTGATAGCTTCTGGTATTGGTTTCTTCGATAGCTGCGCTGACATCTATGTGGCCTTTACTCTCCAGGCGCAGACCCTCTTGCGCTTGCACGGTGGCAGCTTGCAGTGCCATATCGCCTTGTGATTGCAGGCTGATGTCACCGCTGCTGTGCAGCAGGGTGCCGCGTGGTCGGTAAACGGTGGTAAAGCGCTTTTGCAACAGGTCGTCGTGGTGGGTTTCATTTTTACCAGTGGCAACTTCAAGTTTCAGCTGTTTTCCAGAGGCGACGGAGATCTGCTCGGCATTGCCATCAACCGCGCGTAGTGTCAGATCGGCGGCGGCATTGAGTTGTAACTTGCCAGCTGCGGTTTTGAGAGTGCTGGATGAATCTGGTGCACCGCTGACCTCCAAGGCCCCTGCTGAGTCGATGCGGATGCCGTGGTCGGCCTCAACCCTGATCGGCCCCATGCGCACGCCTGCACCTTCAGCGGTACTGCGGATATTGATGCGCCCCGCGTACATGGCTCCGAGTAGATTGGCATCGATGTCCGATGGGGCGCCGGCCTCGTGCCTGATGATCTTTCCATTGTGTTTATCAATGAGGTTGCGGCCGACGGTGATGTTGAGATTGTCTTTTGCCGCAAGTTCACCGGTGCTGTCCAGGCGGGGTGCGATCAGGTGCAAGGCACCTTCGCTATTGGTCTGACCATCGCCCTTCACCTCCAGTTTGCCTTTGGCGCTTAGCGTCTCAAAGCTTTGCAGCTGCCCGCTCCGAAACCCGGGCTTGCCAACTACGAAGCCAGCAACGGCAGTATTGATGAATCGACCACCATTGAGGGTAATGCCATTGGGGTTGGCGAGAATGTAGTTGGCCTGTTGACCAAAAATCTCCTGAGTGCCTTCGATCACCGAAGCGTTGCGACTCACCACTTCGTTGAGAATGGTCGAAGCGGCCTGGCCTTGGAACTGGGGGTTGGCAGCCAGCTTGCCAGCCTGTTGCGATCCGCCACCCTGCAAGGCGTTGTTCAGCACCACGCCTTGCTCGCCAACGTTGTAGTCGATGAATTTGTTGTGCGACAGCCCGTTGGCGTCAGGCGCGACGATGTTGATCACTGGCACCCCACGTTGGTGGTAGATGATTGGCGAACCGCCAGAGTCCAACTTCGCTTGCAGACCGCCTTGGGCGTGCGCGCTGGCGGGGCCCAGCAGGGCGAGGAAGATCGTCCAGCGCAAGGAATCCGGCTTGGTTGGTGGACAAGCAGAGGAGGGGGTGTAGGGGGAGGGGCACATGTACACGATCACTTTTTGCGGTGGTGGGAGGGAAAGTCAGATGTTCAGGGTCCATTCCATTACCCAGAAGCCTCGCTCAAGCCCGGAGGTGGGGCGTTCGCTGGCATACAGGGCGCGCTGGTAGTCGAGACGCAGGCGGCTTTGCGGCAGGCTCAGCTCGACGCCCGCCGCAGCGCCAGCCAGGCGTTGCGGGGTGCTGCTGCGGGCGAACCGGGACCAGCCCAGGTCCAGGCCGAGAGTGGGGCGTACTTGGACTGGCTGGGCCAAGTTCAGCGGCAGTGCTTGGCTCAGGGTGTTGCGCCAGACAGCGGCGCTGGCGCCGGAGGCACTGTGCTGGCGGAAGCCGCGTACGGCTGAGTCATCGCTGAGCTGGAACTGCTCGACCACTGGCAGGACATCAGGGCTGTACTGCAGGGCCAGCTCGCTGTGCCAGCGCCAAGGCAAATGCGCGGGTCCCTGACGCAGGTGCAGCAGGTTGGCGCGGTATTTGAAGAAGTCAGGTCGCGGCGCCTGTTTTTGGGGAAAGGGCCGGTCGGCGCCGAACCAGTCCAGACCTCGGCTGATGCCTAGATAGGCATTCCACAGGCCATGATCGAGCCACAGCAGGTTGAGGCCCGCTTCGAAGGTGGTCAGGGTCGGGCTCTGCACTGCGATGACGGTGCTATTCGCGCGGTTGACCAGTTGCTTGCGATCCAGTCGATTGCTGGCGCTGAGTATGCCGCGCTGGTTGCGCCACAGCACCCGTTCGGCGCCAAGGCCGAACACGCGGCTGTCGCCATTGCTGCTCAGGTGGCTTTGCGGGATGGGCGCGCGATAGCGCATTTGGCTCGCGCTGAGGTTGAACGTCCAAGGGCCATAAGGAATGCTGTAGTACAGGTTGACCCCGCGACTTCGGCCTGGTGCATCGAGTACCGTCGACAGCAGCGACAGGCGCAGGTCGTCGTTCAGCCCCAGCGGGCTGTCCAGGCCAAGCCCTAGGTTCAGGCGATGGCGCCCAGTCAGCGCACTGCCGCGATTGTCAACGCGGGTGTCGAGGTGCCAGGGCGAGGCGACTCGACGAGGCTGCAGCAGTACGCGGGTGCCACCCTGCATTTGCCCAGGCAGCAGGTCGATACCGAGGTCATAGGCGCGCAATCGATTGAGCTGGTCCAGCCCCTGTTCGAGGTCTGGCAGATGCAGCGGTTGCCCCAGCAGGTCGGGAAACGCACCTTGTAGTGACAGCGGCAGGTTGGCGTCGGTGAGCTCGATCGATTCGATGAAGCCTTCGATAACGATGATATCCAGCGGCGCATCATGCTCGGGATGTCGAGCCAGGTAAGGACGGCTGGTGGGATAGCCGGCTTTTACATAGTGCTCGGTCAGCCCCTTGAGCAACTGGTTGATGTCGCCGATGTTCATACAAGGCTGCGACAGTGCTTGTACGGTTGGTTGCAGGGTTTGGGTCGCAAGCTTGTGGTTGCCGGCCAGGCGCACGCCGCTGATCGCCCAGCAGGGGTTATCCGCGGTGTCGGAGGCAGCCTCATCGTCATCGTGCGCAGTGATCGGTTGCAGGCGTTGCCAGCGTTCGAGCTGTTGCAATTGTTCGCGCTGACGCTGGGCTTGCTGCTGGTCACGTAGTTGCTGGCTGGCAGTGTCGGCCTGGGTCGGGGCAATCGTCAGCAGCGTAATCGCGCCGCAGGCAAGCAAGCTGCGGGCAATAGGGTGCACCCAGGATGGCATTGAAGATCCTCGCAAATGATGTAAGAAGGAAGGGATTCATTTGCGTGAATTCTAAGAACCAGGGCATTTGTTTGAATGTGGTTCTATGCCATCTGCCACGTGGGCTAGCGGATGTTGGCGTGTGGGAAAGTTGGATAGATGAGGGCGAGGGTAAGTGAAATTAACGCCGTATTAAGTGGGCGGTCTGCTTAGTTGTCCAATTATGTCTAATGAATACGGGCGATCGACGATGAGTTTCGAGCAAGCTTTGTTAAGTCCCCTAGCTGGGGACCAATGCTTGGTTTGTAGGATTTATTTCTGGTTAACAGTCGTCAGTACATATTTAATACGCGCAGTCGCAAAATAACTGCTTAGCCACTGCTCCCATTGCGGGAGCAGCTGAACCAGAGCGTTGTCAGCCGAGATACGAGTGGGAATGAACAGCAGAGCTTAAGGACGAATCTCGATCATGGTGCCGTCCTTGACCATGCTCCACACTTCGCGCATGTCATCGTTACGCATGGCGATGCAGCCCTCGGTCCAATCCAGGGTATGGAAGTACCACTCCGGATAGTCTTCGTTGATCGGCGTGCCGTGGATCATGATCATGCTGCCAGCAGCTACACCTTCACGGCGCGCCTTGGCGGCATCGCTGATGTTCGGGTAAGAGATGTGCATGGCCAGGTTGAAGCGGTCGCTGACCTTGCGCCAGTCCAGCCAGTAGAAGCCTTCGGGGGTGCGCTTGTCGCCTTCGCGCTCCTTGGCGCCCTTGGGCTGCTTGCCCAGCGAAATGCGGTAGGTCTTGAGCGGCTCGCCACGGCTGATTAGCTGTAGGCGACGTTCGGACTTGAGCACCAGTACTTTGTCGATCAGCGGATGTTCCTGCGCAGGCGCCTGGGTTTGCACCTGCGCCTGGGGTTTGCGAATGATCGTCTCGGTGAAGGCCGCCTGGGACACCGATACAACGCTGAGGCAGAAGAGGGCGAGCAACCAACGCATGAAACGGTATCCCTGCAAACGGTTTAAGTGGACGACGAGACGTTCATCGGCGGCAGGTATTCATGGCCTATGGGGAAGTGCTGCCTGATGCGGTCGCGATAGTAGCATTCTAGTGTGCGAGTGACTGTCCGAAAAGCCAGCTCCCCCCAAGGGATTTCCTCCTCCTCGAACAAGCGTACTTCCAGGCTCTCTACCCCCACGGCGAAGTCCAGATCCGCCAGTTGGGCGCGGAAGAACAGGTGCACCTGGTTGAGGTGCGGCAGATCGAACAGCTGATACAGGGTCATTTCCCCGACCCGAGCGCAGGCTTCCTCGACCGTTTCGCGACGAGCGGCAGCGTCGGTGGTCTCGCCGTTTTCCATAAAGCCGGCCGGTAGGGTCCAAAAACCACGGCGCGGCTCGATTGCCCGACGGCACAACAGCACCTTGCTACCCCATATAGGAAGCACGCCGGCGACGATATTCGGGTTCTGGTAATGGATGGTCTGGCAATGCTCGCAGACGTAGCGCAAGCGGCTATCGCCTTCAGGTATCCGTTGAATGACCGGTTGGCCGCACGCGCTGCAGAAATTCATGCTTTGCTTCCCTTAAGATCAGCCTATCTTGGCGCGCCTGGGGCATTGGCCGCAAGCTGCCCCCTGGCAGGGCTTGGGTGCCTTGGGGCTTTTGGTGCATCATGCAGGCCAGGCTTTGGAATCGAGAGTGCGTAATGCTGGACGAGCTTCTTCGCCGAATGAGCAACCATATCCCCGCGTCACTGGAGGCGGATCGCCGTTTTCCCGAGGCGGCGGTACTCTTGCCCATCACCCGCAGCGAAGAGCCTGAACTGGTACTGACCCTGCGCGCCCAGGGGCTTTCCACCCATGGTGGGGAAGTGGCTTTTCCGGGGGGGCGGCGCGATCCGGAAGACCCTGACCTGATCTTCACCGCCCTGCGCGAGGCGCAGGAAGAGATCGGCTTGCCGCCAGGCCTGGTCGAAGTGATCGGCCCGCTCAGCCCGCTGATTTCCCTGCATGGCCTGAAGGTGACGCCATTCGTCGGTTTGATCCCCGATTACGTCGAATACCACGCCAACGACGCCGAGATCGCGGCAGTATTCACCGTTCCGCTGGAATTCTTCCGCCAGGACCCGCGTGACCACACCCACCGGATCGATTATCAAGGGCGCAGCTGGTACGTGCCCAGTTATCGCTATGGCGAGTACAAGATCTGGGGGTTGTCGGCGATCATGATCGTCGAGCTGGTCAACCTGCTGTTCGATGCCGGCATCAGCTTGCACAAGCCACCAGAGCGTTTCATCCAGAACTGAGCGGGGTCGACCCCGCCACTCGCCAGACCGTGAGGAGCTATCCATGAAATACCGCTTGGGTGACATGCGGGTAGAGACCCATCCCAGCAGCTGGGCTGCGCCCACTGCCACGCTGATCGGCAAGGTTCGCCTGCAAGCGCGCGCCAGCGTCTGGTTCGGTGCGGTGCTGCGCGGTGACAACGAGCTGATCGACATCGGCGAGGACAGTAATGTCCAGGACGGCACGGTGATGCACACCGACATGGGTTCGCCGCTGACCCTTGGCAAGGGCGTGACCATTGGTCACAACGCCATGCTGCATGGCTGCACGGTGGGCGACTACAGCCTGATCGGCATCAACGCGGTGATCCTCAATGGCGCGAAGATAGGCAAGCACTGCATCATCGGCGCCAATGCGCTGATCCCCGAGGGCAAGGAGATTCCTGACGGTTCGCTGGTGATGGGCTCGCCCGGCAAAGTGGTGCGTGAGCTGACCGATGCGCAGAAGCGTATGCTGGAAGCCAGCGCTGCCCACTACGTGCACAACGCCGAACGTTATGCACGCGACCTGGCCCCGCAGGAGGATTGAGATGAGCGACGCCGAACGCCCAGTCGCTTCGCCCTGCGTCAGTATCTGTGCGCTGGATGAGCAGGACATTTGCACCGGTTGCCAGCGTAGCGTGGCGGAGATTACCCGTTGGGGGCGGATGGATAACACTGAGCGTCGTCAGGTGCTCAAGCTGTGCCATGAGCGGGCGGTGGCGGCGGGGATGATCCTCGGCCTTTGAATTTACCGAGTGGCCGTACGGCCTCTTCGCGGGACAAGCCCGCTCCTACAGGATTCACGCTGACCCTGTAGGAACGGGTTTACCCGCGAAGAGGCTGGCGCTGACCCGAAAATCAAGTAATCTGTGCGGCTTGTCCGACGATTACCTGCCATGTTCTATCTGATCGCCTATATCAGCAGCGTAGTGCTGATCAACTACGCCTTTTCCAGCGCTCCACACCTGGATGTGATCTGGTCTGCCTGGGGCGGACTGGTGTTCATCCTGCGCGACATGGTGCAGACCCGCTATGGTCACGGCGCGCTGCTGGCCATGCTGGCGGCCTTGCTGCTGTCCTACATCACCTCGGAGCCGGCCATCGCCCTGGCGAGCGCTACCGCCTTCTTCGTCTCCGAATTGATCGATTGGCTGGTATTCAGTATCACCCGTCGGCCGCTGCGCGATCGCCTGTGGCTGAGTTCGGCGCTGAGCATTCCTGTCGATACCTTCATTTTCTTCGGCATGATCGGCGCGCTGACACCCGCAGTGGCCGGTACCGCGCTGGCGTCGAAGTTCGCTGGGGTAACGGCGGTGTGGCTGGCGATGACCTGGCGAGCGCGGAAAAACGCCTTGGCAGGCTGACCTGCGGCGCGCTCGCAACCTGATGTAGAATGTCGGTCCTTTTTCAGCGGGCAGCGCACAGCCTGACGCAGCCCCCGGACGCCTTCGAGGACCTGAAATGACCCGTATCGGAACCCCATTGTCGCCCACCGCGACCCGAGTACTGCTGTGCGGCTGCGGCGAACTGGGTAAAGAGGTGGTGATCGAACTGCAGCGCCTGGGCGTCGAAGTGATCGCCGTGGACCGTTACGCCAATGCCCCTGCCATGCAGGTTGCCCATCGCAGCCACGTCATCAACATGCTCGACGGCGTTGCCCTGCGTGCGGTGATCGAGGCTGAGAAGCCGCATTACATCGTCCCTGAGATCGAAGCCATCGCCACTGCCACCCTGGTGGAGCTTGAGAGCGAAGGCTTCAACGTGGTGCCTACCGCCCGCGCTACCCAGCTGACCATGAACCGCGAAGGTATCCGCCGCCTGGCCGCTGAAGAGCTCGATCTGCCGACCTCGCCCTACCACTTCGCCGACACCTTCGAGGACTACGCCAAGGCTGTCGCCGATGTCGGCTACCCCTGCGTGGTCAAGCCGGTGATGAGCTCCTCGGGCAAGGGCCAGAGCCTGCTGCGCAGCGACGCTGACCTGCAGAAATCCTGGGACTACGCACAAGAAGGCGGTCGTGCTGGCAAGGGCCGGGTGATCGTTGAAGGCTTTATCGATTTCGAATACGAAATCACCCTGCTAACCGTACGCCATGTGGGCGGCACCACTTTCCTCGAGCCGGTTGGCCATCGTCAGGAGAAGGGCGACTACCAAGAGTCGTGGCAGCCGCAGGCGATGAGCGCCAAGGCGCTGGCCGAATCGCAGCGGGTGGCCAAGGCGGTCACCGATGCCCTGGGCGGGCGGGGTCTGTTCGGCGTGGAGCTGTTCGTCAAGGGCGATCAGGTGTGGTTCAGCGAAGTCTCGCCGCGTCCGCATGACACCGGCCTGGTGACCTTGATCTCGCAAGACCTGTCGCAGTTTGCCCTGCATGCGCGGGCGATTCTCGGCTTGCCGATTCCGCTGGTGCGCCAGTTCGGCCCATCGGCTTCGGCGGTGATTTTGCCGCAAGGCCAGTCGCAGCAGACCAGCTTCGCCAACCTCGGTGCTGCCTTGAGCGAGCCGGATACCGCCATTCGCCTGTTCGGCAAGCCCGAAATCAACGGCCAGCGGCGCATGGGCGTGTGCCTGGCGCGCGATGAGTCGATCGAAGCGGCGCGGGCCAAGGCGACCCGCGCTTCGCAGGCAGTCAAAGTCGAGTTCTAACGTCAATCGCGGGGCGAGCCCGCTCCCACGCAATCCTCATATGGCTGCGTGGGAGCAGAGCAGCGTCGCCAACCTCGGTGTTGCCTGCCTCATATGGCGTGGGAGCGGGCTTGCCCCGCGATGTTTGCCTGGCTTTAGAGCTCTGCGTTACGCGTCTCTTTCAAGCACAGCACAGCAATCAAGCTGAGCACTGCTGCTGCCGACACGTAGCCTCCCACCCAACTCAAACCGCCCATGCTTACCAGTTTCTGCGCGAAGAACGGTGCGGCCGAAGCCCCGACGATACCCCCCAGGTTGTAGGCTGCCGAGGCGCCGGTATAACGCACATGGGTCGGGAACAGTTCGGGCAGCAATGCCCCCATCGGCGCGAAGGTCACCCCCATCAAGAACAGCTCGATAGCCAGGAACAGCGCCACGCCCGTGGTCGAGCCCGAGGTCAGCAGCGGCTCCATGGTAAAGCCCGATGCCACCGCCAGCAGGCCGCCGACGATCAACACCGGCTTGCGCCCGTAACGATCGCTGAGCCAGGCCGACAGCGGCGTGGCCAGGGCCATGAACACCACCGCGAAGCACAGCAGGCCGAGGAAGGTTTCCCGGCTGTAACCCAGGGTAGAGACGCCGTAGCTGAGCGAGAACACCGTGGAGATGTAGAACAGCGCGTAGCACACCACCATCGCCGCAGCGCCAAGCAGGGTCGGTCGCCAGTGCTTGGCGAACAGATCGACTACCGGCATTTTCACCCGCTGGTGCTGGGCCACGGCTTTGGCGAACACTGGGCTCTCTTCAAGCTTGAGGCGCACGTACAAGCCGACCAGCACCAGCGCGGCGCTGAGCAGGAACGGAATCCGCCAGCCCCAGTCACGGAACTGCTCGTCGCTAAGGGTCAGTGCCAGGCCCAGGAACAGGCCGTTGGCGGCCAGGAAGCCGATCGACGGGCCCAGTTGCGGGAACATGCCAAACCAGGCGCGCTTACCCGGCGGGGCGTTTTCCGTGGCCAGCAACGCCGCGCCACCCCATTCGCCGCCCAGCCCCAGGCCCTGGCCGAAGCGCAGCAGGCAAAGGATGATCGGCGCCCAGACGCCAATACTGTCGTAGCCAGGCAGAACGCCAATTGCTGTGGTCGAAACACCCATCAGCAGCAACGAGGCGACCAGGGTCGACTTGCGCCCAATGCGGTCGCCGAAGTGGCCGAACAGCGCCGAGCCCAGTGGCCGGGCAAGGAAGGCAATACCAAAGGTGAGAAAGGCGGCGAGCATTTGCGCAGTGCCCGACCCTGAAGGGAAGAACACCGGGCCGATCACCAGCGCAGCAGCGGTGGCGTATACATAAAAGTCGTAGAACTCGATGGCGGTGCCGATGAAGCTGGCGGTGGCCACCCGCGCGGGCGAGTTGATCGGCGCGGTCGGGGTCGAGTCGGCGAAGGTGCTGCTGGTTGTCATTGCGTAGATCCCTGACAGTCAGATGCTCGCTGGCAAGCCGCACTGTGCCCAGGCAGACACGGGCGCGCGGGCGCCGGAGCGTATTGTTGTGAGTCGCTCGACTGACGATGGCCCAGGGGATAAGGAGGGGAGCGGGGCTGTTCGGGGTGCTGAAGCAGGACCGCAGGGCTATCAGTGAAGCGGACTGGCCGTGTGACGCCGGGTGCGGGTAGCGGGCGGGACGGCAGGGCTGGGTAAGCGTGACCGGAGTATAGCTATCGGGTCACGGTCCAGACCAGTACCTTGCTGGCACAATTGTCCTCTGTTTCGAGGATTTCCAAGCGATAGCGGCCGATTTTCAGGCACACAGCGCTGGCTGGAATGCTCTCCAGCGCTTCGGTGACCAGGCCATTGAGGGTCTTCGGCCCGCCATCGCAGGGCAGGTGCCAGCCCAGGCTGCGGTTGAGTTCACGCAGCGAAGCGGTGCCTTCGATGACGAAACGGCCATCGGCCTGGGGGTGGATGTGCGGGTTGTCCAGGCTCTGCTCGTCTTCGAATTCGCCGACGATCTCCTCGAGGATGTCTTCCAGGGTAACGATGCCCAGCACCTCGCCGTATTCATCAACCACTACGCCCAGGCGCCGTTGCTGCTTGTGAAAGTTCAGCAATTGCAGTTGCAGCGGGGTGCTTTCGGGGACGAAGTAGGGCTCGTAGCAGGCGCCGTGGAGGGCTTCGTGGGTCAGTTCGCCACGCGGCAACAAGTGGCTGATCAGCTTGGTATTGAGGATCGCTTCAACCTGGTTGATGTCGTTGTGGTACACCGGCAGGCGGGTATGCCGGCTGACGATCAGTTGCTCGATGATCTGTTCGATGGGGTCGTCCAGGTTGATGCCATCGACTTCGTTGCGCGGCACCAGGATGTCGTTGACGGTGATCTTGTCCAGCGCTTGCAGGCCATCGAGCAGGCCATGGCGGGGCGTCTCGTGCAGCGGGTCATCGTCCTCATGCTGTTCCTGCTCATGCAGGGCAACCGCTGTGGGCTGCGGGCGGAAAGGGCGCAGGATCAGCTTGGCCATGCCGTCGAGCAGGCAGGCAAAGGGCTGTAGCAGGGCCAGCGGCAGTCTGAGCAGGCTGGCGCCGAGGCTGACGAAGGCCTGTGGGTTGCGCCGGGCCAGGCGCCGCGGCAGATACTCAGCCAGTACCAGCAGCGCCAGGCTGGCGGCCAGGCCGCCGAGCCAGAAGCCATGTTCGCCGCTATGGCGTTGACCAATCAGGCAAGCCAGGCCGAGCACCAGCAGCTTGCCCAGGCTGGCGCCGAACACCAGTGCCTGGGCGGGTAGGTTGGGTTCGCCGGTTTCTGCACCGCGGGCCTGGCCATTGAGTAACTGGCGGGCTGCATCGACCGCGGTAAACAACGCCGCCCACAGCAGCGCCAGGGCCAAAGTACCAAGCAGCGGGGCGAACGGCAGGCTATCCATAGGTGACCGTCAGATGTGCAGGATGAATTCGCGTACCAGCTTGCTGCCGAAGTAGGCCAGCATCAACAGGCAGAAACCGGCCAGGGTCCAGCGAATCGCCTTGTGTCCACGCCAGCCCAGGCGGGTGCGGCCCCACAGCAAGACGCTGAACACGATCCAGGCGACGCAGGCGAGCAGGGTCTTGTGCACCAGGTGCTGGGCGAACAGGTTGTCGAGGAACAGCCAGCCGGAGATCAGCGACAGCGATAGCAACGCCCAGCCGGCCCAGAGGAAACCAAACAGCAGGCTTTCCATGGTTTGCAGCGGCGGGAAGTTGCGGATCAGCCCGGACGGGTGCTTGTGCTTGAGCTGGTGGTCCTGCAGTAGCAGCAGCAGGGCTTGGAACACCGCGATGGTGAACAGCCCGTAGGCCAGGATCGACAGCAGGATATGCGCGAGGATCCCAGGTTCTTCATTGATCAGCGGCACCGTCCCGGGTGGCGCGAACTGGGCCAGCAGGGCGGTTATAGCGCCGAGCGGGAACAGCAACACCAGTAGGTTTTCCACGGGTATGCGCAGGCAGGCCAGCAGCGTCAGGCCTATGACCGCCACGGCGATCAGGCTGGAGGCGCTGAAGAAGTCCAGGCTCAGGCCCAGCGGCGTGAGCAGTTGGAAGAACAGCGCGCCGCCTTGGGCGATCACGGCGATGGCGCCGAGCAGGCCGAGCAGCCGCTTATCGGCGCGGGTGCCTTGGGCCAGGCGACTGCCGTGATAGAGCGCGGCGGCGATGTACAGGCCGGCGGCGATCAGGTTAGGGATAAGACTGGGTGAAGAGAGCATAAGTCCTGGTAGGCAAGCCCTGAAAGAGAGGGAGTTTGGCATAGAACGCCGCTGCCAAGGAAGTCTGCGGGCAGGCTGGGGCATTGATATCGGTCATGCTGAGCTGTTCGCAACTGAGCCCGCTCCGTCAAGGACCAAGTTGCAGGCCCATTTTGCACATGGCAGGCACATCCATCCGAGCATAGTGTGCGCCGCGAGCAGTCTTGGTTATAATCGTCGGCTTGCTGTTCCCTGTGCGTGTTTGATTTGCGCCTGGGCGCCTGACAAACCTCGGCTTTGCCAAGCCTGAAAGGATCACCATGTTCGAAAACCTGACCGACCGCCTGTCACAGACGCTGCGCCATGTCACCGGCAAGGCCAAGCTGACTGAAGACAACATCAAGGACACGTTGCGCGAAGTGCGCATGGCGCTGCTGGAAGCCGACGTCGCCCTGCCGGTGGTCAAGGATTTCGTCAACAGTATCAAAGAGCGTGCGGTCGGCACCGAAGTGTCGCGCAGCCTGACCCCAGGCCAGGCGTTCGTGAAAATCGTCCAGGCCGAGCTGGAAAGCCTGATGGGCGCGGCCAACGAAGACCTCGCGCTGAACTCGGCCCCGCCTGCGGTAGTGCTGATGGCCGGTCTGCAGGGTGCGGGTAAGACCACCACTGCCGGCAAGCTGGCGCGCTTCCTTAAAGAACGCAAGAAAAAGAGCGTCATGGTGGTCTCGGCTGACGTCTACCGTCCGGCGGCGATCAAGCAGCTGGAAACCCTGGCCAACGACATCGGCGTGACCTTCTTCCCGTCCGATATCAGCCAGAAGCCTGTAGCCATCGCTGAAGCGGCGATCCGCGAAGCCAAGCTCAAGTTCATTGACGTGGTCATCGTCGACACCGCCGGGCGTCTGCACATCGACGCCGACATGATGGACGAGATCAAGGACCTGCACGCTGCGGTCAAGCCGATCGAGACCCTGTTCGTGGTCGATGCCATGACCGGTCAGGACGCCGCTAACACCGCCAAGGCCTTTGGTGACGCCCTGCCGCTGACTGGCGTGGTGTTGACCAAGGTCGACGGTGACGCCCGTGGCGGTGCTGCGCTGTCGGTGCGCGCCATCACCGGCAAGCCGATCAAGTTCATCGGCATGGGCGAGAAGAGCGAAGCGCTCGAGCCGTTCCACCCAGACCGGATCGCCTCGCGCATCCTTGGCATGGGTGACGTGCTTAGCCTGATCGAGCAGGCCGAGCAGAATATCGACAAGGCCAAGGCCGACAAGCTGGCCAAGAAGCTCAAGAAGGGCAAGGGCTTCGATCTCGAGGACTTCCGCGACCAGCTGCAGCAAATGAAGAACATGGGCGGCCTGGGCGGCTTGATGGACAAGCTGCCGAGCATCGGTGGGGTCAACCTGTCGCAGATGGGCAACGCCCAGGGCGCGGCCGAGAAGCAGTTCAAGCAAATGGAGGCGATCATCAACTCCATGACGCCGGCCGAGCGCCGCGATCCGGACCTGCTCAGCGGTTCGCGCAAGCGTCGTATCGCTTTGGGCTCCGGCACTCAGGTGCAGGACGTCGGCCGGCTGATCAAACAGCACAAACAGATGCAGAAGATGATGAAGAAGTTTTCTACCAAGGGCGGCATGGCCAAGATGATGCGCGGCCTTGGCGGCATGATGCCTGGCGGCGGCATGCCCAAGCTGTAACCCTGAATTTGGTCGCCAGCCTAGCTGCTGGTGACCGAGCCCCGCCTCGGCGGGTACACCGCTGCCTTATATAAAGGCAGCTTAGATCGCGAATCGACAGGCTGGCCTTTTTTCTCAACGTAAAAAGGCATTTGCAAAAGTCCGGATATTCCTTGAGAATGTGCGGCCTTTCGGGCACCCGTGTGCCCGCTGTGCATTATGATTTGCAGCACCGACTACAGGAACGATGTTCAATGCTTACCATTCGTCTTGCCCGTGGCGGCTCCAAAAAGCGCCCGTTCTACCAACTGACCGTAACCGACTCGCGTAACCCGCGTGACGGCTCCCACATCGAACAGGTTGGCTTCTTCAACCCAATCGCTCGTGGTCAGGAAGTTCGTCTGTCCGTTAAACAAGACCGCGTTGCTCACTGGCTGAGCATCGGCGCACAGCCGTCTGAGCGCGTTGCTCAGCTGCTGAAGGAAGCTGCCAAGGCTGCTGCCTGAACAGTATGAACGCGACGCCAGAAAATGCTGATGACCTGATCGTTGTTGGCAAGATTTTTTCGGTTCACGGCGTTCGCGGCGAGGTGAAGGTCTATTCCTTTACCGATCCGATTGAAAACCTGTTGGATTACCGTAACTGGACGCTTCGGCGCGAAGGGTCGGTCAAGCAGGTCGAGCTGGTCAGTGGCCGTTCCAATAAAAAGGAGCTGGTCGCCAAGCTCAAAGGGCTCGACGATCGTGATGAAGCACGTCTTCTGAGCGGTTACGAGATTTGCATCTCGCGTAGCCTTTTGCCCAACCTGACTGAGGACGAGTACTACTGGTACCAGTTGCAAGGTCTGAAAGTCATCAACCAGGACGAACAGCTGTTCGGCAAGGTTGATCACCTGTTGGAGACCGGCGCGAACGATGTAATGGTGGTCAAGCCTTGCGCAGGCAGCCTGGATGATCGCGAGCGTTTGTTGCCCTATACGGCGCAATGCGTGCTGGCAGTCGACCTGGAAGCAGGCGTGATGCGAGTCGAATGGGACGCGGATTTCTAACTGATGGGTAACCTTCGCGTAGAAGTCATCACGTTGTTCCCCGAGATGTTTTCGGCCATTACTGAGTACGGCATTACCAGCCGCGCGGTGAAGCAGGGCTTGTTGCAAGTCACCTGCTGGAATCCGCGGGACTACACCACTGATCGCCACCATACAGTGGATGATCGGCCGTTTGGCGGTGGTCCGGGCATGGTGATGAAGATCAAGCCTCTGGAAGATGCCTTGGCTAGCGCCAGGCAAGCGACTGGAGCAGCGGCGAAGGTGATCTACCTCTCGCCACAGGGCCGCAAGCTGGATCAGCAGGCGGTTCAAGGCCTGGCCGAACAGGAATCTCTGATCCTGATCGCCGGTCGTTATGAAGGCATTGACGAGCGTTTTATTGAAGCTCATGTCGATGAAGAGTGGTCGATTGGCGACTATGTACTTTCCGGTGGCGAGCTGCCGGCCATGGTCCTGATCGATGCGGTTACGCGGCTGCTGCCCGGAGCTTTAGGGCATGTAGGCTCGGCGGAGGAAGACTCCTTCACCGATGGCTTGCTGGATTGCCCGCACTACACCCGACCTGAGGTGTATGCGGATCAGCGTGTACCCGACGTGTTGCTAAGTGGCAACCATGCACATATCCGGCGTTGGCGGATGAAGCAGTCCCTTGGTAGGACCTTCGAACGACGCGCCGATCTTCTGGAAAGTCGCTCACTTTCTGGAGAAGAGAAGAAGCTGCTCGAGGAATACCTCCGCGAGCGGAACGATAGTTAACGTATCGATGGTGGATCACGTTTTCCACCTTAGGAGCACAGCATGACTAACAAAATCATCCAGCAGCTCGAAGCAGAGCAGATGAGCAAGGAAATCCCGACCTTCGCACCAGGCGACACCGTTGTCGTCCAGGTTAAAGTGAAGGAAGGTGATCGTTCCCGTCTGCAGGCGTTCGAAGGCGTTGTTATCGCCAAGCGTAACCGTGGTCTGAACAGCGCCTTCACTGTGCGCAAGATCTCCAGCGGCGTTGGCGTTGAGCGTACCTTCCAGACCTACAGCCCGCAAATCGACAGCCTGGCCGTGAAACGTCGTGGTGACGTGCGTAAAGCCAAGCTGTACTACCTGCGCGACCTGTCCGGCAAAGCCGCTCGCATCAAAGAAAAACTGTCCTGAGTGCAGTTTGACTGGTGGCTGCGGCCACCATGCGAGAAAAAAGCAGCCTTCGGGCTGCTTTTTTGCTTTCTGAAACCCTGCCATTGCGATGTGAAGTAATCATGACCAGCACCCGAGACCAGGAAATTCAGCGCCGCACCGAGCTGTCGGTGACCCGCGTGACCAAGGCGGTGTTTCCTAACACCACCAACCATCACAACACCTTGTTCGGCGGTACCGCGCTGGCCTGGATGGACGAAGTGTCGTTCATCGCCGCCACCCGCTTCTGCCGCCTGCCGCTGGTGACAGTGTCCACCGATCGCATCGACTTCAAGCACCCGATTCCGGCGGGCTCGATCGTTGAGTTGGTTGGCACGGTGGTCAAGGTGGGCAATACCAGCTTGCAGGTGCAGGTCGATGTGTTCGTCGAGAACATGTACCTGGATGGTCGTGAGCGGGCGATTCATGGCGTGTTCAGCTTTGTTGCCATCGATGAAGACAAGCGGCCAGTGCCGGTTTTGGCTGAGGCCTGATAAGTGTTGTTGTCTGTACTGGCACTACTACGTCAGTCTGGTCGGCCTGAGTCGCCTGCATCGCGGGGCAAGCCCGCTCCCACGCTGGAGTGTTTTCGCGGCGAACGTGGGAGCGGGCTTGCCCCGCGATAGGGCTAGTACAGACAACACATCACAGCCTGTGAAACACTGAACGCACTTCCCTATCCAGCGACTGCGCATGCCCGCCCTCGACCATCCTCTGATTGATCAATTCCTCGACGCCCTGTGGCTGGAAAAAGGCCTGTCCGATAACACCCGTGTGTCCTATCGCAGTGACTTGGCCCTGTTCAATGGCTGGCTGCAGGAGCACGGCGTAGCACTGCCGGACGCAGGCCGCGAGCTGATCCTCGATCACTTGGCCTGGCGCCTTGAGCAAGGTTATAAACCCCGCTCAACTGCACGGTTTATCTCCGGCCTACGTGGTTTCTTTCGTTATTTGTTGCGGGAAAAGCTGATCGCTCTAGACCCAACCCTACAAATCGACATGCCGCAATTGGGTAAGCCGTTGCCCAAATCGTTGTCGGAAGCCGACGTCGAGGCGTTACTGCAAGCCCCCGACCTGAGCGAGGCCATCGGCCAGCGTGATCGTGCCATGCTCGAAGTGCTCTACGCCTGTGGCCTGCGGGTGACCGAGCTGGTCAGCCTGACCCTCGATCAAGTCAACCTGCGCCAGGGCGTATTGCGGGTCATGGGCAAGGGTAGCAAGGAGCGTCTGGTACCCATGGGCGAGGAGGCCGTGCTGTGGTTGGAGCGTTACTTGCGCCAGGCCCGCGCCGAGTTGCTCAAAGAGCGCCCCAGCGATGTCCTGTTCCCCAGTCAGCGTGGCGAGCAGATGACCCGCCAGACCTTCTGGCACCGGATCAAGCACCAGGCCCAGGTCGCTGGCATCGACAAGTCATTGTCGCCGCATACCTTGCGCCACGCCTTCGCCACCCATCTGCTCAACCACGGCGCCGACCTGCGCGTCGTGCAGATGTTGCTCGGCCACAGCGACCTCTCCACCACGCAGATCTACACCCATGTGGCCAAGGCTCGGCTGCAGCAACTGCACGCACAACACCATCCGCGAGGATGAATGATTTTCATGTTCCGCCGACCGGCACGTGAGGACTCATCTAGCCGCAGCTTGATGTGGTAGGCTTGAGCGGTTTGCACCAAGGGCCGCCCGGTTGCCGCGATTTTTCCCGCAGGCGACGTCCTGCGGCCCCGTCCGTCTTCAGGAGTACCCCATGCGCGTGACCCAGATTTTCGCCGCCGCCGCTTTGGCGCTGGCCAGCACCTTCGCCGCTGCCGCAGCCACCGATGCCAACGCCGGTGCCGAGCAGGCGATCCGCAAGACCTTGCAAACCCTCGAGTTGGAAGTGCCGGTCGAAAGCGTCGCCAGCAGCCCACTCAATGGCCTGTATGAAGTCAAGCTGCAGGGCGGTCGGGTGCTGTACGCCAGCGCTGACGGCCAATTCGTGATGCAGGGCTACCTGTTCCAGATCCAGGACGGCAAGCCGGTCAACCTGACTGAAAAAACTGAGCGTCAGGGCATCGCCAAGCTCATCAACGGCATTCCAGCGGGCGAGATGGTGGTTTATCCTGCCAAGGGCGAAACCAAGTCGCACATCACCGTGTTCACCGACACCACCTGCCCGTATTGCCACAAGCTGCACGCCGAAGTGCCGGAGCTCAACCGTCGCGGTATCGAAGTGCGCTACGTCGCTTTCCCGCGTCAGGGCCTGGGTTCGCCAGGTGACGAGCAATTGCAGGCAGTCTGGTGCTCCAGCGATCGTCGCGCGGCGATGGACAAGATGGTGGATGGCAAGGAAATCAAAGCCGCCAAGTGCGCCAACCCGGTCGGCAAGCAGTTCCATCTGGGCCAGTCGATCGGTGTCAATGGCACGCCGGCCATCGTCCTGGAAAGCGGCCAGGTGATTCCGGGCTATCAACCCGCTCCGCAAGTGGCCAAGCTCGCCTTGGCGCCAAGCAAGTAATCCAATTCAGTACGCCGTCGTCATGGGGTGACGGCATGTTTCACGGTCGGCACAGCGCCGGCCGTTCAATGGGGAGTTCACAGTGAAACCGGTCAAAGTAGGCATCTGTGGGTTGGGGACCGTCGGTGGCGGAACCTTCAATGTACTTCAGCGCAACGCCGAGGAGATTGCCCGCCGTGCCGGGCGCGGTATTGAAGTTGCACAGATCGCCATGCGCTCGCAGAACCCGAACTGCCAGATTACCGGTACCCCCATTACCGCTGATGTGTTCGAGGTCGCGAGCAACCCAGAGATTGATATCGTCATCGAGCTGATCGGTGGCTACACCATTGCCCGTGACCTGGTCCTGAAGGCCATCGAGAACGGCAAGCACGTGGTGACTGCGAACAAGGCGCTGATCGCCGTGCACGGCAACGAGATCTTTGCCAAGGCCCGCGAGAAGGGCGTCATCGTCGCCTTCGAAGCGGCTGTCGCTGGTGGCATCCCGGTGATCAAGGCGATCCGCGAAGGTCTTTCGGCCAACCGCATCAACTGGCTGGCCGGGATCATCAACGGCACTGGCAACTTCATCCTCACCGAGATGCGCGACAAGGGCCGTACCTTCCCTGACGTGCTCGCCGAAGCGCAGGCCTTGGGTTATGCCGAAGCCGACCCGACCTTCGATGTCGAAGGCATCGATGCGGCGCATAAGCTGACCATCCTGGCCTCGATTGCCTTTGGCATCCCGCTGCAGTTCGACAAGGCCTACACCGAGGGCATCACCCAGCTGACCACTGCCGATGTCAACTACGCCGAAGCGCTGGGCTACCGCATCAAGCACCTGGGCGTGGCGCGCAGCACCGATGCCGGTATCGAGCTGCGCGTGCATCCGACGCTGATCCCTAGCGACCGGTTGATTGCCAACGTCAACGGCGTGATGAACGCGGTGATGGTCAATGGCGATGCCGCCGGTTCCACCCTGTACTACGGCGCTGGCGCCGGGATGGAGCCGACGGCCTCGTCGGTCGTCGCCGACCTGGTCGATGTGGTCCGAGCGATGACCTCCGATCCGGAAAACCGCGTACCGCACCTGGCCTTCCAGCCGGACGCGTTGTCGGCTCACCCGATTCTGCCGATCGAGGCCTGCGAAAGCGCCTACTACCTGCGCATTCAGGCCAAGGATCATCCGGGCGTACTGGCCCAGGTGGCTAGCATCCTGTCGGAGCGCGGCATCAACATCGAGTCGATCATGCAGAAGGAAGCCGAAGAGCAGGACGGTCTGGTGCCGATGATCCTGGTCACTCACCGTGTGGTCGAAAAACGCATCAACGACGCCATCCTCGCCCTGGAATCGCTGCAGGATGTGATCGGCAAGGTCGTGCGTATCCGCGTCGAACAGCTCAACTAATTTCGCCTGCGGGCCGCCTGCGCGGCCCGGGCCCCAGCATTGAAGGTTTGCCCCTATGCGCTATATCAGTACTCGCGGCCAAGCCCCGGCCCTGAACTTCGAAGACGTCCTGCTCGCAGGCCTTGCCAGCGATGGCGGCCTGTATGTGCCGGAGAACCTGCCACGCTTCACCCAGGAAGAAATCGCCTCGTGGGCTGGCCTGCCGTACCACGAGCTGGCTTTCCGCGTCATGCGCCCGTTCGTTGCCGGCAGCATCGCCGATGCTGACTTCAAGAAGATCCTCGAAGAAACCTACGGCGCGTTCTCCCATGCCGCTGTGGCACCGCTGCGCCAGCTCAACAGCAACGAGTGGGTCATGGAGCTGTTCCACGGCCCGACCCTGGCGTTCAAGGACTTCGCCCTGCAACTGCTCGGTCGCCTGCTCGATCACGTACTGGCCAAGCGCGGCGAGCGTGTGGTGATCGTCGGCGCCACCAGTGGTGACACCGGTTCTGCGGCCATTGAAGGCTGCCGTCGTTGCGACAACGTCGATATCTTCATCCTGCATCCGCATCAGCGCGTGTCGGAAGTGCAGCGCCGGCAGATGACCACCATCTTCGGTGACAACATCCACAACATCGCTATCGAAGGCAACTTCGACGACTGCCAAGAAATGGTCAAGGCCAGCTTCGCCGACCAGTCGTTCCTCAAAGGCACGCGCCTGGTCGCCGTCAACTCGATCAACTGGGCGCGGATCATGGCCCAGATCGTCTATTACTTCCACGCAGCCTTGCAGCTGGGCGGCCCGGCGCGTTCGGTGGCGTTCTCGGTTCCGACCGGCAACTTCGGCGACATCTTCGCCGGTTACCTGGCGCGCAACATGGGCCTGCCGATCAGCCAGCTGGTCGTAGCGACCAACCGCAACGACATCCTGCACCGCTTCATGAGCGGCAACCAGTACGTCAAAGAGACTTTGCACGCGACCTTGTCGCCGTCGATGGACATCATGGTCTCGTCCAACTTCGAACGCCTGCTGTTCGATCTGCACGGTCGCAACGGCGCGGCGATTGCCGAGCTGATGGCCAACTTCAAGCAAGGTGGCGGTTTCAGCGTCGATGAAGATCGCTGGGTCGAAGCGCGCAAGTTGTTCGACTCGCTGGCCGTCAGCGACGAGCAAACCTGCGAGACCATCGCCGAAGTCTTCGCCAGCACTGGCGAAGTGCTCGATCCGCACACAGCGATTGGCGTCAAGGCCGCTCGTGAGTGCCGCCGTAGCCTGGACACGCCGATGGTAGTGCTGGGTACTGCGCATCCGGTCAAGTTCCCGGAAGCGGTGGAGAAGGCCGGCGTTGGCAAGGCGCTGGAGCTGCCGGCACACCTGAGCGATCTGTTCAGCCGCGAAGAGCGCTGCACGGTGCTGGCCAATGACCTGAAGGCCGTGCAGGCGTTCGTCAGCCAGCACGGTAATCGCGGTAAGCCGCTGTAAGCGATCTGCGTGCGTGTGAAGAGCCCGTCCTGTGACGGGCTCTCTTGTTTTTGAGGAAGAGTTACCCCCAACTTTAAGTAATTTCCTATTTCACCCATTCAGGGTGTTTCCTAGAGTTGCCGACTCCTCAATCCGGGCGTGTGGCGCCCAGGAGCGCTTCATGAATCGGCTCACAGTCCTGATCTACCAGGAACGTCCTTCCCAGCAAATTACCCTGCATCAGGCGTGCAATGCCCAGGGCGTGTTCAATGTTCGGCTGGCCGACGACCTGCCGGCTGCCAAGGCCTGCTTGGCGAGCGAACCGTTGTTCGACCTGCTGATACTCGACCATGCCATGTCCGAGACGGCTGGCAAACGCTTACTCAATCATCTGTGTAGTGTGCACGGGGTAAGGGCGCTCTTGTTTGTCGGCGAACCCTGCGCAAGCCGGGCGGATCTTGCCCGCGAAGCCCGTCAACGCGGTTTGTGGGTGCTGGCTGAGCTCCCTTGGCCAGTCACGATGCCTGGGCTTGAGCAGGCGCTAAAGCGCCTGTGTGGGCGCGCCCCGGTTGCCGCCTGGGAAGGTTTTCAAAGTGTCATGTTGCACGCGCATGCTCAGTGAAACAGGCCTATTGCTGCGAACTTTGCGCAGCGTCCGAGGGTCAGTAGCGATATGTCCCAAAACAAAGCGAGTACGCCGGATGGAAAGAATCTGCAGACTGCTCAATGATGCCCTGACTCCCTACACGGCCCACCTCGGCGTAGTTGACGCCAATGCAAACCGACAATTGACCGTGCATGACAGCCACGGCAGCGTGACCTTGCAACGCATGGTCAGCCAGCGACAACTGCAGGAGCAAAGCCTGCTGATCGATCTGGTAGATGGTTTGCACCGCGACCTGCAGATCGCCGAAGGACGCCTGCAGCCGTGCGTCATTGCAGCGCTGCAGCATCAGCAACATATTCATGGAACCTTCGCCTGAGCGATCCGTCAGACACTGTAATGGCAGCCCAGCGGCGCTTTGCTCCGGTGTCGTCAGGTTGTCACGGGAAGTTCGCGAGGACTTTCGATTAGCCCCGGTCGTGTTCCCCAGCGACCGGGGTTTCTTTTTGCCGTTATCAAGGCTGCGGCGTGGCGTTTGGCAGGGTTTGCTCGGTGAGCTGGCGAGCCTGCTGCAAATAACCCTCACGCAATTGCGGGTCGAGCCAATGGGCATAGAGCTGGGGCAGGGTGTCGCGGCGCAGTGCTGGGAGCAGTTGGTCGATATGAGCTATCGCTTCACGCCCCAGCGGTGTGTCGGAACAAGCGACATGCAGGAACTGATAGGGGTTTACCCCCTGGATCGGATAGAACAGATAATCGTCCAGCCTGCCACCTTGCTGTTGAATCAGATAGCGAACTTCGGGCCAATAGCCCAGGACCAATTGCAAACGCCCTAGTTGCTGCATCTGCAACAAGCTCGCCGTGGCGTCGTTGCCGTAATGGCGGCTGAAGGCGCTATCGGGCAACTGGCGCAGAATGTCATCGACCTGTGCGCTGTAGCTGCGCTCGGCGACGATACCCAGCTTGAGCCGGGTTTCTGCCAGCAACTGCTTGAGATCGACTTGCTGTGCATCGAGGAAAGGTTCGATCCCGGGCTGGTCTTGCTTGCGCACCACCACGCCGCTGCTCAACACGCCCAATGTGGGCTTGGAAAACAGCGCATATTTGGCCCGTTCTGGCGTCCATAACAGCGTGGGATCGCAGGTAAAGCTGGGTTCTTGAAGCATCTGGATGCCGCGGGCGCGATTGACCCGCACGATGCTGTGGTCGTATTCGGGCATCTGCTCGATCAACATAGGCAGCATGCGGTCGATCACCCCCTGGCCTTTCTCTGGGCCTTCGAAGATGGTGAACGGCGGCAAGTCGCGCACCAGCCAGAGCAGGCGCTCCTTGGCCTCAGCGATGACAGGCAGCAGAGCGCAGAGCAGGATCAGGGGACGAAGCAGACGGCTGGCGCGCATGGGCATGGAGAGCGGCGCGGGGTCAGACCGCACCGGCCTCACGCAAGCGGGCGATCGCCGCAGCGTCGTAGCCAAGGCGAGTCAGCAGCGGTTCAGTGTGTTCCCCAAGGGCCGGGCCTACCCATTCAGTGGATCCTGGGGTATCGGAGAGTTTGGGCACTATGCCAGGCATCTTGAAGGGTTTGCCGTCCGGCAGTCGACCTTGCAGGAACATCTCCCGGGCGAGAAATTGCGGGTCGCTGAACATGTCTTCGGCGGAATAAATGCGGCTCGCAGGCACCTGGGCGTCGTTGAGGGTCTGCATCACCTGGTCCAGCGCCAGGCCATTGACCCAACGATCGATCACCCCATACAGCTCGTCCCGGCGCAGGTCGCGGCCATCGTTGCTGGCGAGGCTGGGGTCATTGGCCAGGTCGTCGCGGCCGATGGCCTGCATCAAACGCTTGAAGATGGCATCGCCGTTGGCGCCGATCTGCACATGCTTACCGTCGGCGCTAGTGTGGATACAGGAAGGCGTAATCCCCGGCATGATGTTGCCGGTGCGCTCGCGAATGAAGCCGAACACGTCGAACTCCGGGACCATGCTCTCCATCATGGCGAAAATGGCTTCATACAGGGCGACGTCTACTACCTGACCCTCACCGCCGTTCACCTCCCGGTGACGCAAGGCCATCAAGGCGCCGATCACCCCCCACAAAGCGGCAATCGAGTCGCCGATGGAAATCCCGGTGCGCACCGGCGGGCGGTCCTCGAAGCCCGTGATATAGCGCAGCCCGCCCATCGATTCACCTACCGCGCCAAAGCCTGGCTGGTCTTTCATCGGCCCGGTCTGGCCGAAGCCCGACAGGCGCACCATGACCAAGCGCGGATTGAGCGCATGCAACACGTCCCAACCCAAACCGAGCTTTTCCAGCACCCCCGGGCGGAAGTTCTCGATCAGGATGTCCGCTTCGGCCAGCAGGCGCTTGAGAATCTCGCGCCCTTGCTCATGCTTGAGATTGAGGGTCAGCGACTGCTTGTTGCGCGCCTGCACGAACCACCACAGCGAGGTGCCCTCGTAAAGCTTGCGCCACTTACGCAGCGGGTCGCCGCCGTCGGGGGACTCGACCTTGATCACCTCGGCGCCGAACTCGGCGCAGATGCGCGAAGCGAACGGGCCTGCGATCAAGGTGCCTAGCTCGATGACTTTGAGACCTGCGAGGGGTTTGCTGGGCGTGGGCATGGGGCATCCGTGGCAACAGGGCAGAGCGGTGGTTTTATCATAGGTCGCCAGCGGCAGATACTGCTGCGACGCAAGCAAGCCTGGATCAGTTAGACTGTGCGACTTTTCTCTTGCAAGAAGCCCGCTGCCCATGGCCCAGCCGTCCACCACCTACAAATTCGAACTGAACCTGACCGACCTCGATCGCGGCGTGTACGAAAACGTCAAGCAGACCATCGCCCGTCACCCTTCGGAAACCGAGGAACGCATGGCCGTTCGTCTGTTGGCCTACGCGCTGTGGTACAACGAGAACCTGTCGTTTGGCCGCGGATTGTCGGACGTTGATGAGCCTGCCCTATGGGAAAAGAGCCTCGACGACCGCGTGCTGCACTGGATCGAAGTCGGCCAGCCTGATGCTGACCGCTTGACCTGGTGCTCGCGCCGGACCGAGCGCACCAGCCTGTTGGCCTATGGCAGCCTGCGGGTCTGGGAGACCAAGGTGGTCGGCGCGGTCAAGAATCTGAAGAACCTGCACATCGCTGCGGTACCGCAAGAGGTGCTGGAGGTCCTGGCCAAGGACATGCCGCGCAGCATCAAGTGGGACGTGATGATCAGTGAAGGCACGGTGTTCGTCACTGACGACCGTGGCCAGCACGAAGTGCAGCTGCAGTGGCTGCTCGGCGAGCGCGGCTGATTTCAACCCTTATTGACTGCTGAAGGCCCCATGCGTATCGAACCTCGCCCCCTGCCGCCGACCCTGCCATTTCTTGGCAGCCTGCCCCCTTTGCTGACCCGCCTGTACGCTGCCCGTGGCGTGCAGTCCGAGGCCGAGCTGGACAAGAGCCTGGCGCGCTTGTTGCCGTTTGCTCAGCTCAAGGGCATCGACGCGGCGGTGGATCTGCTGGTCGAGGCGCTGGATCAGCGTCAGCGCATCCTGATCGTCGGCGACTTCGACGCCGACGGTGCTACGGCCAGTACCGTCGGCGTACTGGGCTTGCGTCTGCTGGGCGCAGCGCATGTCGACTACCTGGTACCCAATCGCTTCGAGTATGGCTATGGCCTGACCCCGGAAATTGTCGAGGTGGCGCTGCAGCGTCAGCCGCACCTGCTGGTAACCGTGGATAATGGCATTTCCAGTGTGGAGGGCGTGGCGGCAGCCAAGGCAGCCGGGCTCAAGGTGCTGGTCACAGACCACCACTTGCCAGGTCCGCAACTGCCGGATGCTGATGCCATCGTCAACCCGAACCAGCCGGGCTGCGCCTTCCCCAGCAAGGCGCTGGCCGGGGTGGGGGTGATTTTCTACGTGCTGATGGCCCTGCGTGCGCGCCTGCGTAGCCTTGGCCGCTACGACAGCCAGCCGCAGCCGAATATTGGCGAGCTGCTCGATCTGGTCGCCTTGGGTAGCGTGGCTGACGTGGTGCCGCTGGATGCCAACAACCGCATCCTGGTCCATCAAGGCCTGGAGCGCATTCGGGCTGGGCGCGCGCGGGCGGGGCTCAAGGCCATTCTTGAGGTGGCTCGACGGGATCATCAGCGCATCACCTCCACTGACCTGGGCTTCATCCTCGGCCCGCGGTTGAATGCTGCTGGGCGTCTGGATGACATGAGCCTGGGCATCGAATGCCTGCTCTGCGAAGACCCGGCGTTGGCGCGTGATATGGCCGAACAGCTCGATGGCCTGAACCAGGATCGCAAGTCCATCGAGCAGGGCATGCAGCGTGAGGCGCTGGCTCAGCTCAAGGATTTGCCGGTTGAGTCCCTGCCCTATGGCTTGTGCTTGTTCGATGCCGATTGGCATCAGGGGGTGATCGGTATTCTCGCTTCGCGCCTGAAAGAGCGTTATCACCGGCCGACCATTGCCTTCGCCGATGCGGGCGAGGGCATGCTCAAGGGCTCGGCGCGATCGGTGCCGGGTTTTCACATTCGTGATGCGTTGGATGCGGTGGCGGCGCGGCATCCGCAATTGATCAGCAAGTTTGGCGGGCATGCCATGGCGGCGGGTTTGTCGCTGCCAGCGGAGAACTTTCCGGCGTTCGCCGAGGCGTTCGATCAAGAGACGCGCCGGCAGTTGAGCGAGGATGATCTGACTGGACGGTTGTTGTCCGATGGCACCTTGGCGGTCGAGGAGTTTCACCTTGATCTGGCGCGGGCGCTACGCAATGCCGGACCTTGGGGGCAGCACTTTCCTGAGCCGTTGTTCCATGGGGTGTTCCAGTTGGTCGAGCAGCGGGTGGTGGGGGAGCGGCATTTGAAGGTTGTGCTTAAGAGCGAGTGTGGGGCGGTCAGGTTGGATGGGATCGCGTTTGGGATTGATCGGGAGGTTTGGCCGAATCCTACCGTGCGCTGGGTGGAGTTGGCTTATAAGCTGGATGTGAATGAGTTTCGCGGGAATGAGAGTGTGCAGTTGATGATTGCGCACATTGAGGCTCGCTGATTGCTGATTGCTGATTTGCTCGGTGTTGGTTTGTGGGATTGGGTGCATATCCATGAGCGATGGTGACATTTAGGCACCTTTCCGCCCTTACGGCGGGTCACTTTTTGGCAAACGCCCGGTGTGCCGGCCCAGCCAAAAGTAACCAAAAAGGTCTGCGCTCCACCATCAGTCCCGCCCGTGGCGGGATCCCTTCGCGCCGGCGCCTTCCGGGCCCGCGCGGCCTACGATTTGCTGCGCAAATCTACATCTCGCGCCTTCGGCTGCGCCGAAGGGTGCTAGCGCACCTGGCCCTCCAGGCACCTCTGCTCAGCCTCCTGAAGTCGCGAATCTGCGGCGCCTGAATCTGCGCGCATGAAGATCAAGAGCAGGCGAATCGCTGCGCTCTCGCAGAAGCCAAAGCCAATGCCAGGTTTGAAATTTTCTTTTGTGTTGTTTGTTCCGGCCTCTTCGCGGGTAAGCCCGCTCCCACAGGCTCTCCGCCAGCCGCAGGAACGGCGCGGTACCTGTGGGAGCGGGCTTGCCCGCGAAGAGGCCGGACTATCCACCACATCTGCCACTATCGCCAGATAACGCCAGCCCAGTCGCCGCCACTAACTTCGCGACTTCAGGAGGCCGAGCGTAGGTGTCTGT
>NZ_JBJDNG010000015.1:0-93318 GCF_044900155.1 Pseudomonas sp. NPDC088890 | reverse complement strand
CTACGGCGTACCGGTTGAAGAAATCGTCGAAGGCATCAAGTACGGCGTGCGCAAGGTCAACATCGATACCGACCTGCGTCTGGCCTCGACCGGTGCCATGCGTCGCCTGATGGCGACCAACCCGAGCGAATTCGACCCACGTAAGTTCTTCGGCGAAACCGTCAAAGCCATGCGCGACGTCTGCATCGCCCGTTACGAAGCCTTCGGCACTGCCGGTAATGCCTCCAAGATCAAACCGATCTCCCTGGAAGGCATGTACCAGCGTTACCTGAAAGGCGAGCTGGCTGCCAAGGTCAACTGATCCGCACCCGTGCAGGAAAAACCCGCAGAGATGCGGGTTTTTTTATGGCTGCTGTTTAGCGCCATCGTGGAACAAGACCGGGCACGACCGTTAGTCGGTTTGGGCGAAGATATCCGACTGATAGCGTTCTGATTGCATTGCACCCGGCCAACCCCCGTCTAGAGTAGTTAATCGGATCCAATTGGTAGTGGCAGTCGCGCTTACAAGAGAAGCAGCATGGATGAAGCTCAACCCAATGCCCCGGATGGCCGATCCGTTCTGCTGGTTGTCGACGATTACCCGGAGAACCTGATCAGCATGCGGGCGCTGTTGGCCCGGCAAGACTGGCAGGTGCTCACCGCAAGCTCGGGGATGGAAGCCTTGAGCGCATTGCTGCAGCATGACGTGGACCTGGTCCTGCTGGATGTGCAAATGCCCGAAATGGACGGTTTCGAGGTGGCCCGGCTGATGCGCGGCAGCCAGCGAACCCGGCTGACGCCGATTATCTTCCTGACCGCCAACGAGCAGTCGCAAGCCGCGGTGCTCAAGGGCTATGCCGCAGGTGCGGTGGATTACCTGTTCAAACCCTTCGATCCGCAGATCCTCAAGCCCAAGGTGCAGGCGTTGCTGGAGCAGCAGCGCAACCGGCGCATGCTGCAACGCCTGACCCGCGAGCTGGAAACGGCCAGGGCGTTCAATGCATCGATTCTGGAAAACGCGGCCGAAGGCATTCTGGTAGTGGATGAGGCTGGCACCATCGGCTTTGCCAACCCGGCCATCTCGCGCTTGCTCGAAACGCCTGTGGATAAGTTGCAAGGCGCGCATGTGCTCGACCTGGTGCAATTGGTAACGGCCTGCCTGTGGCGCGAGTCAGAGTTTTATCAGGCGTACTTGGCCCGGCAGATCTTCCGCGTGCATGATGCCCAGCTGCGTACCCTCGGCGGCCAGTTGGTGCCGGTAGCGCTGTCCTGTGCACCCTTGCCGGCGGAGCAGCGCGCCATGGTGGTGACGGTGCTGGATATGTCGGTAGTACGCAGCCTGCACCAGCAATTGGAATACCAGGCGGTCACCGATCCGCTCACCGGCCTGCTCAATCGCCGCGGCTTCTATCAGGCCGCCGAGGGTGCGCTGCTGCGCAGTGAGCGCTCGGACAAAGCCCAGGCATTGATGTACATGGACCTGGATGGTTTCAAGCGGGTCAACGACTCGCTAGGTCATGAGGCCGGCGATGAGGTGCTGCGCCGGGTCGGCGAACAACTCAAGGACTGCCTGGGCAGCGAGGCCTTGCTGGCGCGCATGGGCGGTGATGAATTCACCGCGTTGTTCGATGGCTTGCCCTACCCGGAGCGGGCCGGGCGGTTTGCCGAGCAGGTGATCGAGCGCCTGTCGATTTCTCATCAGGTCGAGGGTGTGGATGTCTGCCTTGGCGTCAGCATCGGCATCGCCACCTACCCCGATTGCGGCGGCACGGTCGAAGGCTTGATCCGCGCGGCCGACACCGCGATGTACGCCGCCAAGCAAGCCGGTCGCCAGCAGTATCGCTTCTACGATCAGGAGCTCAATGGGCGGGCCCGGTCCCGCTTGATGCTCGAAGACGGGGTGCGATCGGCCATCGAACAGAAGGACTTCAGCCTGGTGTTCCAGCCTCAGGTGGCGTTCGCTGACGGGACATTGCGCGGCTTCGAGGCGTTGCTGCGCTGGCAGCACCCAAGCGTCGGCGACGTTCCGCCTGCGCTGTTCATTCCCTTGCTCGAGGAAACCCGTCTTATCAGCCGGCTGGCCAGCTGGATCTATGATCAGGGCGCCGCTCAGCGCCAAGCCTGGAATGAGCACTTCGCGCCTGAGCTGGTGCTGAGCATCAGCCTGAGCCGGATTCAGTTCGCCATGCCCAAC
This sequence comes from Pseudomonas sp. NPDC088890, assembly GCF_044900155.1. Taxonomy (NCBI): domain Bacteria; kingdom Pseudomonadati; phylum Pseudomonadota; class Gammaproteobacteria; order Pseudomonadales; family Pseudomonadaceae; genus Pseudomonas; species Pseudomonas sp. NPDC088890. The sequence goes on along the minus strand of NZ_JBJDNG010000015.1, from coordinate 91,145 downwards.
CTGGTCGACGAGCTGCGCCGGGTGATCGAGGAGCACGGCCTACAACCTGCACAGCTGGAGGTCGAGGTGGCGGAAACCTCACTGATCTACAACATCGATGCGGCGATCAAGCAGGTCAAGCGCTTGCACGAGCTGGGCGTACGGGTGGCGCTGGACGACTTTGGCGCGGGTGAGTGTTCGTTGCGCATGGTCCGCGACTTGCCGATCGATACCCTCAAACTCGACCGTCATCTGGTCAGTCGATTGCCGGACTCGGCGGGTGATGCCGCGCTGGTGCGCAGTGTCATCGGCTTGTGCGCCGACTACGCCATCACGGTGATCGCCGAAGGCGTCGAGACCGCCGCCCAGGCCGCCTGGCTCAAGGCCAATGGCTGTGCCTATGTGCAGGGCTTCTTGGTGGCGCGGCCGATGACCTGCGCCGATGCCAGCGGCTTCCCGGCGATTTTCCCCTGGCCACGGTCATGATTGGCTAGAATCGCCTCTGCTTTCAGCGACCGCCGTGCCATGACCGAATTACGCTACTTGCAAGCCTACCCACCGCACCTGCAGGAGCAGGTGCGCCAGATGATTGCCAGCGACCGCCTGGGCGATTACCTGCGCCAGCGCTATCCAGGGCGCCACCAGGTGCAGAACGACAAAGCCTTGTATCTCTATGCCCAAGCGCTCAGGCAGGCCTATCTGCGCAGCGCGCCGAACCTGGATAAAGTGCTGTTCGACAACCGCCTGGACCTGACCCACCGTGCCTTGGGGCTCAATACCGCGGTATCGCGAGTGCAGGGCGGCAAGCTCAAGGCGAAAAAAGAGATCCGCATTGCGGCATTGTTCAAGGAAGCCGCGCCGCAGTTCCTGCGCATGATCGTCGTGCACGAGTTGGCCCACCTCAAGGAGCACGACCACAACAAGGCCTTCTACCAGCTGTGCCAGCACATGGAGCCGGACTACCATCAACTGGAATTCGACCTGCGCGTCTACCTGACCTACCGGGAGCTGCCGGGCACCACGTAAGGACCACCCAGCATGGATGTAAGCAAGACCAAGAGCAGTTTCTACCGTCGCCTCTACGTGGCCTGGCTGATCGACAGCCAGACCGCGACCAGCGTTCCCGCCTTGATGGAGGCCACTGGCATGCCCCGGCGCACCGCCCAGGACACCATCGCGGCCCTGGCCGACCTGGACATCGTCTGCGAGTTCGAGCAAGAAGCGGGTGCGCGCAACCATGCTGGGCACTACCGCATCCATGACTGGGGTGCGATCGACAAGCAGTGGATCATTCAGCACCTGCGCAAGATCCGTGAGGTGTTGCGGTATCCCTGAGCGCTATTGATCGTTTGGGGTGGCGTCGCTTCGCATCGTTTTCTCGCTCGTTTAGCATGTTGCTCTTCACGCTCAGGAATTTCCCAGATGTCGGCAAAACGCCAGGCCCTCGGCCCCCGCTTCATCAACTACGCCGCGATGGCCGACGGCGTCGCGACTTTGTTGTTCCCTCACGCCGAGGTGGTTGTGCATGACCTGGGCAGCCAGACCATCGTGCACATTGCCAACAATATCTCCAAGCGTCAGCTGGGCGATGATTCGTGCCTGGAGGACCTGCCCGCAGACCTCGATGGCGCGAACCGCCTGGGCCCCTACGAGAAACTCAACTGGAACGGTCAGAAGATCCGCTCGATCAGTAGCGTAATGGTAGATGAGGCGGGCAGGCCGGAAGCACTGCTGTGCATCAACTTCAACATCGGCGTGCTAGAGCAAGCCAAACACGCGTTGGAGCTTTTTTTCCAATCAAGCCGCCTACTGCCGCAGCCTGAAGCGTTGTTCAGGGACGATTGGCAGGAGCGCATCAACACGTTCCTGCATACCTGGCTGGCGCAGCGAAATCAAAGTCTGAACTCGCTTGATCGTGAGCAGAAACGTGAGTTGGTCGAAGCGCTGCACGGGGAAGGAGCGTTCCGCGGCAAAAGCGCTTATGACTACGTGGCCAACGTTCTCGGTATGGGCCGTGCAACGGTATACAAGTACGTCAAGCTCATCCGCGAGAGTTGACGGACTCAATCAGTCTGTCTGTGCATGCTTGTATTTTGTAGAAATTAATTCTACTGTGGATTTAATTTCTATATAAGGGTGCCGTGTGCGCGGCTTCCTACGTGCCAGAGGCTTTGCTGATGATCGACGTTCCTTCCCTTGCCGACTTGCAGCAGGCGATCCGCCAAGCGCACCAGGTGCTGCGCCCTCAGGTGGCGGTTACACCGCTAAGCCATAGCGCCAGGCTTTCAGCCATGACTGGGTGTGAGGTGTATCTTAAATGCGAGCATTTGCAGCACACTGGATCGTTCAAGTACCGCGGCGCCAGTAACAAGCTGCGCTTGCTGGATGCCGAGCAGCGGCGGCTTGGCGTGATCACTGCGTCCTCAGGCAACCATGGCCAAGGCTTGGCCCTGGCGGGCCGCGCATTGGCAGTACCAGTGACGGTCTTCACCACCCGTGACGCTTCGGTCTACAAACTTGAGGCCATGCGCACGTTGGGCGCCGAAGTTTGCTGCCTGGACCTCGACCCGCTTGGCGTCGAACTGGAGGCAGGGCGTCAGGCGCGCTTGCAGGGCAAGCCGTTCGTCTCTCCCTACAACGACTTCGACATCATTGCCGGCCAAGGCACCGTCGGCATGGAGCTGTTCGAGCAACTGCCTGAGTTGGACGCCGTGTTCGTAGCGGTGGGGGGGGGCGGTTTGATCTCGGGCATCGGCGCCGCGCTGCAAGGTCTTGCGCCGCGTACCCGGATTATTGGCTGCTGGCCGGCCAACGCGCCGACGTTGCAGGCCTCGCTGCAGGCGGGACGGATCATCGACATGCAAGAGCAGGAGACCCTATCCGACGGTACCGCAGGCGGTGTTGAGCCAGACAGCATCACCTTTGGCCTGTGCCAGCAACTGTTGAGCCAGACCGTGCTGGTCAGCGAGGCTGAAATCAAGGCAGCCATGCGGGATGCCGCCAGTTGTGAGCGCTGGATCATCGAGGGTGCTGCGGGCGTCGCCCTGGCTGGAATGAAAAAACTTGCCGAGGAGTATCGTGGCAAGAAGGTCGCGGTGGTGCTGTGCGGACGCAATATCGTTTTGGAGAAATTCCTCGAGGCCATTGCATGAAGGTTTTCGACAAGTCGGCGATCATGGCGGCGCTAGACGTCGAGCTGGCCCTGCAGCGTCTACAAGAAGGCTTCATTGCCTACTCTGCGGGCAAAGTTCAGGTGCCGCCGGTTCAGACCTTCAGTTTTACCCAGGCCAATGGTGATTGTTGCATCAAGTCGGCCTTTATCGAGGGCAGCGATACGTTCACGGTGAAACTGTCCACCGGTTTTTACGATAATCCTGGCAAAGGCCTGGACAGTAACGATGGGCTGATGCTGGTGCTCAGTGCTCATAGCGGCCAGCCGTTGGCACTGCTTGCCGACCAAGGTTGGTTGACCTGCATGCGCACCGCGCTGGCCGGTCGAATCGTGGCCAAGCTGCTGGCGCCGAACCAGGTCGAAGCGATTGGTATCCTGGGCACTGGCATGCAGGCGCGGCTTCAGCTTGAACAACTGATGAGCGTTACTGACTGTCGTCAGGTTGTGGTCTGGGGGCGTAGTGAGCCAGGGCTGCAGCGCTATCATGCGTTTGCCGAGACCCTGGGCTTCGCGGTACGGGCTGTGAGTGAGCCGCAGGCAGTTGCTGAAGCGGCTAACCTGATCGTCTGCGCGACCCCCTCGCGTGCAGCGCTGCTCAACCCAGAGTGGCTCCAGGCGGGCACTCACATCACCGCGGTCGGGGCCGATTGCCCCGGCAAGCAGGAGCTGGATCCGGCAGTGGTCGCCAGCGCGCAGCGAATCATCGTCGACTCTGCTGCCCAATGCAGTCAGTACGGCGAGGTATCTCACGCCTTGAAGGCTGGGCTGATTACCCACGACCAGCTGACCGAAATCGGCGTTGTACTCGCCGGACATGCCCCAGGGCGAGAAGCACATGAGCATTTGACCTTGGCTGACCTGACCGGCGTAGCCGTGCAGGATGCACAAATCGCCTGCAGCGTTTTCGAGAAACTCGTACGTTGATAGCCATGGCTCGCGACAAGTCTGGCAATTGCTTCAAATCACCCTTGATGGAATTCGGCCAAAATAGAGGCTATTTGACATTATTGTCGGCTGCGACCGGCTTTCGCCTTTGTGTACTCTGCCAAGCCTGTAGTGATGAGATCGCGCGTGAGCCCCTAATTGCGAAAGGACTTGAGCATGCGGCCACTGCTTTGTGTTGTTGGATTGCTGACGGTAATGCTGCTGCCCGCAGCATCGGCACAGGACAAGCTACGCCTGGTGTCCGACAGCTGGCCGCCTTTCACCGATACCGGCATGCCCGGCGGCGGCCTGGCCACCAGCATCGTCACCACCGCCCTGATGCGTGCGGGATATGCCAGCGAGTTCGAGGAGGTGCCTTGGGCCAGGGCGCTCAAGGGCGTGGCTGATGGTCGCTACGATGTACTGGTGAATGCCTGGTACAACGACTCGCGCGCGCTGATCGGCCAATTTTCCAAAGCCTACCTGACCAATCGGATTCGCCTGCTCAAGCGCCAGGGAGATGCCTTTAGCTACAAGCGCCAGGCCGACCTGTATCCCTACTCGATTGCGGTGGTGCGCGATTATGCCTACTCACCGGATTTCGACAGTGATACCCGCTTGAGCAAAGTGCCTGTGCGTAACTTCTCATCTGCCGTACGCATGCTGGCCGCAGGGCGGGTGAAGTTGGCAGTGGAAGACGAGTATGTGGCCCGCTACAACTTGCAGCGCGAGCCACAGCAGGTGCGCGATGCGGTGAGCTTCGTCGAGCCGCCGCTGGGGGAGAACAGCCTGCATATCCTGGTGAGCCTCAAGCATCCACAGCATCAGCAAATCGTGCAGCGGTTCGAGCGCGCAATCGTGGCGATGAAGGCCGATGGCAGTTATGCCCGGCTGTTACGCCAGCATGGGTTCTGAGGGGGCGGTGCAGGCCTTATCGCGAGGCAAGCCCGCTGCCACGAGAACAATTGATCACCCTGAAGGGTTGTAAGCCCGCGCCCGAGGGGACAATTGATCAGGCCTGAATGGGCAGCCGCCAATCCTCAGGCGGGAGAGCCTTCCTTGATCAAGTGAGCGGCCATGGTCCGCAGCGGTCCGAGCTGGCGACAGATCAACGCCAATTGCGTCTGCACCAGGCGTTGATGCTCATCCAGCTCCTCTGGCATTTGCTCCAGTGCATTGGCCAGGGCCTCTTCCTCATCACTGTGGATCGCCACGGGTAGCCGCGCTGCCAGGCCATTGGCGATCTCTTCCAAGCTCTTGGCCAAGCTCTGCCCGGCACCCTCGATCAACTGCTCATGCACCTCGGCCGGCAACGCCGTATCACGGTGCGCACCCAGCCCGGACAGATAGCTGAGCAGGGTGTGCGAGAGCACCAGGAAACGGAAGCCGACATCTGCCTCCTTACGGAAATGCCCCGGCTCCATGAGCATGTTGGCCAGGGTGGTCGACAGCGCTGCATCGGCGTTGTGCGCGTTGCGCCGGGCCAGGCGATAGGCCAGGTCGTCACGCTTGCCATGGGCGTATTGCTGCATGATCTGGCGCAGGTAGGCGCTGGCGCAGCTGAGGGTGTTGGCCAGCACCTTGTTCAAGCGCCGCCCCTGCCAGTCGGGCAGGAACAGGAACACTGCCAGAATGGCGATCAGGCTGCCGACCAGGGTATCGAACAGGCGCGGCAGGAACAGCCCGTAGCCATCGCCGATCTGGTTGAAGCAGAACAGCACCATCAAGGTAATTGCGGCGGTGGCCAAAGTGTAGCGGGTGGTACGGTTGACGAAGAACACTACACCCGCCACCACCGCGAACATCGATTGGATGATCGGGTTGGGGAACAGATCGAACAGCGCCCAGCCCACCGTCAAGCCGATGGCCGTGCCGAAGATCCGTTGCACCAGCTTGCGCCGGGTCGCGCCGTAGTTGGGCTGGCAGACGAACAGCGTGGTGAGGATGATCCAGTAGCCTTGGGTCGGGTGGATCAAATGCACCATGCCATAGCCGATCGACAACGCCAGCGGTAGGCGCAGGGCGTGGCGGAACAGCAATGAAGTGGGCGTGAGCTGCGTGCGCAGCCGGCTCCAGACATCCTTGAAGGTGCGTGGCGAGCGGTCGAGCAGGCTGCTGTCGCTGGCGTCGGCGAGGCTGTCCGGGTTGCTCGCAGCACCGAGCAGGCGGTCGAGGGTAGCCAGGTTACCGGCCAGCGCGCGCAACGAGCGCAGCAGCCCGCGCCAGGCGGGGTTGCTCTGGATGCGCAGGTGTTCGAGCGAGGCGTGCAGGTCTTCCAGTGCTTCGGCAAAGCCGGTGCCATAGACGAAGGGCTGGCGCAGGCGGATCGATTCGGCCAGCTGCTGGCAGGCCGAGCCTTGCTGGCGTAGCAGGCGTTGGCAACGGAACATCACATCGCTGTGGAAAAACGCTTCGGCCAGCGCATTGTAGGGGTAGTGCGAGGCGCTGACCCGCTCATGAATATCCTGGGCCAGGAAGTACAGCTTGAGGTAGCGACTGACCTTGGAGTTCGGCTGGCTGTTGCCGACCCGGTGCAGAATGATTTCCTTGGCTGCGTTGAGCGCTGCCACCACCTTGCCATTTTGCTGGGCCAGTTCCAGGCGCCGGGCCTCGACGTCGAGGTTGCGGATCGGCTCGAACAGGTTGGCCTTGAGCTTGAGGTAGCGGCCCAGCTCATTGAACAGCTTGGCCAGGCTCTGCTGCACCGGCTGGTTGGAGAACAGCGCCTGCCACAGCACCGAGAGCAGGCCATACCAGGCGGCGCCGGCTACCAGCAGCAAAGGCTCGTGCCAGAAATCGGTGACTTCGCCACCGCGCTGGTCCACGCCGATCATGGTGTACACCGACAGAATCAATGTTGCCGAGGCGATTGCCCCGTAGCGTTCGCCCAGGGCGCCGAGCATGGTCAGGCAGAACGCGGCCAAGGCCAGCGAGATGGCGAAAATCCACGGATAGGGGAAGAGCAGCTCGACTGACAGTGCGGCGATGGCAAAACACACCAGGGTCACCAGCAGCGCGCTGAGCCGGCCCTGCCAGCCGTCGTCGGTCTCGGCCAGGGCGCTGGCGATGATCCCCAGGAACAGCGGGATCAACAGGTTCATTTCATCCTGGTACCAGCACAGGGCCATGCTGCCGGTGAGGGCGACGGTTACCCGGATGCTGTAGCTGAACTTGTCTTGGCCCCACAGGCGACGCAGAGAATGGCGAAACGAGCTCGATGACATGATGGCCTGCTGGCAGTGATCGAATGAGAACCTGTTCAGTGAATGCCATTGCAGCTGGGGTCCGCTGCGCGGCCCTTCGCGGGCAAGCCCGCTCCCACAGAGTTTTGCGCTGGCCGCTGTGGGAGCGGGCTTGCCCGCGAAGGGCCGCGCAGCGGACCCAGCTTTGATGCATCCTGGCACGGACCAGCAAGAAGCGTTCCGTGCTGAAAGGATTCTACCTTACACGAACTGCGCGGCGGCGTTAGCCGAGGCCCAGGCCCACTGGAAATTAAACCCACCCAGATGGCCGCTGACGTCCAGTACTTCACCAATGAAGTACAGCCCCGGGCTCTTCAGCGATTCCATGGTCTTGGACGACACCTCGCGGGTATCCACCCCGCCAAGCGTCACCTCAGCAGTGCGATAGCCCTCAGTCCCGGCCGGCACAACCTGCCAGGCCGCCAGCTTCTCGGCAATCTGCACAAGCTCGGCCGGGGTGTACTGCTTCATCGGCTTGGAGACGAACCACTGATCAGCCAACAGGTTGGCCAGCTTGCGCGTGAACACCTCGCCCAGCACGGTCTTCAGTTCGCTGTTGGCGCGCTCGGTCTGTTGCTGTTGCAGCCAGTCGAGGGCATCGCGGTCCGGCAGCAGGTTGATCTCGACCGTGTCGCCTGCCTCCCAGAACGAAGAGATCTGCAAGATCGCCGGGCCACTCAGGCCACGATGGGTGAACAGCAGGTTCTCGCGGAAGCTGGTGCCGTTGCAGCTGGCGGTGCAATCGAGCGAGGTCCCCGAGAGTTCACTGCACAGTGCCTTGAGCTGGGGCTCGGTGATGGTGAACGGCACCAAACCTGCGCGGGTGGGCAGCAGGCTGTGGCCGAACTGGCGTGCGACCTGATAGCCAAAGCCGCTGGCGCCCAGGGTCGGAATCGACAGACCGCCGGTGGCGATCACCAGCGACTGGCAGGCAAACGGCCCAGCGCTGGTGTGCAGGCGATAACCGCTGTCGGTCTTGTCGATGGTCTCGATGCTGGTTTCCATCCGCAGCTCGACCCCGGCATCGTCACATTCGGCGAGCAGCAGGTTGAGGATGTCGCTGGACTTGTTATCGCAAAACAGCTGGCCCAGCTTCTTCTCGTGATATGGCACGCCATGCTTGGCCACCAGCTCGATGAAGTCCCACTGGGTGTAGCGGGCAAGCGCCGACTTGCAGAAATGTGGGTTGTGCGAGAGGAAGTTGCCAGGCTCGGTGTACAGGTTGGTGAAGTTGCAGCGCCCGCCGCCGGACATGAGGATCTTCTTGCCCGGTTTGTTGGCGTGGTCGAGCAGAAGCACACGGCGCCCGCGTCGGGCACTGAGTTGAGCGCACATCAGGCCGGCGGCGCCAGCGCCGAGGATGATCACGTCGGTGGAGTGCAAGATAGTTTCCCTGCGAACGATGAAATAGGAGGTCGACGCCACCCTGGTAGGAGTGGGCTTGTCCTGCGATAGCGTGAGGAGGGTCAACGACGTTGCCTGGTCGACCGCTATCGCGGGCAAGCCCGCTCCTACAGGGCACGTGGTGCTGCTTAAAGGATACGAACTTTCAGCGAACGGCCCTTGATCTTGCCGCTGTTGAGCCGCTGCATGGCCTGCTTGGCCAAGGCCCGCTCCACCGCCACGAAGGCCTGGAAGTCGAAGATGGCGATCTTGCCCACCTGCTTGCCAGGAATCCCCGCATCACCGGTCAGCGCGCCAAGGATATCGCCTGGGCGCAGCTTGTCCTTGCGTCCGGCGGCAATGCACAAGGTGGCCATGACCGGCAGCAGCGGTTCGCCGCCTTTGTTCTTCAGGCTGTCCAGTTGCTCCCAGCGCAGCGGGCGCTTCTGCAACTGCTCGATGGCCTGGGCGCGATGGCCTTCGGCCGGTGCCACCAGGCTCACCGCCACGCCTTTCTCGCCAGCGCGACCGGTACGGCCAACGCGGTGTACGTGGATCTCGGCGTCGCGCGCCAGCTCAACGTTGATCACCATGTCCAGGCCATCGATATCCAGGCCACGGGCGGCGACGTCAGTGGCCACCAGTACCGAGCTGCTGCGGTTGGCGAACATGGCCAGCACCTGATCGCGGTCACGCTGCTCCAGATCACCATGCAGGGCCTGGGCAACGATGCCCTTGGCGGTGAGGTGGGCAACCACCTCTTCGCACTGCTGCTTGGTGAAGCAGAACGCCACGCACGATTCAGGGCGATAGTGGCCAAGCACCCGGGTCAGCGCTTCGAGGCGCTGCTGTGGGTCGATCTCGATAAAGCTCTGCTCGATCTGGGTTTCGCTGTGCAACGCTTCGACCTTGACCTGCTGCGGCTTGCGCATGAAGTCTGCGGCCAATTGCTCGATGCCGCTTGGATAGGTGGCGGAGAACAGCAAGGTCTGGCGGCGCGCCGGGGTCTTGCCGATGATGCTGGCGATGGCGTCGAAGAAGCCCATGTCGAGCATCCGGTCAGCTTCGTCGAGCACCAGGGTGTTGAGCCCGTCGAGCACCAGGGTGCCCTTGTCCAGGTGCTGCTGCACCCGGCCTGGGGTGCCGACGATGATGTGCGCGCCATGCTCCAGCGAGGCGATCTGCGGGCCGAGCGAGACGCCACCGCACAGGGTCAGGATCTTGATGTTGTCCTCGGCCCGGGCCAGCCGGCGCAGTTCTTTGGCGACCTGATCGGCCAGCTCGCGGGTCGGGCACAGGACCAGCGCCTGGCAGCCGAAGTAGCGCGGGTTGATCGGGTTGAGCAGGCCGATGCCGAAGGCGGCGGTCTTGCCGCTGCCGGTCTTGGCCTGGGCGATCAGGTCCTGGCCCTTGAGGATGACCGGCAGGCTCTGGGCCTGGATCGGGGTCATCGCGGCATAGCCGAGGGCGTCCAGGTTGGCCAGCATGGCGGCGGACAGCGGCAGAGTGGCAAATGCGGTGGATTCGGTGGTCACGAGGCGGGCCTGCGTTGCGAAGCGAAAAATGCCGCACAGTCTACCAGCCTCGTGGCCATTCGCCCTAAGGTTCGATCTCCGGTTCCGGACGACGGGCACGCCTTCCGTCTGTCGGCGCCAGTTGCAGGAAGATCGCCGCCGCCAGCATGGCCATCAGGCCGATGGTGAAGAAGGTCAGCTGAAACGCGCCCAGGGTGGTTTCCACGCCTTCGGCGCTGCCAGCCGCGGTGAAACCGCCAAGCAAGGCACCGGCGCAGGCCACGCCCAGGCTCAGCGACAGCTGCGCGACCACCGACAGCAAGCTGTTGCCACTGCTGGCGCTGGCGTCGTCCAGGTCGATCAGGGTCACTGTATTCATCGCGGTGAACTGCAGCGAGTTGACCGCGCCGAGCAAGGACAACTGCACCAGCAGCAGGGCGTAAGGCGTCTGCTCGTCCACCAGGCCCAGGCTGGCCAGCAGAATGCCCAGCAGCAAGGTATTGCCGGTGAGGATGATCCGGTAGCCCAGGCGTTCGATCAGCGGCCTGGCAATTGACTTGGCGAGCATCGCCGCCGCCGCCAGGGGGATCATGCTCATTCCCGCCTGGGAGGGTGAGTAGCCCAAGGCGATCTGCAGCAACAACGGCACCAAAAATGGCAACGCGCCGCTGCCCAGGCGAGCGAACAGGTTACCCAGGATGCCGATGGCAAAGGTCCGCACGCGGAACAGGCTGGGCGAGAACAGCGGCTCCGGATCGCGCCCGGCGCGCAGCCAGTAGGCCGCCAGGCACGCCATGCCGGCGAACAGCAGCAACATCACGCGCAAGTGCGGCAGGTGCAGCTCGCCCAGGCCTTCCATGGCGATGGTGATCAGTACCATCGCCGCGCCGAACAGAATGAAGCCCGGGGCATCGAAGGTGGTCCGTTCCGTGCCGCGCAGGTCGGGGATGAACTTCCATACCGCATAGCAGCCCAGGGCGCCCACCGGCAGGTTGAGCAAAAAGATCCAGTGCCAACTGAGGATCTCCACCAGCCAACCGCCCATCGTCGGCCCGAGCAGCGGGCCGAGCAGGCCGGGAATGGTGATGAAGCTCATGATCCGCACCAGCTCCGAGCGCGGATAGGCGCGCAGGACCACCAGGCGCCCCACCGGCAGCATCAGTGCGCCGCCCAGGCCCTGGATGATCCGGGCGATGATCAGGAAGGTCAGGCTGTTGGCGATGGCGCACAGCAGCGAGCCGAAGCTGAATAGCAGAATCGCGCTGAAGAAGATCCGTTTGGTGCCGAAGCGATCGGCGATCCAGCCAGAGGCCGGAATCAGCAGGGCGACGGTGAGCATGTAGGCGATGATCACGCCTTGCATGCGCAGGGGGTCTTCTTCGAGTGAACGGGCCATGGCCGGCAGGGCGGTATTGAGGATGGTGCCGTCCAGCGACTGCATGAAGAAGGCGATGGCCACGACCCAGGGGATCCAGCGGGCGGTGACGGGGTCCAGCGGCGGGCGTTCGGACATAAGCAACCTTCGCGTCGAGAGCAACTGAGCGGGGCTCGTGGGAGCGGGCTTGCCCCGCGATAGCGTCAGCCTGATCGACAGGGCCGACAATGGCTGACGCTATCGCGGGGCAAGCCCGCTCCCACGAAGCCGATCAGAGGTGTTTACAGGGTAAGCGTGAGCCCTTTGACCAACGCCCCGGGCAAATGACTCGATCCGGTGTGCCGCTGGCCATAGGTGCTGGTCGACAGGATCAACTCGCGCTCACAGGTCAGGTCCTCCAGCTGGTTACCCAGCAGGTTGTACAGGGTATCGTCGAAGCGCATGGTGCTGACCGGCCCCTGGATCTGGCCATCCTCCACCCAGAAGGTGGCAAAACGGGTCAGGCCGGTCATGCGCGCCGCTGGCAGGTCCGAGTAGTTCAGGTACCACAGGTTGCTGATGTACAGCCCGGTGCCCAAGCGCTGCAGAATCTGCGCCGAAGGCAGATTGCCCGGCGCCAGGCTCAGGGCGCACGGCGCTTCGTAGCTGTCGGCGCCATTGGCCGTCAGGGCGAACTCGGCGGCGCTGCGCGCGCTGATCAGCCGCTCCAGGCCACGCCCTTCGCCGATCAGCCGAACATCGCGGCGCGGCAGGCCTTCATCGGAAAACGCGGGGCTCAGCGAGCCGCTGACCTGCTCGTCGAAACTGACCAGCGGGCTGAGCTGCGCATCGCCGCTGTACAGTCGCTGCAACGGACTGTTGCCCGTGGCCAGGGCCTGGGCCGAGAAGCCGCCCCAGCCGAGCATCCCGGCAATCTCATCCATGGCCGCTGGCGCCAGGTAGGCGCGATAGCTGCCAGGCTTGAGGGTAATCGCCGGCCGGCCAAGAAACGCCAGTTGCTCGCGGCTCATGCGCAGGCGCTCAACCATCGCTGCAGCATCCCACGACTGCCCGGCGTAGTTGGCTTTGACCGCCTGGCCATTGGCGTGGAACAGGCTCCAATCGAAGTTGAAGCTATTGGCCTGATGCCAGCCAAAGGCGCCATAGGAGCTGGCAAAGCCCCGACAGATCGGCCCGGCTGCGTAGATACCCACCAGGTCCAACTGACCCGCCTCGCGTTCCACCAGCGCCAGCACCTCGGCGATGTCAGGCAGCGTTTGTTGCTGCTGGCTGTGCGACTGCCAGGCGCTGTCGTCCAGGCTCAGGTAAGGATCGAGCGCCAGCAGTGGCAGGGTCTGGCGCAGTTGCTCGAGGGCCTCGTGCAGGCGCTGGCGGTCGAGCTCGGCGTCGCCACACAGGGTGAACTGCTGCTCGGCTTGGCGGCCATCGCGCACCAGCCGCAGTTGCGCGCTGGCCTGGCTGACTTCGCCAGCCTGACGCACCTTGGCATGGTTGAAACGGATAAATTGCGACTGCTCGGCGCTGAAGCCGAGGGTGAACTGCTCGCCATCCTGCAGCGCAGCGCGCAAGGCGCTCAGCAGCTGTTCGAAGCGTTGCTGGGGTGTGGCGCTCATCAGGCGTCTCCTCCGAATACGTCGATCTGGCGGAATACACAAGCCGGCGAAGCATGGCCCACGCGGACCACCTGGTTAGGCTCGCCCTTGCCGCAGTTGGGCGTGCCGAGGACCTGGAAGGTGCTGCGATCGCCAACTGCCGCCAGGTTGCTCCAGAACTGCGCGGAGATACCGCGGTAGTTGGGGTTCTTCACCACGCCCTTGAGCTGACCCTCTTCGATCAACTGGCCCCACTCGCAGCCGAACTGGAACTTGTTGCGCGCATCGTCGATGGACCACGAACGGTTGGTGCGCATCAGGATGCCGCGCTCGATGCCGCCGATCAGCTGCTCGAGCGACTGATCGCCTGGCTCGATGTTGAGGTTGGCCATGCGGTCGATGGGTGCGCGGTTCCAGCTACAGGCGCGGCTGTTGGCCACCCCGTCAAGCCCCGAGCGGAATTGCGACAGCGCGCCACCCAGCGGACGCAGCAGCTTGCCTTGGCGAATCAGGAACTGCTTGCGGGCCCGGGTCCCGTCATCGTCGTGGCTGTAGCTGGCCAGCTCTTCGTCGATGGTTGGGTCGAAGGTCACGTTGAGTAGTGTCGAGCCGTATTGCAGGTGGCCGAAGTCGCTGGCTTTGACGAAGCTGGTCCCGGCGTAGTTGCGCTCGTCACCGAGGATGCGGTCCATCTCCAGCGGGTGGCCGATCGACTCGTGGATTTGCAGCATCATCTGGTCGGGCATCAACAGCAGGTCGCGCGGGCCGCTAGGGGTGTTGGGCGCCAGCAGCAATTGCAGGGCCTCATCGGCCACGCGGCGGGCGGCGCCGACCAGGCCACAGCGCTGGATGATCTCGAAGCCGCCCTGCTGGCCGAAGTTGTCCCGCCCCAGGCTGCGGCTCTGGCTGTCCTGGCCGTCGCTGGCCGTTACCCCAAGGCCCGGGAACAGAAAGCGCTGGGCATGGCGCAGCTCGGCGCCAGCGGAGTTCAGGTAGGTCTGCTCGACGCGGCTGATGCCCAGGCTCGCCTGCCAGTCGACCAGGCGGCTGTCCTTGGGCACGCTGGCCGACTCGGCGGCGAGCAGGTCGAGGCAATCGGCAAGGTTGGGCAAGGACTGCTCGAAGTTTGGCGAAATATGCTCGTGACGCTCGCTGGGCACGGCGTGTTCGCGCAGGTCGAGCAGGCTGTGCGCGGCGATCTGCCGCGCCAATGCCTCGGCCTGTTGCAGTGCCTGTTGCAAACCGGCTTGGGACAGGTCGGCGGTGGCCGCGTAGGCCTCGACACCGTTGATGCGCACCGTGAGCATGGCGCCTTCATCCTGGCTGAAGAATGGCGGCTCGGCGACATTGCGGCGCACCGACAGGCCTTGGTAGGACTGTTTCACATGGCGCAGGGAAAACAACTCGGCCGTACTGCGCAACGCAGCGAAGCGCTGGCGCAGCAGGGCGCTGGAATCGAACATGCGGGAACCTCCGTGTGCGCGGTGGCTCCCCCTAGAACCACCCCTCATGCATGCCCAGGCAAGTATCGTCGCGGGCCTCGAGCAATGCGAGGTCATTATGGCAGCCCGGCACTTCCCAGGTCAGGAAATAACGCGCGGCCTGCAATTTGCCCAGATAAAAGTCACGGTCTGCCTGATGGCCGTTGAGCAGTCCGATCTCGGCGTGGATCGCCTGTTCCAGCCAACGCCAACCGATCACGCAATGGCCGAAGGCCTTGAGGTACAGCGCCGAGTTGGCCAGCGCGGCACTGATCTTGCCTTGCGCCAGGTCACCCAGCAGGGCCAGGGTGACGGCCTGCAGCCGGTTGACCAGTTGCTCGAGCGGCTCGCGCAGAGTGTCAAGGCGTGGGTGGTGGCTGGCGCGCTCGCCGGTGGTGGCGATCAGGCGAATCAACTGCTTGAGCCCGGCACCGCCGTTCTGCGCCAATTTACGCCCCAACAGGTCGAGCGACTGAATGCCATGGGTGCCCTCATGGATCGGGTTCAGGCGGTTGTCGCGGTAGTACTGCTCCACCGGATATTCGCGGGTATAGCCATGGCCGCCGAGGATCTGGATCGCCAGTTCATTGGCTTTGAGACAAAACTCCGACGGCCAGGATTTGACGATCGGCGTCAGCAGGTCGAGCAGCTCCTGGGCCTGGCGTCGGCCCTCTTCGCTGGGCGCGGTGTGGGTGTCGTCGAACAGCCGCGCCGCGTACAGGCCCAGGTCGAAGGCGCCTTCGACATAGGCTTTTTGCGCCAGCAGCATGCGCTTCACATCGCTGTGGGCGATGATCGGCACCGCCGGGCTGTGCGGATCCTTGTTGTCCGGCAGCCGGCCCTGCGGCCGTTGACGGGCGTATTCCAGGGAGTACAGGTAGCCGGCATAGCCGAGCATCACCGCGCCCATGCCGACCCCTATGCGCGCCTCGTTCATCATCTGAAACATGCAGGCCAGACCCTGGTGCGGCTGGCCGATCAGGTAGCCGACACACTCGCCGTTGTCGCCGAAATTCAGCGCGGTGGAGGTGGTGCCGCGCCAGCCCATCTTGTGGAACAGCCCGGCCAACGCCACATCGTTGCGCGGCCCGAGGCTGCCGTCCTGGTTGACCAGGTACTTGGGCACGATGAACAGCGAGATACCCTTCACCCCGGCAGGCGCATCCGGCAGTTTGGCCAGGACCATGTGCACGATGTTCTCTGAAAGCTCATGGTCGCCGCCAGAAATGAAGATCTTGTTGCCCTTGATCCGGTAGCTGCCGTCAGCAGCAGGCTCGGCGCGGGTGCGGATATCGGCCAGTGAAGAACCGGCATGCGGCTCGGTCAGCGCCATGGTGCCGAAGTAGCGGCCATCGATCATCGGCTGCAAGAACAGGCGTTTCTGCTGTTCTGTGCCAAAACTCTCGATCAGGTTGGCCGCACCCATGGTCAGGAATGGGTAGGCCGTGGTGCCAGCGTTGGCCGCCTGGAAATGTGCGAAGCAGGCCTGCGAGACCAGGCTCGGCAGCTGCATGCCGCCCACCTCGAAATCGCGGTTGGCATTGAGAAAGCCCGCTTGGAGGAAGGCGTCGACCGCCGGCTTGACCTCCGGGATCAGTTCGGCGCGCCCGTCGACATAACGCGGCTCGTGCTCATCGCCCTTGCGGTTGTGCGGCGCGAAGTACTTTTCGGCGATGGTGCGCGCCGTGGTCAGCGCTGCATCGAAAGTCTCGCGGCTGTGCTCGGCGAAGCGCGGACGCTGGGTCAGGGCTTGGGCGTCGAGCACTTCGTAGAGTTCGAAGGCGAGGTTGCGGGAGCTGAGCAGGGTCTCGGGCATGGGCGTGGTCCTAATCGGGTTGGAACCAGTCTAGGCGGCGCCGGGGGGGAGGGGGTAGCTAAATAGATGAGGGTGATAGGGTGAGAAAAGTGCTCGGGCTGGGGCTGGTTTTGCTGGCGCCGTTAAGATCGAGCACCGCCTGCGCGGTGCATCGCGGGGCAAGCCCGCGCCTACACCATCTGTGCTGGGCGCAGTGCCTGTGAACGGCCGAAAACTGGAGCGGGCTTATCCCGCGATGCGCTGCGGGCGGCGTGTGATCGCAAGAATACTGGAAGCTCAAAGGCGAGCACCTGACAGATCCGATACCCAATGAAAAGGAGAGCCGAAGCTCTCCTTTTCATTTACCTCAGCCCTATCAGCCGATGGTCATCAAGCTAGCGTTACCACCCGCCGCAGCGGTGTTGACGCTCACCGCGCGCTCGATCACCAAGCGCTCCAAGGCAATCTGATGGTCGCCGCTGGACAGTCCGTGCACACCAACGATCGCACCGGCGCGCTTGGCTACTTGCTCGCACACTGCGCGCAGTTGATCCGAGTCGCCATGGTGAATGACTGCATCGAACGCAACTTCGTCCTTGTTCCAATCGGCAACCAGCTTGACCTTGGCTTGCAGTTCCTTCGGCAGGCGAGCACGCAGGCTCTTCGCCGGCTCGCCGTCCTGGAACACCGCCGAGCTACCCACGGCCAATACCGCGGCCAGCTGAGCGAGCAAGTCTGCCTCGTTGTCAGCCAGGCACAGCACGTGCTCGCGCGGCAGGATGGTGTAGCTGTTGCGCTCGCCGGTCGGGCCTGGCAGCAGGCGGCTGATACCACTCTGCGACTGGGCGGCGAACTGCTCGCACAGGCTCGATAGCTCAGCCAGTTGGTTGCTCTCGGCCCAGGCCTTGAGGGCGTGCAGTGGCTTGATCAGTTGATCGCGCAGGACGCTATCGACCTTGGCTTCGCCATCGGCACGCTGGAAGTGACGGGCCACGGCGTCGGCCGGGCGAGTCGATAGCAGGCGGTACAGGTACAGCGGGCCGCCCGCTTTCGGACCGGTGCCGGACAGGCCTTCACCACCAAATGGCTGCACGCCGACCACGGCGCCGACGATGTTGCGGTTGACGTACATGTTGCCGGCGTTGACGTTATCCACAACCTTGGCGATGGTCTCGTCGATGCGGGTGTGCACGCCGAGGGTCAGGCCGTAGCCGGAGGCGTTGATCTGCTCGATCAGCTGGTCGAGGTTGCGGCGGTTGTAGCGCACCACGTGCAGCACCGGGCCGAAGATCTCGCGCTTGAGCTCGTCGAAGCTTTCCAGCTCGATCAGGGTCGGCATGACGAAGGTGCCGCGCTTGCACTCGGCGGCATCGGCGATGGCCACCTGGTAAACGGTGCGGCCTTTTTCGCGCATGCCTTGGATGTGCTTCTCGATACCTGCCTTGGCTTCAGCATCGATCACCGGGCCGATGTCCACGGACAGGCGCTCTGGGTTGCCTTGGCGGCTCTGCGCCATGGCGCCCTTGAGCATTTCAATTACGCGGTCGGCGGAGTCTTCCTGCAGGCACAGTACACGCAGCGCCGAGCAACGCTGGCCGGCACTGTCGAAGGCCGAGGAAACCACGTCGATCACCACCTGTTCGGTCAGCGCCGAGGAGTCGACGATCATCGCGTTCTGGCCACCGGTTTCGGCGATCAGCGGGATCGGCCGACCTTGGGCATCCAGGCGACCGGCGATGTTGCGTTGCAGCAGGCGGGCCACTTCGGTGGAGCCGGTGAACATCACGCCTTTGACCCGCTCATCACCGACCAGGCGGGCACCGACGGTTTCGCCGCGGCCTGGCAGCAGTTGCAGGACGCCTTCCGGGATGCCGGCTTCGAGCAGCAGGCGCACGGCCTGGGCGGCGACCAGTGGCGTTTGCTCGGCAGGCTTGGCCAGCACCGGGTTGCCTGCGGCCAGGGCCGCGGCGACTTGGCCGCTGAAGATGGCCAGGGGGAAGTTCCACGGGCTGATGCACACCACAGGGCCCAGTGGGCGGTGGGCGTCGTTGCTGAAATCGTTGCGTGCCTGCACCGCGTAGTAGCGCAGGAAGTCGACGGCTTCGCGCACTTCGGCGATGGCGTTGGCGTAGGTCTTGCCCGCTTCGCGGACCAGCAGGCCCATCAGCGGCTGGATCTCGGCTTCCATCAGGTCGGCGCTGCGCTCAAGGATCGCGGCGCGCTCGGCCGGCGGCGTGGCCTGCCAGATCGGTGCGGCATTCAGTGCGCACTGGATGGCATTGTCGACATCAGCGACGGTCGCTTCCTGCACATGGCCAACCACGTCACGGTGATCGGACGGGTTGAGTACCGGCGCCGCCGCTTCCTGGCTGCTGGCGCAACCCAGCAGAGGGGCCGCTTTCCAGTCGTTGTGAGCGGTCGCCAGCAGGGCGCAGGACAGCGATGCCAGGCGATGTTCGTTAGCCAGGTCGATGCCGGCCGAGTTGGCCCGCTCGCTGCCATACAGCTCACGCGGCAGCGGAATGCGTGGGTGTGGCAGGCCGATGCTGCCTTCCTGGGTGGCCATCTGCTCGATGCTGGCGACCGGGTCGGCGACCAGCTCTTGAATCGAGATCGAGTGATCGGCGATGCGATTGACGAACGACGTGTTGGCGCCGTTTTCCAGCAGGCGGCGGACCAGGTAGGCCAGCAGCGTCTCGTGGGTACCGACTGGGGCGTAGACGCGGCACGGACGGTTGAGCTTGCCTTCGGAGACTTTGCCTACCACTTGCTCGTACAGCGGCTCGCCCATGCCGTGCAGGCACTGGAACTCGTACTGGCCCGGGTAGTAGTTCTGCCCGGCGATATGGTAGATGGCCGACAGGGTGTGGGCGTTGTGGGTGGCGAACTGCGGGTAGATCGCTTCGGGTACCGACAGCAGCTTACGGGCGCAGGCGATATAGGAGACGTCGGTGTACACCTTGCGGGTGTACACCGGGTAGCCTTCCAGGCCTTCGACCTGGGCGCGCTTGATCTCGCTGTCCCAGTAGGCACCCTTGACCAGGCGGATCATCAGGCGGTGACGGCTGCGCTTGGCCAGGTCGATGACCGAGTCGATCACATACGGGCAGCGCTTCTGGTAAGCCTGGATGACGAAGCCGATGCCGTTCCAGCCCGCCAGCGAAGGCTCGAAGCACAGGCGTTCGAGCAGGTCCAGCGACAGCTCCAGGCGGTCGGCCTCTTCAGCGTCGATGTTGAGGCCGATGTCGTATTGCTTGGCCAGCAAGGTCAGCGACAGCAGGCGCGGGTACAGCTCATCCATCACGCGCTCGTACTGGGCGCGGCTGTAGCGCGGGTGCAAGGCCGAGAGCTTGATCGAGATGCCCGGACCTTCATAGATGCCGCGTCCGTGCGAGGCTTTGCCGATCGAGTGGATCGCTTGCTCGTAGGAGGCCAGGTATTTCTGCGCGTCGTGCTCGGTCAGTGCGGCTTCGCCGAGCATGTCGTAGGAATAACGGAAGCCTTTCGATTCGAAGCGGCTGGCGTTGGCCAGGGCTTCGGCGATGGTCTCGCCGGTGACGAACTGCTCGCCCATCAGGCGCATGGCCATATCGACGCCCTTGCGGATCATCGGCTCGCCACTCTTGCCGATGATGCGGGTGAGCGAGGAGGTCAGGCCGGATTCGTTGTGGGTGGAGACCAGCTTGCCGGTCAGCAGCAGGCCCCAGGTCGCGGCGTTGACGAACAGCGATGGGCTGTTGCCCAGGTGCGGTTGCCAGTTGCCGGTGCTGATCTTGTCGCGGATCAGCGCGTCACGGGTGCCCTTGTCGGGGATGCGCAGCAGGGCTTCGGCCAGGCACATCAGTGCCACGCCTTCCTGGGACGACAGCGAGAACTCTTGCAGCAGGCCCTGGACGATACCGGCACGGCCGCTGGCGCTCTTCTGGTTACGCAGTTTTTCGGCGATGCCGGAGGCCAGTTTGTTGGTGGCTTCGGCTTGAGCGCTGGACAGGCGCGCCTGCTCCAGCAGCATTGGCACCATTTCTTGCTCAGGGCGGCGGTAGGCGGCGGTGATCGCCGAACGCAGTACCGACTGCGGCAGAATGCTTTCGGCAAATTCGAGGAAGCACTGGTGGCTGTGCTCGGGCTGAACTTCGCCGGCGTCGTCGGAAAGGTTGCTGGCATGACCGTTGAGTTCGGTCAGGGTGGCACCACCCTCGAGCTTCTCCAGGTAATTGAAGATCGCTTGCTTGATCAACCAATGCGGCGTGCGGTCGATGGACTGCGCAGCTGCTTTGAGTCGCTCACGGGTAGGGTCGTCGAGTTTGACCCCAAGGGTGGTCGTCGCCATTTCTTATCCTCATTATTGCCACGGGCGTGGCCTAAGCTGGCGCCAAGATTAGCTGTAGGACAATCCGGGTGCAACCGGGTGCAACCCGATTTTTTGTAGGATCAGGTGCAACTCGTCTGACGACAAATCCTACACAGCAAGAATGGTCATACGAGGTGCGTTTTCTTCTGAAAAACGCTGTGTTTGCTCCAAAAAGGAGCAAAAAACACGCTTTAGGCGAAATTGCATTACGGGGTGCAACTTGCAAATGAAAAATGGTTGCACCCGCTTCATGTTGTTGCATAGGATGCGCCGCCTGGGTGCAACCGCCTTATCAGGTGGTCGCAAGAGATAAAAACAAACGCCAGGGCACAACCATGGGCAATCCAATCACGATCACTTTCGTGATCTACATCGCGGCAATGGTGCTGATCGGCTTCGCGGCCTATCGCTCCACCAACAACCTCTCCGACTACATCCTCGGTGGACGTAGTCTTGGCAGCGTGGTGACCGCGCTCTCAGCTGGCGCTTCGGACATGAGCGGCTGGCTGCTGATGGGCCTGCCGGGCGCCATCTACATGTCGGGCCTTTCCGAGGCCTGGATCGCCATCGGCCTGACCGTCGGTGCCTACCTGAACTGGCTGTTCGTCGCTGGCCGTCTGCGTGTGCAGACCGAGCACAACGGTGACGCGCTGACCCTGCCGGACTACTTCGCCAGCCGCTTCGAAGACAACAGCGGGCTGCTGCGGATCATCTCGGCGATCGTCATCCTGGTGTTCTTCACTATCTATTGCGCCTCCGGCATCGTGGCCGGCGCACGCCTGTTCGAAAGCACCTTCGGCATGTCGTACGAAACCGCCCTGTGGGCCGGTGCTGCGGCAACCATCGCCTACACCTTCGTCGGTGGCTTCCTGGCGGTGAGCTGGACCGACACCGTGCAGGCCTCGCTGATGATCTTCGCGCTGATCCTTACGCCGATCATCGTGCTGATCTCCACCGGCGGCGTCGACACCACTTTCCTCGCCATCGAGGCGCAGAACCCGGCCAACTTCGACATGTTCAAGGGCGCGACCTTCATCGGCATCATCTCGCTGATGGGCTGGGGCCTGGGCTACTTCGGCCAGCCGCACATCCTGGCGCGCTTCATGGCAGCTGACTCGGTCAAGTCGATCGCCAACGCCCGCCGCATCTCCATGACCTGGATGATCCTGTGCCTGGCCGGTACCTGCGCCGTGGGCTTCTTCGGTATCGCGTACTTCTCGGCCAACCCTGAGCTGGCCGGTCCGGTCACCGAGAACCACGAGCGGGTATTCATCGAGCTGGCGAAGATCCTGTTCAACCCATGGGTTGCCGGTGTGCTGCTGTCGGCTATCCTGGCGGCGGTGATGAGTACCTTGAGCTGCCAGCTGCTGGTGTGCTCCAGCGCCCTGACCGAAGACTTCTACAAGGCCTTCCTGCGCAAGAATGCTTCGCAGGTCGAGCTGGTCTGGGTCGGTCGCCTGATGGTGCTGGCTGTGGCGCTGATCGCCATTGCCCTGGCTGCCAACCCGGATAACCGCGTACTTGGCCTGGTGGCTTATGCCTGGGCAGGTTTCGGTGCAGCGTTTGGTCCGGTGGTGCTGATCTCGGTTCTGTGGAAGGGCATGACCCGCAACGGCGCCCTGGCCGGTATCGTCATCGGTGCGCTGACCGTGATCTTCTGGAAACAGCTGGATACCGGTCTGTACGAGATCATCCCAGGCTTCCTGTTCGCGACCATCGCGATCTTCGTGGTGAGCAAGCTGGGTAGCCCATCGAGCAGCATGGTTTCGCGCTTCGAGAAGGCCGACCAGGCTTACCATATCGGTAAGTGATGCGGGTTTGATCGCTGTCTGAAAGGCCCGCACCTGTTCCAGGTGCGGGTTTTTTATTGGGTCGGGTTTGGCCTCCTCGCGGGGCAGGCCCGTTCCCTGGTAGTTGCTACATGGTGGCAGCGGGCAGCCGCTGATCACCGTCAGGCCTGACTCCTCAGGCGCGACAAGGTAAACTTGCCGGCCTTGCAGGAGTTGCCATGAACTATCGTCACGCCTTCCACGCCGGCAACCACGCCGACGTCCTCAAACACATCGTGCTGACCCGCCTCATCGCCCTGATGTCGCGCAAGGAGCAGCCGTTCGCCTACATCGATACCCACGCCGGTCTCGGCCTGTACGACTTGCAGGGCGATCAGGCGACGCGCACCGGTGAATACCTGGAAGGTGTCGCGCGCTTGTGGAATCGCGATGATCTGCCGGCGAGCACGGCCGACTACCTGCGTGTCATCAAGCGTCTGAACCAGGATGGCGAGCTGCGCTACTACCCAGGCTCGCCAGAACTGGCTCGCCGGCTGATGCGTCAGCAGGATCGCGCGTTGCTCAATGAGAAGCACCCCGAAGACGGTCCGCTGCTCAAAGAGAACATGAAGAAAGACCCACGGGTCACGGTTCACCTGGGCGAAGGCTGGCATGTGCCGCGGGCGCTGCTGCCGGTGCAGGAAAAGCGCGCGATCATGCTGATCGACCCGCCGTTCGAGCAGGCTGACGAGCTCAAGCGCTGCACCGTGGCCATGAAAGAGGCGATTGGCCGCATGCGCCAGACGGTCGCGGCCATTTGGTACCCGATCAAGGATCAGCGTTCGCTGACCCGCTTCTATCAGGACCTGACCAGCACCGGCGCGCCGAAACTGCTGCGGGTCGAGCTCTATGTGCATCACCAGGACAGCCCGCAGGGCTTGAACGGCTCGGGCCTGGCCATCGCCAACCCGCCGTGGGGCCTGGAAGAAGAGCTGCGCGAGCTGCTGCCTTGGTTGGCCAAGGAGTTGGCGCAGACTGCTGGCAGCTTCCGCATGGACTGGCTGATCGCCGAGTAAAGCGCTCTGCATATCCCGTGGGAGCGGGCTTGCCCCGCGATGGTGTCAGCAGATCCACCACCATCGCGGGGCAAGCCCGCTCCCACGCCATCGCGCCGGGCCATCTTTGCGTTATAATCCCGCCCTTTAGCCGCCCTCCGCCCACGAGGCCGATGGCGCATCTCTACCGAATGAAGAGGCTAGACCCTTGGCATTGACGATTCTTGGCCTGTCCGGCGCCCTTAGCCATGACCCTTCCGCGGCCCTGTACATCGACGGCAAGCTGATTGCCGCCGCCGAAGAAGAGCGCTTCGTGCGTGACAAGCATGCGAAGAACCGCATGCCCTACGAATCGGCGAAGTTCTGCCTGGAGCAGGCCGGCATCAAGCCGTCGGACGTCGATGTGGTAGCCATTCCCTTCGCCCCGATCAGCCTGTTCGGCAAGGCTCGCTGGCACTACGCCAAGCGCTACTGGTACGCCCCGGACCGCGCCCTCGACGCGATCCTGATGGGCAACCGTCGCTACAAGCGCTACCGCAAGAAGATCGTCTGGTGCCTGGAGCAACTGGGCTTCGATCCGAAGAAGATCAAGATCGAGCCGGTCGAGCACCACCTGGCTCACGCCTCCAGTGCCTACCACTGCTCGGGCTTCAAGGAAAAAACCGCGATCCTCGGCATCGACGGCAAGGGTGAGTACGCCACCACCTTCTTTGGCTATGGCGAGAACGGCAAGATCCACAAGATCAAGGAGTTCTTCGATCCAGACTCGCTGGGCGGCCTGTACGGTGCGATCACTGAGTTCCTCGGTTTCGAAATGCTCGATGGCGAGTTCAAGGTCATGGGCATGGCACCGTACGGCGATGCCAGCAAGTACGACTTCTCGCGCCTGGCCAGCTTCGAAAACGGCGAACTGGTGATCAACACCGAGTACGCCAACGTCATCGGCCTGCGCCGCTATAAAGAGAAGGGCAAAGGCTTTTACTTCTCGCCGAAACTGATCGAGTGGCTGGGGCCCAAGCGCGAAGGCGATATCGCCGACGAGCCGTACATCCACTACGCGGCCAGCATGCAGGCGCTGTTCGAAAAGCTCGCCCTGCAGATGATCGACCATTATCTGGGCGACACCCTCAAGGAAACCGGCAAGCTGGCCTTCGCGGGCGGCTGCGCCCTGAACGTCAAGCTCAACCAGAAGATCATCGCCCGTTCCGACGTCAAGGAGCTGTTCGTCCAGCCGGCCTCCGGTGACGCCGGTACTGCCGTGGGCGCTGCTGCCTACGTGTCGCATGCCCGTGGTGTGCCGGTCGAGAAGATGGAACACGTCTACCTCGGCCCTGCGTACTCCAACGAGGACGTGATCGCTGCCTGTGCCCGTCACCCGAGCCAGCCGAAATGGCGCAAGCTCGACAACATGCCGCAGCAAATCGCCAAGATCATGGTCGACGGCAACCCGGTGGCCTGGTTCCAGGGGCGTATGGAGTTTGGTCCGCGGGCGCTGGGTGGTCGTTCGATCATCGGCTGTCCGAGCGTGGAAGGCGTGGCCGACCGCATCAACCACCAGATCAAGTTCCGCGAGCGCTGGAGGCCTTTCTGCCCGTCGATGCTCGACACCGTCGCGCCGCAGATGATCAAGGTCGATCACCCGGCGCCGTTCATGACCTTCACCTTCGAAGTGGCTGAAGAGTGGAAAACCCGTGTGCCAGAAGTGGTCCACGAAGACGGCACCTCGCGTGCCCAGGTGCTCAAGCGCGAGTACAACCCACGCTACTACGACATGATGAAGGCGCTTGAAGACCTGACCGGTAACGGCGTGTCGCTCAACACGTCGCTCAATCGTCGTGGCGAGCCGATGATCTGCTCGCCGACCGATGCCCTGAACATGTTCTTCGGCTCGGACCTGCAGTACCTGATCATGGAAGACATTCTGGTCGTCAAGGATGGCGCCGCGCCTTATGACCAGCCGCTCTGAACCGCGCGTCCTGCAGTTCTGCCATGGCTATGACGGGCCTTTCCTGGATTGTGCCCGTCAGTACGCCAGCCTGTTCCAGGGCAGCGGTTATCAAGTGACCACGGTGTTCCTCACCGGCAAGGCCGACCCGCAGGTGGCGGCCGGCTGTGCGTCGGATGAGGTGCTATTTTTGGAGTTCAGCTCCAAGGCCGTTCGCGGCCTGAAGCTGGGCGCCATTGCTGCTTTGCGCAAAATTGCCGCCGAGCGCAACTTCAGTTTCTGCATCGCCCATCGCTTCAAGCCGATCTACGTCGCCTTGCTCGGCACCAAATTGCCGGTTATCGGCGTGCACCACGCGTTCGGCGACTACCAGCGCAAAGGCCGCCGACTGTTCGCCAATCTGTTCAGTAAGCGCCTGAGCCTGCTCGGGGTTTCCGATGCAGTGCGCGATGACATGCGCCGCTGCCTGCCGAACTGGCCGGCCGAGCGGATCCAGACCCTGTACAATCGCATCGATGTCGAAGCTTTGCGCGCCAGCCTGGTCGCTCGGGAGGCAGCGCGCAGTGCGCTTGGGCTGGACCCGCAGGCGTGGATTGTCGCTAACGTCGGTCGCCTGCACCCGGACAAGGACCAAGCGACCCTGCTCAAAGGCTTCGCCCAGGCGCTACCGGAGCTGCCCGCTGGCGCACGCCTGGCGGTGCTCGGCACCGGGCGCCTGGAAGACCAGCTCAAGGCCTTGGCCGCCGAGCTTGGCATTGCCGCTCAGGTCGATTTTCTGGGACAGGTGCCGGACGCTCGGCGCTACTTCCAGGCATTCGACGTGTTTGCCCTGAGCTCCGACCATGAGCCGTTCGGCATGGTCCTGCTCGAAGCGATGGTCGCTGGTGTGCCGCTGCTGGCCACCGCCTGCGGCGGCGCACGGGAAGTGGTCGAAGGCGTGGGGGTGTTATTCGCGCTCGGCGATGCCGGGCAGTTGGCCCAGGGTCTTAAACACATGGCCGGGCTGGATGCCGAGCAGCGCCAGGCGTGTGCCGCGCACATGCTGCAACGCCTGCACGAGCGCTTCAGCGACCAGGCGGTACGCGACACCTTCTGGCAACTGCCGCAGGTTCGGGCGTTGGCGGTGCAGCCGTGATGCTCAATCATATCCGCGCGCTGCGTGAACGCGGTTGGCAGGCCATCGACGCATCGGCTTATGCCGAGGCCTGGCAACGCTTCGGCGGCAGCGTGGCGACTCACCCCTTGGTGATCGAACAACTGGCGGACCTGGCGCAGATCCCAGTGCGTTATCTGGGCTGGCAGCACAGCGGTGAGCTCAAAGCGGCGATTCCTACCTGGGGGCGGCATCTGGCCTTGTCCAAGGACGTGCTCAAGCGTCATGGCAAGAAAGGCCTATTCGACCTGGGTAACGCCGAGCTGATCCTGCCGGCGGCCGCTGATGCCGGCGCGCCGTTGCGCCATGCGGGGCGCTACCTGTCCGAGCTTAACCAAGGCCGCTTTACCGGCCTCAAGGCTCAGGCCGAGCAGTTGGCGATGGCCCGCGCCCATGAAGACTTGTCGAAGAAGTTTCGCTACAACCAGCGCCGCGAGCTGCGTCTGCTCGAAGAGGCGGGCGGCGTGGTGCGGCCGATCAGCGACTTCAGCGCCACGGAAATCGCCGCCATGTACTGCGACCTGTTCAAGCGTCGCTGGGGTTTTCCGGCCACTGGCGCCGAGCGCATGGCCGAAGTGCTGGAGCGGCTGCGCGAGCTGCTGATCGGTTCGGTGCTGCTGCTCGATGGCGCACCGATTGCCATCCAGCTGGTGTACCGGGTCGAGGGGCCCGAGTGGATCAGCGTCGAATACGTTAACGGTGGGGTAGACCCCGAAACCAAGGCGTTCAGCCCGGGTAGCGTGCTGAGCTTCCTCAACACCCAGGCCGCTTGGGAAGATGCCCGGGCGCGCAACAAGCCGCTGCGGTTCTCTTTCGGTCGTGCTGACCGCGAGTACAAGGATCGTTGGTGCACCTCTGTGCCGGTCTATCAGGTATGAACCGCAAGCAGCAGTTGCTCAAACGCCACCGGCGCCTCAAGCGCCTAGGTCTGCTGGCAGGTTTGCTGCTGTTGCTGGTATTGGGCGTTGTCAGCTGGTGGTGGTTGCCGCTGCTGCTGTTGCCGTTGATCTGGGCGGCCCATGAAGCCTGGTTTGCCGATCACCTGTTCTATTCGCCGGGTGAGGACTACCAGTATCGCTTTGGCGAGCAGACCCGCGAGGCCTCGGCGAGCCTGAGCGATGGGCTGCTGGCGACGGATGCGCAATTGGCCGGCGATGAAACCCTGGTCCTGGAAATCCGGGTCAAGAGCAGCTGGCTCGGTCGCTTCGTCGATCCGCGGGTCGAGCTGCTCGATGGCGAGCAGGTCGATCAGCAAACCTTCGAACGTGGCGCCGATGGCCTGCGTTTTCTCAATCTGACCGGCCTGGGCGGCGCCTTGAGCGCTGGTCGCCTGCGGCTGCGCGGCCGCTACTGCCGCTTGCTAGGCACGCCGCGCCTGTGGATAACCGCGCACAGCGAGTTGCGCCGTCGCCGCATCATGGTCATCGCACCGCATGCCGACGATGCCGAGCTGGCCGCTTATGGGCTCTACAGCCAGGCCGATGAAGCCTGGGTGGTGACCCTGACCGCTGGCGAGATCGAAGCCGAACATTATCAGCAGATGGGCCTGGCCAAGGCCGAGGCCGCGCGCCTGAAAGGGCGCCTGCGTGCTTGGGACAGCATTGCCGTGCCGCGTTGGGCTGGGGTGCCGGAGTCGCGCTGCGTGCAGTTGGGTTACTTCTGCCTGCAGTTGCCGGCCATGCAAGCCGCGCCAGACCAGCCTGCCGCCTCGCGTGAAGCCGACATGGCCGACATCCGCCCCTTCCGCTGCTTCAACCCTTTCCCGCTGCCGGCCGACGCCGACGGCGAGCCGACTTGGAACAATCTGTTGGCTGACCTGCGGGCGCTGCTGGAAATGGCCAAGCCAGAAATCCTGGTAATGCCGCATCCAACCCTCGACCCCCATCCCGATCACCTCTGCGCCCAGGCCGCGGTACTCGAGGCGTTGCAGGGCATAGCTTGGCAGCCCAGCACGTTGCTGTGCTACGCCAACCACCTGCATGACAACGACCGCTGGCCGATGGGCGACAGCGGCGATGGCGTGGCCTTGCCGCCGCAGTTGAGCGCTGAACAGGCGTGGGCGCCATGTAGCCTGCCGCTTGATCTGCCTACCCAGCGCGACAAGGCGATGGCCCTGGGCATGATGCATGACCTGCAGCCGCCCGCGCCGTTCAAGCGCCGCCTGCGTCGGTTGCTCCAGCGCTATCTGGCCGGGCGCCAGCCATCGCCCTATGGCGAGAACGAGTTTTTCCGCAAGGCGGTGCGCCGTCATGAGCTGTTCTGGCGCCGAGAACTGTAGACCCTGACCTATGATTGATCGTGATGGCGTAGTGAGCCCAAGGAACGCAATGAAAGTCCTATTTCTGGTGCAGAAGGAACAGCGGGCGATCCTTGACCGCCTCTACGATGGCGTTGCCGCCAACTGCGAGTGCGACCTGCGTTGGTTGAGCAGCGATGATCAGCGCAACCTGCGCCGCTACTTCAAGCGCGAAGTGGATGTCGAGCGTTACGACCGCATCGTCTTTTTCCTGCGCTTCAAGCAGGAGATCCGCCAGGCCGCTTTCATTCGCACAGTGCCCAACCTGGTCATTCTTGAGCACGACGCCTACCAGAACTACATCCCCTGCAAGTACACCGGCAAATTCAGCGAGCACTATCGCAAGCTGCCGTGGGCGCGGGTGATTAGTTCGGGCTTCATGGTCAGCGAGCGTCTGCGTCAGGAGGGCTTCGATGCGGTGTTCGTGCCCAAGGGCTATGACGAGCAGTTGCTGGTTGACCAAGGGCGAGCGCGCGATATCGAGTTGGCCTTCGTTGGCAGCACCAAAAGTGTCGCCTACAGTGGCCGCAAGGCGCTGCTCGACCAATTGGGCCAGGTCGAGAACCTGGTGGTCACTCGGACCAATTCGGGCGAGGACTACTGCAACACGCTCAACCGTATTCGTTTCTTCGTCAGTGCCGATGTCGGCATGGGCGAATACATGATCAAGAATTTCGAGGCGATGGCCTGTGGTTGCGTGTTGTTCGCCTTCGATCAAGGCGAAGCCGAGAACCGTGCTCTAGGCTTGCAGGACATGCACAACGTGGTGCTGTACGACAGCATCCCGACGTTGCAGGAAAAGCTCAAGGTGCTGCGTGCCGATCCGGCGCTTGCCGGGAAAATTGCCGTGAACGGACGTGAACTGGCCGTTTCACGCTTCAGTTTCGCCCAAGTTGGACGAGATATCGTCGAGCATATGCGCCCGCCGCTGCGTCCGCGCGCACCTGTGTCGGCCTGGCAGCGACTGCGCTTGAGCCTGGGGTTCTGAGTCGGCAGTGGGTTGTTCACTGGTCGCGCCTCAAGATGTGTTTGAAATGGGAAACACTGTTTTTGTTTATTGATTCCGCTGTAACGGCAGGCTTTCTCGCACGCGCGGAGTCATGCGCATGAATATCGTCAACATGATGTGGGCCGGCGGCTCGCCCTACATGTCGATCCACAAGGTTCACCATCAGGTGCTGAGCCAGGCTGGGGCGCACGCGCATATCAGTAACTGGTTGCTGCTTGGCGGCGAACTGAGCTGCGGTATTGGTAGCACGCGCCAGTGGAACATGCCGCAGCGCGCGCTCAAGGGCCGTCATGCCTGGCGCTTGCTGGTACCTTTTTTGCGCCGGCGGCTGCGCCGAGCATTGCTGGCTGCCCAGGCCGATGTGCTGTTGCTCGATGGGGTCGGGGTCGCCCGACTGGTGCTGCCGCTGCTGCAGCAATTGCCGGGCGTGCGGGCGGCGATCCTGTTTCATGGCGAAACTCGCCTGAGCCGCGCCGATGTTCAGCTGTTGCTGAGTGTCCCGCTCGATCGGCTGGATATTGCGGCGGTATCGCAGACCTTGGCCCAGTCGCTTGAGCAGGATCTTGGCCGCCCTGTGCGGACGTTGCGCATGGCCCTGGATCCTGCGGCATTCTCTGCCAGCTTGCTGACCCAGGATCAGGCCCGCCAGGCCCTGGGCTTGCCACAACACGGGCAGATTTTCGGCGCGGTGGGCCGCCTGGTAGCCAGCAAAGGCTTCGAGGTACTGCTCGAGGCGTTCGCCAAGGCCCATGCCGACCAGCCCGATCTGCATCTGGCGATACTGGGCGAGGGGCCGCTGCGGGCCAGCCTTCAGGCACAAATCGCGGCGCTGGGGCTGTCAGCCAATGTTTGGCTGTGTGGCCACCGGGAAAGCCTGCATCAGCTGTATCGCGCCTTTGACTGGCTGCTGGTGCCCTCGCGCGCCGAGGGCTTGGGCCTGGTGGTGCAGGAAGCGGTGATGGCCGATGTGCCGGTGGTGTGCAGCGACCTTGCGGTGTTTCGCGAGCAGTTGGCTGAGGGGGGGTGTTACCTGCCGGTCGGGGATACCCAGGCCTGGGCCCAGGCAATCGCCCGCTGTGCACAGCTCGATGCTGCTGAGGTGGCGCTGCGCCAGCGCCAGGCATTGGCGCCGGAGCAGGCCTGGCAGGCTTTCCAGCAAGGCTCGGCCGAGCTGCTGCGTGGCTTGGGCTCAGCCCGGTAGCAGGGCCGCCTCAAGCTCGGCGAGAGGGAAGCGGCTGGCCAGGTTTTCCCGTTCGATGTAACGCGCCATGTGCTGCACATTGCGCCGAACCATGCGTGATGACAGCGGGGCGCGCAGAAAACGCATGTCGGCCACATCGATCAGGCCAAGTTGCTGGTCAGGCGTTTCAACCACATTGCCCAGGTGCAGCGAGCGGAAGTAGATCCCCGAGCGGTGCAACTGGCGAATCAGCTCGACCAGCCTCGGCAGGTAGCTGTCCCAGCTGAAGCCCGCTTCGCGTGACAACTGCAGCAAGGTGCGCCCTGGCAGCGGGCGGTAGAGCACGGCGGTGCGCCCTGGCAGCTCGAGCTTGTGCTGGCTGATCACTTCGAGGGTGGGGATGCCCAATTGCGCCAGGCGCGCGGCATTGTCGACGAAGCGTTGCGAGTACGGCCGCAGCAGCGCAGATGAAATCAATCGCTTGCGACGAAAAACCTTGAGGATATTTCCATCCTCAAGCAGGTAGACTTTGGCGCCGTGGCTATCTGCCTCAAGCACCTGGGCGCCAAGTGTCAGCTGATCGAAGTCGACCTGGGAGAGCCGGGAGCATTGCATGGATAGGGCCTTGTCGTCTGGCAAGCAAAAATGACCGGCCATAATGCCGAAAAACAGGCAGCAGTACCATGATGGTGTTGCCCGATACTTTGGCAAGGAAACGCCTGTGTTAAAATTTGCGGTTCAACCTGAACAGTGAGCTCGATGATGGCCGAAACACCGCTACCTGCGGAGCACACCTCCAGCCTGAAAATCTATTTCCGGCTGTTGAGCTACGTGAAACCCTACATTGGCATTTTCATGCTGAGTATCGTGGGTTTCATAATCTTCGCCTCGACTCAGCCGATGCTGGCGGGGATTCTCAAGTATTTCGTCGATGGGTTGAGCAATCCGCAAGCGGTATTGTTCCCCAATGTCCCCTATCTGCGTGACCTGCAGCTGCTGCAGGCAGTGCCGCTGTTGATCATCCTGATCGCCGCGTGGCAGGGCCTGGGCTCGTTCCTGGGTAACTACTTCCTGGCCAAGGTCTCCCTGGGCCTGGTGCACGACTTGCGCGTTGAGTTGTTCAACAAGCTGCTGGTATTGCCCAACCGCTATTTCGACAACCACAACTCCGGTCACCTGATTTCCCGCATCACCTTCAACGTGACCATGGTCACCGGTGCCGCCACCGATGCGATCAAGGTGGTGATCCGCGAAGGCCTGACCGTGGTGTTCCTGTTCGCCTACTTGCTGTGGATGAACTGGAAACTGACCCTGGTAATGCTCGCCATCCTGCCGATCATCGCCGTGATGGTCAGCACCGCCAGCAAGAAATTCCGTAAGCAGAGCAAGAAGATCCAGGTGGCCATGGGCGACGTGACCCACGTTGCCTCCGAAACCATCCAGGGTTATCGCGTGGTGCGCAGCTTCGGCGGCGAGGCTTACGAGCAGCGTCGTTTTGGCGCCGCCAGCCAGAGCAACACCGACAAACAGCTGCGCATGACCAAGACCGGCGCGCTGTACACGCCGATGCTGCAGTTGGTGATCTACAGCGCCATGGCTTCGCTGATGTTCCTGGTGCTGTTCCTGCGTGGCGATGCCTCGGCGGGTGACCTGGTCGCCTACATCACCGCCGCGGGCCTGCTGCCCAAGCCGATTCGCCAGCTGTCGGAAGTCAGTTCGACCATCCAGAAGGGCCTGGCCGGCGCCGAGAGCATCTTCGAGCAGTTGGACGAGAAGCCCGAGCAGGACACCGGCACCGTGGAAAAAGAGCGGGTCGAGGGTCGCCTGGAGGTGCGCAACCTCAGCTTTACCTATCCAGGTACCGAGCGCGAGGTGCTCAGCGACATCAGCTTCACCGCCGAGCCTGGGCAGATGATTGCCTTGGTCGGTCGCTCCGGTAGCGGCAAGTCGACCCTGGCCGGGTTGATTCCGCGCTTCTACCACCACGACAAAGGGCAGATCCTGCTCGATGGCGTCGAGATCGAAGAGTACAAGCTGCGCAACCTGCGCCGGCATGTCGCCCAGGTGACCCAGCACGTCACCCTGTTCAACGACACCGTGGCCAACAACATCGCCTATGGCGACCTGGCTGGCGCACCGCGTGAGGCCATCGAGGCTGCCGCGGCCGATGCCTATGCCAAGGACTTCGTCGATCAGTTGCCCAAGGGCTTCGATACCCAGGTTGGCGAGAACGGCGTGCTGCTGTCCGGTGGCCAGCGCCAGCGCTTGGCGATCGCCAGGGCATTGCTGAAGAACGCACCGCTGTTGATTCTCGACGAGGCGACTTCGGCGCTGGATACCGAATCCGAGCGGCACATCCAGGCAGCCCTGGATCATGTGATGAAGGGCCGCACCACCCTGGTCATCGCCCACCGCCTGTCGACCATCGAGAAGGCCGACATGATCCTGGTAATGGACCAGGGCAAATTGGTCGAGCGCGGCACCCATGCCCAGTTGTTGCAGGCTAATGGCTATTATGCCCGCCTGCACGCCATGGGCCTGGACGAGCCAGAAAAGGTCGATATCACCTGAAACACTTCGATCGGGGCCATTAGCGGCCCCGATTGTCACTGCGATTGTCTGGCGCAGGTTGGCCGTAAAGCCATCGCCTACCCTGTGCTAATATCCTGCCCCTGTTAATTTTTCCATATGGGTTGCCCATGAAGTTGTCCATGCCGCGTTTCGATCAAGCCCCGGTATTGGTGGTCGGCGATGTCATGCTCGACCGCTACTGGCATGGCGGTACTTCACGTATTTCGCCGGAAGCACCAGTGCCTGTGGTCAAGGTCGAACAGATCGAGGATCGCCCAGGCGGCGCGGCCAACGTCGCGCTGAACATTGCTGCGCTCGGCGCCCCGGCATCGCTGGTCGGCGTGACTGGCCAGGATGAAGCTGCCGATAGCCTGGCCAACAGCCTGCAAGCGGCGGGTGTGCGCTCGATCTTCCAGCGCATTGCCCACCAGCCGACCATCGTCAAGCTGCGGGTCATGAGCCGTCACCAGCAACTGCTGCGCATCGACTTCGAAGAACCGTTCGCCACCGACCCGCTGTCGCTGGGCGAAGAGGTCGATAACCTGCTCGACGGGGTCAAGGTGCTGGTCCTTTCCGACTACGGCAAAGGCGCCCTGAAGAACCACCAGAGCCTGGTC
Source organism: Pseudomonas sp. NPDC088890 (assembly GCF_044900155.1). Lineage (NCBI taxonomy): Bacteria > Pseudomonadati > Pseudomonadota > Gammaproteobacteria > Pseudomonadales > Pseudomonadaceae > Pseudomonas > Pseudomonas sp. NPDC088890. Next base: position 56,742 of record NZ_JBJDNG010000015.1, on the reverse strand, counting down.
CAGGCCGCTCGTGCCAAGGGCATTCCGGTGTTGGCCGACCCCAAGGGCAAGGATTTCTCGATTTACCGTGGCGCCAGCTTGATCACGCCGAACCTGAGCGAGTTCGAGACCATCGTCGGCCGCTGCGTCGATGAAGCCGACCTGGTCGCCAAGGGCCTGCAACTGATGCAGGACTTGCAGCTGGGCGCGCTGCTGGTGACCCGTGGCGAGCATGGCATGACCCTCATACGCGCCGATCACCCGGCCCTGCACCTGCCTGCGCGAGCGCGTGAAGTGTTCGACGTTACCGGTGCCGGCGATACCGTCATCTCGACCCTGGCTGCTGCCATCGCCGCTGGCGAGGATCTGCCACATGCGGTGGCCCTGGCCAATCTGGCCGCCGGCATCGTGGTCGGCAAGCTGGGTACCGCGGCGATCAGTGCTCCGGAACTGCGTCGGGCGATTCAGCGTGAGGAAGGCTCCGAGCGCGGCGTACTGAGTCTTGACCAGCTGTTGCTGGCGATTGACGACGCGCGCGCGCACAACGAGAAGATCGTCTTCACCAACGGTTGCTTCGACATTCTCCATGCCGGTCACGTGACCTACCTGGAGCAGGCGCGGGCCCAGGGCGATCGTTTGATCGTGGCGGTCAACGATGATGCCTCGGTCAGCCGTCTGAAAGGGCCGGGTCGGCCGATCAACAGTGTCGACCGGCGCATGGCGGTATTGGCAGGCCTTGGCGCGGTGGACTGGGTGATCAGCTTCCCTGAGGGGACACCTGAGAACCTGCTGAGCCAGGTCAAGCCGGAGGTGCTGGTCAAGGGCGGCGACTATGGTATCGACCAGGTGGTCGGGGCCGATATCGTCAAAGGCTACGGCGGTACGGTGAAGGTGCTTGGCTTGGTGGAGAACAGCTCTACCACGGCCATCGTCGAGAAAATCCGCAAGAACTGAGTTGAGTCCATCGCAGGGCAAGCCCGCTGCCACGCCCACACTCCACTGCCGAGAAAGACGTGGGGCGCAGCGTGGGAGCGGGCTTGCCCCGCGATGCATCTAGCTACTTTTGCAGGGTTGTCCTGGCTCGCTCCAGCAGCGCGCGCGCCTTACCGGTAAAGCGCTGCATCCGCGAATCCGGCTTGGGCTCCAGCAGCCCCTGCTGCCTCACCCAATCCTTCCAACGAATCCGCTCATCGCGCACCACCCAGCCTTCCTGCTGGGCAAAGCTCTCCGCCAGGTACAGGCCACGGGTACTGGCCGGTATCAGCTCATCTTTCTTCAAGGTATAAAGCTCGGCGGTCGGCAGTCCGTCCTTGAGCGGCATCAGGTACAGATCTGGCCGTTTGCGATTGAGGCGGGCGACCAATTGATCACCTTCGAGCCGTTCATCGACATGAAACAGGCTCAGCGACTTGGCTTCCCTCGGCACCTGCAAACGCAGGTCATAGATCAGCTGCAATGACGCCGTTGGCAGGTGCACATAGGCCCGTGGCCGTTCCATCAAAACCAGGTTGGCACAGTGCACCGGTCGCGCTGCACCCGACTGCGGGGTGAGCACAAAGGGCAGCGCTTCGCGGTAGTGCAGGGCCGCGGCATACGGCGCGGGCAGCCAGGTATCGTTGAAGCGCCCGCCGAGCCAGCCTTCGGGCGTCTCCAGCAGGCACTCTTCGGCAACTTCCTGGATCGCGGTGTGCAGCGGCAGGTTGAGCTCCTGCGCCGGCACGTAGCCGGAGATCAGCTTGAGCACCACATCGCCACGGTCCTGGCGGCGCTGGCGTACCAGCACCCAGTAATCGCGATTCTGCCAGTGCAGGGTCAGGCGTACCGAAACACCCAGGTTGGCCAACTCGACCACGAAACGTTCGCTGTCGGCCAACTGCACGGCCTTGCGCCGCTGCAGGGTCTGGGCGAAGTTCAGCGGCATGCCGATGCTCTGGTAAGTCAGGCCGTCCGGGGTAGCTTCGACGTGCAGCGGCAGGGTCTTGAAGTTGCTCGGGTTCTTGCGAATCAGCGTACGCGGCACGAGACTCCTCCTTGCGCAGAACTGCCGACAGGTCGGCTCAATGCTGGCCCAGGATGCGGGCGACGGTGGCCACGTTATGGGCCAGGTGCAGCGGATTGATGGTGCCGACAATAGCACTGCTCACCCCCGGGTGGGCGAACAGCAGCTCAAAGCTGGCCTGCACCGGATCGACCCCGGGCGCCAGGCATACGTGACCGCTGGCCAGGGCTTTCTTCACCAGGATGGCCTTGCCGTGCTCGGCAGCGTAGTCCAGCACCGGGCGTTCGGCTTGTTCGTTGAGGTTGTAGGTGACCATCGCACAGTCGCCCTGCTCCAGCGCCTTGAGCCCGCCTGCTGCGGTCTTGCCGGAGAAGCCGAAGCCGAGGATCTTGCCTTCTTGCTTGAGGGCGGCGAGGGTTTGATAGACCTCTTGCTGCTCAAGGATCGCCAGGTCGTTGCCGTCCGAATGCACCAGCACCAGTTCGATGTGGTCGGTCTCCAGGCGCTTGAGGCTGCGCTCTACGGAAAAGCGCGTGTGCGCTGCGCTGAAATCGAAGTGCGACTGGCCGTCCACGAACTCTTCGCCAACCTTGCTGACGATCACCCATTGATCACGCTGGCCGCGCAGCAACGGACCGAGGCGTTCTTCACTGCGACCATAGGCCGGGGCGGTGTCGATGAGGTTGATCCCCAGCTCCCGGGCCTGGGCCAGCAGCAGGCGCGCATCGTCGTCGCCAGGGATGGTGAAGCCGTTGGGGTATTTGACGCCCTGGTCGCGGCCGAGCTTGACCGTGCCCAGGCCCAGCGGGGAAACCTTGAGCCCGGTGCTACCCAAGGCGCGGTGCAGGTCATGCAAGGTTGGCAGGCTCATGGCAGCAGTTGCTCCCAAGCCGCAACGCCGAGCGCGGGGCGCGGCAGGTCGGCCAGATCAGGTTGGGCTGCAGGGCGGATGCCGTCACGCTCAAGGCTTGCCAGCACCCGGTCGGAGAAGTCCGGGGCCAAGGCCAGTTTGGTTGGCCAGCCAACCAGCAGGCGCTGTTGTTCGGCGAGAAAGGCGTTGTCCGGGCGGACCAGGCCCGATTGCGCAGGCTCGGCGCGATCGACGCGCAGGGTGGCCCAACGGATCTGGCTCTGGTCTACCCAAGGCAGCAGGTCGGCGACTTCTTTCTGTGCGGCGGCAATTTGTGCAGCCGGCTCGCGGGCCACACCATGGGCTTCGGCAAGATCGCCCCCGAGGTACCAGACCCACTGGCCATCTGCGGCCGGGTGGGTGGTCACGGTAATGCGTGGCTTTGGCCCGCCACCCAGGCAGTGGGCGTACAGCGGCTTGAGGTTCGGCCCTTTGGCCAGGACCATGTGCAGTGGTCGGCGCTGCATGGCGGGTTGGCTCAAGCCCAGGGCGTGGAGCAGTTCTTCAGTACCGGCACCGGCGCTGAGGACGATGCGCTGGGCGCGAATATCGCGGCCGTCGATGCGCAGGCCGACCAGTTCGCCAGCGTCGTGCAGCGGTTCGATCTGCTCGCCGGCCAGCAGGCTGTCACCGGCCAGCTCGGCCAGGTTGGCCAGCAGGCTGGGCACGTCGATGACCAGTTCAGCCAGGCGATAGACCTTGCCCTTGAAGGCGCGGTCTTGCAGGGCAGGCGGCAGTTGCTCGCCCTTGACCTGATCGACTCGGCCACGCATGGCCTTGCTGGCGAAGAAACTGGTGACATTGCCCAGCAGGCTGCCGGGCGACCACAGGTAGTGGGCGTCGGAGAGCAGGCGGACCTTATCCAGGTTCAGCTCACCGCTGCCGCTAAGCGCCTCGCGCCAGCGCCGCGGCATGTCGGCAATGGCTTCGGAAGCACCGGTCAGGCTGCCGGTCAGGGCATATTTGATGCCGCCGTGAATGATGCCTTGCGATTTGATGGTCTGCTCGCCGCCGAGGCTGGCGCGTTCCACCAGCACGGTTGAGTAGCCCAGGCGCCGCAGTCGGGCATTGAGCCAGAGGCCTGCGACCCCGGCGCCGACGATCAACACGTCAGTGGAAATGGCAGATGGCATGCGGGCACCTCGAATACTGGGACAGTTGAGCAGTATACAGGGTGTTGCGATCGAGGCTGGCGTGAGGGCTTATCAGCGTGCGCTGGATCAATGTCCAGCGGTCTTGCTGAACACCTGGATCACCACCACGCCACCGACGATCATGGCCATCCCGAGCATGGCCGGGACATCCAGTTTCTGCCCGTAGATCACCAACGCGGCGATGCTGATCAGGACGATCCCCAGGCCCGACCAGATGGCGTAGGCAATGCCCACCGGGATGCTGCGCACCACCAAGGTCAGCATCCAGAACGCGACGGCGTAGCCGCAGACCATCAGCAGCAGCGGCAGGGGTGTACTCAGGCCCTTGACGGCTTTCATCGAAGCGGTGGCGATGACTTCGGCGCAGATGGCGATGGCCAGGTAGGTGTAGGCGTTCATGCGGTGATCCTCGGTTGCTAGGCAGGCATTTTAGGCGTTCCTGGGATGCGGTAAAGTCATTACCTATCATTTCTGGAGATAGGCTGATGGCCGAGCAGTGGAACCTTGAACAGCTGCGTCTGTTCGTCCGGGTGGCAGAGCTGCGCTCGTTTTCTGCGGTTGCCCGCGAACAGCGTAAGGCGCAGTCCGCGGTGAGCAGCGCCATCGCCCTGCTCGAGGCCGACCTTGGCGTGACGCTGTTCGAGCGCAGCAGTGGGCGTCAGCCGCACTTGACCGAACGCGGCGCGGCCTTGCTCGAAGATGCCCGCGAATTGCTGCGCCAGTGTGAGCGCCTGGAGGGGCGGGCGTTGGCGTTGATGCGCGGTCAGGAGGCATTGCTGCGGGTGGCCCAGGATGAGGCGATGCCTTACCAGCCGGTAATCGACAGCCTCGATGAGCTGGCCAGCCGCTTTCCCTTCCTGGAGGTGCAGCTGGCCAGCGGCGCCCAGGGCGATGTGGCGCGTAAGCTAGTCGAGCGCCACTCCGACCTGGGCTTGTTCTTTCATCACGAGCGCATTCCCGCCTCGCTGGAGCGGCGTGCCCTGGGCAGCGTGGAAATGGTCACGGTGTGCGCCGTCGATCATCCGCTGGCCCGCGAGGGGCGGGTCAATCGTCAGCAGTTGGCCCGCCATCGGCAGCTGTTGATCACCCCGCAACAGAGCGGTTATCCCGGCGGTGAGGCGATCAGCCCGCAGATCTGGCGGGCCGACAGTTTCTATGCGATGGCCGAACTGCTCATGCGCGGCCTGGGTTGGGCCTGGTTGCCGCGGCATGTGGTGCAGTACCCGACCTATCAGGCGCAGATGGTCGAGCTCGACAGTGAGTGGCGCCCGCCTGCGTTGGTGGTGGAGCTGGCCTGGCGTCGCGATCAGCCGCTGGGGCCGGCAGCGCAATGGCTTGCGGAGCGTTTCGCCGTGCACTTGCGGGCAATTGGCTAGGGCTGTAGGAAAAGCGGCCGCGCAAGTTGGTTTGTGGCGTTTTTTTACCGGACAGGCCTAAGCGCAGGCCTTTTCATACAGTTCCTAGTAAACTGCGCCGCCATGAACAGAACCCTCTATACCTTGCTGTTTCACCTAGGCCTGCCGCTGGTTGCGCTGCGCCTGTTCCTGCGGGCGCGCAAGGCGCCCGCTTATGGCCAGCGCATCGGCGAGCGCTTCGCCTTGGCGCTGCCGGCCATGCAGCCGGGCGGCATCTGGGTGCATGCGGTTTCGGTCGGTGAAAGCATCGCTGCCGCGCCAATGGTGCGGGCCTTGCTCAACGCCTATCCGGGCTTGCCCATTACCTTGACCTGCATGACCCCGACCGGCTCTGAACGGATTCGCGCGATGTTCGCCGATGAGCCGCGCGTCCAGCATTGCTATCTGCCCTACGATTTGCCGTGGGCCGCAGGGCGCTTTCTTGATCATGTGCGGCCGCGGCTGGGCATCATCATGGAAACCGAGTTGTGGCCGAACCACATTCATCAGTGCGCCAAGCGCGGTATCCCGGTGGCCTTGGCCAACGCCCGGTTGTCTGAGCGTTCGGCCCGTGGTTATGGGCGCTTCGCCGGCCTGACCCGGCCTATGCTGGCCGAAATGAATCTGATTGCGGTGCAGACCGAGGTCGAAGCCGAGCGCTTTCGCCGCCTGGGCGCGCGGCCCGAATGCGTGCAGGTGACCGGCTCGATCAAGTTCGACCTCAAGCTCGACGCGCAGCTGCTGCCGCGCGCCCGGCTATTGCGTGAGCAGTGGCAGGCCGAGCAGCGTCCGGTATGGATCGCCGCCAGTACCCATGAGGGCGAGGATGCCCTGGTGCTTGAGGCCCATCGGCAGTTGCTCGAAGTGCACGGCGATGCGCTGTTGATCCTGGTGCCGCGCCACCCTGAACGGTTCAATGCGGTGCATGAGTTGTGTCGTGAGCAGTTCGCTACGGTGCGGCGTTCGAGCGGCGATGCAGTCGATGGCCAGACGCGGGTGCTACTGGGCGACACCATGGGTGAGTTGCTGTTTTTGTATGCGCTGGCCGATGTCGCCTTCGTTGGCGGCAGCCTGGTGGCCACTGGCGGGCATAACCCGCTGGAGCCGGCGGCGCTGGCGCTGCCGGTGATCATGGGGCCGCACGTGTTCAACTTCCTGGAGATCAGCGCGATGCTGCGCGATGCTGGGGCGTTGCAGGCGGTGGACGATGCCGAGGGGCTGGCTGCGGCTGTGCGCCGGCTGGTTGAGTTGCCGCAGGATGCGCGGCGCATGGGCGAGGCGGGGCGGGCGGTGATGCAGGCCAATCAAGGCGCGTTGCAGCGGTTGCTGGATGGGCTGGGCGCGCTGATTCGCTGAACGAGGCGGTCCTCTCGGGCCTCATCGCGGGGCAAGCCCGCTCCCACGTTGTGTTGCACGTTCATGAGGGTGCGTCGACAGCGTGGGAGCGGGCTTGCCCCGCGATGAGGCCGGTCCTGCCTGGCCTTCAGGGCCTGCGTTCGAAATTCTTCGCCGCTGCCGCCGCCAGGTCCGGCGGCAGGAAATCCCGGTCCGGATTGTAGTCGGCCTTCAGGTAGCGCCCCAGATCCTGCAGGTCTTGCGGGCTCAAGGTCCCGGCCGCCTGCTTCAGGCGCAGGTTGTCGAGGATGTAGTCATAGCGGCTGTTGTTGTAGTCGCGCACCGAGGTATACAGCTGACGCTGCGCATCGAGCACATCGACGATGTTGCGCGTACCCACCTGATAGCCAATTTCGGTCGCTTCCAACGCACTCTGGTTGGAAATGATCGACTGCTTGCGCGCCTGCACCTGCTCGACATCGGTATTCACTGCTCGGTGCAGGTTACGGGTGTTCTCCACCACCTGACGGCGCAGGCTTTCGCGCTGTTGCTCGCTCTGGCTCAGGCGCTGATAGGCCTCGCGCACCTGCGAGCTGGTCAAGCCGCCGCTGTAGATCGGGATATTCAACTGCAAGCCAATGCTGGTCTGCTCGACATCGCCGCCATAGCGCACCCCGGCTTGCGGCGCGGGGTTGGTGAAGCCAAGGCTGTCGTTGTCACCTTTCTGGTAGCGGGCCACCGCATCCACGGTTGGCGCGTGGCCGGCCTTGCGCTGGCGCAGGGTTTCTTCGGCGGCGGTGACGGCGTGATTGGTCGCCAGCAGGTTGAGGTTCTGCCGGGCTGCCGTTTCGACCCAGGCCTTGGCGTCGTTCGGGGTCGGCACCTGGATCGGCAGGCTGTGGACCACCCCTTGCAGCGAGCCATATTCGCGGTTGGTCAAGGTCACCAGGGCTTCGAAGGCGTCCTGCACCTGACGCTCGGCGATGATCCGGTTGGCCCTTGCGGTGTCGTAGCTGGCCTGCGATTGCAGCACGTCGGTCTTGTCGGAAAGGCCGACGTCGAAGCGTTCATTGGATTGGTCCAGCTGGCGCTTGAAGGCTGCTTCCTCGGCCTTGGTCGAGGCCAGGTTGTCCTGGGCGCGTAGCACGGCAAAGTAGTTTTCCGCGGTTTGCAGGATCAGGTTCTGCTCGGTGGCCGAGAGTTCCAGCGCGGCCTGCTCGTTGACCGCTTCGGCCGCCTGCAACTGGAACCAGCGGTCGGCGCGGAAGATCGGCTGCGACAGGGTCGCACTCCACGAGTTGCCACTGCGATTGGAGGTGATCGAGGGCTCGTCGAGCTTGGTCCGGGTGTTCATCATCTCGGCGCCGGCCGAGAGATTCGGCAGCAGGCCTGCCCGGGCTTGCGGCACCACCTCGCGGCGGGCGCCGTAGTCGGCACGGGCGGCGGCGAGGTCGGCGTTGTTGCTGGCCGCCTCCTGGTAGACGCTGACCAGGTCGGTCTTGATCGTCATGGGCACATCCGCTGCCCATACCGCTCCGTTGGACGCACAAGACACGGCAATCGCCAGTGAAAGTTTGCGCAGCATAGGGCAATCCTTGTACGAGTTTTAATTACTGAACTGTTGAGTTTCGAGCGATGGGCCAGTGTAGTGCCGCGCGCCGCCGGCAACAATCGGTCAGTTGCGCCTTTCATCATCCGTGTCACAAGCACTCTTGGCTTGAGCTGCCACTCCAGTCTAGACTGCGCATGTTCTTGTCGGGGTGCCTTGAAGCAAAGGCTGAGATCGCATAGGTGCGGATCCCGTTGAACCTGATCAGGTTAACGCCTGCGTAGGGAACAAGATTTCTCGCTTTCCCGGCGAGTCTCTTGTGCCAGGTCCGGGATTTGTCGAGCAGCTCACACGCTCAATGGCACTCCAGGTATCCGGCACTGCACCCCCTCTAGGGCTGCGTCCGCGTTATTCAGGTTCTCCCCGACATTCCGCCGCTAGGAAGCCGTCTGGAGCCTGTGATGAGCAAACAAGAAAAAACGATCAACCTCAGCGAATCGGCGCAAGTCGATCAGCAGTCCGTGCAACCCTTCACCCGTTCCCGCAAGGTCTATGTCCAAGGCTCGCGTCCCGACATTCGCGTACCCATGCGTGAAATCAGCCTGGATGACACCCCCACCGATTTCGGCGGCGAAAGCAACGCGCCGGTGCTGGTGTATGACACCTCTGGCCCGTACACCGACCCTGAGGTCATCATCGATGTGCGCAAGGGCCTGGGCGATGTGCGCTCGGCCTGGATCGACGACCGCGGTGACACCGAGCGCCTCGAAGGCCTGAGCTCGAACTTCGGCCAGCAGCGCCTGAACGACGCCGAGCTGACCAAACTGCGCTTTGCCCACGTGCGTAACCCGCGCCGGGCCAAGGCCGGCGCCAACGTCACGCAGATGCACTACGCGCGCCAGGGCATCATCACCGCCGAGATGGAATACGTCGCCATCCGCGAGAACATGAAGCTGCAAGAGGCCCGCGCCGCCGGCCTGCTCAGCCAGCAGCATGCCGGCCACAGCTTCGGTGCCAGCATCCCGAAAGAAATCACCCCTGAGTTCGTCCGTGAAGAAATCGCCCGCGGCCGCGCGATCATTCCGGCCAACATCAACCACACCGAACTCGAGCCGATGATCATCGGCCGTAACTTCCTGGTGAAGATCAACGGCAACATCGGCAACAGCGCCCTGGGTTCTTCGATCGAGGAAGAAGTCGCCAAGCTGACCTGGGGCATCCGTTGGGGTTCGGACACGGTGATGGACCTGTCCACCGGCAAGCACATTCACGAAACCCGCGAGTGGATCATCCGCAACTCGCCGGTGCCGATCGGTACCGTGCCGATCTACCAGGCCCTGGAAAAAGTCGGCGGGGTGGCCGAGGACCTGACTTGGGAGCTGTTCCGCGACACCCTGATCGAACAGGCCGAGCAGGGCGTGGACTACTTCACCATTCACGCCGGCGTGCTGCTGCGCTACGTGCCGCTGACTGCCAAGCGGGTGACCGGCATCGTCAGCCGCGGCGGCTCGATCATGGCCAAGTGGTGCCTGGCGCATCACCAGGAAAACTTCCTCTATACCCATTTCGATGAAATCTGCCAGATCATGAAGGCCTACGACGTCAGCTTCTCGCTAGGTGATGGCCTGCGTCCGGGTTCGATTGCCGATGCCAACGACGAGGCTCAATTCGGTGAGCTGGAGACGCTCGGCGAGTTGACCAAGATCGCCTGGAAGCACGACGTGCAGTGCATGATCGAAGGCCCAGGGCATGTGCCGATGCAACTGATCAAGGAAAACATGGACAAGCAGCTGGAGTGCTGCGACGAGGCGCCGTTCTACACCCTCGGCCCACTGACCACCGACATTGCGCCGGGCTACGACCACATCACCTCCGGTATCGGTGCGGCGATGATCGGCTGGTTCGGTTGCGCCATGCTCTGCTACGTGACGCCCAAGGAACACCTGGGCTTGCCGAACAAGGATGACGTCAAGACCGGCATCATCACCTACAAGATCGCCGCGCATGCCGCCGACCTTGCCAAGGGCCATCCGGGCGCACAGATTCGCGACAACGCCTTGTCCAAGGCGCGGTTCGAGTTCCGCTGGGAAGACCAGTTCAACCTTGGTCTGGACCCTGACACCGCGCGTGCGTTCCACGACGAGACCCTGCCCAAGGAATCGGCCAAGGTCGCGCACTTCTGCTCGATGTGCGGGCCGAAGTTCTGCTCCATGAAGATCACCCAGGAAGTGCGCGAGTACGCTGCCAACCAGCGGATCGATGCCGTGGATGTGTCGGTTGAGCAGGGCATGCGCGAGCAGTCCGAGCGGTTCCGCCAGGCAGGTAGCCAGCTGTACCAGAAAGTCTAGTGGCTTTCAGGGCTTGATCAATCGTGGGAACGGGCTTGCCCCGCGATAGCGTCAGTGCAGGCAACCAAGCTGCACCTGCTGATGCTATCGCGGGGCAAGCCTGCTCCCGCGTTCCCCCACTCCCACCTTTGCGGCGAGTCAACGCATGAGCACCCCCAGCCACTTTTCCCCCGATCACCCGATTCCCGCCGGCCAACGCCTGTTCGGCGCTCGCGACCTGTTCGTCCTGTGGTTCTCCCTCGGCACCGGCTTGATGGTGCTACAAGTCGGCGCCATGCTCGCCCCAGGCCTGGGCCTGGCTGGCGCGGTCCTGGCCATCGTCCTTGGCACGGCGGCAGGCGTGTTGCTGCTGGCGGCTGCCGGGGTGATCGGCAGCGACACCGGCCTGTCGGCCATGGGCACGCTGCGCCTGACCTTGGGTGGACATGGCGCGCGCTTGCCGGCAGTGCTCAACCTGCTGCAACTGATCGGCTGGGGCTCGTTCGAGATCATCGTCATGCGCGACGCCGCCAGCCTGCTCTCGGCACGCGCCTTCGGTGAAGGCAGTGCCTGGACCAGCCCGTTGCTATGGACCCTGTGCTTCGGCGCCCTGGCCACATTGTTGGCGATCTGCGGACCGCTGACGTTCGTGCGCAAGATCCTGCGCAAGTGGGGCATCTGGCTGTTGCTCGGCGCCTGCCTGTGGCTGACCTGGAACCTGTTCGCCAAGGCCGATCTGGCCCAGATCTGGAACCGTGCCGGCAATGGCTCGATGTCGCTGGCAGTGGGTTTTGACATCGTGATTGCCATGCCGCTGTCGTGGTTGCCGCTGATTGCCGACTACTCGCGCTTCGCCCAGCGCGCCAGCCGGGTGTTCGCCGGTACCGCGCTGGGTTATTTGCTGGGTAACGCTTGGTTGATGAGCCTGGGCGTGGCCTACACCCTGGCGTTCGCCCCAAGTGGCGAAGCCAATGCGTTGTTGCTGGCGCTGGCCGGTGCCGGTCTTGGTATCCCGCTGCTGCTGATTCTGCTCGATGAAACCGAAAACGCCTTCGCCGATATCCATTCCGGCGCGGTCTCGAGCGGGTTGCTGGTGCGCCTGAAGGTCGAGCACCTGGCGTTGGCCATTGGTGTGCTGTGCACGCTGATCGCCTACCTGGCGCCCCTGGCCCAGTACGAGAACTTCCTGCTGCTGATCGGTTCGGTGTTCGCGCCGCTGTTCGGCGTGGTGCTGATGGATCACTTCGTGATTCGCCGTCGGCAGATGCCGCTGCGGGTCGAAGGTCTGCACTGGCAGGCGCTGCTGGCCTGGGTGGTGGGAGTGGCGGCCTATCACGTAATGGCCAGCCAGGCGCCAGAGGTGGGCGCGACCCTGCCAGCAGTGCTGCTGGCAGGGGTGCTATACGGGCTGCTAAACCTTAGCCGCGTCCGGGAAACAGCTCAGGCTTGAGCACGCCGTTCAGGCGTGGGTAAGGGATTTTCAGCTCGATGTGGCCCATGGAATAGGGCGCGATGGCATAGACCTCGTACTTCACCACGACCGCACCGTAGGTCAGGGCGATGTGCGGGGACTTCTTGAAGGGCCAGGTCTTGACGAATTCCGGGTCCTTGTCCATGCCGGTACTAATCATCCAGGCACGGTGCGACTCTTCGACGGTTTTCCAGAACGTCTCTTCCTGGCCCGGCACCAGCATGTCTTGCAGGGTCAGGACCTTGTCCTGCTTGCGCGAGTAGTTGATGAAACCGCGCCCAGGCATGCCATGGGCACCACCGCTGTCCAGATAACTGGACAGCTCGATGATCACCAGCCCGTCATGCTGCTCGCGTACCTTGGCTTGCAAATAGCTGCTGTTGCGCTTGTCGGCGCTGGCCAGGTACTGATCTTCATAGGCCTTGAGCGAGGTCGGCGCGCTGCTGCGCTGGTTGTCCTCGGTCAGTTGCAGCAGGCGGCGCTCGACGATGGCGTCGAGCTTGGGCAGGTCGGGGAAGTGAATGGTGTCGATGTTCACCAGCGGGCAGTCGCTTTCGCTGCAGCCCGGCTTGACGTGCTCCCAGGCGTCGCGCTTGACCTCGAGCGGGGCCCGATAGTTGGGCGTGAACAGGCTCTGGCAGGCGCTCAGCGCCACGGCCAGCACAGCCACGGAAGTCAGTTTGACAAGCGTCATGATGATCCTTGTAGAACAGCAATAGTCGGCCTTGGACCGTCGGCAAAGCCTTCGGTTCGCCACTAAGCTATCAGAGAGATTACTGCCTGTCCCGAACGCATGAACGGTCGCTTGAAAGGGATGAAACCCAGCCGGACGCAGAGTAGGATGGCGCGATGCGGTACACGAGGTCATGAGGATTCCAATGACAGATACGTCAAATTCGCTGCCCCAGGCGGTCCAGATCGTCAAGCGCGAGAACTGCTTCCAAGGCTTTTACCGGCTCGACAAGGTGCATCTGCGCCACGAGCTGTTCGCCGGTGGCATGGGGCGCGAGATCAGCCGCGAGCTGTTCGTGCGCCATGATGCGGTCTGCGTGCTGCCCTACGATCCGCAGCGCGATGAAGTGGTGCTGATCGAGCAGTTTCGTGCGGGCGCCATGGGCAAAGTCGCCAATCCTTGGCTGATCGAAATGGTCGCCGGGCTGATCGACAAGGATGAACAGCCGGAAGAGGTCGCCCACCGCGAGGCCGAAGAAGAAGCCGGGTTGACCTTCTCTGCCCTGTGGCCAATGACCAAGTACTTCCCCTCGCCCGGTGGCAGCGATGAGTACGTTCACCTGTACCTGGGGCGCTGCGTCAGCGAGGGCGCGGGTGGCTTGCATGGGTTGGAGGAAGAGGGCGAGGATATCCGGGTAACGGTCTGGTCGTTCGAAGACGCCTTGCAGGCGGTGCGCGATGGCCGCATCTGTAACGCCGCAGCGATCATCGGCCTGCAATGGCTGGCGCTCAACCGTGACGAAGTACGAGGTATGTGGAAGTGAATCTGTTGCGCGAGCGTTATCGGGTCGACCTGGTCGGGCTGCAATCAGCCTGCGAGGCCAACTATGCCCGGCTGATGCGCTTGCTGCCCGATATGCGCAGCACGCAGAGCTCGCGTCGCATTGGCATGACTCAGGGCGACCAGATGCTTGGCGTGTTGGTGCTCGAAGTGGTGCTGACCTGTCCCTATACCACTACCCTGCGCGTGCGCCAGGAGCACAGCCTGCCGTGGCTGCCGGTGCCGCAGCTGGAAGTGCAGGTCTACCACGATGCGCGCATGGCCGAGGTGGTCAGCGCCGAGCACGCGCGGCGTTTGCGCAGCATTTATCCGTACCCCAATACCGGCATGCACCAGCCGGACGAAAAGGCCCAGCTCAACCTGTTCCTCGGTGAATGGCTGAGTCACTGCCTGGCCTGCGGCCATGAGCTGGCAGCCGTACGCTGAAAATGTGAGCTGGGTCGGTTTCGAGTGTTTGCTCGAAACCCTGCACAGGCGATAATCGCGCTGAATCCGCTTGAGGAGACGGCCGTTGCCGCAGCCCAACCATCCCCCCGCGCCCATCCATGTGGTGCAACTGACCGACGCTCACCTGTTCGCTGACCCGGCAGGCACCTTGCTGGGCCTCAATACGCGCGACAGCCTGAGTCACGTGATCACCCAGGTGCGCCGCGAGCAGCCGCGTATCGACCTGTTGTTGTGCACGGGCGACCTGTCCCAGGATGGCAGCGTGGCGTCCTACGAGGCGTTCCGCGAACTGACCGCGGTGCTCGACGTGCCGACCCGCTGGTTGCCGGGTAACCACGACGAGGCGCGGGTAATGGCCGAAGTGGCGCCGGCACTGGTGCGGGCGGTAACCGACATCGGCGCCTGGCGCATCGTCATGCTCGACTCGGCGGTGGCCGGGGCGACCCATGGCTTGCTCGAGCCTGCGCAACTGGCAGCGCTCGATGCTGCATTGGCGGGCGCGGGCGAGCGGCATTGCCTGGTGTGCTGCCACCACCAGCCGGTGGACATCGGCTGCGCCTGGATCGCGCCGATCGGCCTGCGCAACGCCGATGAGTTGCTCGCACGCCTGCGCCAGCCTCGGGTGAAGGCCTTGCTCTGGGGGCATATCCACCAGCCATGGGATGAGCAGCGCGACGGGTTGCGCCTGCTGGCCACGCCGTCCACCTGCATCCAGTTCGCGCCGGGTAGCGAGGAGTTCAAGGTCAGCGAAGAGCAGCCGGGGTATCGCTGGTTGCGCCTGCACGCCGATGGGCGGCTGGAGACGGGCGTGGAGCGGGCGCGGGATTTCCTCGTGACCCTGGATTTCGACAGCCCCGGCTACTGAACACCGCCCCCAACATTTGTAGGAGCGGGTTGCGCTTGATTTGAAGAATTTGTTGCGAAAATCCCGATGCTGCGCCAACGCCCGGCGAACGCGCTACACTGCGCGTCCTGCTCCCACACTGACGGGTGCATCGCAATCGCCACGGGGGCAGCATGTCGGGTTCGATCCTTTATATCCACGGTTTCAACAGCTCGCCGCTGTCGACCAAGGCGCGCCAGCTTGAGGCAGTGATGCAGCAGTTGGGCCTGGCCGCGCAGCTGCGAGTGCCGGCGCTGCACCATCACCCGCGCCAGGCGATCGCTCAACTGCAAGCCGCTATCGCCGAGCTCGGCGCGCCCTTGCTGGTCGGCAGTTCGCTCGGCGGCTACTATGCCACCCATCTGGCCGAGCAGCATGGCCTCAAGGCCCTGCTGATCAACCCGGCGGTCGCCCCACACCGGCTGTTCGACGGCTATCTGGGCACCCAGCGCAACCTGTACACCGATGAGTCCTGGGAACTGACCCTGGACCACGTACAGGCGCTGGGCGAGCTGGAAGTGCCGGCGCCAACCGACGCCGAGCGCTATCAAGTGTGGTTGCAGACGGCCGATGAAACCCTGGACTATCGTCAGGCCGAGCGTTATTACCGGGCCTGCGCCTTGCGTATCGAAGCCGGCGGCGATCACAGCTTCCAGGGCTTCAGCCAGCGCCTGCCGGCCTTGTTGGCCTTCGCCGGAATTGCCCGCGGGCAGTACGCGGCGTTCGATTTTTCTGTATTTTGATTTTTTCGCATTCACCAGACTGACGACGAGAACCCATGGCCAATCCCAGCGCTAGCGCCTATAACGCAGACGCCATCGAAGTCCTCTCCGGCCTCGACCCGGTTCGCAAGCGGCCGGGCATGTACACCGACACCAGCCGGCCGAACCACTTGGCCCAGGAAGTCATCGACAACAGTGTCGATGAAGCCCTGGCCGGGCACGCCCGCTCGATCCAGGTGATCCTGCACGCCGACCACTCGCTGGAAGTCAGCGACGACGGTCGCGGCATGCCGGTGGACATTCACCCCGAAGAGGGCGTCTCTGGCGTCGAATTGATTCTCACCAAACTGCACGCCGGCGGTAAGTTCTCCAACAAGAACTACCAGTTCTCCGGCGGTCTTCACGGGGTCGGTATTTCGGTGGTCAACGCCTTGTCGACCGAGGTCCGCGTGCGGGTCAAGCGCGACGGCAACGAGTACCAGATGACCTTCGCCGATGGCTTCAAGGCCACGGAGCTGGAAGTGGTTGGCAGCGTCGGCAAACGTAACACCGGCACCAGCGTCTATTTCAGCCCTGACCCCAAGTACTTCGACTCGCCGAAGTTCTCCATCAGCCGCCTCAAGCATGTGCTCAAGGCCAAGGCCGTGCTTTGCCCAGGCCTGTCGATCAGCTTCGAGGACAAGGCCAGCGGCGAGAAAGTCGAATGGCACTATGAAGACGGCCTGCGCTCCTACCTGGTCGATTCGGTCAGCGAGTTCCAGCGCCTGCCCGACGAGCCGTTCTGCGGCAGCCTGGCCGGCAACAAGGAAGCCGTCGACTGGGCCTTGCTGTGGCTGCCGGAAGGCGGCGACAGTGTTCAGGAAAGCTACGTCAACCTGATCCCCACTGCCCAGGGCGGCACCCACGTCAACGGCCTGCGCCAAGGCCTGCTCGATGCCATGCGTGAGTTCTGCGAATTCCGCAACCTGCTGCCGCGTGGGGTCAAGCTGGCTCCGGAAGATGTTTGGGAGCGCATCAGCTTCGTGCTGTCGATGAAGATGCAGGAGGCGCAGTTCTCCGGCCAGACCAAAGAACGTCTATCCTCGCGCGAGGCCGCTGCGTTCGTCTCCGGCGTGGTCAAGGACGCCTTCAGCCTGTGGCTCAATGCCCACCCAGAGCTGGGCATGCAATTGGCCGAACTGGCCATCAGCAACGCCGGCCGGCGCCTCAAGGCGAGCAAGAAGGTCGAGCGCAAGCGCATCACTCAAGGCCCGGCCCTGCCCGGCAAGCTGGCCGACTGCGCCGGGCAAGACCCGATGCGCTCCGAGCTGTTCCTGGTCGAGGGTGACTCGGCCGGTGGCTCGGCCAAGCAGGCGCGGGATAAAGAGTTCCAGGCGATCCTGCCGCTGCGCGGCAAGATCCTCAACACCTGGGAAGTCGATGGCGGTGAAGTCCTGGCCAGCCAGGAAGTGCACAACATTGCCGTGGCCATTGGCGTCGATCCAGGTGCCACCGACCTGACCCAGCTGCGCTACGGCAAGATCTGCATTCTTGCCGACGCCGACTCCGACGGCCTGCACATCGCGACCCTGCTGTGCGCGCTGTTCGTCCAGCACTTCCGCCCGCTGGTCGAGGCCGGGCATGTCTACGTGGCGATGCCGCCGCTGTATCGCATCGACCTGGGCAAAGAGATCTACTACGCCCTCGACGAACCTGAGCGTGACGGCATCCTCGACCGCCTGGTGGCCGAGAAGAAGCGCGGCAAGCCACAGGTCACCCGCTTCAAAGGCCTGGGTGAGATGAACCCGCCGCAGCTGCGCGAGACCACCATGGACCCGAACACCCGCCGCCTGGTCCAGTTGACCCTGGATGACGTCCAAGCCACGTGCGAGCTGATGGATAAGCTACTGGCGAAAAAACGTGCGGGCGATCGCAAGAGCTGGCTGGAAACCAAAGGTAACCTGGCTGAGGTCATGGTTTGATCCGTCTGTTCCTGACAGCGGTGCTGGCGCTGGTTGCGCTTCCAAGCTTCGCGGGCAACTGGCCAGAGCTGAAATTGACTGCCGAGCATCCGATCGACGGCATGCGCGGCGGCAATTTGTCTGGCCTGGCCTGGTGCCGCGGCGCGCTGTGGGGCGTCTCGGACCGCGACGACGACCGCATTTACCGCATGGACCAGCACAACGGCGTCTGGCGTGCCCAGGCGCTGACCTTCACGCCGCCGCCAGTGCCGGAAAGTGGCTTGCCCTGGGGCTTGAAGTCGCGCAACTGGGCGGTTTCCTACATTCGTGGTGGCGAGCTCGATTACGAGGGCATCACTTGCGATCAGGCGGGCAACTTCTATCTGGTCAGCGAAGCCCACGCGGCGGTGCTGCAAGTGCCGGTCGAGGGAGAACCTGACTGGTTGAAGATCGACCCGGCCATGGTCCGCCAGGCGCGGGCCAGCGGCATGCTGCTGCACTTCAATGCGCTGTTCGAGGGCCTGGCGATCAATCCGGCGGGCGACCGCCTGTGGTTGGCTGCCGAGCGCGAGCGGCGTGGCCTGGTGGCGATCCATCGCCAGCAGTCGGTGTGGACGTGCGGGCGCAGTTGCGTGCTGCTCAGCGAGGCCGGGGTTGAAATGCAGCCGCCGCAGATGCCCAATCCCCGGGCGCTGTCACGCGACTTCGCCGATCTCGCCTGGTACGACGGCAAGCTGTTTACCCTGGAGCGTAACGCTTTCCGCGTCTGTCGCCGGGATGCCGATACGGGCAAGGTCGAGCGTTGCTGGTCGTTCGCAGTCGAGGCACTGGAAGATTCACGCCGCTACGATCAACCGTTCGGTCTCGCCGAAGCCCTGGTGATCGATGCCAAGGGCGCCTGGATCGGTTTGGACAATAACAACGGCGACCGCGCCGATGGTGAAACCCGTCCGATCGTCTGGCGCTTCGCGGCGCCTGAAGGCGGCTGGAGCGCCAAGCCATGAACCAGCCGGCCGGCAAGCGCGCGGGCAGGGTGCTGATGGTGGTCGCCTGGGCGGCGGCCATGTTCCTGGCTACGCGCTTTTTCGGCCAGTGGGAAGACCGCCAGCAAAACCCCAATGCCCAGCCGCAGTCCGAGCACGGCGAAGGTTTTATCGAAGTACGGCTGTTAAGCAACGGCCAGGGCCATTTCGTCGCCGATGGCGCGATCAACGGCAAAGGCGTGCGATTCATGCTCGATACCGGCGCCACCGATGTGGCGATTCCCGAGTCGTTGGCCAAGGACATGCAACTACAGCGCGGCGCGCCGGTGATCCTCAGTACCGCCAACGGTCGTACCGAAGGCTATCGGACCCGTCTGGACAGCCTGCAACTGGGCGATATCCGCCTGCAGGGCGTGCGCGCCCTGGTGGTCCCAGGCCTGGACGGCGAGACCGTGCTGCTGGGCATGAGCGCCCTCAAACAACTTGAATTTACCCAGCGCGGCGGCAGCATGCTGTTGCGCCAGAACCTGAAATGACGAGGCCCGCATGAGCGACTCACTGGAACTCAGTCTCGACGGCGTCGAACGCCGCTCCCTGGCTGACTTCACCGAACAGGCCTACCTCAACTACTCCATGTACGTGATCATGGACCGCGCCCTGCCGCACATCGGCGACGGCCTCAAGCCGGTCCAGCGGCGTATCGTCTATGCCATGAGCGAGTTGGGGCTGGATGCCGATTCCAAGCACAAGAAATCGGCGCGTACCGTCGGTGACGTGCTCGGTAAGTTCCACCCGCACGGCGATTCGGCCTGCTATGAAGCCATGGTGCTGATGGCCCAGCCGTTCAGCTACCGCTATACCCTGGTCGATGGCCAGGGCAACTGGGGTGCGCCGGACGATCCGAAGTCGTTCGCCGCCATGCGTTACACCGAGGCACGGCTGTCACGTTACTCCGAAGTCCTGCTCAGTGAAGTAGGCCAAGGCACCGTCGATTGGGTGCCGAACTTCGACGGCACCTTGCAGGAGCCGTCCGTGCTGCCTGCGCGCCTGCCGAACATTCTGCTCAACGGCACCACCGGCATCGCCGTGGGCATGGCCACCGACGTGCCGCCGCACAACCTGCGCGAAGTGGCCAGCGCCTGCGTGCGTTTGCTCGATGAGCCCAAGGCCACTGTCGAGCAGCTGTGCGAGCACATCCAGGGTCCGGACTATCCGACTGAAGCCGAGATCATCACGCCGCGCGCCGATCTTCTCAAGATCTACGAGAGCGGCCGTGGTTCGATCCGTATGCGCGCCGTCTACCGCGTCGAGGATGGCGACATCGTCGTTACCGCGCTGCCACACCAGGTCTCCGGGGCCAAGGTGCTGGAGCAGATCGCTGCGCAGATGCAGGCCAAGAAGCTGCCGATGGTCGCTGACCTGCGTGACGAGTCGGACCACGAGAACCCGTGCCGCATCGTCATCATCCCGCGTTCCAACCGGGTGGATGCCGACGAGCTGATGCAGCATCTGTTCGCCACCACAGACCTTGAGAGCAGCTACCGGGTCAACGTCAATATCATTGGCCTGGACGGCCGCCCGCAGTTGAAGAACCTGCGCGTGCTGCTGCAAGAATGGCTGCAATTCCGTATTGGCACCGTGCGTCGCCGGCTGCAGCACCGCTTGGACAAGGTCGAGAAACGTCTGCACCTGTTGGACGGTTTGCTCACAGCGTTCCTCAACCTCGATGAAGTGATCCACATCATCCGCACCGAGGAGCACCCCAAGCAGGCGCTGATTGCCCGCTTCGACCTGACCGAAATCCAGGCCGACTACATCCTCGAGACCCGCCTGCGTCAGTTGGCACGTCTGGAAGAGATGAAGATCCGTGGCGAGCAGGACGAACTGCTCAAGGAGCAAGCCAAGTTGCAGGCCCTGCTGGGCAGCGACGCCAAACTGCGCAAACTGGTGCGCAGCGAGCTGATCAAGGACGCCGAAACCTATGGCGACGAGCGCCGTTCTCCGATAGTCGAGCGCGCCGAAGCCAAGGCGCTTTCGGAAAACGAGCTGATGCCGACCGAGCCGGTCACTGTGGTGCTGTCGGAAAAAGGCTGGGTGCGTTGCGCCAAGGGCCACGATATCGACGCCACCGGTCTCTCCTACAAGGCGGGCGATGGCTTCAAGGCCGCTGCCGCTGGCCGTTCCAACCAGTTTGCCGTGCTCATCGACTCGACCGGGCGCAGCTACTCGGTGGCGGCACATACCCTGCCATCGGCGCGGGGGCAGGGCGAGCCGCTTACTGGCCGGTTGACGCCACCGCCTGGGGCTACGTTCGAATGCGTATTGCTGCCCGAGGATGATGCGCTGTACGTGGTTGCCTCCGACGCCGGTTACGGCTTCGTGGTCAAGGGCGAGGATTTGCAGGCCAAGAACAAGGCCGGCAAGGGCCTGCTCAGCCTACCCAACGGCGCCAAGGTGATGACCCCGCGTCCGGTGGCCGACCGCGAGCAGGACTGGCTGGCAGCGGTGACCACCGAAGGCCGGCTGTTGGTGTTCAAGGTTGCCGACCTGCCGCAACTGGGCAAGGGCAAAGGCAACAAGATTATCGGCGTGCCAGGCGATCGGGTGGCCAGCCGAGAGGAATACGTTACCGATCTGGCCGTGATTGCCGAGGGGTCGACCCTTGTATTGCAGGCTGGCAAGCGTACCCTGTCTCTGAAACCTGACGATCTGGAGCACTATAAAGGTGAGCGCGGTCGACGCGGCAGCAAGCTGCCACGCGGCTTCCAGCGGGTCGACGGGTTGCTGGTGGAAACTTCCAGCTAGCCGTGCGAATTGTCTGAAGTGGCAATTTCGGCGTTGTTACCGGCGGAAACACTGGAGTCGGACGGCTAATTCGCGGATGATAGTGCCCCTGTGGCGCCGGCGTGGCTGTGCGCCCAAAAGAATCTACATGTGTATCACTGCGGTGTGCCGAGGGCGGCCGCTTGGATGGGATGATGAAATTTCTGCGCCTTCCATTTGCGCTGTTGATGACTGGCCTGTTGGGCCTGAGCGGGTGCAGCATGCACCAGCCGGTTGCCCTGTATCAGCTCGACAGCGGTGATCCTGGCCAGCCTTCGCAAAGCGCGGGCATGGCTGTGGTGCTCGGTCCTGTGTCGGTTGCCGACTATCTGCAACGCGAAACCTTCTTGCAGCGCCAGGCTGATGGCAGCCTGACTTCTGCGACGGATGGTCGTTGGGCGGGCAGCCTTTCGTCGGATATCGACCAGTTACTGGTCCGTCAGCTGGCCTGGCGTCTGGACAGTCAGCGGGTCGTGCTGGCCCCAGCGAGCACTGGCTTTGCGCCGGACGTGCAGGTATTGCTGTCGATTACCCGGCTCGATTCGGGCAAGAACCAGCCGGCGATCCTCGATGCCCAGTGGCGTCTGCTTGATCGTCGCGGCAACGTACGTGACAACCGTATCGTCCACCTTGAGCAGCAGCATGAGGGCACGGAGTCTTCCCAGGTGCAGGCCCAGGGCCAGTTGCTGCAGAAGCTCGCCGAGCAGCTGAGCAGCGCCGTCAAGCCGTTGGCCAACCAGCCGGCGATTGCTGAAGAGGCGCCGAAGAAGCCTGCCGCGCCGGTTCAAGTGAAGAAAGAGCGGGAGAAGTCGAAGATTCCAATGGCTTCGCCAATTCGCACCGATATGGAAGTCTATCGGTTCTGATCTTCCAGCCACAAAAAAGCCCGCATCTGCGCGCAATGCTATTCACTTAAGACTCGTCTCGTATGCATTGGGGCCGCTTTGCGCCCCTTCGCGGGCAAGCCCGCTCCCACAGATACAGCGCCGCTGTGACGGTAGGCGCCGTACCTGTGGGAGCGGGCTTGCCCGCGAAGGGGGCGCAAAGCGGCCCCAAAATTTTAAGTGAATAGCATTGCGCGCAGATGCGGGCTTTTTTGTGGCCGGCCGATTGGGATGTCTAGCTGACCTCAGACGCGCCGCTCGTGCATCCGCGCCAACTGCCGCTCCAGCATCGACGGATAGGGTTCCATCAAGCGCTCCACGCAGCAAGCCCCTTCAGGGCTGGCGATTGGGCGGATACGCGCGCGCTGACGAACCAGGGTGTCGTCACTGATCTGGCGCTCTACCAGCAGCAGGTTGCGGCTGTGCTGCGACAGCGCCAAGGCGTCCTGGGCTTTCTCCGCCATCAGCAAATCGACCTGCTCCAGGCCTTGCAGGTCATCGGCCAACACCAGGCCCAATTGCAGCTGCAGGGTAATCCCGCTGTCCGCCACTTCAATTTGCAGGGCATGGCCCAGGGCGCGCAGCAGCTCGCCGCAGCAGATAGCGTTGGTCAGGTAGTCCTCGCCGCTGTCGCGGCTGTGGAACAGCAGCAGTGTGCTGCCATCGTTGAGGGTGTGAGTTTCTCCCTCATACAGCGACGCCGCCTGTTCCAGGCAATCGGTGTAGCGTTCCAGCAGCTCGGTCAGGCGGGTGCGTGGCAGGCGCCGCAGTTGCTCCTGCGAGCCCAACTGCACGGCGAGCACGGCGGTGTATTGCGGCTCGTCAGATTCGACCGGCGCAGGTTTGGCGCGCGGCTCTTCGATGTCGATCAGGCCCGCAAAGGCTTCATCGTCTTCGTCGTCATCATGCGCTGCCACTTTTGCCCGTGGCGCAGCTTTGGCGACGACGGGGGTATCGTGCAAATCGTCGAACGCTTCTTCGTCGTCGTCCTCTTCCTCCGGTTCTGGCGGTGGAGGAGGGGCAAGGCGGGCATACAATTGACGGGCGATATCGCCGATTTCGTCCTGGCGATCGATCGCCGGGGTATAGGGGTGCGGATCACGTAGCCAGACCCGCAGTTGCAACAGCGGTGTGGAGATGAAGCGGCCCAGGCGCAGGCTCAAGGTCAGCGCCAGCGCCAGCAGGATTGCCGCCAGAATGCCCATGCTTTGCAGGCTGATCAGCATGGGCTGCTGGAATTGGCTCATGTCCAGGCTGATACGCAGCTGCCCGGCAGTGACATCCTGGAATGTGATCTTGGTCTGATAAAGACCTTCCGCCTCACCCAGCAGGCTGTTTTTCGGCCGTTGGCCAGCCTCGGCAAGGATGCGGTTGTCGACGCTGTAGATCGCCGCGTGAGCCACCAGCGGGTTCTTCACCAGGTTGCCCAGCAGCACGTTGAGGCTGAGGATGTCGTTGGACACCAGCAGCTCGGTAGCCGAGGTAGCGGTCTGGATGGTCAGGCTCTGCCCTAGCGCATCGGCCTGCTCGTGCATGGCCTGCTTGAACTGCAGGCCCATCACGCAGGCATAGATCACCAGCGCCAGCGCCACCAAAAAAATGTTGGTGCTGGCGATACGCAGTGCCAGGGGAACGCGACGCTGGCGCAGGGCACGGAAGATCATCAGGAAGAAGTTATCGGGTTTAACGGGCGTGGGCCGGTTCACAGAGCGCGGCTCTTTATGGCGAGAAAGTGCTGCGCAGTATAGCGAGCCGGGATTTGTCGGCAAAGTATCAGCGGCGCCCGATAGTCATGGAAAATCGGTAGAATGCGCATTTTTCATCGAAGTCGGAGCCAGGTTGTGCGCGAAATCGTCCTGATCAACATCACCGGTGAGGACCGTCCCGGTCTCACTGCCGCCATCACCGGCGTCCTGCTCCAGGGCGGTGTGAACATCCTCGACATCGGCCTGGCGGTCATGCACGGCACCTTGTCGTTCGGCATCCTGGTCGACATCCCTGACAACGAAGTGGCCACCCAGCTGCTGCAAAGCGTGCAAGCCAAGGCCCACGAGCTCAACCTGCAAGCGCGTTACACGCCGATTTCCGAGGCCGATTACCAGCATTGGGCCGATAGCCAGGGCGAGGCGCGGCAGATCGTTACCTTGCTCAGCCGCAAGGTCACCCCGGAGCAGTTGCAACGGGTC
Source organism: Pseudomonas sp. NPDC088890 (assembly GCF_044900155.1). NCBI lineage: Bacteria > Pseudomonadati > Pseudomonadota > Gammaproteobacteria > Pseudomonadales > Pseudomonadaceae > Pseudomonas > Pseudomonas sp. NPDC088890. Next base: position 32,243 of record NZ_JBJDNG010000015.1, on the reverse strand, counting down.
AGTGCGGTGATCAGCCAATATGGCCTGACCATCGAGCGGATCGAGCGTCTCTCCGCCCGGGTGGTGCTGGATGCGCCAACAGAGAAGGGCAAGGCCTGCCTGGAAATTTCCGTACGCGGCGAGCCGAGCGATGCCCAAGCCCTGCGTGCCGAGTTCTTCGCCCTGTCGCAAGAGCTGGCGGTAGATATCGCCTTCCAGAAGGACGACCTGTTCCGCCGCAACCGCCGCCTGGCAGTGTTCGACATGGACTCGACCCTGATCGAGGCCGAAGTGATCGACGAGTTGGCCAAGGCTGCCGGCGTCGGCGAACAAGTGGCCGCGATCACTGAGCGGGCGATGCGCGGCGAGTTGGATTTCCGCGCCAGCTTCAAGGAGCGGATGGCGCTGCTCAAGGGGCTCGACGTGGGCGTGCTGGATGAGATCGGCGCCTCGCTGCGGCTGACTGAAGGTGCTGAGAACCTGTTCACCGAGCTCAAGCGTCTGGGCTATAAAACGGCAATTCTGTCGGGCGGCTTCACCTATTTTGCCAAGCAGGTGCAAGCGCGTCTGGGCATCGACTATGTGTTTGCCAACGAGCTGGAAGTGGTCGACGGCAAAGTGACTGGCGTGGCCATCGAGCCGATCGTCGACGCGCAGCGCAAAGCTGATCTGCTCCAGGAGCTGGCGAGCAAGGAAGGCCTGCAACTGGCGCAGACTATCGCCGTGGGCGACGGCGCCAATGATTTGCCGATGCTGTCGCTGGCGGGGCTGGGGGTTGCCTTCCGCGCCAAGCCGCTAGTGCGTCAGTCGGCCAAACAGGCGATTTCTACCCTTGGCTTGGATGGCGTGCTGTATCTGCTTGGCTTGCGCGATCGCGACGCTCGCGGCTGATCCGATACTGTAATGGGGCCGCTTTGCGGCGGTTCGACGCCTCGACAAGCCCGCTCCCACAGGTTTTTGCAGCGCCGCTGAACCTTGTGGGAGCGGGCTCGCCCGCGAAGGGGCGCAAAGCGGCCCTAAAAATGAAAAAGGCCCCGCATGACTGATGTCATGCGGGGCCTTTTCTTTGCGCTACGGTCAGGCTTGGCTAGGCACAGCCAATTGCTGGCCCATGCGCACTGCCGACCCAGCACCCAGGCTCTCGGCCCACTTCACCTGCTCTGGCCCGAACAGCACGATCGCCGTCGAACCCAGCTTGAAACGGCCCAATTCGGCACCTTTCTCCAAATGAATCGGCGCCCGGCTGGCTTCGTCATAACGGAAGGTCTTCAGCTCACGCTTCGGTGGCGTGACCAGGCCCGCCCAGACGGTTTCGATCGAGGCCACGATCATCGCCCCTACCAGCACCACGGCCATTGGCCCGCGCTCGGTGTCGAACAGGCAGACCACGCGCTCATTACGAGCGAACAGCTCTGGAACGTTTTCCGCGGTGGCCTGGTTGACCGAGAACAGGCGACCCGGCACATAGACCATCTCGCGCAAGGTCCCGGCCAGCGGCATGTGCACGCGGTGGTAGTCTTTGGGCGACAGGTAGATGGTGGCGAACTCACCGCCCATGAACGGCGCGGCCAGGGCCGGGTCACCGCCCAGCAGCTCCAGCGCGCTGTAGCCGTGGCCCTTGGCCTGGAAGATGCGGCCATGCTCGATCGGGCCGAGCTGGCTCACTGCACCGTCTGCCGGGCACAGGATGGCGCCTGGCGTTTCATCCAGCGGGCGGGCGCCGGGCTTGAGGGCGCGGGTGAAGAAGGCGTTGAAATGCTCGTAGGCGCTGAGGTCTTCGACCAACGCTTCGGACATGTCGACCTGATAGCGCTTGGCGAACCAGGCGGTGAAGGCATTCTTGAACCAGCACGCACGGCACTCGGCAATGCAACCGGCCAGCCGCGACAGCAAATGGTGCGGCAGCAGGTACTGGCTGATGATGAACAAGCGGGATTTCATTGAATTTCCTTAAACGTCTACAGGCGTGTCCGGATGGTTACCCCATTCGCCCCAGGAGCCGGCGTAGGCCTTGACCCGTGGGTAGCCGAGGGATTTAGCCACCAGGTAGGTAAAACCGGAGCGGTGATGGGTCTGGCAGTGGGTGATCACTTCCTTGTCCGGGGTAATGCCCAGGTTCTGGAGGATCTCGGCCATGTCCTTGCGGATGCGCAGATGGTCATTCATGTCCATGCCGGCGGTCCACTCGAAGTTGACCGCGCCAGGGATATGCCCGCCTTTGGCCGCCAAGACCTTCTCGCCGCGGTATTCGCTGGGCGCGCGGGCGTCCCAGATGGCCAGGTCGGCAGCGCCCAGGCGGCTTTGCAGGTATTCGCGGGTGGCGGTGGGTTCGGCATGCAAGGTCAGGCCCAGCGGGCCGCCAGCGCTGACCGGCACGTCGGTGGACAACTTGTCAGCCGGCCATGCCTGGATACCACCATTGAGGTAGTGATACTTGCTATGGCCAATGACATCCAGCAGCCAGATAAAGCGCCCAGCCCAGCCGCCGCCTTCGTCGTCATACACCACGTAAACGGCGTCATCGCGGTGGCCGAGTTCGCCGAACAGTTTTTCCAGGTCGGCACGTGCCGGCAGCAGGCCGGGGGCCGGCGGCTGGCCAAGCTGAGTGCGCTTGGGGTCGACGAAGCGAGCGCCGGGAATGTGCCCGCTGCCATAACGGTTGGCACTGGTCAGATCGACCAGGATCAGCAGTGGCGAATCCAGGCGCGACAGCAAGTCAGCCGGTTCGATCACCAGCGGCAAGCCGGAAAAGTCAGTCATCCACAGTCTCCAGGGTGGAACGTGAGGGGGCGATTGTAGCGTAAGGCTTAACGATTGGGCTTGCTGAAGGTGGCCAGGGCACGCTCTACGCACTGCGCGGTTTTGCCAAAGGCTTGCACACCGACATCAGCCAGCGGCTTGCCGCCCTGGTCGGCGATCATCAGCATCTGCACCTGGCCATCGACGGCCAACGAGCGCAGCAGCAGGTGCTCGCTGCGGAACAACGCGCGTAGTGCTGCGGGCAGCAGGGCAGAAAACTGCGCATGGTTGTCCGGGGTCAGGCGCAGTTGCCCGGCCTGACTGGTCAAGCGCTGCAACAGTTTGTTTTGCGCAACCGGCAAGTTCAGGGCTGCGGCTTCAGTGGGCAAACCAGCCGCTCGTTGCACGAGCAAAGCGTCATTGGGCTTATCGTGCATCAGTAGCATGATCCGCTGCATGCCGCAGGCCAGCAGCGCTTCGCAGGCCTGGCTAGCCAGATGCACGGCGTTGCTGAACGGGCTTGGCTGGGCCAACAGTTCACCGCACAGCTTGCGCCAGCGGACCAGGTCTTCACTGGGTGGCGGCGGCGGGGTGAGCATATCGGGGTGCGGCCGGCGTTGCTGCCACGGCCAGATCAGCGCTTCGGCTGGGTGGAACAGGGCGTGGCGCGCATGGTGGCGGGCGCTGGCCGCCGCTTGTTGGTGGACCTGCTGCTGCACGTCATCGAGGCCGGTTTGCAAATACAGCGCAGTCAGCAATTGCCAGCGCAGCAGGTGCGGGTTGTCCCAGCCAACCTGGGCGGCCAGGGCCAGGCCGTTGGCCAGCAGCACGGTATTGGCCGGCTGGTTGAACCAGCGGCGCAGGCCGGGCTCTTCATCCAGCCGGTGTTGCTGGGTGAGGCTGTCGGGTTCGCGGGCGATGTTCAGTACTTGGGCGAGCAACTCGCGCTCGCTGGTCAGCAGGCGATAGCCCTGGGTCACCCACTCGGGCAGGCGCCAGTGACTGGCAACAGCTTGGCACAATTCCATGATGCGTACCCCGAACAGTTCCTGTTCGACTTCGGTGGCATCTTCACCCTTGTGGATCACCCGCAGCTCCCAGGCGTCCAGCAGCTTGGGGTGGCTCAGGGCCAATGGCCACAGCGGCGACAGGAACAACAGGCTACCCCAGTGGATTTCTTGCCACAGCCGGGCCAGACGGCTGGCGAACAGACCGCTGGCCTGCTGCGAGGCGTGTTGGCTGATCAGGAGAAATTGGCGCAGCACAGGCGGGATATCGTCGCCCGGCATCGCGGGCAGGCGCGTCAGCAACTGGGCGGTGCGCTCCAGGCCCAGGCGGTTGACGGCCACCTCAAGGCTTTCGGCGGGCTCGGCCTGGCTGGCATTGGCCGGATGATTGGCCTCACGCATCACGCAAAGCACCAGGGCCGGGCTGTCCTGCATCAGTTCGGCGATTTCGCGCAGGGACCTACGGCTGTCATTGATTGCGGCTAAAACACGGTCGTGGCTTTCTTTCGGCACTGGCAGGCGGACGCTGTCGAGCAGCTTTATCCAGCCATCGAGGGTGCGCGGAATTTGACCTGGTACCTTGGTTTCAATTGGCATTTTGACATCAGTCCAAACTGGCTTTTCGCTTTGAGTGGCTATAGTCTGGCGCAGTTCTGCCGATAAGTAGAAGAAGAGTTTTAAAGCTCCCGTCCCCGACCCTGACCACGACAGCAAGTGCTTTGAACCTATGGCTAAAATTATCGGCATCATCGTCGTATTCGCGAGCGTGCTCGGCGGTTACGTACTCTCCCACGGCAAGATCGCGGCGCTGATCCAGCCGTTCGAAGTGCTGATCATCGGCGGTGCGGCCTTTGGCGCGTTCCTGCAGGCCAACCCTGGTTACATGACCATGCATGTGATCAAGAAGTCGATGAAGATGTTCGGCTCGCGCTTCTCCCACACCTTCTATCTGGAGGTGCTTGGCCTGGTTTACGAGATCCTCAACAAGAGCCGTCGTGAAGGCATGATGGCAATCGAGAGCGATATCGAAGACGCTGCGGCCAGCCCGATCTTCGCTAAATACCCCGCAGTGCTGGGTGATGAGCGCATGACCGCGTTCATCTGCGATTACCTGCGCATCATGTCCACCGGCAACATGGCCCCGCACGAGCTCGAAGGCTTGTTCGACATGGAGCTGCTGAGCATGAAGGAAGAACTCGATCACCCCTCCCATGCGGTGACCGGCATCGCCGACGGCATGCCTGGTTTCGGTATCGTCGCCGCGGTACTGGGTATCGTCGTGACCATGGCCTCGCTGGGTGAAGGCGACCAGGCCTCGATCGGCCTGCACGTGGGGGCGGCACTGGTCGGTACCTTCTTCGGTATTTTGGCCGCCTATGGCTTCTTCGGCCCCCTGGCCACGTGCCTGGCGCACGATGCCAAGGAAGAGGTCAACCTGTACGAGGCGATCAAGGCTTCGCTGGTTGCTTCGGCCTCCGGCATGCCGCCATCGCTGGCCGTCGAATTCGGGCGCAAGGTGCTCTATCCCAAGCACCGTCCGAGCTTCGCCGAGCTGGAACAAGCGGTTCGCGGTCGCTGAGTCATGGAAAACAATCAGCCGATAATCATCAAGCGCGTCAAGCGCTTCGGTGGCGGGCACCACGGCGGCGCCTGGAAGATCGCCTTTGCCGACTTCGCCACGGCGATGATGGCGTTCTTCCTGGTGCTGTGGTTGCTGTCGACCGCTACGCCTGAGCAGAAGATCGCCATTGCCGGCTACTTCAAGGATCCGATTGGCTTCTCCGAAAGCGGTACGCCCTACGTCATCGACCTGGGCGGCTCGCCGCAGCTGGCGCCGGAAAAGACCATCAACCCGGAAGAAAAGTCCGAGCCGACCCCTGACACCAGCATTCAGTTGGACAAGGACCAGGTCGAGACCATGGCCGAGCAGGTCGAGAAGGAGCGTTTGAACCTGCTCCTGCAAGAGCTGCAGAACAAGGTCGAGGAAAACCCGCAGCTGCAGAAGTTCAAGGACCAGATCCTGTTCGAGATCACCCAGGACGGCCTGCGCATCCAGATCATGGATGCCGAGAACCGGCCGATGTTCGACATCGGCAGCGCACGCTTGCAGCCGTACTTCGAAGACATCCTGCTGGCCATGGCCGACACCATCAAGGCGGTGCCGAACAAGATCAGCGTCAGCGGCCACACCGATGCCAAGCCGTATGCCGGCGCAGGCGAGTTCGGTAACTGGGAGCTGTCGGCCAACCGTGCCAACGCTGCGCGGCGGGCACTGGTGGCGGGTGGTTATCCGGATGATCAGGTGGCGCGCGTGGTCGGTTATGCCTCGTCGTCGCTGTTCGATCGCAAGGATCCGTTCAACCCGGTCAACCGGCGCATCGATATCATTGTCTTGACCAAGAAGGCCCAGCGTAACATCGAAGGCGAGCAGGGTACGCCTGAGGCGCCACCGGCAGCGCCAGCCGCCCCGGGCGCTGCGGCGCCAGCAGTGCCTGGAGCAGCCGCCGAGCCGATGCAGCCTCGCGAGCTGCGCCAGAAGCTGAACATCTTCGAAGATGGCACATTGAAGATGGATGAGCCCACAGAATAAGGGCAAGTGGGGCGCTACGCGCCCCACTTCATTCAAAAGCCCCGCCGAATCTTGGCCTTGAGATCGGCATGAAAGAAATCCGCATTACTCCGGTCGACACTGTGCAAACGCACCGGTGGCAGCGACATCGCCCGTTCAAAGGTCCGTTCATCATGGTAGGCGCGCACAAACAGCTCGATGTGCTCACGGCTGCGCATCACCGGCCACTTACCTAAATGTTCTGGCAATGACTGCGTGCCACTCTGGTACAGGCTGACTCGCCGACTGGCCATGACCGCTGCGCCCATCAACCATGCCGTCCACCATTGCTGCGCGCCCTCGCTGGAGAGCACGCCAATCAGATGCGTGGCATCACTGAGTTGCTGGCAAAGGCCGCCGCACAGGTCTTCGGTGGTTTGCCCGGTACTGTCGAATTGCACCAGTTGAGTTGGAACATCCTCAAGCAGCAAGCGCTCATTGAGAATGAAGGCGTCGAGCCGTTCATTGTGGCGGTAGCAGATGACGACGGGCATCAGCTAGGCCCTCCGTGATGGAGGGCCGGGCGCTTTGCGAATGTTGCGGGTGTGGAGGTCATAGTCGGCTCTTCCCTGATGAGGCTTGAGCCATGACCATCAAGGAAAGACCGGGGCGGAACAATAGCTGACGATTAAACGAGAGCCGTCCTACTTGAGTCGGTAAGTTTTCCTACGGAAACCTAGTAAGTATCTTCACCCAGGCTGGCGATGATCGAGCGATAGCTGTGCATCCGCTGCGGTTTGATCCGCCCTTCGTCCAGCGCCTTGAGCAGCGCGCAGCCAGGCTCGCGGTCGTGTTTGCAGTCGCGGAAACGGCAGTTGCCGAGCAGCTCGCTGAACTCGATGAAGCCTGCTTCGACATCATCGCGGCTGACGTGCACCAGGCCGAACTCACGGATGCCCGGTGAGTCGATCAGGTCGCCGCCATTGGGAAAGTGATAGAGGCGGGCGGTGGTGGTGGTGTGCGTGCCTTGCCCGGACCACTCGGAAAGATCGCCCACGCGGGTTTGGGCGGCGGGCAACAGGCTGTTGACCAGCGAGGACTTGCCCACGCCAGACTGGCCGACGAACACACTGATGTGGCCATCGAGCAGCTCTTGCAGGCGCTGCATGCCATCGCCTTGATGCGCGGAAACCTCCAGCAGCGGATAACCCAGGTCGCGATAGACCTCAAGCAGGGCGTTCAGCCCTGGGCCGTTTTCCTCGTTGACCAGGTCGGCCTTGTTCAGCAGCAGCAAGGGGCGGATGCCGGCATGCTCGGCGGCTACCAAGTAGCGGTCGATCAGGTTGGCGTGGGGCTCGGGGGCCGGCGCGAAGACGATCACGATCAGGTCGACGTTAGCCGCTACCGGCTTGAGCTGGCCGTGGTTGTTCGGCCGGCACAGCTCGGTGCTGCGCGGCAGCTGCGCGACGATGACGCCAATCCCTTGGTTGCCCGCGCGCCAAACCACTCGGTCACCGGTGACCAGTGCCGGCAGGTTGGCCCGCAAGTGGCAGCGGAAGATCTGCCCGGCGACTTCGCCGTCCTGCGCCTCGACCTCGACCTGTACGCCAAAGTGGGCGATTACCAGGCCAAATTGCTCCGGCCCCAGGTCGCCACCCTCCAGTTCCTGCAAGGCATGTTGCTCGCGTTTGGCGGCGCGTGCGGCGCGCTCGCCCTGGATTTTTTCGATGCGCCAGTTCTGGCGGCGATTGAGCTGGCGTTTGGCCATGAAGGTTCCGTGTTGGCGGGGCAGAAAGAAAACGGCTGGCAGTTTAGCACGCTCCACCTGTGTGCCATCCGGTTACCTTTTTGCGCGCGACTGCATCGACATCGGCCGCTAGGGTAAGATGATGGCCTATTCGAGGAGCGCCTTCATGGACAACACACAGAACCTGATCTGGATCGATCTGGAAATGACCGGTCTGGATCCGGACAACGACGTCATCATCGAGATGGCCACCATCGTCACCGACAGCAACCTCAATACCTTGGCCGAAGGCCCGGTGATCGCCATCCACCACAGCGATGAAGTGCTGGCGCGCATGGATGAGTGGAACACCCGCACCCACGGCGCCTCCGGTCTGACCCAGCGCGTGCGCGAAAGCCGCATCAGCATGGCCGAGGCCGAGGCTGAAACCGTCAAGTTCCTCGAACAATGGGTGCCCAAGGGCAAGTCGCCGATCTGTGGCAACAGCATCTGCCAGGACCGGCGCTTCCTGTATCGCCACATGAAAACCCTGGAAAGCTATTTCCACTACCGCAACCTCGACGTCTCCACGCTCAAGGAGCTTGCCGCGCGCTGGGCGCCGGATGTGCGTGACAGCTTCAAGAAGGGCAGCACGCACCTGGCGCTGGACGATATTCGCGAGTCGATCGCCGAGCTGCGTCACTACCGCGAGCACTTCATCAAGGTCTGAGCATCGCGTGCGCCGATCAGACTCGGCGCGCCCTCTTTTGGTGCTCTGAACAACTGGGTAGACTGCGCGCCTTTCCTGCACGGACAGCCACCATGTTGTTGATGCTCTACCTCATCGCCATTACCGCCGAAGCCATGACCGGTGCCTTGTCTGCCGGTCGTCGCGGGATGGACTGGTTTGGAGTGGTGCTAATCGCGTGCGTGACTGCCCTGGGTGGCGGTTCGGTGCGCGATGTGCTGCTCGGGCACTACCCGTTGACCTGGGTGAAGCACCCCGAGTACCTGGTACTGACCAGCTTCGCCGCGCTGCTGACCATCTTCATCGCGCCGTTGATGCGCCACCTGCGTTCGCTGTTCCTGGTACTCGATGCGCTGGGGCTGGTGGCCTTTACCCTGATTGGCTGCATGACCGCGCTGGAAATGGGTCAGGGCATGCTGGTGGCGTCGATCAGCGGGGTGATCACTGGGGTGTTTGGCGGCATTCTGCGGGATATCTTCTGCAACGACATTCCCTTGGTGTTCCGCCGCGAGCTGTATGCCAGCGTGTCGTTTGCCGCTGCGTGGTTCTATCTGGGCTGCGTGCACTTTCAGGTGCCAGCGGAGCAGGCGATGCTGCTGACCTTGTTTGGCGGGTTCCTGGTGCGTTTGCTGGCGATTCGTTTCCATTGGGAAATGCCCAAGTTCCACTACAACGACCAGCAGTGATTTCGTCGCGGGGCAAGCCCGCTTCCACATGAGTTCAGAGTGGAGCTGTGCGCGCCTCATGCTGGGCCAGCGCCCACTCCACATGCTCCCTGACTAGCTCCGACGGATACTCGCGGCGCGCCTGTAACGCCTCCAGCACTGGGATCGTCGAAGGCGCATTGCCCAGCCCCACCGCCAGGTTGCGCAACCAGCGCTCATAACCGGCCCGGCGCAGCGGCGAGCCCTCGGTGTTGCCCAGGAAGGTCGCCTCGTCCCACAGAAACAGCGCAGCCAACTGCGCATTATCCAGCCCATGGCGCGGCTTGAAGTCGTTCTCCTGGGTTGGCCGGGCAAAGCGATTCCACGGGCAGACGATCTGGCAATCATCGCAGCCAAACACCCGATTACCGATCAGTGGTCGCAGCTCGACGGGTATTGCCTGCTTCAATTCGATGGTCAGGTACGAGATGCAGCGCCGCGCATCGAGCAGGTAGGGCCCGACAAACGCCTGGGTCGGGCAAACGTCTAGGCACGCCTGGCAACGCCCACAGTGCTCGCTGGCCTGCGCTTCATCCACCGGCAGTGGCAGGTCGACGAACAGTTCGGCGAGAAAGAAGTAGCTGCCCGCCTTGCGGTTGAGCAGCAGGGTGTTCTTGCCGATCCAGCCTAGCCCGGCTTGCTGGGCAATGGCTTTCTCCAGCACCGGGGCACTGTCGACAAAGGCGCGAAAGCCAAACGGGCCAATGGCTTGCTGCACCCGATCGGCCAGATGCTGCACGCGCTTGCGCACCAGCTTGTGGTAGTCGCGACCCAGGGCATAGCGCGATATATAGGCTTTGTCTGGCTGCGCCAGCAGCTGCGCCATGCGCGTGTCGCCGGGCAGGTAGTCCATGCGCAGCGAGACCACGCGCAAGGTTCCGGGCACCAGCTGGTCGGGATGGGCGCGTTTGCTGCCGTGCGCAGCCATGTAGTCCATCTCGCCCTGATAGCCCGCGTCGAGCCAGCGTTGCAGGTGCTGCTCATGCTCGCCAAGGTCTACACCAGCGATACCGACATGGGCGAAGCCGAGTTCACGGCCCCAATCCTTGATCGATTGGGCCAGCGCGGCGAGGTCAGGAGTACAAGCGGACATGGATGACAGGCATTACAGGCTCAGGTGCGTATAATTCTGCCAGACATCGGAGCCTTTGACCCCATGCCCCAGACCAAACACCCTGCCAACCCGGTAAAACTGCTCAGCCGTGCCAGCTTGGACAGCCTGCCGCCGCGCCGCCCAGACGCCCAAAAAGGTGACTTTGGCCACGTGCTGGTGGTCGGAGGCGACCTGGGTACCGGCGGTGCGGTGTTGCTCAGTAGCGAAGCAGCGCTGCGTTGTGGGGCTGGCCTGGTGAGCATTGCCACGCGGCCCGAACACGTGCCCGCAGCCCTTGCTCGTCTACCTGAAGCCATGTGCCTGGGGGTGAATTCGGCCAATCAGCTGATGACCCTGCTGGAACGGGCATCGGTGCTGGTGGTAGGCCCTGGCCTGGGCCAGGCGGCTTGGGGGCGCAGCTTGCTGTCGGCAGTTGCCAATGCCGAGCGCCCCCAAGTGTGGGACGCCGATGCCCTAAACTTGCTGGCCCGCACACCCTTGGCCCTGCCCAGCGCTAGCATTCTTACCCCGCACCCGGGTGAGGCAGCGCGGTTGCTTGGGGTGTCGACCGAAGCCGTGCAGGCCGACCGACCGGGCGCTGCGCGCAAGCTGGCGCGCAAATATGCCAGCGTCTGTGTGCTCAAGGGCGCTGGCACCCTGGTCGCTGACCCGGCGGGGCAGTTGGCGCTGTGCGGGCGAGGTCATCCTGCGATGGCCGGCGCAGGCCTTGGCGATGTGCTTACCGGGGTGCTGGCGGCGCTGCTGGCGCAGGGCCTGGACGCCTGGTCGGCGGCTTGCCTGGGCGTCTGGCTGCATGCCTGTGCCGGCGAGCGCTTGGGGGTAAAAGGCAGAGGCCTGGCAGCCAGTGATCTGCTGCCGGTCATTCGTGAATTATTGGAGGAGCATTCAGCGTGTCAGGTGTAACCCTGTTTCTGGCCGACGAAGAGGCCACCGTGGCCTTTGGCGGGCAATTGGCCCAGGTGACCGGCGGTCATGGCGTGATTTTTCTCGAGGGCGACCTGGGGGCCGGTAAAACCACCTTGTCGCGCGGCTTGATCCGCGGTTTGGGCCATGTCGGCCCGGTCAAGAGCCCGACCTTCACCGTGGTCGAACCCTACGAGATTGGCGCGGTGCGCGCTTTCCACTTCGACCTGTATCGGCTGGTCGATCCGGAAGAATTGGAGTTCATGGGGATACGCGATTACTTCGAGGATGATGCCTTGTGCCTGTTCGAATGGCCCCAGAAAGGTGCGGGCGTTTTGCCAAAGCCTGACCTGACCATTACCATAAGCCCGCAAGCGGGCGGGCGCTCGCTGTATCTGTCGCCGCAGGGGCCTCGCGGCGAAGCCTGGTGCACCGCGCTGGCCGAACAATTCAAACAGTAAATGGGGATAGGTATGCGCATACGCGCACTGGTCGCCGTTGTCGGTCTGCTGCTCACAGCGGTCACCGTCAACGCTCTGGCCGCCACGCAAGTCAAGAGCATGCGTCTGTGGCGCGCGCCAGATAACACACGGCTGGTCTTCGACCTGTCCGGCCCGGTGCAGCACAGCGTGTTCACCCTGAGCGCGCCGGATCGGCTGGTCATCGATATCAACGGTGCGACCTTGGCCGCGCCGCTCAACGTCTCCACATCCAATACACCGATCAGCAGTGTGCGTTCGGCCCAGCGTACGCCTACCGATCTGCGCGTGGTGGTCGACCTGAAAAAAGCAGTCACGCCGAAAAGCTTCACCCTGGCTCCCAATGCCCAATACGGCAACCGCCTGGTGGTCGATTTGTACGACCAGGAAGCCGATGCCATCGCGGCCAGCACGCCGACGCCGCCACCGGCACAAACTCCGGCTACCACTCCGGCTGTTCCGGTAACGCCGACCCAGCCTGCGATCAAGCTGCCACCGGCGCCAAGCGGCAAGCGCGATATCGTGATCGCCATCGATGCCGGGCACGGCGGTGAAGACCCGGGCGCCTCGGGTTCGCGTGGTCAGCACGAGAAAGACATCGTGTTGCAGATCGCCAAGGAGCTGCAACGCCAGATCAACAGTGAGAGGGGCTATCGGGCGGAACTCACGCGCACCGGTGACTACTTCATTCCGCTGCGCAAGCGCACCGAGATCGCCCGCAAGAAGGGCGCCGACCTATTCGTCTCTATCCACGCCGACGCCGCACCCTCCAAGGCTGCTTTCGGCGCCTCGGTGTTCGCCCTGTCTGACCGGGGTGCTACGTCCGAGACTGCGCGCTGGCTGGCAGACACCGAAAACCGTTCCGACCTGATCGGTGGCGCGGGCAACGTCAGCCTGGACGACAAGGACCGTATGCTCGCGGGCGTGCTGCTCGACCTGTCGATGACCGCCACCCTCAGTTCCAGCCTCGATGTGGGGCAGAAGGTGCTGGGCAACATGGGGCGCATCACTTCGCTGCACAAGCGACGCGTGGAGCAGGCAGGCTTCATGGTGTTGAAGTCGCCGGATATTCCCTCGATCCTGGTAGAGACCGGCTTTATTTCCAACGCCAACGAAGCTGCCAAGCTGGCGACCAGGAGCCATCAGCAGGCCCTGGCACGCTCGATCCATACCGGCGTGCGCCAGTACTTCCAGCAAAGCCCGCCACCTGGCACCTACATTGCCTGGTTGCGTGACAGCGGCAAGATTGCCCAAGGCCCGCGTGACCACACTGTGCGTCCAGGCGAAACCCTGGCGATGATCGCCGTGCGTTACCAGGTTAGCGTGGCCAGCCTGCGTAGCAGCAACGGCCTCAAGACTGATGAGCTGAAGGTTGGCCAGCACCTGGATATTCCCGGCACGACCCTGGCGTCGCAACAATGAGTGGTGGTTCGCGCATCCAGTTGCTCAGCCCGCGACTGGCCAACCAGATCGCCGCCGGCGAAGTGGTCGAACGGCCCGCCTCGGTGGCCAAGGAGCTGCTGGAAAACAGCCTCGACTCTGGCGCCAAGCGCATTGAGGTCGAGGTCGAGCAGGGCGGCGTCAAGCTGCTGCGCGTGCGTGACAACGGCAGCGGCATCTCGCCTGACGACTTGCCGCTGGCCCTGGCGCGCCATGCCACCAGCAAGATCCGCGAGCTGGAAGACCTCGAAGGGGTGTTGAGCCTGGGCTTTCGGGGTGAGGCGCTGGCCTCGATCAGCTCGGTGGCGCGCCTGACCCTGACCTCGCGCACGGCCGATGCCAGCGAGGCTTGGCAGGTCGAGACCGAAGGCCGCGACATGACCCCGCGGGTGCAGCCTGCGGCGCACCCGGTGGGGACCTCGGTCGAAGTTCGCGACCTGTTTTTCAATACGCCGGCTCGACGCAAGTTCCTCAAGGCCGAGAAGACCGAGTTCGACCATCTTCAGGAAGTTATCCGGCGGTTGGCTTTGGCCCGATTCGATGTCGGCTTCCACCTGCGCCATAACGGCAAGACCATTCTCAGCCTGCACGATGCCCCCGACGAGATTGCGCGGGCGCGGCGGGTCGGTGCGATCTGCGGACCGGGCTTTCTCGAGCAGGCGCTGCCGATCGATGTCGAGCGCAATGGCTTGCGCTTGTGGGGTTGGGTTGGCCTGCCGACGTTCTCGCGCAGCCAGGCCGATTTGCAGTACTTCTTCGTCAACGGCCGCGCCGTGCGCGACAAGCTGGTCGCCCACGCGGTGCGCCAGGCCTACCGCGATGTGCTGTTCAATGGCCGCCACCCGACCTTCGTGTTGTTCCTTGAGCTTGAGCCCAACGGCGTCGACGTCAACGTTCACCCGACCAAGCATGAGGTGCGCTTTCGCGAAGGCCGCACAGTGCACGATTTCCTCTACGGCACCTTGCACCGGGCCCTGGCCGATGTGCGTCCGGAAGACCAGCTGGCGGCCCCGGCGGCGGCCAGCGAGATGGTCCGGCCCAGCGGACAGCAGGCGGGCGAATTTGGCCCGCAAGGTGAAATGCGCCTGGCCTCACCGGTATTGGAACAGCCGCAGGCACAACCGCAGCAGTTTTCCAGCTCCGGTGCTGGCGCCGGTTATCAGTATCAGTACACGCCGCGCCCATCGCAGCCGTTGCCCGTTGCCGAGGCCCAGGCAGCCTACCGCGAGTTCTTCGCGCCACTGCCTGGTGGTGCACCATCATCCTTGCCCGAAAGCCAGGGTGATGTTCCGCCACTGGGCTATGCCCTGGCTCAGCTCAAGGGCATCTACATCCTGGCCGAAAACGCCGTCGGTCTGGTGCTGGTGGACATGCATGCCGCCCACGAGCGGATCATGTACGAGCGGCTCAAGGTGGCCATGGCCAGCGAAGGCTTGAGCGGCCAGCCGCTGTTGGTGCCGGAGTCTCTGGCACTGAGCCAGCGTGAGGCCGATTGCGCCGAAGAGCATGCGCAGTGGTTCCAGCGCTTGGGCTTCGAGTTGCAGCGCCTGGGGCCGGAAAGCGTGGCCATCCGCCAGATTCCGGCGCTGCTCAAGCAGGCTGAAGCCAATCGCCTGGTCCAGGACGTACTGGCAGACCTGATGGAATACGGCACCAGCGACCGCATCCAGGCGCACCTCAACGAGCTGCTCGGCACCATGGCCTGTCACGGCGCCGTGCGCGCCAACCGGCGCCTAGCCATTCCCGAGATGAATGCGCTGCTGCGCGACATGGAAAACACCGAACGCAGCGGCCAGTGCAACCATGGTCGGCCGACCTGGACCCAGATGGGCCTGGACGATCTGGACAAACTTTTCCTGCGCGGTCGATGAAATGAGCGGTAAACCCCCAGCAATATTCCTCATGGGCCCGACAGCGGCCGGCAAGACCGACCTTGCTATCGAGCTGACCAAGGTCCTGCCGTGCGAGTTGATCAGCGTCGACTCGGCGCTGGTCTACCGCGACATGGATATCGGCACCGCCAAGCCTTCCAAGGAACTATTGGCCGCCTATCCACACCGTTTGATCGACATCATCGACCCGGCCCAGAGCTACTCCGCCGCACAATTTTGTACCGATGCCCTGGCCGCCATGGCCGAGATCAGCGCGCGCGGCAAGATCCCGCTATTGGTCGGCGGCACCATGCTTTATTACAAGGCGTTGATCGATGGCTTGGCCGATATGCCTGCCGCCGACCCTGCGGTGCGCGCCGAGCTTGAAGCCCAGGCCAGTGCGTTGGGCCTGGCTGAATTGCACCGGCAGTTGGCTGAGGTCGACCCCGAGTCGGCCGCACGCATCCACCCCAATGACCCGCAACGGCTGATCCGCGCGCTGGAAGTGTATCGGGTCAGCGGCGAGAGCATGACGGCCCATCGCCAGCGGCAATTGGCCGAAAGTAGCGGCGCAGACGCAGGCGCGGGCGGACATTTGCCCTATACTGTCGCCAGTCTGGCGATTGCTCCTACAGATCGTCACATTTTGCATCAGCGAATTGCGCTACGATTTTCGCAGATGCTGGAACAGGGCTTCGTCGACGAGGTCCGAAAGCTGCGCGCCAGAAGTGACTTGCACGCGGGGCTGCCGTCTATACGGGCAGTGGGGTATCGGCAGGTCTGGGATTACCTGGATGGCAAGCTAGATGAGAATGAGATGCGCGAACGCGGTATCATTGCCACTCGCCAGCTGGCCAAACGGCAGTTCACCTGGTTGCGCGGCTGGTCCGACGTACACTGGCTGGACAGCCTGGCCTGCGACAATCTGTCCCGCACCTTGAAATACCTTGGGTCCGTCTCCATATTGAGCTGAGTCCCTGCAATTGCCGTCTACTCTTGCGAATGGGCGGCGTAATTATCGAATTTTCGTGTTTTTTACTATTGATCCTTACAGGAGTGCGGCATATGTCAAAAGGGCATTCGCTACAAGACCCTTACTTGAACACCTTGAGAAAAGAAAAGGTCCCGGTTTCGATCTATCTGGTCAACGGGATCAAGCTGCAGGGCTCGATCGAATCTTTCGACCAGTTCGTGGTACTGCTGAAGAACACCGTCAGCCAGATGGTCTACAAGCACGCTATCTCGACCGTGGTCCCAGCTCGTCCGGTTCGCCTGCCAAGCCCGTCCGATTCCGAGAGCGGCGACAGCGAGCCAGGCAACGCCTGATAGGAGCCTGCATTGTTCTTTGAGCGCCACGGTGGTGGTGAGCGAGCGCTGCTCGTTCACTTGGAAGGTCAGAACCCTGAGGCGCGCGAAGACCCGCAGGAGTTTCAGGAACTGGCACTGTCGGCCGGAGCTGAGATCGTTTCGCTGTCTACAGTGACGCGGCACCAGCCTACCGCCAAATACCTGATTGGCAGCGGCAAGGTCGAAGAGTTACGCGACCTGGTCAAAGCCGAACAGGTAGATCTGGTGATTTTCAATCACACCCTCACGCCCAGTCAGGAGCGCAACCTCGAACGAGTCTTCGAGTGTCGCGTGCTCGACCGTACCGGGCTGATTCTCGACATTTTCGCCCAACGGGCGCGTACCCATGAAGGCAAGCTGCAGGTCGAACTGGCCCAGCTGGAGCACATGAGCACGCGGCTGGTGCGCGGCTGGACCCACCTTGAGCGGCAGAAGGGTGGTATCGGCCTGCGCGGTCCGGGTGAAACCCAGCTTGAGACTGACCGGCGCTTGCTGCGGGTGCGCCTGCGGCAGATCAAGGCACGCCTGGAGAAGGTTCGCAGTCAGCGTGAGCAGGCGCGGCGCGGGCGTAAGCGCGCGGATATCCCATCGGTGTCGCTGGTGGGCTATACCAACGCCGGCAAGTCGACCTTGTTCAACGCCCTCACCGAATCCGACGTCTACGCCGCCGACCAACTGTTCGCCACCCTCGATCCGACCCTGCGCCGTTTGCAGCTCGATGACCTGGGGCCGATCGTGCTGGCCGACACCGTGGGCTTCATTCGCCACTTGCCGCACAAGCTGGTCGAGGCATTTCGGGCTACGCTCGAAGAGTCGAGCAACTCCGACCTGCTGCTGCATGTGATCGACGCCCATGAGCCAGAGCGCATGGAGCAGATCGAGCAGGTGTTGGCAGTATTGGGCGAGATCGGTGCTGAAGGCTTGCCGATCCTTGAGGTCTATAACAAACTCGACCTGCTCGAAGATGTCGAGCCGCAGATCCAGCGCAATGCCGATGGCAAGCCGGAGCGGGTCTGGGTATCGGCACGTGATGGACGTGGCCTGGAGTTGGTAGGCCAGGCGATTGCCGAATTGCTGGGGGATGATCTGTTTGTCGGAACCCTGCGCCTCGAACAGCGTTTTGCTCGCCTGCGCGCGCAATTCTTTGAACTAGGGGCAGTGCAAGGCGAGGAACACGACGATGAAGGCAGCAGCTTGTTGAGCGTGCGCCTGCCCATGATCGAGCTCAATCGCCTGGTCAGCCGCGAAGGCATGGAGCCGCAAGCGTTCATTGCGCAACACACTTTGCAATAAATGCCCGTCGAGGTCGCTGGGCAGCCGTGACAGGCATTCTGTAGCATTGGACGGCGCGCCGTGGGCGCGTCTTTGCTTTATCAGATGGAGAGCGCTATGGCTTGGAACGAGCCGGGTGGCAACTCGAACAATCAGGATCCCTGGGGCGGCCGCCGTGGCGGCGGCGGTGGTGGCGACAAGAAAGGACCACCGGATCTCGACGAGGCCTTCCGCAAGCTGCAGGACAGCCTGAACGGCATGTTCGGCGGCAGCAAAAAACGCGGCGGTGGTGACCGCAATATCGGCAAGGGTGGCGGCTACGGCCTGCTGGGCATAGGCCTGGCGGTGTTGGCTGCGATCTGGCTGTACAGTGCCGTGTACGTGGTCGACGAGCAGGAGCAGGCAGTCGTGCTGCGCTTCGGCAAGTACTATGAGACCGTGGGTCCAGGCCTGAACATCTATTTCCCGCCGATCGACCGCAAGTACATGGAGAACGTCACGCGTGAGCGTGCGTACACCAAGCAGGGGCAGATGCTCACCGAAGACGAGAACATCGTCGAGGTGCCGCTGACCGTGCAGTACAAGATCACCAACCTGCAGGACTTCGTGCTTAACGTCGACCAGCCGGAAGTGAGCTTGCAGCATGCGACCGACAGCGCCCTGCGCCACGTGGTGGGTTCCACTTCGATGGACCAGGTGCTGACCGAAGGCCGTGAGCAGATGGCCGTGGATATCCGCGAACGCCTGCAACGCTTCCTCGACACCTACCGTACCGGTATCACCGTCACCCAGGTCAACGTACAGAGCGCGGCAGCCCCGCGTGAAGTGCAGGAAGCCTTCGACGACGTGATCCGGGCCCGGGAAGACGAGCAGCGTGCCCGCAACCAGGCTGAGTCCTACGCCAATGGCGTGGTGCCGGAAGCCCGTGGTCAGGCCCAGCGCATCATCGAGGATGCCAACGGCTACCGCGATGAAGTGATTGCCCGCGCCAAGGGTGAGGCCGACCGCTTCACCAAGCTGGTCAGCGAGTACCGCAAGGCGCCGGACGTCACCCGTCAGCGTCTGTACCTGGAGACCATGCAAGAGGTCTACAGCAACTCGAGCAAGGTCATGGTGGCAACCAAGGACGGGCAGAACAACCTGCTCTACCTGCCACTGGACAAGATGGTCGAAGGCAGCCGCAATACGTCGGCCGCGGCCGCCAGCAGCACGTCGCCATCGGTCAACGATGCGGCCGTGCGTGCAGCGCAGGATCTGCAACAGCAACAACAGTCGCTGCGTACTAGGGAGAGCCGCTGATGAGCAATAAATCGCTGATCGCCCTGATCGCCGCAGTTGTGCTGGCTATCGTGGCCTGGAACAGCTTCTACATCGTGGCCCAGACCGAACGTGCGGTATTGCTGCAATTCGGTCGTGTGGTTCAGGCCGATGTTCAGCCTGGTCTGCATGTGAAGATCCCGTACGTCAACCAGGTGCGCAAGTTCGACGCCCGCCTGATGACCCTGGATGCTCCGACCCAGCGCTTCCTGACCCTTGAGAAGAAAGCGGTAATGGTCGACGCCTACGCGAAATGGCGCGTGAAGGACTCCGATCGCTTCTACACCGCGACTTCGGGCCTCAAGCAGATCGCTGATGAGCGTCTGTCGCGTCGTCTGGAAAGCGGCCTGCGTGACCAGTTCGGTAAACGCACCCTGCACGAGGTAGTTTCCGGTGAACGTGACGCGCTGATGGCTGACATCACCGCTTCGCTGAACCGCATGGCTAACAAAGAGCTGGGTATCGAGGTGGTCGACGTGCGCGTCAAGGCCATCGACCTGCCGAAGGAAGTCAACCGCAGCGTGTTCGATCGTATGAGCACCGAGCGTGAGCGTGAAGCGCGTGAGCATCGCGCCAAGGGTAACGAGCTGGCTGAAGGTATCCGCGCCGATGCCGACCGTCAGCGTCGCGTACTGCTCGCCGAAGCGTATCGTGAGTCCGAAGAAACCCGCGGTGATGGTGACGCCCAGGCGGCTGCCATCTATGCCAAGGCCTACAGCCAGGACGCTGATTTCTATGCGTTCCACCGTAGTCTGCAGGCCTATCGCGCAAGCTTCTCGAACAAGAGCGATGTGCTGGTCCTGGATCCGAAGAACGAGTTCTTCCGCTACCTGGACAAGAGCAAGCCCTGACTCGGGTAAACCCCGCCTGGCAGCTAAAACTGCCGGCGGGGTGCATCCTGACAGAAAAGGGGTGTATGATGAGTCAGCCGGGAAATTTCCCGGCTTTTTTGCGTCTGCAAGGTTGATTGCCCATTAGGGATCAGCCTGCGCGCTAGTAATTTGAGGGTATTGGCACGGCGGTAGCGCTGGGATTAGTGCTGCCTGCTGCTGTGGGCCAATGCCTGCTTCACTGACGGCTCGCCCACTGGCAGGCCGCCCGGACCAGAGGGGAAATGGCGTAATGGCAACGGTAGACCGCTGGCTGCTGCCAGATGGCATCGAGGAAGTACTGCCACCTGAAGCCGCGCGCATCGAGATCGCGCGTCGCCAGGTGTTGGACCTGTTCCAGAGTTGGGGTTACGAACTGGTCGTTACCCCGCATATCGAGTACCTGGAATCGCTGCTCACCGGTGCCAGCCAGGACCTGGACCTGCATACCTTCAAGGTGGTCGACCCGCAGTCTGGCCGCCTGATGGGCTTCCGTGCCGACTTCACCCCACAGGTTGCGCGTATCGATGCGCACACCCTGCGCCGCGAAGGCCCGAGCCGCCTGTGCTATGCCGGTAGCGTGCTGCACGCCCAGCCACGTCAGTTGTCTACCTCGCGCAGCCCGATCCAATTGGGCGCCGAGCTGTACGGCGATGCCAGCCCGACCAGCGACGTCGAGGTCATCAGCCTGATGTTGGCGATGCTGCAGCTGGCCGATGTGCCGGATGTGCACATGGACCTGGGCCACGTCGGTATCTACCGCGGCCTGTCGCGCGCCGCCAACCTGTCGGGCGATGCCGAGCAGCAGCTGTTCGATGCCCTGCAGCGCAAGGCGGTCGATGAAGTCAACGCGTTGACTGCCGACCTGCCGAAGGACGTCGGCAACATGCTGCGCGCCCTGACCGAACTGTGCGGTGGTCGCGAAGTGCTGGCCGAGGCCCGTGTACGCCTGGGCCGTGCGCCGGCCAGTGTGCTGGCTGCCCTGGATGACCTGCTGGCGATCGCGGATCGCCTGGCAGCGCGCTATCCGGACCTGCCGCTGTACTTCGACCTTGGCGAGCTGCGCGGTTACAACTATCACACCGGCGTGGTGTTCGCCGTGTTCGTACCAGGGGTCGGTCAGTCGATCGCCCAGGGCGGACGCTACGACGACATCGGCGCCGACTTTGGCCGGGCACGCCCGGCTACCGGTTTCTCCACGGATTTGAAGACCCTGGTCACACTGGGGCGAGCGGAGGTCGTATTGCCGTCTGGCGGGATCTGGATGCCCGACAGCGGTGACGCGACCCTCTGGCAGATGGTCTGCCAGTTGCGCAACGAGGGCCAGCGTGTGGTTCAGGCTTTGCCTGGGCAGCCGCTGAGTGCTGCCCTTGAGGCGGATTGTGATCGGCAATTGATTCAGCAAGACGGGCGCTGGCAGGTTCTGCCGCTGACCCATTGAGATTTTTCGGTCGGCAGTAGGCCGGCAACCAAGTTTGCGTGAATGAGGACAAGTGTTATGGGTAAGAATGTCGTCGTCCTGGGCACCCAATGGGGTGATGAGGGCAAAGGCAAGATCGTTGATCTGCTGACCGAACATGCTGCCGCCGTAGTGCGCTACCAGGGCGGTCACAACGCGGGCCACACCCTGGTGATCAACGGTGAGAAAACCGTTCTGCACCTGATTCCTTCTGGCATCCTGCGTGAAGGCGTGCAGTGCCTGATCGGCAACGGCGTGGTCGTTGCTCCTGATGCCTTGATGCGTGAAATCACCAAGCTCGAAGAGAAGGGTGTACCGGTACGTGAGCGCCTGCGCATCAGCCCGGCTGCGCCGCTGATCCTGTCCTACCACGTAGCGCTGGACCAGGCCCGTGAAAAGGCCCGTGGCGAAGCCAAGATCGGCACCACCGGTCGTGGTATCGGCCCAGCTTACGAAGACAAAGTGGCCCGTCGCGGCCTGCGCGTGGGCGATCTGTTCCACCGCGAGCGTTTCGCTGCCAAGCTCGGTGAGCTGCTGGACTACCACAACTTCCAGCTGGTCAATTACTACAAAGAGCCGGCCATCGACTTCCAGCAGACCCTGGACGAGTGCATGGCCTACGCCGAGCAGCTCAAGCCGATGATGCTCGACGTCACCGCCGAGTTGCACAACCTGCGTCGCGCCGGCAAGGACATCATGTTCGAAGGTGCCCAGGGCTCGCTGCTGGACATCGACCACGGTACCTACCCGTACGTCACCAGCTCCAACACCACTGCTGGCGGCATCTCCACCGGTTCCGGCGTTGGCCCGATGTACCTGGACTACATCCTCGGTATCACCAAGGCCTACACTACTCGTGTCGGTTCCGGTCCGTTCCCGACCGAGCTGTTCGACGAGACTGGCGCCACCCTGGCCAAGCGCGGCCATGAGTTCGGCTCCACCACCGGTCGTGCTCGTCGTTGCGGCTGGTTCGATGCCGTCATCCTGCGTCGCGCCATCGACGTCAACAGCATCTCGGGCATCTGCCTGACCAAGCTGGACGTACTCGACGGCCTGGAAACCATCAACATCTGTGTTGGCTACAAGAACGAGAATGGTGCAGTGATCGATGCGCCTTCCGATGCCGACAGCTACATCGGCCTGGAGCCAGTGTACGAAGAGATGCCAGGCTGGAGCGAGTCGACCCTCGGTGCCAAGACCCTGGAAGAGTTGCCAGCCGCTGCTCGCGCCTACATCAAGCGCATCGAAGAGCTGACCGGCGCGCCGATCGACATCATTTCGACCGGCCCGGATCGCAACGAAACTATCGTTCTGCGTCATCCGTTCGCCTGATTCGCCGTCTAGGCTGATCGAACGCCGCGTTCCCGCAAGGGGCGCGGCGTTTTTTTTGAAAGACAATCACGTAATCCTTGTAGGCGCTGGCTCGTCTGCGATGCAGCGCGCAGCGCTGCCAAATAAGTGCCGCGCCAATCACTCCTGCACAGACCAGCATAAACTTGGCGTTTATGCCTGCTGCCTCCGGCACAACCCTTGCTGTAAAAACGCTCTGTAGATGCCATCAAAACAATGGCGCCAGAAGCACGAGGGTTTCACCGTGTCTGCCATCCTCTCACTGTTACGAAGCCGCCTTTTGCGGCCTGTGTTTGTTGCCTTGGGTATCGCTCTTTTGGTGCAGGTGCTGGTTGCCGTTGCGCTGACCCGGAGCACGGTCACCGCCTTGGAAGCCGATCTTGGCGAGCGCCTGGGTGCCGACAGCCGCAAGCTGGCCAACGAGCTGGAACTGGCTGGCCAGGATGTGCGCAGTGGGCTCGACAACCTCTCCTCCAGCACTCGTCAGCGTCTGAGCAGTGGCCTGTCCACGCGCTTGGAAAGCGAGCAGCAACAACTGCGCGCGACCCTGGAGAAAAACCTCAAGGATTCGGCCAACGACATGGCCGAACTGCTTGCCTCGGTTGCCCCGCGGGCGATCTGGGACAACGACGTGCCAGTGCTCTCGGACTTCGCCCGGCGTGCCCAGCGCAACCCCAACGTACTGTTCGTGATCTATGACGACGCCCAGGGTCAGCACCTGACGCGCTATCTGAACCGGCAAAACCCGATCAACCAGGCGCTGATGGACAAGGGCCAGGGCGAGCGGGCGCTGGATAAAGTGCTGGACGCTGCGCGTAAAGACCCGTCGGTGTACTACGTCGAGGCCTCGATCAACCCTAACGGGGCAGAGATTGGCAAGGTTTTGATGGGGGTTTCGACAGCGGGTGTCGAGCAGGAGCTCAAGGCGCTGGATCAGCGTTTCGCGGCGCTGATCGGCAGTGGTGAGCAACTGGTCGGCGACAGCCTGGGCGCTGCAGCGGCAGACAGCGGCAAGGCCCTGCGCGCACGTCTGGAGACGGCGCAGAACAGTGCTACTGCCATGCAAGCCAATACTGCCCAGACCGTTCGTGAGGCCGCGGGTGAGTTGCGTTGGCGTATCGGCCTTGGCCTGGTGCTGGTCGGCCTAGGGGTGTTGCTGGTGGTGGCCGTGGTGCTCGGCAGGCGTGTAGTCAACAAGCTGCGCCTGCTGATTGCTGCCTTGAATGATCTAGCTGCCGGCGAAGGCGACCTGACTAAGCGGGTGACCCTCGACAGCCGGGACGAGATTGGTGACATGGCTTCGGCAGTCAACCGCTTTGTCGACAAGCTCCAGCCGATCGTGCGTGAAGCAGGCGAAGTGGCCCAGCGTACCGGCGTAGAAATCGGCGCCATGACCCAGCGCAGCGCAGGTGCTGACGCTGCCGCCGCGCTGCAGCGTGATGAGGTGGCGGCGAGCCTGCGCGATCTATCGAGCATGGCCGATGAGGCCCAAGCCGAAAGTCATGCGATGCAGGCGGCCTTGCAGCAGGTGGTGGACATCCGCCAGGCCACTGACGAAAACAGTCGGACCTCGACCCAGCTGGCCGGCCTGATCGAAAACCTCGCCGGCCAGGTCGATGCGGGCTCGCAGGTGATCGAGCGGTTGGCCAAGCAGAGCGAGCAGATCGAGGTGGTGCTGACCGTGATTCATGGCATCGCCGAGCAGACCAACCTGCTGGCCCTCAATGCCGCTATCGAGGCGGCGCGTGCGGGTGAGACTGGCCGCGGCTTTGCCGTGGTGGCCGATGAGGTGCGGGCGCTGGCGAGCAAGACCCAGAGTTCGACGGGCGACATTCAGGCGCATATCGTTGCCCTGCAGCAGGGGGCCAAGGAAGCCGTGGCGACCATCAGCCAGGCGGGGCGCCAAGCCAGCGAAGGGCTGCTGGTGCTGCGCGATAACGAGCGTCGGCAGCGGTCGGTGCAGGCGGCGGTCGAGCAGGTGCATGCGGCGATTGGTTTGGCTACGCGCGCAGCCGAGCAGCAAGCGCATGGCGCGCAGGCGGTCAGGGGGAGGGTCGAGACCATTCATGCGCAGGCCGAGCAGTCGGCGCAGGTAGTGATGCAGACCACCGCCAGCGGTAAGGTCTTGGATGATTTGGCTGCGCAGTTGCGCGCGAGCCTGGGGCAGTTCAGGGCCTGAGCGAATTTGGGGCTGTTGCGCAGCCCCAAACGCTCAAGCGCAAGACATAACAGGTTATGCCTTGTTCAAATACATCCGCGTAGTCAGCAAATAAACCGGCAACCCCGAAACCACAATCAGCAGCGCCGCATAAGGCGCGGCCGCCGCGAACTCGACATTGGCGGTATGCGCCCACACCTCAGTGGCCAAGGTGGTCATCCCGGTCGGGCTAAGCAGCAGGGTCGCTGTCAGCTCCTTCATCGCATCCAGGAACACCAACGCAAACGCCGCCGCCAGCGCTGGGAAGATGATCGGCAAGGTCACCCGGCAGAACGCGCTGAAGCTGCTCGCGCCCAGCGTGCGAGCGGCTTCTTCCAGGGTCGGCGACGCCTTGTTCAGCGCCGTGCGCACCGGCGCCTGGGCCAGCGGCAGGAACAACAGCGCATACGCCAGGATCAGCAAAGCGGTGGTCTGGTACAGCGCCGGCACATAATGCAGGGCGAAGAACACCAGGGTCAGGGCAATCACCAGCCCGGGCAGGGCATGCAGCAGATAGGGCAGCCGTTCGGCCCAGATCGCCAGGCGACCTTTATAACGCACCACCAGGAAGCTGATCGGCAACGCCAGCAGCACGCAGAAACCAGCTCCGCCCAGCGATACCGACAGTGATGTGAACAGCGCTTTGCTGATTTCACCCACCGGGAACGCCGCCGATGAGCCGACGCTCAGCCAGTAGCCGAGCATGGCCAGGGGAATCCCGCTGCCTAGAATCGCCAGAGCCAGGCAAAACACCTGCGCCAACGGCATCCAGCCACGCAGCTTCACCGGCTGCGCGCGACGCGCAACGCCCTGGCCAATCCGCACATGCCGCGCCTTGCCGCGCACGCGCAGCTCCAGGGTCAGCATCACCAGGCACAGCGCCAGCAACACCGCCGATAGCATGGCGGCGTTGGCGTTGCTGAACTCCAGCTCGAACTGCTGATAGATCGCCGTAGTGAACGTCTGCAAGCCCAGGATCGACAGGGCGCCGAACTCCACCAGCATGTGCAGGGCGATCAGCAGGGCGCCGCCGAGCATCGACGGCCACAGCAGCGGCAGCGTGACCTTGAAGAACACCCCCCAACGGCTGCAACCCAGGGTGCGCGCCGACTCCTCCAGGGAGGTGTCGACATTGCGCAGGGTGGCGGCTACTGGCAGGAATACCAGCGGGTACTTGGACAGCGCCATGACCAGGATCGCCCCGCCCAGCCCTTCGAAGTCCGAGCTCAGCGACACCCAGGTGAAGCTGCTGACGAACGACGGCACGGCAAATGGCAGGCACAGCACCACGCCCCACAAACGCCGCCCTGGCAGGTCGCTGCGCTCGAGCAGCCAGGCCAAAGCCAGGCCGACCACCATGCACACCAAGGTGACCCCCACCATCAACAGCATGGTGTTGCGCATCAAGCCCCAGACGAAGGGACGCCAGAGCAGGTGCAATGCTTCCCGCCAGCCGGCCTCCCAGGCCTTGAGCGCGACGTACAGCAACGGCAGCAAGCTCATCGTCACCAGGAACAGGACAGGCAGCACCACCCAGATCGAGGGGCGCTTGCGGCGCGGCACGAAACGCGCCTGGGCCGAGAGGGGCAGGGCGGCAGTCATTAGAGCAGGCCGACCTCGCGCTCAAGCTCAAGGGCTTCCTCGGCGTTACCAAGGTCGGCTGGGGTGATCTGCGGCGGACGCAGTTCTTCGAACGGCTTCAGGCCCTGGTCAGAGACCATGCCTTTATGCAGCGGGTATTCGGCGGTGGTCTGGGTGATCACGCGCTGGCCTTCCTCGCTGGCCATCCAGTTGAGCAGGGCCTGGGCTTCTTTCGGGTGCTTGCTGGCCTTGACTGCGGCGGCGCCGGAGATGGTCACCAGGCCGCCGGCGTCGCCGTCTGCCAGGTAGTACAGCTGCGAATCCAGCTGGCCGCGCTCACGCTTGAGGGCATACCAGTAGTAGTTGTTGACCAGCACGGCATCGACTTCGCCTTTTTCCACGGCCTTCAGGGCGACCATGTTGTTGGTGTAGGTCTTGCCGAAGGCTTTCAGGCCAGTCAGCCACTCTTCGGCGGCATCGCGCCCGTGCATCTTGAGGATGGCCACGGCTTGCTCCTGAAAGGCGCCGCTGGTCGGCACGAAGCCCACGCGGCCATCCCATTCGGGGTTGGCGAAGTCCATCACCGATTGCGGCAGGTCTTTCTCGTCGATCTTCTTCGGGTTGAACACCACCACGCGGGTGCGCGCGGTCACGCCCATCCAGCTGCCGTTGGCAGCAACGTATTCCTTGGGCAGCATGTTCAGGGTGGCGTCGTCGATCTTGGCCAGCAGGCCCAGCTCGCCAAGGTTGTTCAGCGGCGGCGACTCTTCGGTATAGATGACGTCGGCAGGCGAGCGGTCGCCTTCCTCGATGATCTGGCTGGCCAGCTGGTTGCTGCTGCCTTTGCGGATGTTGATATGAATGCCGGTCTTGGCCTCGTAGGCCTTGGCGATGGCTTCGCCGATTTCCTTGTGCTGACCGTTGTACAAAGTCAGGCTGACCGGGTCGTCTGCCATGGCGGCCGGAGCGCCGATCACCAGGCTCAGAACAGCGGCGGCCAGGGTGCGCATCAGCGGTTGCGGACGGATCGTCATGCGGGTACTTCCTCGCTTACGGCTACATATTTGGAAACAATGGTAAACGAAATTGTTTCTCAAGTGGCCGAGTGACGAGAAATTCATGAGCAGACTATCGTTCAATTTCCCGCCAGAACCTGCATGCGCATAGGCAGCTAATAAGGTGGGGACAAAAAACGCAGGCAAGAAAAAACCCACTAGCAAGCTAGTGGGTTTTTATATGGTGCCCAGGAGAAGACTCGAACTTCCACGATCTTGCGATCACTGATACCTGAAACCAGCGCGTCTACCAATTCCGCCACCTGGGCAAATCTTTACATCTACAGCGTACTGCGATGAATCTCTTGCTGACTGACAGATAAGCCTGTTATCTATCACTCGAAATATTTGGTGCCCAGGAGAAGACTCGAACTTCCACGACCTTGCGGTCACTGATACCTGAAACCAGCGCGTCTACCAATTCCGCCACCTGGGCACACTCGTTGAAATCACATGATGCTTTACAACATCGTTCATCTCAACTACAACGTCGGGTGTCCGTCGTTGTGGTGCGCACTATACGGACGCCCTATGAGGCTGTAAACCCCCCGAATCAAAAAAAATTCAAAAAATTCAACTTGTTGATTCCATAGGCCTTACCCAGCGCACAAGACCCTCAGACGGGGGCTGTCCAAGGCCGACATTTCCGGTTTCAATACGCCTATGCCAAACTTCTACTCTATATACCCCAAGGTGAACCCCTTCTGATGGCCGATTGGCAATCCCTCGATCCCGAGGCCGCCCGCGAAGCGGATAAATACGAGAATCCTATTCCCAGCCGTGAGCTGATCCTGCAACACCTTGCCGACCGCGGCGAACCGGCTGCGCGAGAGCAGTTGGCGGCGGAATTCGGTCTGCACGAGGAAGACCAGATCGAAGCCCTGCGCCGCCGTCTGCGTGCCATGGAGCGTGACGGTCAGCTGATCTATACCCGGCGCGGCACCTATGCCCCGGTAGACAAGCTGGACCTGATCTGCGGACGCATCTCTGGCCACCGCGATGGTTTCGGCTTCCTCATCCCTGACGACGGCAGTGACGATCTGTTCCTCAGTCCGTCGCAGATGCGCCTGGCGTTCGATGGTGACCGTGGCCTTGCCCGTGTCTCCGGTACCGACCGCCGTGGCCGCCGTGAAGGCGTGCTGGTCGAAATCATCTCCCGTGCCCACGAAAGCGTGGTCGGCCGTTACTTCGAAGAAGGCGGCATCGGCTACGTGACCCCGGACAACCCGAAGATCCAGCAGGAAGTGCTGGTGACTGCCGGGCGTAACGGCGGCGCCAAGATCGGTCAGTTCGTCGAAATCAAGATTACCCACTGGCCCACCCCGCGCTTCCAGGCGCAAGGTGATGTGGTCGAGGTGATCGGCAACTACATGGCTCCAGGCATGGAAATCGACGTTGCCCTGCGCAGCTACGACATCCCGCATGTCTGGCCGCAAGAGGTGATCAAGGAAGCGCGCAAGTTCCGCTCCGAAGTCGAAGAGAAGGACAAAGAGAAGCGCATCGACCTGCGCCACCTGCCATTCGTCACCATCGACGGTGAAGATGCCCGCGACTTCGACGACGCTGTCTACTGCGAGCCACAGGGCAAACTGCGCCTGTTCTCCGGCGGCTGGCGCCTGTATGTGGCGATCGCCGACGTTTCCAGCTACGTACGCCTGGGCTCGGCCCTGGACATCGAGGCGCAGCAGCGCGGTAACTCGGTGTACTTCCCTGAGCGGGTAGTGCCGATGCTGCCTGAGGAGCTGTCCAACGGCCTGTGCTCGCTGAACCCGCACGTCGATCGCCTGGCGATGGTCTGTGAAATGACCATCAACAAGTCTGGCCAGATGGTCGACTACCAGTTCTACGAAGCGGTGATCCACTCGCACGCGCGCCTGACCTACAACAAGGTCAGCAGCATGCTCGAGCATGCCCGTACCCGCGAAGGCAAGGCCCTGCGCGAGGAATACAAAGAGGTTGTCCCGGATCTCAAGCACCTGTATGCCCTGTACAAGGCATTGCTGGCGGCGCGCCATACTCGTGGCGCGATCGACTTCGAGACCCAGGAAACCCGGATTATCTTCGGTGATAACCGCAAGATCGACGAAATTCGTCCGACCGTGCGTAACGAAGCCCACAAGCTGATCGAGGAATGCATGCTGGCGGCCAACGTTGCCACCGCCGAATTCCTGCAAAAGCATGGCGTGCCTTCGCTGTACCGCGTGCACGATGGTCCGCCACCGGAGCGTCTGGAAAAACTGCGCGCCTTCCTCGGTGAGCTTGGCCTGTCCCTGCACAAGGGCAAAGAGCCTTCGCCGAAGGACTATCAGGCGCTGCTGGCGAGCATCGCCGGTCGACCGGATTTCCACCTGATCCAGACCGTCATGCTGCGTTCGCTGAGCCAGGCGGTGTACAGCACCGAGAACAACGGCCACTTCGGCCTGAACTACGAGGCGTATACCCACTTCACCTCGCCGATCCGTCGTTACCCCGACCTGCTGGTGCACCGCGCCATTCGCAGCGTGATCCGCTCCAAGGTCGATACCCCGCACGTCAAGCGGGCCGGCGCGATGAGCATCCCCAAGGCGCGCATCTACCCGTACGACGAGCCGACCCTGGAGCAGATGGGCGAGCAGTGCTCGATGACCGAGCGCCGTGCCGACGAGGCCACTCGCGACGTGGTCAACTGGCTCAAGTGCGAGTACATGAAAGACCGCGTGGGCGAGATCTTCCCAGGCGTGATCACTGCCGTTACCGGCTTTGGCCTGTTCGTCGAGCTGACTGATATCTACGTCGAAGGCTTGGTGCACGTCAGTGCCCTGCCAGGCGACTACTACCACTTCGATGCGGTGCATCACCGCCTGTCGGGTGAGCGCAGCGGTCGCAGCTTCCGCCTGGGCGACACCATCGAAGTCAAGGTCATGCGCGTTGACCTCGACGAGCGCAAGATCGATTTCGAAGTCTCTCAGGCAAGCGCCAGTGCAGCCGTTGGCCGCAAGCGTGCGGCTGCTGATGGTGCAGCGCCTGCCAGCAAGGCCAAGCCCGGCGAGCAGCGTGAAGCCAAGGTCGAAGCGAAAATCGATCCGGCGCCACGTCGTCGCAAGAGCGAAGCCGCTGATGCCTACTTCCCCAAGGACGCGGTGCAGCGCAACGCCGAGGTGCGCAAGAGCCGCGAGATGAAGAAGGCGCTGATGGGCGAGGCGCGCAACGCCCCGTCCTCGAGCAAGTCGGACAAGGGCGGCAAGTCGGCCTCCGGCAAGCCCACCAAGCACCGCAAGGGGCCGCCAAAATCGGGCGCGCCACGTAAGAGCAAGAGCAAGTCATGAGTCAGCTGGAAAAAATCTACGGCGTGCATGCCGTGCAGGCGCTGTTGCAGCACCACCCCAAGCGGGTCAAGCAGATCTGGCTGTCCGAAGGCCGTAGCGAGCCGCGCGTTCAAGCGCTGCTCGCGCTGGCTGGAGAAAACCGCGTGCCGGTTGGCCAGGCCGAGCGCCGCGAGATGGACACCTGGGTCGAAGGCGTGCACCAAGGTGTGGTTGCCGAGGTGAGCCCGAGCCAGGTGTGGGGCGAGCTGATGCTTGAGGAGTTGCTTGAGCGTACCGAGACGCCGCCGCTGATTCTGGTGCTCGACGGCGTCACCGATCCGCACAATCTCGGCGCCTGCCTGCGTACCGCCGATGCCGCCGGTGCTACAGCGGTCGTGGTGCCCAAGGACAAGTCGGCAACCTTGACCCCGGTCGTGCGTAAAGTGGCCTGCGGCGCCGCCGAGGTGATTCCGCTGGTGGCGGTGACCAACCTGGCGCGCACCCTGGAAAAACTGCAGAAGCGTGGCCTGTGGGTGGTTGGCACTGCGGGGGAGGCTGAGCAGGAGATCTATCAGCAGGACCTGACCGGTCCGCTGGTCATGATCATGGGCGCTGAAGGCAAAGGCATGCGCCGGCTGACCCGCGATCATTGCGATTTTCTGGTGAAGCTGCCGATGAGCGGCAGTGTCAGCAGCCTGAACGTTTCTGTCGCGACAGGCGTTTGCCTGTTCGAGGCCGTTCGCCAGCGCCAGATCAAGCGCTGATCGAGAAGGGGCCGCTTACGCGGCCCAGTGGTTGATGGCATTTGGATATGTTTGCGGTTGTTCAAATAATCGCCAATTACCTTGCTTGTGCGTCCGGCCTTCTCTACAATTGCGCCCCTTGCCCAGCAGGCAGGCGCGCATGTGCCTACTGTCCAAGGCAAGACATACAGTGTCATTCACTCCTTGTCTGACCAGATTCGCTGGCAGACTACTAACCCGTAAGGAGCATTCATGCGTCATTACGAAATCATCTTCCTGGTCCACCCGGATCAGAGCGAGCAAGTCGGCGGCATGGTTGAGCGTTACACCAAGCTGATCGAAGAAGATGGTGGCAAGATCCACCGCCTGGAAGACTGGGGCCGTCGTCAACTGGCCTACGCAATCAACAATGTTCACAAGGCTCACTACGTGATGCTGAACGTTGAGTGCACCGGCAAGGCCCTGGCCGAGCTGGCAGACAACTTCCGCTACACCGATGCCGTGTGCCGGA
>NZ_JBJDNG010000014.1:117054-122420 GCF_044900155.1 Pseudomonas sp. NPDC088890 | reverse complement strand
GGGTTTAGTTGTGTCAGTGCCAGCCAGCAAGGGCAGGTACTGACACCACAAAACAGTTGATACACCAACAATCCCTGTGGGGGCTGGCTTGCCGACGGGTTTAGTTGTGTCAGTGCCAGCCAGCAAGGGCAGGTACTGACACCACAAAACAGTTGATACACCAACAATCCCTGTGGGGGCTGGCTTGCCGATGGGTTTAGTTGTGTCAGTGCCAGCCAGCAAGGGCAGGTACTGACACCACAAAACAGTTGATACACCAACAATCCCTGTGGGGGCTGGCTTGCCGACGGGTTTAGTTGTGTCAGTGCCAGCCAGCAAGGGCAGGTACTGACACAACAAAACAGTTGATACACCAGCAATCCCTGTGGGAGCGGGCTTGCCCGCGAAGAGGCCGTTCCTGGCACCCTCGGGGCAGTGCTTTGCTTCTAGGCTTGCTTAAGCCAATCCGCTGCCGCCCGCCCTGCGCGCAGGCCGCTGGCGAAACATGCAGTCAGCAGATAACCGCCGGTCGGCGCCTCCCAGTCGAGCATCTCGCCTGCACAGAACACTCCTGGCAGCTGGCGCAGCATCAAGCCCTCGTCCATCCCTTCAAAGCGCACCCCACCGGCACTGCTGATCGCCTCATCCAGCGGCCGCGCGCGCACCAGTTCGATCGGCAACGCCTTGATCGCCGCGGCCAATGCCTGTGGATCGGCGAAGCTCGCCTGATCGATCAGCTCACGGAGCAACGCCGCCTTGACCCCGTCGATCCCCACTTGGCTGTGCAAATGCTTGGCCATCGAGCGTGAGCCTCGTGGCTTGGCCAGGGCCTGGGCGATTTTGTCCACAGGCCGGTCAGGTAGCAGATCCAGCAGCAGCGTAGCTTTGCCCGCGCGATTGATCGCTTCACGAACCTGCGCCGACCAGGCATACACCAAGCTGCCTTCCACGCCTTGCGCAGTGAGGATGAACTCACCCTTGCGCGCAGCGCTGCCGGGAACGCTCAGGGCAATGTTCTTCAACGGTGCGCCGGCGAACTTGTTGACCAGCAGTTCGCTCCAGCCCGCAACTTCAAAACCGCAGTTGCTCGCCTGCAGCGGTGAGATATCCACAGCTCGTTCGGTCAGCAATGGCACCCAGGCGCCATCGGAACCCAGACGCGCCCAACTGCCACCACCCAGCGCCAGTACCAGCGCATCGGCGCGCACGCTCAATTCACCCTGTGGATAAGCGATCCGCAGCGATCCATCATCGTTCCAGCCCAGCCAGCGGTGGCGCGTGTGGATAACTACCCCACTGTCGCGCAGACGCTTGAGCCAAGCGCGCAGTAGCGGCGCGGCTTTCATGTCGCAAGGGAATACCCGCCCGGACGTGCCAACGAAGGTTTCGATGCCCAGCCCGTGGATCCACTCGCGTAGCGCCTGGCTATCGAAGTCGCGCAGCAGCCCATCGATCTTGCCGCTGCGCTCGGCGTAGCGCGAGACGAAGGCCGGGTACGGCTCGGAATGGGTGATGTTCATGCCGCCGACCCCGGCCAGCAGGAACTTGCGCCCCACCGAAGGCATGGCATCGAACACCTGCACCGCCACACCGGCCGCAGCCAGTGCCTCGGCGGCCATCAGCCCGGCAGGGCCGCCACCGATCACGGCGACAAGGGGAGGGGAAGCGGAGCGTAGTTCAGGCATGGAGGGCGGCAGGCTGTGGAAAAGAGCCGGCATTCTACCCCAGCGCGCCCCGTCGAAGCACTGTGCAAAAAATGATCAGTCCTTTGTAGCTCAGGCAGTTAGCGGGCTGTAGCCGCTTTCACTCAGGTTATCCACAAGCGGTTCCACAGTCATTGTGAACAACTGATGACCTTGGCCGCGCTGTGATGAAGGATGCCGTGGCGTTTGGCCAAGGCCATGCGGTCCTTGCTGTAGCCGCCGCCGATGACGCCGACTACCGGAATGTCGCGGCCCAGGCAGTGGCGCAGCACGCTTTCATCGCGAGCGGCCAGGCCTTCATCGGTCAATTGCAGGTAACCGAGGGCGTCGTCCTTGTGCACATCGACACCGGCGTCGTACAGCACCAGGTCAGGCTGGTACAGCGCCAGCAGGTAGTTCAGTGCATCATCCACCACCTTGAGGTACGCCGCATCGCCCATGCCTCGCGGCAGGGGGATGTCCCAATCGCTGTGCGCCTTGCGCGCCGGAAAGTTCTGCTCGCAGTGCAACGACACAGTGATGGCCTCGGGGGTGTCATGCAGGATCCGCGCGGTGCCATCGCCCTGGTGCACGTCACAGTCGAAAATCAGCACCCGATGCACCCGCCCGGCTTCGAGCAGGTAGCGGCTGATCACTGCCAGGTCGTTGAAGATGCAGAAGCCGGCGGGGTGGTCGTAGTGGGCGTGATGAGTACCGCCAGCGAGGTGGCAGGCGATGCCGTCGCGCAGGGCCATTTCGGCGGTCAGTAGCGAGCCGCCCACGGCGCGCACGGTACGCCTGGCCAAGGCTTCGCTCCAGGGCAAGCCGAGGCGGCGCTGGTCTTCGCGAGACAAGTCGCCGCTCAGGTAACGCTCGATGTAGTCGCGGTCGTGGGCCAGGGCGAGGACGTCGTTGGGGCAGAGCTCCGGGCGCAACAAGGCCTGGTCCGTGGTCAGGCCAGTGTCGACCAGGTGGTCGCGCAGCAAGCGGAACTTGTCCATCGGAAAGCGATGCTCGGCGGGAAACTCCGGGCTGTAGTCATCGTGGTAGATCAGCGGCAACGGCATGGTCGGTTCGCGGTAAAGTTCAGTGCTGATAGTGCCAGTTGGGTTGAGCGTGCGCCATTGCCGGGTCCGCTTCGCGGCGGTTCGGCGCTCCGACAAGCCCGCTCCCACAGTTTTTTGCAGCGCTGCAGAACCCTGTGGGAGCGGGCTTGCCCGCGAAGGGCCGCAAAGCGGACCCAATTTCGCCTAATCTAAATCGTGCAGGACAAACACCCGGAGCTCACTCGATGACGCCAATTCTTCACCTGGAAAGCGCCCGCCTGACATTGCGCCAATGGCACGATGAAGACCTGCGCGAGTTCGCTGCGATGTGCGCCGACCCGCAGGTGATGCGTTACTTTCCGGCGCCGCTGACGCGCCTGGAGGCGGCCGCGCTGATCGGCCGGATTCGCGGTCATTTCAATGAATACGGCTTTGGTCTGTGGGCGCTGGAGCGCAAGGACAGTGGCGCATTCATCGGCATGACCGGCTTGCTACACGTCAATTTCGACGCCCCGTTCGGCCCTGCC
Organism: Pseudomonas sp. NPDC088890; assembly: GCF_044900155.1. NCBI lineage: Bacteria > Pseudomonadati > Pseudomonadota > Gammaproteobacteria > Pseudomonadales > Pseudomonadaceae > Pseudomonas > Pseudomonas sp. NPDC088890. The sequence continues at coordinate 119,186 of NZ_JBJDNG010000014.1, read as the reverse complement.
GTAGAGATCGGCTGGCGCCTGGCGCGGCGCCACTGGGGGCTGGGCTTTGCCAGCGAGGCGGCGTGGACCTGCCTGCGTTGTGCTTTCGCCCAATTGCGCCTGGATGAGGTGGTGTCGTTCACTACCCAGAACAACCTGCCGTCGCAGAAAGTCATGCAGGCCATCGGCATGCTGCACGACCCGGATGGCAGTTTCGAACACCCCCGCCTGCCGCCTGGCCACCCCTTGCGCCCCCACGTGCTGTACCGGATCAACCGCGCGCACTGGCAACAAACCCTGCGCGGCTGAATGGCTGGGCATGCGCGGTACTGATGACAAACCCTGTATCATTCTTCGTCTCAAAAATGCTGTAGCGCCGTGATGCCTTGCTAGGAGAACCCCCCATGAGCCATGTGTTGGACGACCTGGTCGACCTGCTGAGCCTCGAAGCGATCGAGGAGAACCTGTTCCGCGGACGCAGCCAGGACTTGGGCTTTCGCCAGTTGTATGGCGGCCAGGTGCTCGGCCAATCGCTGTCGGCGGCAAGCCAGACGGTCGAAGACGCCCGTCATGTGCATTCACTGCATGGCTACTTCCTGCGCCCAGGCGATGCCAGCCTGCCGGTGGTCTACTCGGTCGACCGGGTACGTGACGGCGGCAGCTTCAGCACCCGCCGGGTCACCGCGATCCAGAAAGGCCATACCATTTTCACCTGCAGCGCCTCGTTCCAGTACGACGAGGAAAGCTTCGAGCACCAGGCGCAGATGCCTGATGTAGTTGGCCCGGAGAACCTGCCCAGCGAAGTCGAGCTGGCCAGCGCCATGGCCGAACACCTGCCTGAGCGAATCCGCGATAAAGTGCTGTGCGCCAAGCCGATCGAGATTCGCCCGGTGACTGAACGCGATCCGTTCAACCCCAAGCCGGGCGATCCGGTCAAATACGCCTGGTTCCGCGCCGACGGCAACCTGCCGGACATCCCGGCGCTGCACAAGTACCTGTTGGCCTATGCTTCGGACTTCGGCCTGCTGACCACCTCGTTGCTGCCGCATGGCAAGTCGGTGTGGCAGAAGGACATGCAGATCGCCAGCCTCGATCATTCGCTGTGGTTCCACCGCAACCTGCGTGCCGACGACTGGCTGCTGTACGCCACCGACAGCCCCTGGGCCGGTAATGCCCGTGGCTTCTGCCGCGGCAGCATCTACAACCGCGCCGGCCAACTGGTGGCCTCGTCGACCCAGGAAGGCTTGATCCGTCATCGCAAGGACTGGGCATGAGCCTGAGTGACGTGCGCAATTGGGTGTTCGACATGGATGGCACCCTCACCGTCGCGGTGCATGATTTTGCCGCGATTCGCCAGGCGCTGGGCATCCCGCCTGAGGACGATATCCTCACCCACCTGGCGGCGTTGCCGGCCGCAGAAGCGGCAGCCAAGCATGCCTGGTTGCTGGAGCACGAGCGCGATCTGGCGATGGCCTCGACCGCCGCCAGTGGTGCGGTCGAGCTGGTGCGTGAGCTGGCCGGGCGCGGTTGCCGGCTGGGGATTCTCACCCGTAACGCGCGGGAGCTGGCACATGTCACGCTGGAGGCGATTGGCCTGGCCGATTGTTTTGCCGTCGAGCACATCCTGGGGCGTGACGAAGCGCAGCCCAAGCCCAGCCCTGATGGTTTGTTGAAGATTGCCCAGGCCTGGGAGGTGGCGCCGAGCGAGCTGGTGATGGTCGGCGATTACCGGTTTGATCTCGACTGCGGCCGGGCTGCCGGGGCGCGTACAGTGTTGGTGAACATTCCGGATAACCCCTGGCCAGAGCTGGCGGACTGGCATGCGGCGGATTGCCGGGCATTGCGGGCGCTGCTTGGCTGATATTGTGGTTGCCAGTACCGGCCTCTTCGCGGGCAAGCCCGCTCCCACAGGGCTAGGAGTTGGAACAGCGGTCTCTGTTGTGTCAGCGATGGCCCCTCGCAAGCATGCCTGCTGCCCTAAAGGCCCGTACTGACGCAGCCAAGTAACTGAAGCACCCGCAATCCCTGTGGGAGCGGGCTAGGAGTTGGAACAGCGGTCTCTGTTGTGTCAGCGATGGCCCCTCGCAAGCATGCCCGCTGCCCTAAAGGCCCGTACTGACGCAGCCAAGTAACCGAAGCGCCCGCAATCACTG
>NZ_JBJDNG010000014.1:30498-116955 GCF_044900155.1 Pseudomonas sp. NPDC088890 | reverse complement strand
GTGGGAGCGGGCTAGGAGTTGGAACAGCGGTCTCTGTTGTGTCAGCGATGGCCCAACGCAAGCATGCCCGCTGCCCTAAAGGCCCGTACTGACACAGCCAAGTAACCGAAGCGCCCGCAATCACTGTGGGAGCGGGCTAGGAGTTGGAACAGCGGTCTCTGTTGTGTCAGCGATGGCCCAACGCAAGCATGCCCGCTGCCCTAAAGGCCCGTACTGACACAGCCAAGTAACTGAAGCACCCGCAATCCCTGTGGGAGCGGGCTTGCCCGCGAAGAGGCCGGGACAAGCAATACAATACCCATGACTCCATGCACATCCATCTAAGCTGCATTGCACTTCTTGCCCACCACTAAGGAATCCAGCCATGTCCAGCAAGGCCATCTACGTTCAACCCGGCGGCGGTTACGACAAGGTCCAGGTCGGCACCTGCGAGGCTGCCGCGCCACAGGCGGGTGAGATCACCGTGCGCCTGCACGCCAGCTCGCTCAACTACCACGATTTCGCCGTGGTCAGCGGCATGTGGGGGCCGAGTGAGCGGCGTATTCCCATGGCCGATGGTGCTGGCGAGGTAATCGCGGTTGGCGCTGGGGTCAGCGAATTCAAAGTCGGCGATGCCGTGGTCAGCACCTTCTTCCCCGATTGGCTGGACGGTCAGGCCCAGGTCGAAGGCTTTGCCAGCGTGCCGGGTGATGGCATCGACGGCTATGCTCGCGAGCAGGTAACCGCCCGCGCCACTTCATTCACCCTGGCGCCCAAAGGATACAGCCACGCCGAGGCCGCGACCCTGACCACCGCAGGCCTCACCGCCTGGCGCGCGCTGATGGCCGATGATCGCCTGAAACCTGGCGACAGCGTGCTGGTGCAAGGTACGGGCGGGGTGTCCATCTTCGCCCTGCAGTTCGCCAAACTGGCGGGTGCTACCGTGATCGCGACCTCGTCCAGTGATGCCAAGCTCGAACGGCTGAAGTCGTTGGGCGCCGATCACTTGATCAACTACCGCAGCACCCCGGCCTGGGGCGAGAAAGTCCGCGAGCTGACCGATAACCGTGGGGTTGACCACGTCATCGAGGTGGGGGGCCCGGCGACCCTCGAGCAGTCGATGATCGCTGCGCGCATTGGTGGGCATGTTTCGTTGATCGGGATTCTGACCGGTGTGGCCGGGCAGTTGCCGCTGGTGCAGGCGCTGGTCCGGCAGATTCGTCTGCAAGGCGTGCTGGTGGGCAGCCGCGCCCAGCAGCAGGCCATGGTGCGGGCGATCGATGCCAATGGCTTACGGCCGGTGGTAGACAAGCATTTCGAGCTGGAGCAGATCGTCGAGGCGTTCCAGTACCAGGAGAGCAACAAGCATTTCGGCAAGATCTGCCTGACCTTCTGAGTCCATGGTTTTTGGGGCCGCGTTGCGGCCCTTCGCGGGCAAGCCCGCTCCCACAGGTATTACCTGGACATGAAGATTGTGGGGTGTCAGTGGGGGATTGTTTGAGAGGTCGGTGCATACAGCACAAAAACAGCCGTCACTCCGGCAACAAGCGATCCCGGCTATTGGACAGGTGCAAACAGATCGCCGCCCGCGCCGCATCCGGGTCCTGGCGGCGGATGGCGTTGAGGATCGCTTCATGTTCGAGGTTGGCCAGGTAGGCATGCCGGGCCAGCTTGGATCCTGAGCGTTCATCCGCGCCCAGCTGATTACGCGGAATCAGGCCATTGCCCAGCTGCGCCATCATCTGGGTGAAATACACATTGCCAGTGGCCTCGGCGATCAGCAGGTGAAAGCGCCGATCAGGTTCGATGCAGCTATCACCGGCTGCCGCCAGGTCCTGATGATCGTCCAGCGCCTGGCGCATGCGCTGCAACTGCTGCTCGCTTCGACGCAACGCCGCAAGCGCCGCAGCCTGGCCCTCCAGACCGATGCGCAGTTCAAGCAGGTCGCGCACGCTGGCCGCATTCTCGGCGCCCACGCGCAGGCCCGACTGGGCCTGACGTTCAATCACGAATGTACCAATACCGTGGCGCGGCTCGACCAACCCCGATGCCTGCAATTTCGACAATGCCTCGCGCACCACAGTGCGGCTGACGGCATGCTCGCGCACCAGGCTGTTTTCCGAGGGCAGTTTGTCGCCAGGTTTGAAGGTGCCCAGGAGAATCTGCTGGGTCAGGCTGGAGACCAGGTCATGGGCGCGGCTGTGACCGCGTTTACGCAAGGTTTCGAGGTTGTCGGCTGAGGTCATGGCGCTGCTCGCGAAGGTGATCGTACAAGTGCGGCGTGAGTAGGGCCAGATTAGCACCCTGACTTGTATGACAAGTAAGTTTCTCAGATTTTTTTTGAAGGCTGATCCCTGAAGTCTCGCCCTCTGGTTTTTCGTATATCTTGCTATTTCACCGATTTTTGCAGTTTTAATAGCTTGTATTTTGTCTTTTGACGACAGGTTGCGTTCTTGTCGTACAACTGCGCAGGGCATATTCTCTTGCCACTGGCATGTCAGACAACCAGGCGGACTGCCTCCCGCCGCGACATCCATCGACCCGCACAAAAACAATTAGTGGGAGATTCCACAGTGAACGACACCCTCGATCCGTCCGCCCGGCGCGACGATGTGTTGGCAAGCGCAGTGGCCAAGGTCAAACGCCATGTCCTGCCGCTGTTCGTCATCATGTTCATCGTCAACTACCTGGATCGCGTCAACATCGGCTTCGTCCGCCCGCACCTGGAAAGCGACCTGGGCATCAGCGCCGCCGCCTATGGTTTCGGTGCCGGCCTGTTCTTCATTGGCTACGCGCTGTTCGAAGTCCCCTCGAACATGCTTCTGCAACGTGTCGGCGCACGTTTGTGGCTGACCCGTATCATGTTCACCTGGGGGCTGGTGGCCACGGCCATGGCTTTTGTCCAGACCGAGACCCAGTTCTATGTCCTGCGCTTTTTGCTCGGCGTGGCTGAGGCAGGGTTTTTCCCGGGGGTGATCTACTACTTCACGCGCTGGCTGCCGGCCGCCGAACGCGGCAAGGCAATCGCCATCTTCCTCAGTGGCTCGGCGGTCGCCTCGCTGATTTCCGGCCCGCTGGCCGGGGCACTGATGCAGATCCAAGGCCTGGGCATGCACGGCTGGCAGTGGATGCTGTTCATCGAAGGCATGGCCTCGGTGTGCCTGTGTTTCTTCGTCTGGTTCTGGCTCGACTCCAAGCCGCACGATGCCAAATGGCTGAGCCGTGCCGAGCAGGATGCGCTGGTTGAGGTCATCGACCGCGAGCAGCGTGAGCGCGAAGCGGTCGGGGTCGTCAAGACCTCCTCCTGGAGCCTGCTCAAGGACCGCCAGATCCTGCTGTTCTGCGGCATCTACTTCTGCATCCAGTTGACGATCTATGCCGCGACCTTCTGGCTGCCGAGCATCATCAAGCGCATGGGCGATCTGTCTGATCTGCAGGTCGGCTTCTTCAACTCGATCCCGTGGCTGATCTCGATCATCGCCATGTATGCCTTCGCCGCCGGTTCTGCGCGCTGGAAGTTCCAGCAGGCCTGGGTCGCTGGCGCATTGGTCATCGCCGCCATCGGCATGTTCATGTCGACCACCGGTGGGCCGGTGTTCGCCTTCGTCGCGGTGTGTTTCGCCGCCATCGGTTTCAAGTCGGCCTCGGCGTTGTTCTGGCCAATCCCCCAGGGCTACCTCGACGCCCGCATCGCTGCGGCGGTGATCGCCTTGATCAACTCGGTGGGCAACCTCGGCGGCTTTGTCGCGCCCACCACCTTCGGCTTGCTCGAACAGCACACCGGTTCCATCCAGGGCGGGCTGTATGGCCTGGCCGTGACCTCGGTGCTGGCGGCGATCGTGGTGTTCTTCGTCCGCACCCGCCCCAAAGACAGCGCCTCCCATGACCTCAAGCCGCAGTCGGCGTTGAGCCAGACTCACTGAACCTGCAGGACAACCCAGATGAATATGCACAGCACCCAAGACTCCTTCAGCGCCAGCCAGGTGCAGACCGGCACGCCGGTGGTGACCGAGCTGCGCGTGATCCCGGTGGCCGGGCACGACAGCATGCTGCTCAACCTCAGCGGCGCGCATGGGCCATTCTTCACCCGCAACATCGTTGTACTGCGCGACAGCGCCGGCAACACCGGCCTGGGCGAAGTGCCCGGTGGCGAGACCATTCGCCAGACCCTCGAAGATGCCCGCAGCCTGGTGGTTGGCCAGCCGCTGGGGCATTACCAACGCGTGCTCAACGCCATGCGCCAGACCTTTGCCGGGCGTGATGCCGCCGGCCGCGGCCTGCAAACCTTCGACCTGCGCATTACCGTTCATGCCGTCACTGCCATCGAATCGGCGCTGCTCGATCTGCTCGGCCAGCACCTGGGCGTGCCGATGGCGGCGCTGCTCGGCGAAGGCCAGCAGCGTGAAGCGGTGAAGATGCTTGGCTACCTGTTCTACATCGGCGACCGCCAGCAGACCGACCTGGCCTACCGCAACGAAGCCGAGGCCGACGATGACTGGTTGCGCCTGCGCCATGAAAAGGCGCTGACCCCGGAAGCGGTGGTGCGCTTGGCCGAGGCCGCCAAGGCGCGCTATGGCTTCAGCGACTTCAAGCTCAAGGGTGGCGTGCTGCGCGGTGAAGAAGAAATCGAAGCGGTCACCGCCTTGGCCGAGCGCTTCCCTGAAGCGCGCATCACCCTCGATCCGAACGGCGCCTGGTCACTCAAGGAGGCGATCGCCCTGTGCCGTGACCAACACCACGTACTGGCCTACGCCGAGGACCCCTGTGGCGCGGAAAACGGCTACTCGGGCCGTGAGGTGATGGCCGAGTTCCGCCGCGCCACCGGCTTGCCCACCGCCACCAACATGATCGCCACCGATTGGCGGCAGATGGGCCATGCGATCCAGTTGCAGTCGGTGGACATCCCCCTGGCCGACCCGCACTTCTGGACTTTGCAAGGCTCGGTGCGGGTCGCGCAGATGTGCCACGACTGGGGCCTGACCTGGGGCTCGCATTCGAACAACCACTTCGATATTTCCCTGGCCATGTTCACCCAGGTCGCGGCGGCGGCGCCGGGTGAGATTACCGCGATCGACACTCATTGGATCTGGCAAGACGGCCAACGCCTGACCCGCGAGCCGCTGCGCATCGTCGACGGCCATGTGCGCGTGCCGCAGCGGCCGGGGCTGGGGGTGGAGCTGGATGAAGACCAGCTGGCCAAGGCCCATGAGTGCTATCGCAACATGGGCCTGGGCGCGCGTGACGACAGCGTGGCAATGCAGTTCTTGATTCCGGGCTGGAGCTTCGATAACAAGCGGCCTTGCCTGGTGCGCTGAAGCTATTGAACATGGCCTCTTCACCCGCGAAGAGGCCATGTTTGACTCACCACAGAACGCCGGTCTCACGCCACCACCTGTGGGAGCGGGCTTGCCCGCGAACAGGCCAGTAAAGCCACTACACAATAGCGCTCAAGCAAAAAAACGCCGGGCCACCTCGACAAACTCCGTCAACACCGGATTGGGGTTATCGCTGCAATACGCCAAGAACATCTCCGCCTCATGCCCAGTCTGCACCAGCGGCCTGAACACGACCTGCTCCATATGCAGTGCCTGCGCCGACGCGGGCACCACCGCGATGCCCAGCCCGACATTGACCAGGCCAATGATCGAGTGCGTCTGCCCCAACTGGTGAATGTACTGCGGCTGCACCTGATGGCGAGCGAACAGGTTGGCGATGCGGTCATGGAAATAGCGCCCCTCGCTCTCGCTGTACATGATGAACGGCTGCTGATCGAAGTCGTGCGGGCCGAGTTCGGCCTTGGCTGCCAGCGGGTGGCCAGCGGGCAGCGCTGCGACGAACGGCTCACGGTGAATCAGCACGTATTCGACACGGGCGCTGGGCATCACCTGGCGCACGAAACCGACATCGATCATGCCTGTCTCTAGCGCATGCACCTGGCCGAGCGAGACCCGTTCGCTCAACTCCAGGTCGATGCCGGGCAACACTTCAGCAGCATGCACCAACAGCTGCGGAATCAAGCTGTACGCGCCGACTGCGGTAAAGCCCAAGGTCAGCCGCCCGGCTTCGCCGTGGGCAATACGCCGGGCCGACTGACTGGCCGATTCGGCGATTTGCAGAATGCGCCGGGCATCCTCCAGAAAGTTCTGCCCCGCCGGAGTCAGCCGCGCCTGACGATTGGTGCGCTCCAGCAGCAACACGCCCAACGAATGCTCGAGTAGCTGAATCTGCCGACTCAGCGGTGGCTGGGTCATGTGCAGACGAACGGCCGCGCGGCCGAAATGCAGCTCTTCGGCAACCGCTACGAAGCAGCGCAGTTGGTGCAGTTCCATCATTCAATTTCCGTATTATTCGATCCACTATCTATATTAGACCTGTATCGATCGCAGTCCTAGCATCGGAGTCATTCACCTCCACTGCCGGACACCAACGATGCCTCACGACAATCGCGCAACCATCGACCTGCTGCTGACCCAACCCGTCCCAGACGCCATCGACGACGTGCTGATGCGCGAGTACCGCGTGCATCGGCTGTATCAGCATGCGCATCCCCAGCGCCTGCTCGATGAAGTCGGTGGGCGGATTCGTGGTGTGGTCACCGGCGGCGCCAAGGGCCTACCCAACGCACTGATGGATCAGTTGCCAGCGCTTGAGATCATCGCCATCAGTGGCATCGGCACCGATGCGGTGGACCTGGCCCGCGCCGCCGAGCGCAACATTCATGTCACCACCACCCCAGGCGTGCTGACCGATGACGTGGCCGACATGGCGATCGGCTTGATCATCGCCACCCTGCGTCGCCTCGGCGAGGGCGAGCGATTGGTCCGCGATGGCTTGTGGGGCACGGTCAACCTGGCGCTGGCGCGCAAGGTCAGCGGGATCGACCTGGGCATCGTCGGCTTGGGCCGGGTAGGGCAGGCGATTGCTCGGCGTGCGGCGGCCTTCGACATGCGCATCGCTTACTGCGACCGGCAAGAGAAGCCCGAATCCGGCTACCGCTACGTCAGCGATCTGCGCGAGCTGGCGCGCTCGGTGGACGTTCTGGTGCTGGCCGCCTCGGCCGACGACGGCAAGGCCATCGTCACCCGTGAAGTGCTCGAAGCGCTGGGGCCGCAGGGTTACTTGATCAACGTCGCCCGCGGCAAGTTGGTGGACGAGCAGGCGCTGGTCGAGGCCCTGTGCGAGCAGCGCATTGCTGGCGCCGGTCTGGATGTGTTCGTCGACGAACCGAACGTGCCGCCAGCCTTGCGTGATCTGGCCCAGGTCAGCCTGCAGCCGCATCGCGCCAGCGCCACGCTGCAGACCCGGCAGCAGATGGGCCAGATAGTGCTCGACAACCTGGCCGCGTGTTTCCGTGGCGAGCTACCGCCGCAGCGAGTCACCCGCACCTGAGCCCCCCGCAGACACCCCACAGCCTCCGGGCCGTTCACCTCCCGACAAGAACAATCGCTTCCGCCGAGAAGCAAGAGGTCATCATGAACAGCAAATCCGCCGCCGCCCCGCTGGTGCAGGCCAGCGTAGGCCGTCATCGCTTCCTGGTCCTGGCGCTGATCTTCGTCATCACCGTGATCAACTACGCCGACCGCGCCACCCTGTCGATCACCGGTACCGAGGTGCTCAAGGACCTCGGCCTGGACCCGGTCATGCTCGGCATGATCTTTTCAGCCTTCGCCTGGGCCTACGCCCTCGGCCAGGTGCCCGGCGGTTGGCTGCTCGACCGCTTCGGCGCACGGCGGGTGTACGGCATCAGCCTGATCCTCTGGTCGCTGTTCACCCTCATGCAAGGCACGGTCGGCTGGATGGGCCTGGCCGGTGCCTCGGCGGCGGTGGCGTTGTTCTCCATGCGCTTCATGCTCGGCCTGGTCGAGTCGCCGGCGTTTCCGGCCAACTCGCGGATCGTCAGCTGCTGGTTCCCGACCCGTGAGCGCGGCACCGCTTCGGCCTTGTTCAACTCGGCGCAGTACATGGCCGTGGTGGTGTTCGCGCCGCTGATGGCCTGGATGACTCACGCCCTTAGCTGGGAGCAGGTGTTCATCTGGATGGGGGTATTGGGGCTGCTGCTGAGTGTGGTCTGGTTCCGCCTCTACCATGAACCGCACAGCGCGCCAGGGTTGAGCCGCGAAGAGCTGGAGTACATGCGCGAGGGCGGCGCGCTGGTCGACCTGGAGCGCGAGCGCAAGACCGCCAAGAGCAAACCGACCCGCGCCGAGGTGCTGCAGCTGTTCACCAGTCGCAACCTGTGGGCGGTGTACCTGGGCCAGTACTGCATCACCGCGCTCACTTACTTTTTCATTACCTGGTTCCCGATCTACCTGATCAAAGGCCGCGGCATGACCATCATGGAAGCCGGATGGGTTGCCGCGTTGCCTGCGATCTGCGGGTTTACCGGTGGCATTTTGGGTGGGTTCATTTCCGACTGGCTGATCCGCCGTGGTGTACACCCTTCCCGAGCGCGCAAGACCCCGTTCGTGATCGGCATGGCGCTGTCGACCAGCCTGGTGCTGGCCAACTATGTCGATGGCAATGCTGCGGTGATCATGCTGATGACCCTGGCGTTCTTTGGCAAAGGCCTGGCAGCGGTGGGTTGGGCGGTGCTGTCGGACGTGGCGCCGAGCAAGATGGTCGGCTTGTGTGGTGGCGTATTCAACGGCATCGGCAACATCGCCGGGATCATCACCCCGCTGGTGATTGGCTACGTGGTGGCCAGCACGGGTTCTTTCGATAACGCTCTCTGGTTCGTCGCTGCGCACGGCGTGCTGGGGATCCTCGCTTACCTGTTGCTGGCCCGGCGCTTCGAGCGTACCGGACAGGCGTAGGCAGACGCCTGAGCAACGGGGCCCCGGGAGACCGGGGCTTTTTTATGGGTACGGCAGTCAGATCGGTGTTGGCTTCTTCGCGGGCAAGCCCGCTCCCACAGGTCCCAGTCTTGACTCAACACACCTACTGCGAACCCCGCGAACCCTGTGGGGGACCGGGGCTTTTTTATGGGTGCGGCAGTCAGATCGGTGTTGGCCTCTTCGCGGGCAAGCCCGCTCCCACAGGGTTTGTAGGGTTTGCAGTGGGTGTGTTGAGTCAAAACTGGCTCAACGCTGGGCTGAAATCTGCGCGGGACCTGTGGGAGCGGGCTTGCCCGCGAAGAGGCCAGCACAAACTCCCCAGCACACCCAGTTGAAAAACAGAACCTCCAAACAGCCCCATGCCGCAAACAGACACGCCATTGGCGACATCTGGCGCGATTGAGCAGCCCCTGTCGTGATCGCGCACCTCTGAGGCGTTCTCGAATAATTTCCACCCGCCCCAGGCGGCTTAAATGGACCCGGAATTCAGCTGGCGCGTTGCTCGATAAAGCGTGTAGAAGGTCAACAACAGAGCGCGAGTTACGTGCCTACCCATTGTTTGCAAAGGAGATTATTTTCGCCTACGCCTGCCCCCTTTTCCTTGTGTCAGCAAAAAGAGAACAAGATCAATGAACACCGTGGGATCTGATGGTAGTAACCTCGCGCAAGGGTTCAAACCACGCCATGTAACGATGTTGTCCATCGCGGGCATTATCGGTGCAGGGCTTTTCGTCGGCTCCGGACATGCCATCGCAGCAGCCGGCCCAGCCACCATAATCTCTTACTTCGTGGCCGGGACTTTGGTCGTCCTGGTCATGCGCATGCTCGGCGAAATGGCCGTGGCCCATCCCGACACCGGTTCGTTCTCCACCTACGCTGACCAGGCCATTGGCCGCTGGGCCGGCTATACCATCGGCTGGCTGTACTGGTGGTTCTGGGTGTTGGTGATTCCCATCGAAGCGCTGGCCGCCGGGCATGTGCTCAACGCCTGGTTCCCCCAGGTCGACAGCTGGATCTTTGCCTTGCTGTCGATCGTCTTGCTGGCCGGGACCAACCTGTTCAGCGTGGCCAAGTACGGCGAGTTCGAATTCTGGTTCGCGATTCTCAAAGTGGCGGCGATCCTCGGCTTCATCAGCCTCGGTTTCGCTGCCCTGATGGGCTGGTTGCCCAACCGCGAAGTCAGTGGCCTGAGCACCCTGGTGGACGAATACGGCGGCTTCGCGCCCAAGGGCTGGTCGGCGGTAATCGGCGCGTTCATCACCGTGATGTTCAGCTTCATCGGTACTGAAGCGGTGACCATCGCCGCCTCCGAATCCAGCGACCCTTCGCGCAACATCGCCAAGGCCACCCGCTCGGTGATCTGGCGGATCAGTACCTTCTACATCCTGTCGATCTTCGTGATCATCTCGGTGGTGCCGTGGAACGATCCACAACTGGCGGTGGTGGGCTCCTACCAACGCGCGCTGGAGATCATGAACATCCCCAACGCCGCTTTCATGGTCGACTTCGTGGTGCTGGTGGCAGTGGCCAGTTGCATGAACTCATCGATCTACATCGCCTCGCGGATGATGTACTCGCTGGCCAAGCGTGGTGATGCCCCGGCGATGCTGAAAAACACCTCCAAGGTTGGCGTGCCTCGCGCCGCTGTGTTCGGAAGCACGCTGATCGGTGCGGCCATCGCCATCCTCAACTACTTCGCTCCCAAGGGCGTGTTCGAGTTCCTGCTGGCCAGCTCCGGCGCCATCGCCTTGCTGGTGTACATGGTCATCGCCATCTCCCAGCTGCGCATGCGCCGGCGCCTGGAGCGGGAGAACGCCGAGCTCAAGTTCCGCATGTGGCTGTTTCCCTGGCTGACCTGGGCGGTGATCATTTTCATCGCTGGGGCCTTGAGCGTGATGATGTATACCGAAGAGCACCGGGCGGAAGTAACCGCCACCTTGAGCCTGGCGATCTTCATCTCGTTCCTCGGGATCGTGACGACCCGCGGCCACCAGCGAGCAGTGGGCATGCGCTCGGTCGGCTAGAGCGGCGTTGAGACCTAGGAGGGCATCTGGCGACAGATGCCCTTTTTTTGCACCTGCCGTTTCACACTTGGCGTGCGCTGTCGATATAGCGCATCACCGCTGGCGCCTTCTCGAAGCGCCGGTGGATCAGGCTCAGCCACGAGCTGGCCTGGCAGTGTTCCACCGGCCGGTAAGTGACCTGCGGCAGACGAATCCGCGCCACCACCGACTCTGGCACGATCGCCACCCCCTGGCCCAGCGACACCAAGGTAATCACCGCCACCAGGCTTCCCGGCTGCGGCCCCAGGCGCGGCTCGAAACCACCCAGGCTGGCCACTTCGAGGGTGCCGGAAATCTGCTCGGGGAGAATGAACGTCTCCTCGGCCAGGCGCGAGGCGGGGATGCTCTTCAACTCATTGATCCGCGAACTGGCCGGCAGCGCCAGGACGAAACCTTCCTGATGCAGGGCGATGGCGTCCAGCTCATCCGGCAACTCCATGGGCGAGCGCACGTAGGCGATGTCCAGTTGGCCATCGCGCACCTGGGCCGGCAGATCGACCATTGGCGTTTCGCGGATGTTCAGGCGCACGTTGGGGTGGGCTGCGCTGAAGCGCGTCACCTGCGCCTGGAGTATCCCCGAGTAGGCGGCAGAGGCCACGTAGCCCAACTCGATCAAGCCACTCTCACCACGCCCGGCCCGTTGCGCGCCCAACTGCGCCGCATCGAACTGGCGCACCGCCTGCTCGGCCTCAAGCAATAGCGCCTGGCCTGCCGCCGTGAGGTTCACCTCGCGCTGATTGCGCTCGAACAACCGCACGCCCAGCTCGCGCTCCATGTCCTGGATTTGCCGGCTGAGGGTGGGCGGGGCAATGCCCAGCTGCTCAGCGGCCCGGGTGAAATGGCCATGCTGGGCGACGCAGAGGAAGTAGCGGAAGTGGCGGATTTCCATGAAGGCTCGTTACCTGTTGGGTAATGACGCAGGCCTCTGTGGCTAATAAGCACGAGGCCGGACAACGTTATGGTGAAGGTAACACTAGAGGGTTGGCGCCGTGGCAACGAGTTACGGCGACCGGCCACATGAATGCTGATGAGAGGCCAAAGCGGGGCAAGATTGAGTGGCGTCAGATTTGGGGCTGCTTTGCAGCCCTTCGCGGCGGTTCGGCGCCCCGACAAGCCCGCTCCCACAGGTACAGCGCTGATCTGCAGAGCAATGCGCATCCTGTGGGAGCGGGCTTGCCCGCGAAGGGCCGCAAAGCGGCCCCAAGACAGATCAGCACACGTCTGTCCCCATGGCACCCCTCAGCCCCTTCCCAGGAGCCAAGCATGCCCACCCCAGCCTCCGCCCGCTTCACCCTGTTCACCGCCTCGGCCGTCTGCGCCCTGATCATCCTCGACACCAACATCGTCGCCGTCAGCCTGCCGAGCATCGCCCGCGACCTGTCCGGCTCGTTCGCCGACATCGAATGGGTGGTCAGCGCCTACCTGCTGGCCTTCGCTGCCTGCCTGCTACCCGCCGGGAGCCTGGCCGACCGCTTCGGCCGACGACGCATGCTCATGCTCGGCCTGGCAGTATTCGGCATCGCCTCACTGGCCTGTGGCGCCGCTCCCGACTTGCTGTTCCTCGACCTCGCCAGGGCCGCCAAAGGTGTCGGCGCCGCCATGCTGCTCACCGCCGCCTTGGCCGCCATCGGCAACCGCTTCCATGAACCCGAAGCACGCATGCGCGCCTGGGCCTTCTGGGGCGCCTGCATGGGCGCGACCATCACCTTCGCGCCCCTGCTCGGCGGCCTGATCGCCAGCACCCTGGGCTGGCGCTGGATCTTCTATATCAACCTGCCGCTGGTGGTGATACTCGGCGCGATGGTCATGCACAGCGTGGAGGAATCGCGTGACAGCGCCGCAGCCCGCCTCGATCCCCTCGGTAGCCTGACCTTCGCCGCCAGCCTGGGCTGCCTGATCTGGGCGCTGATCGACGCCAACCAGGTCGGCTGGGACAGCGCCACCACGCTCGGCCGCCTGCTGATTGCCGCCCTGCTATTCGCCCTGTTCGTAGGGGTAGAGCGCGCCCAGGCCAGGCCCATGATCGACCTGCGACTGCTGCGCAGTGGCCGCTTCATCGGCGCCTTGCTCGGCATGTTCGCCTACGCCGCCTGCGCCCAGGTGATGATGACCCTGCTGCCGCTGTACCTGCAGAACGGCCTGCAGATGTCGGCGCTGGCTGCTGGCGCGGGAATGCTGCCGTTCGCGGTGGCGATGCTGCTGACCCCGCGCTGGGGGATGCGCCTGGCAGCGCGAATGACACCGGCTGATGTATTCGCGCTGGGGTTGGTGTTGGTGGGCGCCGGGAACTTGCTGTGTGCCTGGGCGGCGGGGCAGGGTGGCTATCTTGGCTTCGCCCTGGCAAGCGTGGTGCTGGGGGCCGGCGCGGGGCTGCTCAATGGCGATACGCAGAAAAACATCATGGCGTGTGTGCCGCGTGAACGCACCGGGATGGCGTCGGGGTTGAGTACCACTACGCGGTTTGGCGCGATCGTGTTGGCGATTGGCGTGCTGGGTGGGATTTTGGCGGCGCGCAGTGGGCAGTTGCTGCGCGAGGCGATGGCTGGGGTGGCGCCGCAGGCTGTGGATAAAGTCGGGGAGATGGCTACGCGAGTGGCAGCGGGGGATCTGCCGGCGGCGTTGGCTTTGCTTGAGCCTGGGTTGCGCGAGGTAGTGGCGCCGGTGGCTCGGGGGGCGTTTGTGGGTGGGTTTGAGGCGGTGTTGCTGACGGCAGGTGTTGCTGCCCTGATCTTTGCCGTGGTGGTCGGTGTGCTGTTGCGACGGCCGTTGCCGCAGGTGAACGAGCCTCACCCTAGCGTCGCCAGCCGACCTGCAACGCGCTGAAGCCCAGCCCCTAGATCGGCCTGGGTGAGCTGCTGGCAAGTATTAACTTCAGGCGTCTTCGATAACCTTAAAGGGCGATGTCTTAAAGGTCACAAAGTTGTGACATTTAAGCGCTGATACGCTAGTGAAGAGGCCTGGAGTTGAGGGGTATTCAGTTGGATAGTTGCTCAGGTCTGCAATACGGAGGTCATACTAATTTCTGCCAAAAAAACTGGCTGCGTAGTATTGACAGTCGCCACATGGCTGCCTGATATTGCTCACCTGAGTAGGGCTTCGGATGGATCCGAAGATATAAATAAAAATAACAGGGATACCGCAATGACTGGATGTCGTTCGTTCACCGTCCTCAGCTATCACCTTCCCGTACTTCGCCTTTCCTGTGCAAGGCTCTGCGCCATTCATTCATCTCTGCCACCCCCTCATGCATTATCTCAGGATGATCGCTTCGGCTGTCGCCTGAGAAAATAGTCTATACACGCCGCTGATATCCACTGTACTGACTTCGCGCGCGATTAGGTGCGCTTCGATGTGAGTCAGTGTGCGTGGTCGTTTGAATAATGAACGTTGAATCGTTACTGGCGTATTACTGCCTGGCGTAACTTCCCATGCAGTCATGGACGTGTGTGCAATTCCAAGGAGTGGTTCGATTATGTTCAACCGTCGTAAGCGTATTGCGCTCGATGATCCTTCCCTTGAGCGGGTAAAACTGACGCCACAGATGCTCGACTACGACCGTTTTGCCAGTCGTGGGCGATCCCAGTACCTGCCTTATGTCATGAGCTTCAATGCGGCCAATTATCAATCGGCGTCGATCAATACCGATCGGCTCGGATTTCGCCTGGCCCATGATGCTCAGGGTCGGCCAATCAGTGTCGGTACCCTGGAGGGCCGCGGCAAACAGCCAGTCAACCTGCTCGTGGGAGCCTCCCCAGCCCTTGGCTACGGCGCTTCCAGCGATGCCGCCTCAGTGGCAAGCCAGCTGGCTGCGCTGGACCCGGAGGGTACCCCCTGGTTGAACCTGGCCGGCCATTGTTTCAATGCGACCCAGGAATTGATGTTGTTCATGCTGCACCTGCACCGCTTGCCCAAAGTGAAGCGAATCGTGGTCATGGGCGGTTTCAATACCCTGGTCATGGCGCGCTTGCCGGAGTTCGTCCGCGGTGATCTCCCAGCGTTTTACTTCTGTGGCGATTACTACGAAAAATTCGATGAACTCGCCGAGGCCAATGGCGCTGACTTACCGCCGGCAAAACTTCCCAAGTGGCCTGCTGAAACCACCGCCGTGCCACCGATCGAACAGACCCTGGCGCGCGCAAGTGAAGACACGTTAAACACACTGGCCACTTGGAAACGCTTGGCGGATACGCTCGGTGCACAACTGTGCTTTGTAATGCAGCCGTTGGCGACTTGGGTAAGACCCCCTTGCGTGGAAGAACAAACACTGTTTGACGAACTGGATCGTATCTCCCGGCTCGGCACGTGGCAGCATTTATATGGCGATATATCCGATGCCGTTGTTGCGGCGCGTTATGCCGATGAGCTGGCCACAGGATGTCATGCGCTGGGTGTGCGCTTCGGTAACTTGGTCGATGACTTGCGCGCGCGTCCCGCTGATGAATGGTTCTTTGTCGATCGTGCGCACTTTACCGACTTGGGTAATCAAGTAGTGGCTCGCGCTATTCATAAACATCTGTGCGGCTAATTGAGGAGGTTGCATGTTAAAACGTATTCGGCAAGCCCTGGCGTCTTTATTCAAGCGGAAAAAGAAGGCCAAGAAGAAAAATAATTCCTCTATCTATCCGATGCACTGATGAACAGTAATCGGCAGATCTTTTCCAGTTTGCTGGGGCCGCAGGCGGGCGAACAGGCAAGGCGCATGTTTACCCCTGCCAGTCTGCGCAACTGCCTCGCCGCTGTCCCGGTTAAACCCCAGGCCCAGCTCGACTTCGGCTGCGCCCAGGTCCAGTCGGCTTTGGCCGTGTCTAGCCGTGAGGGGCTTGAGGCCATTCGCGCGGGATGGCAACGACTGACAGCGACAGTCCAGGCGCGATCGGGCGATTTAACCGCTCTGCGTGCCAAGGCGGCTGTTGAGGCGGCGCCATTGCTGGCTGGCAGCCAGCACCTGATCCATGGTCTGTGCGCCAGTTGGAACAACGAAGCGGCCTACGCGCTGGCTGTGCTGCAAATTCATGCTGCAGACGTGGGCAGTGGGCTGAGTGGGGCCGGGCGTCTTCAGCGTTATCGGGAGTTGCTGCGTGAGCATGCGCCGTCTGATGTCGGTGAAGATCCGCTGCGGGCGGGGGACGATCCAAGGATTTGTGATGGCGCGTTCAACCTGGCCGCGACCTTGGTGGTGCTGGGCCACTTTCCTGAGTCGATGATGGGGCAGATTCTGGGGATCAACCTGTATCTGCGCCATTGCGGGCTGTTGCCCATGTTCGAGTTCATCGCCAACGGCGAGCCGGCTGCCCGTCGCTTTCTGGACTTGCGCTGCGATCCGGGGGTAACGGGCAAAGACTTGGCCAGCCTGGCCGAGACGGCAGTGCGCGAGTTCCTCGCGCAGGCAGATGCATCCGGCCAGCTGGGAGTGAGCCAGGGCTACTGGTGGGCGCGCTGGCAGGTCGAGGCCGCCAACGAGTCTTTGCTCGAAGTGCTCGAGCGCTGGCTCGACCCCCGCGAGGCGGCTCGGGACCTTATCAGCAGGCGGCGTCTGGACGCCTGTCAGTATCACGATCGTACGCGGCTCAACCAGGTGCCGATGAAGCCGTTGTTGGCAGTGGATGATGCAGCGGCGTTCCTCGACCATTTGGCCGCCAGCGCCTACGTGCGTCCGGGTAAGCCAGAGACCAGTCCGTTGCTGACTAGCCTGATTTCGCCGAAGGGCAAGATGTTCCGGATTTTCAGCCGCGACGATATAGCCATTTTGACCCGCTGGATCGCTGGCCTGCCCTATGCCGAGCCAGCGCAAGCCGGTGCCGCGCGCGAGTTGTGGCGCGATGACGCAATGCTCGTCGGTGCACTTGTCGAAGATGCCGAGGCGCCGATCCTGGCTAGCCGTCTCAGCCCGCGTCAGGCCTACACCCGCTTGTTGCATGTCGAGCTCACGCCCGCCGAGGAGCTTTATGCCCAGCGCTATACCACGCGTTGGCTGGCCAAGGCCGCCCGTGGCGTGGCCAAGGGGCGTTGTCCGTTGCCGGATCAATGGGCCCCGGGCGTGCTCAGGCAATGGTTGCAGGGGCAACACACGGCGTCTAATCAGGCCCTTGAGCAGGCGCTGGCGTTACCGTCACGTGACGAGGTGGTGGCCGATATTCTCGCTCTGGCACCGTTGACCATGATCGATGGTGCCTGGCTCGCAGGCTTTGCCCATCCGGCACTAGCCGGTACGGCGTTCGGCAGCCGGCTGTTCGAGACGCTGTACGACGAGCTTGGCAATGGTCTGCCGGCACAGAACCACCCGCTGATCTATCGCCAGTTGCTCAGGGCGGTAAAGGGTGAGTTTGCCGCGACGGCTGATCCTGCGTATGCCGCTGCCGAGTGTTTCGCCGACGAGGACTTCGACTTGCCGGTGTTCTGGCTGTCGATCGGCCGCTATCCGCAGAGTTACTGCGCGGAAATCCTCGGACTCAACCTGGCAATGGAACTGTCCGGGGTGGGCGGTGGTTATCGGCGCACTCACAAGGCGCTCCTCGCCTACGGCTATCCGACGTTGTTCGTCGACTTGCACAACGCCATCGACAACATCTCAACCGGGCATACCGCCTGGGCGGCGGCCAGCTTGGACGCCTACCTCAGTGCATTTTCACCAAGCGATCAGAACGAACTGTGGGCGCGCATACGGATAGGGTTCGTCGCGCTCAATCCACCCAGGGAGGACACCATGTTGGACAAGTTCAAGGAAACTGTGAGGTCGCTACTATGAGCTGCACATTGGGTATCTCAGCCTTCTACCATGACAGTGCAGCGACGCTGGTGGTGGATGGCAAAATCGTCGCCGCAGCTCAGGAAGAACGCTTCAGTCGGATTCGCCACGACCCGGGGTTCCCGCGTCAAGCCATTGAGTACCTGCTCAAGCAGGCGGGGCTGCGCCTGGATCAGGTCGACAATATCGCCTACTACGAGGATCCGGCAGTCAAGTTCCGCCGGGTGCTGTCGACGGCCGCAGTCGCTGGATGGTCGGCGGCCGCTACCTACGCTCCCGTGCTCGGCGACTGGCTGGCGAGCAAGCGGCGGATGGACCGCGAAGTGGTCCGGCAGCTCAAACAGATGGGCGACCGCGAAGGGCGACAGATCGATGTCTATGCTCACCATCAGTCGCATGCCGCCTCGGCGTTCTTCCCGAGCCCGTTCCCAAGTGCCGCGATCCTGTGTATCGACAGCGTTGGCGAATGGGCGACGACCACCCTTTGGCACGGTACTGCTCAGGGCATCGAGCTGGTGGCCGAACTGTCATTCCCACACTCCCTCGGCTTGTTGTATTCCGCGTTCACTTATTTCTGCGGCTTCAAGGTCGACTCGGGTGAGTACAAGCTCATGGGCCTGGCGCCCTACGGCAAGCCAATTTACGTCGAGCAGATCCTGCGTGAGCTGATCGATGTGAAACCTGACGGCAGTTTTCGCCTCGACTGGACCAAGTTCGAGTTTATCCGTGGCGAAGTGATGACCGGGGAGGCTTTCGAGACTCTGTTTGGAGGGCCGCGGCGCCTGCCGGAGGCGCCCTTGACCGAGCGCGAGTTCGACTTGGCGGCATCGGTGCAGAAGGTTACCGAGATGGTCGTGTCAGGCCTGGCCAAGACGGCGCGCGCCCTGACCGGCGAGAGCGCCTTGTGCATGGCCGGTGGCGTCGCCCTCAACTGTGTGGCCAATGGCGTGGTATCGCGTGAGCGAACCTTCGACCGCTTGTGGCTGCAACCTGCCGCCGGGGATGCCGGCGGCTCCCTGGGGGCGGCGCTGCTCAGCGACCGCAAGGCGCGCCAAGTGAATCATCGGGAGTTGCCCGAAGCCGTCGACGGCATGAGCGGTGCACTGTTGGGCCCCGAATACAGCGAGGAGCAGATCAGGGCGGAGCTGGATGCCTGCGGTGCGGTCTATCAGCGGCTTTCACAGGAAGCGTTCGATCATCGCCTGAGCGTCACCCTGGAGCAGGGCGGGGTAGTCGGCTGGTTCCAGGGGCGCATGGAATTCGGCCCGCGCTCGTTGGGCAACCGCTCGATTCTGGGCGACCCGCGGCGTTCTGACACCCAGTCAACGATGAACCTACGGATCAAGTTCCGCGAGTCGTTCCGGCCCTTCGCGCCGGTGGTGTTGGCCGAACATGCGGCTGAGTACTTCGACATCGTCGAAGAGAGCCCATACATGCTGGTGGTGTCGCCTGTGGCCGAGGCCATTCGCAAGACAGTGCCGGAGCACCAGTCGCGCCTGACCGGTATCGACTTGCTCAAGGTCGTGCGCAGCGATCTGCCGGCGATCACCCATGTGGACTTCTCCGCCCGCGTGCAAACCGTCGATCGAACGCGCAATCCGCGCTTCCGTGCACTGCTTGAGCGCTTCTACCAGCACACCGGTTGTCCAGTGCTGGTCAACACCTCGTTCAACGTGCGTGGCGAACCGATCGTCAACACGCCTTTTGAGGCCTATCGCTGTTTTATGCGCACCAACATGGATGTGTTGGCCATTGGCGATTTCTACCTGGAGAAATCGCAGCAGCCGCAGTTTGAAGAAGCGGTCGACTGGCGCGAGACCGTGCCGCTGGACTGAGCATTTCATTCACTAGGGAAGGTGCAATATGGAATACGTTCTGCTCTATCTGATTCTGCCGCTGGGGATGGTGCTGCGGCGCTCCAGCAGGTTCGCCCATCGTCCGGACTCGCAAGCCGTGTCCTACCTGAAGCTCAAGTCATGAGCCTGATGGCGTTGGATGTCCACCAGGCGTCGGTGGTCCAGCAACTGATCGTCGATACACCTGACCTGAGCCGGCTCGACGTCGTTCGCAGCCAGCTCGGAGCTGGGCCACATTGTTGCCAGGCGGTGGGCGAAGCCGGGGCGACCTGGTTGCGCTCAATCCTCGCGCAGGAGCCGCTCGACGCTATTGGTAGCTTCGCGACTAGCCCCTACAAAGCGTTGCTGCTCAGAGGCATTGGGCTGTGCACCGACGTGGCCACGCCACGCAACGGGTTTCTGCCCGATGCCCAGTGCGTGCTGGATTTCGACCTACTGCACTTTGGCATGCTCAGGTTGCTGGGCGTGCGTTCGCATGCTGTCGAGTACGAGAACCTGGGCAAGCTGGTGAGAAATGTCGTGCCCGTGCCGGAGGCGGCTGGAACCACCAGTTCGTGGGGCGCGGATGTGGAGTTCTCATGGCACACCGACAACCCCAACTGGCCGTTCGATGATCAGGCTGAGGACGTTACCCGCAGTGTGCCGAACTATTTGGCTTTTACCGCTGTGCGCAATCACGAGCAAGCCTCTACCGACATCGTTTGTGTCGATCACGTGCTGTCGCTGTTGTCCGACTGGGCGATAGCGCAGTTGCTTCGCCCGGCCTATGCGTTTGGCGCGCCAGCATCCAACGAGGGCTTTGACGGTGAACAACGGGTGATGCCGATCGTTGAGCGCACCCGACACGGCCAGCGGCTGCGCTTCGACGACGGCATCGTCACGGCGCAGGACGCTGACGCCGAGCGCGCATTGGCGCTTCTACGCCAGGCGCTGCGCAGCGTGGCGGGGATCGAGCTGGTACTGCGTCCAGGCGACTTTTTCATTTTCAAGAATGCCCGCGTGTTGCACCGACGCAAGGCGTTCCAACCCAGGCCCGAAGGCAGTGCGCGCTGGCTGCGCAGGGTGTACGGCAGCTGAGACATTGCTTGAACCACTATCACCACAGACAAGGAAGCTACACATGAACAAGCGTATTGCAGTAATCGGTGGTCGCCCGGCACCTATTCATGGCGCCAAGGAGCTTGGCATCGATGTGGTGCTGGTGCACCAGCCAGGTGATTACGAACCCCAGATCCTCGAACATTGCGAACAAGTGGTGCATGCGCCAATCGACGATGCCGAGGCGATCATCAAGGTGCTCACCCCCTTGCACCTCGAGCGCCCATTCGATCGCATCATCACCACTACCGAAGTGGCAGGCGAGTCGACCGGCAAGGTGGTCGATCACTTTGGCCTGACGGGTGTCTCCTACCAGACCGCGCACCTGCTCAAGGATAAGGTGGCCATGCGCGAGTTGTTGGCCAAGCATGACCTCAGCCCGGTAGCCTTCCGTCACGTCACCTGTGCCGAAGATGCCGTGGCGTTCGTTGCCAAGCACGGCAAGTCGGTGCTCAAGCCCGCTGAAGGCGTGGCCAGCCTGCACATTCACCCATGCGCCGATGCCGCATCGGCTACGCAAGCTTGGCAGGCCCTGAAGCAAGCCGAGGTGCGCCACATCATCATCGAGGAGTACCTGGAAGGGCCGGTAGTCAGTGTCGACTCCTTCTCCTTCAACCGCCGCCACTTGCCGATCGGCTACTCGCAGTACCGCATGAACGACAAGTACGTGGAGTGGGAGGTCAGCACGCCCAGCACCGATGCCAAGCCATGGCTGAAAGAACTCATGGACATGACCTGCCGCCTGCTCGATGCAGTGCAGCTTCAAGAAGGCCCATCGCACAGTGAATTCGTGCTGACCGCCAAGGGCCCGCGGGTGCTTGAGTCGCATGCACGCCTGGCGGGCTCAGGTGCACCGGAACTGGTGCGCCGGGCGTTCGGCCTGGACCTCAATCGCATGTTCCTCACTGTGCCGCTGGGCATCGACGCGTTGCCGCTGGAGTCGCCTGAGCCCAAAGCTGGCGCTGCAATTCAGTTCTTCGTGCCTACTCCGGGCAAACTCAGAAAGGTCGAGTTGGACCTCAAGCCTGACGTGGATGTGCGCCACACCCCGCCAGGAGAGACACCACGGGTGTTCCTGCCGTTCCTGTTCGAGCTGGGCCAGGCGCAGCGCGCGGTGGTCATCCAGAAGCACGAAGGTGACCAGATACCCGCGTTGGACACCGTGGCAGACTGCGTCTCTGGCTATGTCCTGGCCACCGGCACCTCGCGTGAGGATGCGGTGCGCATCGGTGACGAACTGGTGGAGGCCGTACACTTTATTGTGGAGCCCCAGGCATGAGCTATGTGCTCTGTTTACATCGTTGGGTGGGCCGTCAGGCTCACTACGATGACTACGAGCTGCCAGTGGGTACGCTGATTCGGGCGATCTGTACGGCCGAATCGCAGGGTTCTCTGCCAGGCGCGCGCCTGGCATCGAGCTCGCCGCTGGCCTCGCTGGACGATGCCGACGCAGTCATGGCCGAGGCCGAGCGCCTGATCAGCTTGCATGGGGTGCCTGAACGAGTGGTTGCGCTGAACGAAGGTGACCTGCTCAGCGCCGCTTCGATTCGCGATCGCTGGGGCATCCCGGGTGACCCTGTGGCCTGGACCGAACGCTTTCGCGACAAGCTCAGCATGTTGCAGGTTGCCTGCCAGCAAACGGCGATTGGCGTGCTGCCGGCGGTGCCGGCAGATGACCCTGCGGCAGTCTGGCAGCTGGCCGCCGAGTACGGCTATCCACTGGTGCTCAAACCACGCTTCGGCACCGCCAGCCGCGGGGTCAAGATTCTGTACGGACCAGACGATCTGCCTCAGCCAGACGCGCACGAACCGATGATGTTGCAAGTGTTCTGTCCCGCGCCCATCCTGCACATCGATGGCTGGTGGGATGGCGAGCGCATCGTGGTGCAGACGGCCTCACGCTATGTCAACAGTTGTGCCGACTTCGGCCCAGACAGCCCGCTGGGCAGCATCGAGTTGCAAGATAGCGAGCTTGAACGGCGGATCGCTGCCTGCGTTACCGAGTTGTTGCAGGCATTCGCTGGGCAGCGCGCCATCGTTTTTCATCTTGAGCTGTTCGATGACGGCGAGCAGTTGCATTTCCTGGAAATTGGCGCTCGTGTGGGGGGCGCCGAAATCCCTTTCCTGTGGCGTGAAGTCAGGGATATCGACTTGCTGGGAATTGCCTGGGAGCTCCAGACCGATGCCTCCAGCCGCCACCGCGACCATGCCCGCAGCCGTAGCCGCGAAGGCCGACCGCTGCATGGCGAGCGCGGTGCGTGGGTGATTGACCGGCGCGCCAGTAGCCCTGGGCATGCCTTGGGCACGCTTTATTGGTCGCAATCACAAGAGCCTGAGCGGCAGGCCAGCGGCGTCTATGAAGGTGCCAAAACTCGCTTGCGCTTGCGCAGTTTTGACCGCAGCGCGTTGGTGCAGGATGTCGAGGCGATCTTTCAGCACTTATCCCAATCTTGGCGTGTGCAATCGTGAACCCAGCCGGAGCAAGGCCGAGGCCGTCGCTACGGCGCCGTTCACGTACTGACTGGGCAGGACGGAGCCTAGGTGATAGGGTTTATCGCCGAGTTTCGGCGCTTGTGAATAATAATGAAGTTGTGATTCGGCCAATCGCCCAGCGCGCCTAACACCTCCTCTAGCGAGGTGAAAATTGGTGCGAGGTGCCGACGGTTGCCGATACACCCAAGGATGAGGGAGTACGTTGATGATGCCAATCGAGAGCCTGGTTGGGGTGGCGATCATCGCCCTGGGCATGGTCCTGTCACCAGGGCCGAATATGGTCTACCTGACCTCCCGGGCGATTTCCCAAGGGCGCCTGGCAGGGTTGATTTCGCTTGCAGGCGTGGCCCTGGGCTTCGTGTGCTATCTGGTCGCGGCGGCGCTGGGGTTGGCGGCCTTGTTCAAGGCCGTACCGCTGGCTTATGACGTAGTGCGAGTCGCCGGGGGGATCTATCTCGGGTATCTGGCCTGGAACATGCTCAAGCCCAATGGCGGCTCACCGTTCCAAGCACGAGAGCTGCCCCCGCATTCGCCACGGCGGCTGTTCACCATGGGTTTGGTCACCAACCTGCTAAACCCCAAGATCGCCTTGATGTACTCGGCACTGATTCCGCAGTTTATCGACCCCTCCCAAGGCTCGACCTTGCAGCAGTTTCTGCAGCTGGGGTTGGTGCAGATTGTCATTGCCGTGACGGTGAACGGGCTGATCGTACTGGCGGCTTCGAGGGTCAGTCGCTTCTTGGCAGAGCGGCCTTCGGCTATGCGTACCCAGCGATGGGTTTCGGGGACGGTGCTGGGGGTTTTTGCGGTGGATATTTTGTTGCGTAAGCCGATGGCTTGAGGGGGGGGCATCACTTGGTGCGTCTCGCGTATTAAGTACTTCGGTGGTCACTGGAGGGCATGCTATGGGGCAGGGCTGACCTGTTCGCGGTCTCCTGTTGATTCGCCGCAGTATTGGCAGCCAAGATTCATGTATTTAAAATCCAGGCACGAAAGACACCCTAGGCATCTTCGTTCCTAGAATTTGGTGGGCCGAGGTAATTTGAATCTAATCGGCAACTTATTGATTTATAAAGTCTATTTAGATTTATATTTTCCGCTGAAATACCAGTGGGAATGCTGCTCACCATTTGATCACCTGCACTTAGGCGATTCGACGAGTACGTATCGTAACCAGGCTTGGTAGCGAGGATACGTTGAAGCCTGTCATTAGCGGTTGTAGTCAGCTAGAAAATGCTGCAAGGGTAAAGCTAGGACAATGAGGTTGACCGTCCCAATCGCTACCAATGAACACCGTGTTTCAGCTGATTCCCAATACGTTGAGAAAATCTGCTTCTGTGACCGATGAGGCCTGCGCTCTGGCTTTACAGCGTGCCCTAGTAGCTGCTTGGCTGGTCCTGAAATCAATAAGCCACTAGCGTCATCGTGGGGTGGCCGTTATCCTGACTCGAAGATTTCTGTCGTTCTCCCCGGTGCGCACATGAGCCACCTCGACCAAGGATGCGTCATGGAACTTAGGGCTTTCATTGCCGCTGCTATTTTTGTCGGATCATACCTCCCACTTAGCGCGATTTTGCTTGTACAGGACTTGAAGGTTGAGCTCCTTGACCGCCCATTCTGCTCGACGCTTTGGTCTGCACCTTCGAAGTGCGAGCTGCCCCTAGATAACCCAGGTTATTCCATCGGTTTCGTGGTTTTTTTTGCCTGCTCTGCTTTTCAATTACGCCCTTCGTGATGTCGAGCGGGCAGATTCCACAACGTATTTCCATTAAGGAATCTAAGCAGATTCCTACCGATCTCATAAACTACGTCGTTCCCTACGTCGTCTCATTTATGTGTATTGAATACGGTCAGTTGAACAAGGTCCTGGGTTTAATCCTATTCATGGCGTGGATTTTCTGGCTGTCCTACAAAACCGGTCAGTTATTCTTAATCCCATCCTGATTATCAAGGGGTGGAAGCTCTATGAGATCAAGTACACCTACCAAAATAGTACGACTGAGCGGGTCGATAAAGCTTTTGGTAAAACGGAGTTCATTCCTAAGACGGATGTCGACGTCGAGTTTGTTCAAGAAATCATCATGAAAAAGGATTAGCGATGGCAGTACTACGGGATCTGCACGACTACGACCTCGACCAGGCGGTAGTCAATTTCTGGATTTTTAAACGCTCCACTAAGGGCACCCCTCCTACGCCTAAATACACTGGCAAGTGGGTAAGTGTGGACGACGACCTCAGAGACGCTTTGAAGACCACCGCCCTGGCCTTCAAAACAGCTATCACCGAAACCTTTGAATACAACCTTCTTGCGGAGAACAACCCTTCTAGCGTATTAACGATCCCGCAGGACGAGACCCATGCCGCCAATTTCGTAGCGGAGTCACAAGACCAAACTCCGGCCAAGCGCATCTCGAAGATGGAGGAACTAGCAAACGCAGACTTCTACGCGGTGAAATTCTCCAGTGCGCAGGGAAACCTATATTGTGTTCGAAAAACTGATTCGACTTGGAAAACCACAAAGCGAAAAGGCGCCATTCACACCTTATTCAAGTCTAAAACGCTCAAGCTGGACGAGGCGCCTAGTTTCCACATCGCCAAAGACTTTGATATAGCAGTGCTTGGTGACAAGGTCTTCATCAAAAATAAGAAAGGTTTTGAGTCTATTTTGAGCCATAAAGCTGCGCATCAAGAGGACTTCACTCAACTGCTCGCAGAGCAAGCGTTTCAAGTACTGTTTACAGCCACGGATGCGGTAAGTGCCTACGTGGGTACAAATGCTATGCAGCTGCGCCGAGCTTCAGCCATCAAGATGAAGGGTCATTATCTCGACGACAGATTTATGAACAACCTTCGAAGGGAGTCCGCGAATTTTGGGCTTAACATTACATTTGAAACTGACGGCAGAATTACACCAACAGTCGAAAGCTGTCCGGATATTTTCAAGGCGCTGTTAGATCACCGGCTTAAATCTCATTTCTCTCAGAGGATCTACGATGTTCAGAATACTGAGGTAGTCAACTAAGTGCGGTCCATTGTGATGGAGCTACGCTTTGTACAGATCAGCGCTAAGCGTAAAGGCCGGACTTCCAGGAGCGGTTGCGCTCCTAATAAAAGATCTTCACGCGGTTGCGAGATTTGTTGAGAACGAAAGACGAAAAGCACTGGATCGAATACCGCCACCTTTATCTCCAGCTCGACCAGAGCCGCGAGGCGGTCTATCGATCTTCGTAAGTCTGCCGGTTTGGGGCAGGGGTATACTTTTCGACTGTGGCGTCGGGTCGCATCATGGCGGCGAGCTCCAGAAAAATCGAGAGCATAGCATCGGAGATCATCGGACCACTTTGAATGTGGGGTTCATGGGGCGCTTAATCCTTGGTTGAGGATAACGAAGCCCTGCTGCTGTGGAACGGTGTATCTCAAGTACATCGCCGACACACCGTCCCGTCTTTGAGAGGGTGACGTTTATGGAGTGCTAACGCTCAAGCACGGGTTTAGGTCAATGGCAGAGGGAGAATTTCAGGCCTGTATCTTTTGGCTCGATTCCTTTGCTCCGAACCTACTAACTACCTTCAACATCACCCCGCAGGAGAAAATCGCTCAGAAGCTTGGCAGCCTTGATTTTGACCTTGAAAAATGGGAGTGAAACACCCTCAAGACCGTCAAAATATGCCTTTGCTTTTTCTTGATCTACTGTGCTCCTAAGATCATCAAATCTACCGTACTCATTGAGATTAGCTTCCGTGAGATAAGTACTCATCAGAGCAATCAGCTTCGCTGCCTGCACCCCCAAAGCTGAAACGATAGCCGCTACTTCTTTATCTTTTGCGGCCGTCTTGTAATCCGTCAGATAGTCGCGGAAGGTCCGAGCGGGATCGATCTGCACATCACCGCGCTGGATGTCGTGCAAGAAGATCTCGGCTAACTTCTGGTCCTCCTGCGAGAGCGAAGTGAACGACCGATGCAGTTCGGCCAAGGTCAACTCTTTGGATGGCTCATTTCCGCTCTGCAGCTCCTTGAGGTACTTGGAAAAGCGCGAATTCATGTAGTCGGCGTCGATCTTACCGGTATCGATTTCGGTGATGTGGCTGTCGATGTCGAACGGGATGGTTTCGCCGGCACTGCCGCTGCCCGCGCCCAATTCTTTGTAGCGTTGCAGCAGCGTTAGGTACTGCAGCTTCGTGGTGGTCAACGCAATCGACTGCTTGGGATCCGTGTCGAACTCGTAAACCAACTTGTCCCAGCTGAAGCCCTGAATTTTGGCGGCCTCCAAGATGGCGCTGAATCGGTTGAACTGTTTCGCGAAGGCCGCTCGCGCCGCCAAGTCGTCGGGCAACTTGGCAAAGTCGGTGATGCCCGCAGCGCTGAAGAGAGCACTGATCTCGGTGAAGCAGTCGCTCAAGCGCTCTAGGTTCCGGGGCAACTGGTCGGCAAAGAGGCCAATGGGCTTGTCGCCAGAGTACACCTTCACCGCCGCACCCACGTTGCGCTTCATCGTGTGCGGCTTGCGGTAGTAGCGGATCGTGCCAAATGGCTTGTCTGGCCCGAACAGCCGGTTAGTGCGTGAGAACGCCTGGATGAGGGTCTCGTAATCCAGCAGCTTGTCGCAGTACAGCGTGTTGACCCACTTCGAGTCGAAGCCGGTCAGCATCTGGTTCACCACGATTAGCAGATCCAGCCGCTTCTCCGGCTCGGCCTCGACCCGGATGTAGGGTACCTTGTGGGCTAGACGTGCGGCCAGGTCCTTCTTGAAGTTCGCATGGCTTCCCATGTCGAACTTCTGACCATAGGTGGCGTTGTAGTCTTTGATGATCTCTTCCAGCCCGGCTGCCTTGAAGGCCGGATCGGTACCACCGGTGTCGTCATCGCTGATGTGCGGGTCGAACAGCGCGGTGTTCTTCAGTGTGGGGCACTTCGCCTTCATGAGGCGGTAGTAGACGATCGCCTCAGTGATGCTGCTGGTGGCAAGGATGGCGTGGAACTTCCCTCCTTGACTCAGCACCTCCCAGTTGTCAGAGATATCCCTCAGCACGGCATGGTGGTGCTCGTCGCGCTCGTACTGAGCGTTCGACAAGTAGTCCTCAATGCCGCGCTGGTACTCCCCCGCTGCATCGACGTGGCCTGCCATCGACACGTCGTTCATGTAACGGTTGAAGGCCTTCTTCTTCGCTGGGGTCGCCAGTGCCTCAGCCACGGACGATGCCTTGGCCTTCTCCAACGCCACTGCCAGTCGAAGGTCGCGGTCGCGGTAGGTCAGAACCTGGTAAGGATCGAAGCCCAGAACGTTCTTGTCGCGGATGCCGTCGGCAATGCTGTAGCGGTGCAGTTCGTCCCCAAAGACATCCGTCGTAGTGTTGTCCTTGCGAACGTTCTCCTTGTGGATAGGCGTGCCGCTGAAGCCAAAGAACACAGCGCCCGAGAAGCTCGCCTTAATGTCGGCCAGCATGTCGCCGAAGGTGGAGCGGTGGCACTCATCCACGATGAACACGATGCGTTTGTCGCGCATGGTCTTCAGGTCTTGTGTCTTCAAACCATCCGCGTCGTCCGTGATCCGGCTCATCTTCTGGATGGACGTGACTATCAGGGTGTCCGCGGGCGCAGTGCTCTTCAGCGTTTTGACCAGCACCCCGGTGTTTTCAGTGGCCTGCACCTGGTTACTGTCACCGGCAAAGTCCCGGTAGGCCTTCAGCGTCTGCGTTCCCAGTTCCACCCGGTCCAACAGGAACACCACTTTGTCAGCGTCCTTGGAGTTGGCGATGAGCTGCGCCGACTTGAAGCTTGTCATGGTCTTGCCCGAGCCGGT
Source organism: Pseudomonas sp. NPDC088890 (assembly GCF_044900155.1). NCBI lineage: Bacteria > Pseudomonadati > Pseudomonadota > Gammaproteobacteria > Pseudomonadales > Pseudomonadaceae > Pseudomonas > Pseudomonas sp. NPDC088890. The sequence goes on along the minus strand of NZ_JBJDNG010000014.1, from coordinate 88,087 downwards.
GGTGTGCCAGATGTAGCCGCCTAGGCGGTTTGGGTTTTTCCAATCGGTCTTGGCCACCTTGTCGGAAATGGCGTGCGCGGCGTAGTACTGGTAGCTGCGCATTACCTTCAGCACGCCGTCGGCCTCGTCGGCTACGGTGTAGAAGCCGATCAGCTGGTGCGCCATCGGGATGGACAGCAGGCTGGAGGTGAAGCTCTTCCAGTTGTTGATGGGCTCGTTGTTGAAGTCAGCCCAGTGGAAGGCGTAGTCCTTGTTGAACTTGCCGTCCGGACCAGGGTTAGCGAAGTACAGCGCCTCACCCGGCTCCATGGCCACAAAGATCTGAACCAGCGAGAACAACCCGGTGAATACGCCCTCGCGCGCATACTTCTGAGTCTGGTTGTAAGCCTGGCTGACCGGCACACCGCTCTTCTTCAACTCGATGTGAATCACCGGCATGCCGTTGATGAGCAACAGCAGGTCACCCCGGCGGTCATGCTGTAGCTCAGAAGCGCGGGCGTAGCGTGGCTGCTGGGCAATCTGGTAGCGACTCTGCCCGGCGGCAATCTCGTGTCGATCATATATCTTCAGGCTCACCTCCTTGCCGAAGTGCAGCATGTCGGCCGGGTTGTCCCTCGTGATGGCCACTGTCTTGCCGTTGATGAAGCCGTTGAGCTTCAGCGGCGTGCGCAGAGCGACGATCTGCTCCACCACCTGCTGCATCTCGCTTTCGGTCAGAGGCACCTCGTTGAGTCGGTCCTTGCTCCGGTTGTTCTCGAAGAGGATCTGCCTCCAGTTCGCCAGCAGGTCTGCCTCGCTAGGGCACTTGATAACCTCTAGCTCACCCCAGCCGCGCTGACGCAGCTCGCAGATGACAGCCGCTTCGAAGTCGGACTCTTTGGTAAAGTTAGTCATAAGTGATGGGCTCAAAATCAGGCGAACATTTCTTCCATACAAGCGGATTCGATCTGCTTGAGTTTCTGGAGCTGGACCGCATGCTTGGAAACCAAGGCATCCAGCTGCTTGAAATAGGCACCAATCTTATTTTGTTCCTGCTTGTCTTTCGGCCTATGAACGGCTATACCCTCAATGTCGGCCCCGTTGTACGAAGGAAGAGCGCCGACCTGTGCGTATTTTGGAAGATAGATCGTATCGAACAATGCCTTGCCAAAATCTTCATCCCAAGTGGAATCAAAGATGTATGCCATTGAATTGTTGTCGATGAAAAAGGGAGTCCTAACCATTCTCTTGCGATTTAGCATGAGCGCAGCCCCAACCTTGGCAAATACTACTGCAGGAACATCGCATATTGGCACCCATCTCCTTCGGCGCAGCTGGGCATCACTTACATAGTTGTTGGCGACGAGCATCTCATGCTCGTTTCCAGTCAGGCTCATGTCTGAAATCTTGAAGAATGGAATACCGACCTTGCCTCCCTGTTCAGCCTCAGGAAAACCAATCCCCGACTGCGTTCTTCCGATTTGGCCCAAACGCTCAGTCATCCAATCATCTGAGAACCCCTTGAAGCGCAGTTCCGGTATCGCAGCGCCAGCACGCGGAAACATCCTCTGAAGCATTGCCTTCTTTAGTTTGACGAGTTTGTCATACTTGCGCTGGTGTAAGGAAATCAGTGAACTGAGATTAGAGAAGTATGAGGTGATTCTCTGTTGCTCTGCTACAGAAGGGACAGCGAATTTAACGCGAACAAATGAATCCCAGTACAGCCGTTTTCTGAAGTCCGTGACGCCATAAGACAGCTTGTTCATTTGGGCCACAACTTGAGGGCGCCTCAAACCGCAGTCCATGAACAACGGGTAGGTGGTTTCATCTGGCGCTGCTGTGAGATAGGCCGGGCTGACCATCCCCTCAATTTGCGCGACGCCAAGGGCCCCCTGCCACGCGCGCATCATGTTCAATACGAGATCCCCCGATTGAACGCGCTTGTACAGCGACTTGTCTTCGCTTCGACGCACCTTCTTTCCGAGGGTTTCGGTGCTCAATTCGCCATTCGATATCCCGCTATGAATGGAGACTGACAAGATGGGCAGAGAGTCATTACCACGTTCGTTTCGCTCCGTGTATATCTGCCCAAGCTTCTTCCGCTCCCATGCCGCGTCAAACCCCTTGAAACGAATCCTTGGTACGCCGCCTGCGGTCCGATTGATCATCTCAGTCCCCGGCCAGCAAAGTCTTTAGTTCCTCAATGCCCTTGAGGTCGAATTCGCCGCCATCCAGTTCTCCGAGCATGCCCACCAAGGCTTCCTCGGCTTGCTGGATGTCACGAGCGTTGTCTGCATAAGTGATCTGGTACTTCTCAACCAAAGCTTGCAACTTGGCCACGAGGCTAGATGTTACCAGGCCAGGCAAGCGATGCAGCTCGTCCACCAGTGGTGAAAGCCACTTGCTTTCGAGCAGGGCAATAATCTGTGCGTCGTTTAACGACTCGATGGTGGCCTTGGTCTTCAGGTGTAGCTCAGCTGCGTCCTTCTTGATGGCCGCTTTCAGTGACTTCTCTTTGGCCAGCACTTTGGCCGCCTGGATGATCTTGGCCTCATAGGACTCGGTGTCGAAGGTACCTGATTCTTGGGCCTCGGCTGCCAACTCTTTAGCTTCCTTGGCCACGGCCGCTGCAGCGAACTTGTCGCCGGCTTCGTTGAACGTGTCTTTGGCCTTGTCGTCGTCGCTGAAGCTCTCTAGCAGTTCGTCCAGCTGTGCTACTACCTCGGCCAGTTCGACCTCCTTCTTGCGGAGTGCGTCCACTTCCTTTTTGTGGTGTGCCAACTGCACAAGGTCAAAGGGCAGGATGCGACCTTTCCATCCGTCTTGCACCTCCACGTCCTTCCCATCCTTCTTCTTGACGACGAAGTTTGGGTCGACTACGCGGGTAGCACCAAAGCCCTCGGTCTGAAGGATTTCGAAATCCACCGCGATAGGTTGCCAGTGGTCATCGAGGACCTGATACGCCTGGTACTTGTCGATGAGCGTCACCGTGCCGAACTTGGCCAAGCGAGCAAACAGTTCCTCGCAGATCAGCGCTTCCTGACGAGGGACCTGCAGCGTCAGCATCCTGCCGATCAGCTCGCTGCGCAGCCAGGGCTTGAAACCGTCGAACGCGCGAGTGAAGGCGTCGTCGAACTTCGTCACGTCAGGGTGCTTGCGCACGGCTGCAGCTAGGTCATCCGCCTTCGGTTGGGCGTACGGCGTGCCGTCCAAGGTGAACAAAGCCGCGCGCAGGTTGGGGAAGGCACTCCAGTAATCGGTCAGCACATCCAGTTCGCGCAGCGGGATGCCGCCGAACATCGAGGCGTAGAGATCCCAATTTTCGAGTGGCTCGCACGAATCCACGTACCGCGGAATGTTGAGGTTGTAGTCGTTGGTCTCGCCTTGCAGCTCGGTCTTAGGCACCAAACGGCTGAAGCCGGGCACGGTGGCGCGGGCGATCACCACATCGGTGATTTTCTTGATGTCGCAAGCGCGGAGCTTGTTGTTCTTGCCCTCTTTGGCGAAACCCTTGGAGGCATCCACGAACAGCACATCGCTACCTTCGCGCTTTTGCCTAAGCACGAGGATGACAGTTGGGATACCAGTGCCGAAGAAGATGTTGGATGGCAGCCCGATGATGGTTTCGAGGTGGTCGTTCTCGATCAGCTGTTTGCGGATGACGCCTTCCTCTCCGCCCCGGAACAGCACGCCGTGCGGCAGGACGATGGCCATGATGCCGTTGGGCTTCAGGTGGTACAGGTCGTGCAGTAGGAAGGCGTAGTCGGCCTTGGACTTGGGGGCTACACCGAAGCGGGCGTAGCGCGGGTCAGCGTCCTTGTGTTGTGGATCCCACTTCTGCGAGTAAGGCGGGTTCGAGACCACCGCATCCAGGTACAGCGGATCGTAACTGTTGACCGGGTCTTGCTCGTCGAAGTACGGCCAGTCGTCTTCCAGCGTGTCAGCGTTGCGGGTGACGATGTTGCCCGGAAGGATGCCGCGCATGACCAGATTCATGCGCGTGAGGTTGTAGGTGTTCTCCTTCAGCTCTTGAGCGTAATACTTGATGCTGTCTTTGTCGCCCATGTGCTTGGCGATGGCTTGGCCGATGTTGAGCAGCAGCGATCCCGAGCCGCTGGTGGAGTCGTAGATCTGGATGGTTTGGCGATCCTTCAGATGATGCGCGATGACCTCAGACATCAGCACGGACACCTCGTGCGGGGTGTAGAACTCGCCCGCCTTCTTGCCCGCATTGGCGGCAAACATGCCAATCAGGTACTCATAGATGAAGCCGAGCACGTCGTAGCCCTGCTTGCCATCCATGGGGATGTCTTTGATTAGCTGGAGAAGCTCGCTGATCGCCTTGGTCTGTTTCGCTGCGGTATCGCCCAGCTTGCTCAGCCCGGTCTCCAGCGTCTTGAAGATGCCATCGAACAGGCGCTTGTGGTTCGGGTGGATCAGGCGGCCAAAGGCCGACAGGGCTTCGCGAACATCAGCAACATTGAAGTCGCTGGTTTGCTCAAGCCACGTCGAAAACAGGTGCTTGTGGGCGATGAAGTAGCCCAGGTTGGACTTGAAGTGGTCAACGGTTTCCGTGTCCTCGTCAGTCACCGCACTAAAGTCTTCGTCCGTGAAGCCCTCGGCGGAGGCGAAGGCCAACAGCTTGTCGGAGAGATACTTGTAGAAGATGAAGCCAAGGATGTAGTCCTTGTATTCGTTAGCCTCGATCTTGGATCGCATCTGGTTGGCAGATTCCCAGATCTTGGCTGCGAGCTGTTGCTTGTTCACGGCGAGTACTTTTAGCTAGTTGATCAGGCAAATTGAATGAAATTTTCTGCCTTAAGCAGGGCTGAGCCAGCAAAAGGATGGAATTTCAATAGTGCGGCGGAGTATCGCACCCACAGGGTGTACAGAAAAGCTATGAATACGGTTAGCGGGTGGGTGCCGTACCAAACTGCAGATGGGCGGAAGCAGACCTCCGTCGCCAAGCGGACTTCCTAACGTTCCCAGACCCTCGCCCCACTTCATCCCTCCAAGGATACTGAGTCTTATCAGGGGTCTAGGCTGCGCGGCCTGTCGGGGACCTCTAGCGCGGGACTGGCTGCTCCTTACGTCCGGGGGCAAGGGCATCTCATGATCTGGCCTCCTGAGCACTGTTACCGGTGGGCGGGTGGAGGCTGCATTGGCTGACGAGGACAGTGTCGCGAGATCCTGAGCCGGGTGAGCGCGGCGATGTGATCACTGGGGCATGCTTGACTGCCGCACACCAAAGCACTCAAGGAATGCCCCGTGCCCATCAAAACCGACGTTTGGACCGTTGGTTCAACCCCCCAAAAGCTCTACCAAAGCCAGTTACCAAGCGAGCAGCTTTTAGAGGACATGATCGTCCACTCGCCAAACATCCTGTCCGAAGAATGGATGCTGATAGGAAGGCAAGAATCCACCGGCATGGGCGGCCGGATCGACCTGCTCGCCGTCGCCCCCGATGGCAGCCTTGTACTGATCGAGCTCGAGCGAGACCGTACGCCGCGTGAGGCACAGACGCTTGATTACGCAGCCTGGGTAGATGGGCTGACGGGAAATGATATTGCTGCGGTCTATCAACGATTCCGCCCTGGCCGCAGCCTTCATGTCGACTTCCAAACCCGCTTCGGGCGTGTGCTGGACGACGATGAGCTGAACGCTAGCCATCAATTGATCATTGTCGCCACTGAGCTGGATGCGAGTACTGAACGAATCGTGCAGTACCTCAGTAAGCGGGACATTCCGATCAACGTGCTCTGCTTCCAGGTTTTTCAGGCCGGGGAGCAGCAATTGCTGAGTAGGTCTTGGCTGCTCGATCCCGTTCAAACACAGGTAAATGCCGCATCGACCAGTGCCATAACCGAAATTGCGACCATCGCGTCTACCTACCAATGCCATGTCGGTCACCTCATCTGCCGTTCTCCGATCCTCCCCCCACGTCATCCCGCCAAGAATGTTGAGTGTTATCAGGCATCAAGGCCCCTGCGACCTGTGGGGTGTCCTCTAACGCGGAACTAGCGGCTCCTTACGACCGGGAGCAAGGGCGTCTCATGATCTGGCCTCCTGAGCACCGATACCGGTGGGCGGGTGGAGGTTGCATTGGCTGACGAAACCAGCGCCTGAAGATCCTGAGTTGGATGAAGGCAGCGATGTGATGACCGGGGCATGCCTGACTGTCAGTCAGGTGCAGTCCATTCCCTGGTCTGCGGCACCATCATCTACAGCGCTGTTGCTGGTGACATCGGCGTTTGTCACGCCGATTGTCACGAGGGGGAATGCCGCAAAGCCTTGTGCGATCAGGGCTGCAGCAGCGGTAGAAGTGCCCGTCTCTTTCCAGAAGAAAGAGACGGGCACAGGTTGGCGCAGTATTCGGCCAAGCGGATAGGTTGCTGCAGGGCAGCGAGGTACGGTGTATCTGGCGCACGAGCGCTATATGTGTAAGAGCATCCATCACATGGGTAGTGACCGTACGAGCTGCCGGATGCGAATCGCCCTTGGGAAGAACCACCGCGTGAGCGGCGTGACCTTCAAGGTTCGGGTCACCTTGGGTGCTGTCATCGACAGCGCTTGCACGGTCAGTTCTACGCCTGTGTATAAACCCGGTCAAGGGCCGAAATTCAGCGCTCTTGGGGACGTGAAAAGCGGTTATCCATCGGTGGAGTTCTGTGGTAAATCCCGGACAAAGCCGTGGCTTTTAGCTCTTCAAAGTGAGGTCCATCCAAACAGGGCGGCTTTGCAGCCCTGTTTGGATGGACCCGTGTTAAAAAGCGGATAAGCGAGGCTGCCTGCCCCGAATCTTGAGCGCTCAAAGGTTGCTGCTGCCGTTCTTGCGCTGTACAGAGCTAGCGGATCGGCACCACGTTCTTGTCTCTGACTTGGCCGTATGCAGAGGCGAGCAGGCTGCCGGTGGCGGCTTTCTGGATGTGCTCACTCCACCAAGCCATCATGGGTCGCCGACGCTCAATGTAGTCGGCTCGGTTGTAGGCGCTGCGCACCTCATCCTTGTCGACATGCGCCAGTGCGACCTCAATGAGTTCCGGGTCCCACCCATGTTCATTCAAGATGGTGCTGGCCATCGAGCGCATGCCGTGGCTGACCAACCGCTCTTGGAAGCCCATACGTTTCAATGCCATGTTGGCAGTCTGGCTATTCGCGTGAGTGCGTGGATTTCTGTCTGCCGGGAAGACGTATTCGCGATGGCCGCTGTGAGTCTTCAATGACTCCAACAACGCGACGGCGTGATCACTCAACGGGATGCTGTGTGGGCGGCGCTTCTTCATCCGCTCCGGTGGGATCGTCCAGACACGCCTTTCAAAGTCGATGTCTGCCCACCGAGTGGTCGCCGCCTCGGCGGGGCGAGTCATCGTATGCAACTGCCATTCGATCAGGCAGCGGGTGGTGCGTTTGATGCTAGCGTTCGCGATCTCCAGCATGAGCTCGGGGAGTTCTTCTGGCGGAAGCGCGGCCATGTTCTCTTTCTTGGGCTTCTTGAATACCGCCCTGATGCCGGTGAGTGGGTTGGCGAAGATCAGGCCGGAGTTTACGCCGTAGGTCATGATCTCGTTTAGCCGCTGGCTAAGACGCTTGACCGTCTCCAGGCTGCCTTTCGCTTCGATTGGACGAAGCAATGCGATCACCATCGGCGCGGTGATTTTTGTGAGTGGTGTCGTCTTCAAATCGGGGAACACGTGCAGCGTGAGCGACCGCCAGATGTCCTCGGCGTAGGCTGGGGTGACCGAGTCTTCCTTGAGCTCGAACCAAGCGGTAGCCACGTTTTCGAAGGTGTGTTCCGTTTCTGCGCGCTTGGCTTCATTCTGCGTGTTGCGCTGCACCTTCGGATCGATGCCCTGTGCGAGCAGCTCGCGCGCTTCGACTGCCTTCTTTCGTGCATTCGCCAGTGACAGTTCGGGATAGGTCCCGAAGCCGATGTTGATGCGCTTCTCGGTCACCGGTTCGCGGTAGTTGAAATTCCACAGCAACGAGCCGTTGCTGCGTACTCGGAGCTGCAAACCGTCACCGTCCGTGAGGACATAATCCTTGGACGCGGGTTTGACTCGCTTGAGCTCTCATCGGAGAGGCAGAGGTTTTGAGCAGGCATGAGATTGTCCTCAGCCGCTGACTCGGTACTCCAAAGACCACTACCGGATGGGCTGGAATACCGCTTGGAATACCCAAATGGCTCGAACTCAAAAATGTTAAAAGACCGAAAAGCGCTGGAGGCCGCGTATTTACTAAATCCCACCCACAAAAAAAGACGCCCTAAGGCGTCTTCTTTCTTGGAATGTGGTGGAGCCGGGGGGATTTGAACCCCCGTCCGCCAGTACTCCGCTGTCGGTACTACATGCTTAGCCGTCTCTACTGAGTTAATCCGCAGCCGCCCGAGTGGCAGGGTGCTTTGGACGAGTTGGGTAAGTTTTAGTCGCTTTGCCCCCAACGTGCTACACGACGATCCTGTTCTGTATGACAATCACTTCGGGTTTACAGGCATCCCCTAGTGATTGCTGGAGCCGAAGCTACCAGGAGAGCGGGCTCAGCTGCTTACGCAGCGAGAGCGTAACCCTCGTAGTTTTCGTCATTGGCAACTATAGAAAGTTGCAACAGTGGATTTACGAGTTCTGTTACCAACTCGGCATGCACCTAGAGTTTCGTGACCGGCGTCGAATCCTAATCGGCCCCACACTCAGCTCTAGCTGAACGTGCTTTTCAGCACGCAAGGCGGAGTATACGCCTTTGCGCGGGCGACGTCGACAACTGGTCCTGTCGTCGCCCGTGCCGGGCCTCACGCGCCGCCGCTACCGCCGCTGGTGCCGCTGCCTTTGTCGGTTTTCTCCAGGCGTTCGAGCACTTTGCTGGTAATGGCGATGCATTCTTTGGTATCGCCGGAGGCCTGGGCGGCCTTGGCTTTGTCGACGTGCTCGGTGAGGGCTTTGTCGAGGCCTTCGGAGGTGGCGCCGGCGGTGGCCATGCTGTCGTCGATTTTCTGCAGGTTCAGGGCGCACAGGTCGTCGGCGGCGAACACGGGGGAAGCCAGCAGGGTGGCCGCCGCGAACAGGGCTGAGAGAGCAGTACCTTTCATGGGTGTCTCCTTCTGCAAGGCCTCTGGAAGGTGGGCCTGAAGGGTGGACTGTGGCGTTTGGGCGTGGGTTCAATCCAAGTGCTGGCTGGCGGATAGGGCGCGCTGTCAGGGCTGGGCGTTGGGGTAGAGCTTGCCCAGTTCGATGTCATCGGCCACGGCTTTGGCGAAGGCGCTGAGGTAGCGGGCTGCGCCGAGGGCCATGTGATCGCCGTTGATCTCGGCTTCGAGGGTGAGGTGGCGGATCAGGCCGAGCATGGTCGAGAGTTCTTCGAAGGCGCGTTCGGCGGGGACGCCGGGCAGGATGCCGTAGAGGTCGAGGAAGGTTTCGCTACCGGCGGTTTTCCAGTTTCTGAGGTCGTGGGTCATCTGATCATTCCTTGATAGCTGCAGGGGAGGGGGTGTTCGGGTTGGGGGTGGTCCGGGTGCAGGTGTCAGAGGGGGTGAGCAGTTTGAGGTGGGGTGGGTCGGGGACGAGTTTTTTCATGGTGCAACTCCTAGGGTCGGTCAGGAGCTCCCAGCGAAATCCCTCTCACAGGATTAGGGTGGCAGCTGTTCGCGGGGTGAGAGACCGGAGACCTAGGAACCCGGCCAGGACGAATCCTGCCCGCGCACAGCTGCCATATGGCTACAGCTAGGTCTCAGGCTCTCACACCCGGTCGCCTAAAACGACGACCCGAGGAAATTAGCCCTGATGCTCGTGCTCAACAACAGCGAAACGGCTGTAGCGGTCGTAGGGTAATTCCCAAGCGTGGTTGAGCTGAAGTATTTGGTTGCAGGTTCGGAAATGTCTTACGGCTGGAGGCCGTAGGCGAGGGCTTTGCCCTCGATCGCAGGCAAGCCAGCTCCCACAGGGTTCGCGGCGGCTATGGATGAACTGTTCATTCAGATCCACAGGGTTCGCGGCAGCTATGGATGAACTGTTCATTCAGATCCACGGGGTTCGCGGCGGCTATGGATGAAGTGTTCATTCAGATCCACGGGGTTCGCGGCGGCTATGGATGAAGTGTTCATTCAGATCCACGGTGTTCGCGGCGGCTATGGATGAAGTGTTCATTCAGATCCAAGGGGTTCGCGGCGGCTATGGATGAAGTGTTCATTCAGATCCACGGTGTTCGCGGCGGCTATGGATGAAGTGTTCATTCAGATCCCCGCAAAGGGCCCGGGGCGATCATGGATGATGTGATCATTCAGGTCGCCCCACAAACACCGCGCTCGATCAGATACTCCGCGCCCGGGTCACGCGGTCTACCAGATAGACCAGCCCGTGATAGTCGATCCCGCTGTGGCTCGACAGGCCAATCTCGCAGGTGCGGCTGGTCGAGATGCCTTCGCTGCAGTACTGCACCGCATCCTTGAGGCTGCGCAGCGAGTGGGCGTTGAGCTCTGGGGTGGTGAAGCCTTTGTCGCCGGCGAAGCCGCAGCAGTGAATGCCTTCGGGGATCACCACCTGTTTGCTGCAGCGCCGCGCCAGGTCGATCAGCGCCTGGCTTTCGCCCAGGTGCTGGGTGCTGCAGGTGACATGCACGGCCACCGGCTCCTCCTGGGGGGTGAACTCCAGGCGCTCGAGCAGGTGGGTGCGGATGAAGCGCACCGGGTCGTACAGGTCCAGGCGGGTTTCGCCCAGGTCTTGCACCAGGCGCAAGGTGCAGGGGCTGGTGTCGCAGTAGATCGGGTCAAGCCCGCCGCGGCTGGCATGCAGCAGGGCGTTGATCAGCTCCTGGCGTTTGTGCTCGGCCTGCTCGGCGTAGCCTTTGGAGGCGAACGGCTGGCCGCAGCACAGGCTGTCGGCGTTGTCGGGGAACACCACCTGGTAACCGGCTTTCTCCAGCAGGGCGCGGGTCTTGTCGAGCAGCGAACTTTGCTCGCGGTCGGCGTAGGCCGGGCCCATGACCCGCGATACGCAGGCGGCCAGGTACACCACCCGTGGCCGGGCGTCGTTGCTTGCCGGGCCGAAGTCGATGGCGCGCAGTGGCTGCGGCATCGCTGGGGTCCACTGCGGCAGGCGGCCGTTGCTGGCTTTGCTCAATGAGGCGCTGATCCGCCCCAGACGTGGCGCACCGAGTAGCTTGCGTGCGCCGTTGGCGGCGGCCAGGGTGAAGCGGGCGCCGCGTAGGGCGGTGTGGAAGTGCTCGGCCAGCCAGTCGGCGGTCTTCTCGTGCTCGGCGGCCTGGCCGCGCAGTTTCTTCACCAGCTCGCCGGTGTTGATGCCGACCGGGCAGCGCTGGGCGCACAGGCCAGTGGCGGCGCAGGTGTCGATGCCTTGGTATTGATAGCTGCGCAGCAGTTCGCGCACGTCTTCGCCGGCGCGCTTCTTGGCCTGGATGTCGCGCCACATGACGATGCGTTGGCGCGGGCTGAGGGTCAGGCCTTTGGACGGGCAGACCGGTTCGCAGAAGCCGCACTCGATGCACTTGTCGACGATCTCGTCGGCCGCCGGCAGGGGCTTGAGGTGCTTGAGGTGGATGGCTGGGTCTTCGCTCAGGACCACGTCCGGGTTGAGGATGCCGTTGGGGTCGAGCAGGCGTTTGAGCTGCCACATCAGTTGGTAGGCGTCATGCCCCCATTCCAGCTCGACGAAGGGCGCCATGTTGCGTCCGGTGCCGTGCTCGGCCTTGAGCGAGCCGCCAAATTCGACCGCCACCAGCTGCGCGACGTCATCCATGAACGCTTGATAGCGCGCCACTTCTTGCGCGCTGTTGAAGCCTTGGGTGAAGACGAAGTGCAGGTTGCCTTCCAGCGCGTGGCCGAAAATGATCGCCTCGTCGTAGTGGTGCTTGTCGAACAGCTGGATCAGCCGGTTGACGCCTTCGGCCAGTTGCTCGACCGGGAAGGTCACGTCTTCGATGATCACCGTGGTGCCGGTCTGGCGTACTGCGCCGACGGCAGGGAAGGTGTCTTTGCGGATCTTCCACAGCAGGTTGTACACGGCCGGGTCTTCGCTGAAGTCGACTTTCTGCTCCAGCGGGAAGTCGGCGATCGAGGCCATGATCAGTTCGAGTTGCTCGTGCAGCAGGCTCTGGCTGGCGGCGCGCGACTCGATCAGCAGGGCGCAGGCGTTGTCCGACAGCGCCTTGACCCACACCGGCATGCCGGGCATGTCCTGTACCGAACGCAGGCTGCGGCGGTCGAGCAATTCGACCGCAGAAACCGGCTGGCGCTTGAGCACCGTCACCGCCTTGCAGCAGCTTTCCACGGTCGGGAAGACGATCAGTGCCGAGGCCTTGTGCGGGTGGTCGAGCACCGTGTCGTAGGTCACCGCGCTGATAAAGCCCAGGGTGCCTTCGGAACCGACCAGCAGGTGCTGCAGGATATCCAGCGGTTGGTCGTAGTCCACCAGTGCGTTGAGCGACAGACCTGTGGTGTTCTTCAGGCGGTATTTGTGGCGGATCTTGGCCGCCAGTTCGCTGTTGGCGCGGGTCTCGCGGCCGAGCCGGGCCAGTTCGCCGAGCAGCTCGGCGTGGCTCTGTTCGAAGGCGGCGACGCTGGCCGGGTCTTCACTGTCCAGGCGGGTGCCGTCGGCCAGTACCAGGCGCAGGCCGGCGAGGGTGTGATAGGTGTTTTGCGCAGTGCCGCAGCACATGCCGCTGGCGTTGTTGGCGACGATGCCGCCGATCTTGCAGGCGTTGATCGAGGCCGGGTCGGGGCCGATCTTGCGCCCGAACGGGGCCAGCCAGGCGTTGGCCTGGGCGCCGATCACGCCGGGTTGCAGGCGGATCTGCTCGCCCTGGCGACGGATCTCTTTGCCGTTCCAGTTATCCCCCAGCACGATCAACACCGAGTCGCTGATGGCCTGGCCAGACAGGCTGGTGCCGGCGGCGCGGAAGGTCACTGGCACGCGCTCGCGCTGGGCCAGGTGCAGCAGGCCGACCACCTCGTCCTCGGACTCGACCCTCACTACCAGCTTGGGGATCAGCCTATAGAAGCTGGCATCGGTGCCAAAGGCCAGGGTCGAGGTCGGGTCGTCAAAACGGCGGTCTGCGGGGATCAGGCGCTCGGCATCTCTGAGGAACGCGGCGGGCAAGCTCATGCAATCTCCTCGCGGGGCCGTCGCGTCTGTTGCGCGAGGTGCCCCGGTGATTATCAGGCGGTATTGGGTGCAGGCGTTCAGGCGCCCAGTTCGCGCACCAGCGAATCGCGTGTGATCTCGCTGATCGACTTGGCGCCGGTGAGCACCATGGCGACGCGCATTTCTTTTTCGAACAGTTCGAGCAGGTTCTTCACCCCGGCTTCGCCATGGGTGGCCAGGGCCCAGAGGAAGGCGCGGCCGATCAGCACGCTGTCGGCGCCGAGGGCGATCATGCGTACGACGTCCAGGCCGCTGCGGATGCCGGAGTCGGCGAGGATCTTGATCTCGCCTTTGACCGCATCGGCAATCGCCGGCAGGGCGCGGGCGCTCGACAGCACGCCGTCGAGCTGGCGGCCACCGTGGTTGGACACGACGATGCCGTCGGCGCCGAACTTGACGGCGTCACGGGCGTCATCCGGGTCGAGGATGCCCTTGATGATCATCGGGCCGTCCCAGAACTCGCGGATCCACTCCAGGTCTTTCCAGGAGATCGACGGGTCGAAGTTGTTGCCCAGCCAGCCGATGTAGTCGGCCAGGCCCGTGGGGTTGCCCCGATAAGTGGAGATGTTGCCCAAGTCGTGCGGGCGGCCCATCACGCCGACATCCCAGGCCCACTCGGGGTGGGTCATGGCTTGCAGCACCCGGCGCAGCGGGCCGTTCTTGCCGCTCATGCCGGAGTGGGCATCGCGATAGCGCGCGCCGGGTACGGGCATGTCGACGGTGAACACCAGCGTCTTGACCCCAGCGGCCTTGGCCCGCTCCAGGGCGTTGCGCATGAAGCCGCGGTCCTTGAGCACGTACAGCTGGAACCACATCGGCCGGTTGATGGCCGGGGCGACTTCTTCGATCGGGCACACCGACACCGTCGACATGGTGAACGGAATGCCGTGGGCGGCTGCCGCACGCGCCGCCTGCACTTCGCCGCGGCGGGCGTACATGCCGGTCAGGCCGACCGGAGCCAGGGCGACCGGCATGCTCAAGGTCTCGCCGAACAGTTGCGTCTGAAGGCTCAGCTCGGACATGTTTTTCAGCACGCGCTGACGCAGGGCGATGCTGGCCAGGTCTTCGACGTTATGGCGCAGGGTGTACTCGGCGTAGGCGCCACCGTCGGCGTAGTGGAACAGGAACGGCGGCAGCTTGCGCTGGGCCGCGGCGCGATAGTCGGTGGAGGCAGAAATGATCATGGAATCTCGCTGCAAAGGTTGAAAGGGGCGGCTGCCGGATGCGCCGCGACGCATCCGGCCCCTGTCACTTTAGTGGTGAACCAGCATGCCGGTGAGCCAGTACGCCTGGACCAGGGTGATCAGGCCGACGATGGTGGCGAAGAACAGGCTGTGCTTGACGGTGAAGCGGAACAGGTCCGATTCCTTGCCGACCAGGCCAGTCGCGGCGCAGGCCACGGCGATCGATTGCGGCGAGATCATCTTGCCGGTCACGCCGCCGCTGGTGTTGGCCGCTACCAGCAGGGTGTCGCTGACCCCGATCTGGTGCGCAGTGGTGGCCTGCAGCGAGCCGAACAGGGCGTTGGACGAGGTGTCCGAGCCGGTCAGGAATACGCCCAGCCAGCCCAGGAACGGCGAGAAGAACGGGAACGCAGCGCCGGTGCCCGCCAGGACCAGGGCCATGGTCGAGGACATGCCCGAGTAGTTGGTGACGAAGGCGAAGGCCAGCACCATGCCGATCGACAGGATCGGCCAGCGCAGCTCCCAGAAGGTCTCTTTTAAAGTGGTCAGACCAGTTTTGAAGTTGATCTTCAGCACTGCCATGGAAATCAGTGCGGAGAGGAAGATCGCCGTGCCAGTGGCCGAGATCGGGTCGAGCTTGAACACTGCTGGCATTGCAGTCGGTGCAGCGACGATCGGAGCGGTCTTGATCACCAGCTGGTCGAGGTGCGGGATGGCGAAGTTGAACACGAAGTTGTACATCGCGCCGCCCGGGGCGAAGGCGGCCTTGAATGGCTTCAGGGTCCAGATGGTCACCAGCACGGTGAGGATCAGGAACGGCGACCAGGCCTTGAAGATTTCACCCAGGCTGTACGGCGAAGGCTGGCTGCCGCTGGACTGCACCACGGCGGCGCCGACGCTGCCCTTGGCTTCGGCGAACGAGCGCTTGGGCTGCCACACTTTCAGGAACAGGGTCAGCGCTACCAGGCTGGCCAGGGCCGAGGTGATGTCCGGCAGTTCTGGGCCGATGAAGTTCGAGGTGAAGTACTGGGTCACGGCGAAGCTCAGGCCGGCGACCAGGGCGGCAGGCCAGGTTTCTTTGACGCCGCGCAGGCCGTCCATCATGAACACCAGCCAGAACGGCACGAACAGCGACAGCAGCGGCAGCTGGCGGCCGGTCATGGCGCCGATGTGGAAGGCGTCGATGCCAGTCACTTGGCCGGCGACGATGATCGGGATGCCGAGCGCGCCGAACGCAACGGGCGCGGTGTTGGCGATCAGGCACAGGCCGGCGGCATACAGTGGGTTGAAGCCCAGGCCCACCAGCAGCGCGGCCGTGATGGCCACCGGGGCGCCGAAGCCGGCTGCGCCTTCGAGGAAGGCGCCGAAGCAGAAGCCGATCAGCAGCACTTGCAGGCGTTGGTCGTCGGTAATCGACAGCACCGAGCTGCGGATCACTTCGAACTGGCCGCTCTTGACCGTCAGTTTGTACAGGAACACCGCGGCAACGATGATCCAGGCAATTGGCCAGAGGCCGTAGAGGAAGCCATAACCAGCGGCGGCCAGGGCCATGTCCACCGGCATGTTGAAGGCGAAGATCGCTACCAGGATCGACAGCCCGAGCGTGATGCTACCGGCCACGTGGCCTTTGAGGCGGAACACGGCGAGGGCGAGGAAGAAGAATACGATGGGAATGACCGCCGCCAGTGCGGACAGGCCAAGGCTTCCCAGAGGGGTATAGAGTTGTTGCCAGGTTTGCATATGGGGTGGCCCCTAATTGTTGTTGGTCAGCACTGGCATTGGATAATTGGTAAGACCAATTTACAATGTCTGGACGCTAGGTTAAAAGCGTGGCTGCGGCTGTGTCAATTTGTCTCGCGGCAAACTTTGGTCGGATGCCGATGAACGGGCCGTTGTCGGTGGGCGAAAATCGCCAACTGATGCGTGTCGGTTGCGCCTGGATAGGCCAGAATAGGCGCCCCCGAAATCGGTACGGGGGTTTGTGGAGAGCATGTGATGGTTTTTGATCAGGTCCGCCAACGGCGCCTGTCCGACGACATTGTCGAGCGGCTGGAAGGGATGATTCTCGAAGGGACGCTGACCTCGGGTCAGCGCTTGCCGGCTGAGCGCGTTCTGGCCGAGCAGTTCGGCGTGTCGCGCCCATCGCTGCGTGAGGCGATCCAGAAATTGGTGGCCAAGGGCTTGTTGGTCAGCCGCCAGGGCGGTGGCAACTATGTTGCGGCCTCGCTCGGCGCGACCTTCAGCGACCCGCTGCTGCAGTTGCTCGAGCACAGCCCTGAGGCGCAGCGCGATTTGCTCGAGTTTCGCCACACGCTGGAGGCGTCATGCGCCTACTACGCGGCGCAGCGGGCGACCGAGCCTGATCGTGAGCGGCTCAAGGCAGCCTTCGATGCGTTGCAAGATTGCTATTCGCGCAAGGACGAAGTCAGCCGGGCGGAGGAGGGCGCGGCGGATGCCAGTTTCCACCTGGCGATTGCCGAGGCCAGCCACAACGCCGTGTTGCTGCATACCATCCGGGGGTTGTTCGACCTGCTCAAGCGCAACGTGGTGACCAACATTGGTGGCATGTATCAGCAGCGTTCAGAGACGCGCGACATGCTCATCAGCCAGCATCGCGAGCTGTATCAGGCGATTGTCGAGGGGCGGGCGGAAGAGGCGCGTGAGGTGTCGAGCCGGCACATTCTGTATGTGCAGGAGGTGCTCGAAGAGGCGCAGCAAGAGGCACAGCGCGTGGCGCGGGCAGAGCGGCGCAGCGGACGCTAAGAAACTGCGCCCCCACAAGCAGCGCATGACCCTGTAGGAGCGGGCTTGCCCGCGATGGCGGCGGTACATTCACCATCGCTATCGCGGGGCAAGCCCGCTCCCACAGCGGGTGAGCAGGAATTAGTCTTCCTTGCCCTTGTTGCGCACCGCACGCTGGATCTCGCGGTTGGAATCGCGCTCGCGCTGGGTATCGCGCTTGTCGAATTCCTTCTTGCCCTTACCTAGCGCGATCTCGCACTTGATCAGGTGCTTGCTCCAGTACAGCGCCAAGGCCACACAGGTGTAGCCTTTCTGCGCCACAGCTGCTTCCAGGCGCTCAAGCTCGCGCTTGTTCAGCAGCAGTTTGCGCGTACGGATCGGGTCGGCGATCACGTGGGTGCTGGCGGCGGTCAGCGGGGTGATGTGGCTGCCGAACAGCCAGGCTTCGCCATCCTTGAGCAGCACGTAGCTGTCGGTCAGGTGCGCCTTGCCGGCCCGCAGGCTCTTTACTTCCCAGCCGGACAGGACCAGCCCGGCCTCGAACTTGTGTTCGATGAAGTAATCGTGTCGCGCTTTCTTGTTTTGCGCGATGGTCCCGGTCGGATGTTTCTTTTGCTTAGCCATAGGGGCCGCATTATAGGCAGTCGTCGCGTCGTCGGCTATGGGATTTCGGTGTGCTTGAGCCTGCGGATCGAATCCCGGACAATGCAGGCGCTGTGCAATGCGCAGAACCTGTTTTCGGTGCGCTGAGAAGCGCCGCCGCCCAGCCTTGGAAGTGACGCCTGGATGACAACCCATATTCAACGTTCCGCCCTGCTGCCGTACCCTGCCCAGGCGCTCTACGATCTGGTCAACGATGTGGCCAGCTACCCGCAGTTTCTGCCTTGGTGCTCGGCCTCGACAGTGATCGAGAGCAGCGAAACCCACATGCGGGCGCGGCTGGAAGTGGCCAAGGGCGGCATGAGCCAGCAGTTCGTGACGAGCAATGTGCTGGTGCCGGGGCAGTCGATCGAGATGAACCTTGAAGAAGGCCCGTTCAGCCAGTTGCATGGTGTATGGGTGTTCAAGGCGCTGGGCGACAAGGCCTGCAAGATCAGCCTCGATCTCTCTTTCGACTATGCCGGGCCTCTGGTGCGAGCGACCCTCGGCCCGCTGTTCAACCAGGCGGCCAATACCCTGGTCGATGCCTTCTGCCAGCGCGCCAAGCAGCTCAATAGCTGAAGCTTCGGTAAATAGCAGGCACAAAAAAGCCCGGACCTTGCTCCGGGCTTTTTATTAACGCCGGCGTTATTGCGGGTTGGTGTCCAGCGGGGCTGGGGTCGGCACCGGCGTGGTTTCGATGGTGTCGATCTCGCGCTGAATCGACTCCTCGACCGAACCTGGCTTGGCCGGCTTCTCTTCTGGCTGAGTCGGCTGGCCTGGTTGGGCGTTCGGGCTGACAGTGGTGTCGCCGCTGCCACCCAGGATCTCCTGATCGCGGCTGACGCCTGGCATGAAGTCGCCGGACAGGCTCACCAGCTGATCGCTTTCGTTGAAGAAGATGCTCATACGCTCCTGCTGACGCTTACCGCCGCCAGGTTGCAGGCTGTAGAGATAATCCCAGCGATTGGTGTTGAACGTGTCCTGAATCAGCGGGTTGCCCATGATAAACCTTACTTGCCGTCGGGTCATTCCGGGGCGTAATTGGTCTATCATGTCCTGCGTGACGACATTGCCCTGCTGGATGTCGATTTTGTAAACCCCGGGAAACGAGCAACCGGCGAGTGCGAGCAGTCCCACAATGGTGAGGCTGGTTAGCAAGAGCTTGGACTTTTGCATCGGTGGGCGACTTCCACTATCTTGGCTGGACAACGTAAACCCCGATCATACCCGTATTAAGAGAAGCTGCGAAGCAGCATCGGCGAGAAAGCTGACCATGGTTGAAAATAGCGAACTGCGCAAAGCTGGTCTCAAGGTGACACTGCCTCGAGTAAAGATCCTTCAGATGCTGGACTCCACCGAGCAGCGTCACATGAGTGCCGAGGATGTCTACAAGGCGCTGATGGAAGCAGGTGAGGACGTCGGTCTGGCGACCGTCTACCGCGTATTGACTCAGTTCGAAGCGGCGGGTTTGGTTGTTCGCCACAACTTCGACGGCGGTCACGCGGTGTTTGAATTGGCTGATGGCGGCCACCACGACCATATGGTCAACCTGGACACCAATGAAGTCATCGAGTTTTTCGATTCGGAAATCGAAAAGCGCCAGAAAGAGATCGTGGCCGAGCACGGCTACGAGCTGGTGGACCACAATCTGGTCCTGTATGTACGTAAGAAGAAGTAACGATTTCGATCGTTATCAAGCACAAAGGCGACCCTCGGGTCGCCTTTGTGCTTTCTGGCTGAGCTGAAACTGTCAGGGTCCCTTTAGGGCGCCGCTGAACCCTGTGGGAGCGGGCTTGCCCGCGAACGAGGGCGAAGCCCTCGCCGTGCACTGAGGGTGCTGCAACAGGCCTCTTCGCGGGCAAGCCCGCTCCCACAGGAATGGCGTTGATCTGGTGGGTTGCGGTGTGTCTGGCACATCGGACCCTGTGGGAGCGGGCTTGCCCGCGAAGGGCCGCACAGCGGCCCCAATACGCCTATTTCAGGCCTTACCGCTGACCACCATCTTGCGCGCATGCGCCAGCGATTCCTTGGTCAGGTCAATCCCGCCCAGCATCCGCGCCACTTCCTCGACCCGTTCACGCTTGCCCAGGTTGGCCACTGCGGTATGGGTGGTCTCGCTGTTGCGCACCTTGTGCACGAACAGGTGATGATGCCCCTGCGCCGCCACCTGCGGCAGGTGGGTCACTGTCAGCACCTGGCCGCGTTCGCCGAGCCGCCGCAGCAGCTGGCCCACGATCTCGGCGGTAGGCCCGCCAATCCCTACGTCCACTTCATCGAACACCAGGGTCGGAATTCGCGAGGTCTGGGCGGTGATCACCTGAATCGCCAGGCTGATCCGCGACAGTTCACCACCCGAGGCCACCTTGGCCAGGCCCTTCAATGGCTGCCCGGGGTTGGCGCTGACCAGCAGTTCGATCTGCTCCAGGCCGTGCGGTGACGGCTCGGGGCTGTCGAACGGCGTGAGCTCGATACAGAAGCGCCCGCCAGGCATACCCAGGCGCTGGACTTCCTGCTCTACCGCTGTGGCCAATTGTTTGGCGGCCTGCTGGCGCAGTGCGCTCAACTCGACAGCTTTGTCCTGATAATGTTGGGCGTAGGCTGCCAGTTCTTCGCCCAGGCGTTCGATGGATTCGTCGCTGGCATTGAGCCCTTCGAGCTCCTCCATCAGGCGCTGCTGCAGGTGCGGCAGCTCAGTGGGGTGCACACGGTGTTTGCGCGCCAGCGTATAGATAGTATCGAGCCGCTCTTCCAGGGCTTGTAGGCGCATCGGGTCGGCGTCGAAGTTATCGAGGAAGCGGTTGAGTTCGCCAACCGCTTCCTCTACCTGGATCTGTGCGCTGGCGATCAGGGTGGCGGCCTCGCCCAAGGCCTTGGGGGCGCTGGCTACTGCAGTGAGACGGTTGAGGCTGACGGTCAGTGCGTTGAGCACATTGCCCGAATCGCTTTCGCTGCATTGATCGATGACCTGGCGGCAGATGCCGAACAGCGCTTCGGCATTGGTCAGGCTTTTATGTTCCTGCTCCAGCTGCTCCAGTTCGTTCTCGCCCAGGCCGAGGTTGTCCAGCTCCTCGAGCTGATAGCTGAGCAGTTGCTGGCGTGCGCGTTGCTCGTCGCCCGAGTTGGACAGGCGCTCGAGCTCCTGGCGGGTCTGGCGCCAGCGCTGTGCGGCCAGTTGCACCTGGCGGGACAGGTCGATCGCGCCGGCATACTCATCGACCAGGCGGCGGTGGGTGTCGGTCTTGAGTAGCGATTGGTGTTCGTGCTGGCTGTGGATGTCGATCAACAGCTCACCCAGCGCCTTGAGGTCGCCAAGTGGGCACGGCGTGCCGTTGATATAGCCGCGGCTGCGCCCTTCGGCGGTGATCACCCGGCGCAGGATGCACGGGCCGTCGCTTTCCAGGTCGCGCTCGCTCAGCCATACGCTGGCTTCGGGGATGTCGACCAAATCGAAGGTGGCGAGGATGTCTGCCTTGTCCGCGCCGGGGCGCACCACGCCGCTGTCGGCCCGGTCACCCAGGGCCAGGCCCAGGGCGTCGAGCATGATCGATTTACCGGCGCCGGTTTCGCCGGTGATCACACTCATGCCGCGAGCGAGCTCGAGGTCCAGGTGTTCGACGATGGCGTAGTTATGAATGGACAGGTGGACCAGCATGAGGGCGCTCCCGAAGGTCATGTCTGGATATTTATACAGTGCTTTTTGCCTGGCTGACAATGCCCGTTTGGAGATTGATTTGTCACCACGGAAAGCTGTCTGCCCCTTGAACCTGATTTTTACGACCCCATATAGCCGACAGACAAGGCGAGTACGTCTCGCATACCAGAAATTGCGGAGGAGATAGCCAATGGCTGACGAACAGCTGGATCCACAAACCCCTAACACCGAAGAGGCAGGTTCTGAGGATCTCGGTACCCGCGTCCAGGTGCTCGAGGAGCAGCTGGCCGCCGCCAAGGACCAGTCCCTGCGCGTTGCCGCAGACCTGCAGAACGTGCGTCGCCGCGCTGAGCAGGATGTCGAGAAGGCACACAAGTTCGCCCTGGAGAAGTTTGCCGGCGACCTGCTGCCTGTGATCGACAGCCTGGAGCGTGGCCTGGAGTTGTCCAGTGCCGACGACGAAACCATCAAGCCGATGCGCGAAGGTATCGAGCTGACCCTGAAGATGTTCCACGACACCCTCAAGCGCTACAACCTTGAGGCTGTCGACCCGCACGGCGAGCCGTTCAACGCCGAGCACCACCAGGCCATGGCCATGGAAGAAAGCCACGAGGTCGAGCCCAACAGCGTGCTCAAGGTGTTCCAGAAGGGTTATCTGCTCAACGGCCGCCTGCTGCGCCCCGCCATGGTGGTGGTCAGCAAGTCGCCTGCTGCAGCTCAACCTTCGATCGATGAAAAGGCTTGAAATCCTCTGGGGCGTCCCCATTTAGGTGTCAAGCATTCAAGTATTACCGCAGTTGGCCAATGTAGTCGCTGCTAGCTAATTCAAAGTTTCGGGAGAGTTAACATGGGTAAAATCATCGGTATCGACCTGGGGACCACCAACTCGTGCGTCTCCATCCTGGAAAACGGTAACGTCAAGGTTATCGAGAACGCCGAAGGCGCGCGTACTACCCCTTCGATCATCGCCTACGCTAACGATGGCGAGATCCTGGTGGGTCAGTCGGCCAAGCGCCAGGCGGTCACCAACCCGCACAACACCCTGTACGCGGTAAAGCGTCTGATCGGTCGCCGCTTCGACGAAGAAGTCGTGCAAAAAGACATTCAGATGGTCCCGTACAAGATCGTCAAGGCTGACAACAACGACGCCTGGGTCGAAGTCAACGGCCAGAAAATGGCGCCGCCACAGATCTCTGCCGAGATCCTGAAAAAGATGAAGAAGACCGCCGAAGACTACCTCGGCGAGCCTGTCACCGAAGCGGTCATCACCGTTCCGGCTTACTTCAACGACAGCCAGCGTCAAGCCACCAAGGATGCCGGTCGCATCGCCGGTCTTGACGTAAAACGTATCATCAACGAACCAACCGCAGCTGCACTGGCTTACGGTATGGACAAGGCCAAGGGCGATCACACCGTGATCGTTTATGACCTGGGTGGTGGTACCTTCGACGTTTCGGTCATCGAAATCGCCGAAGTCGATGGCGAGCATCAGTTTGAAGTTCTGGCCACCAACGGTGACACCTTCCTTGGTGGTGAAGACTTCGACATTCGCCTGATCGACTACCTCGTCGACGAGTTCAAGAAAGAAACCGGCATGAACCTCAAGGGTGACCCGCTGGCGATGCAGCGCCTGAAAGAAGCTGCGGAAAAGGCCAAGATCGAGCTGTCCTCGAGCCAGCAGACCGACGTCAACCTGCCGTACATCACTGCAGATGCCACCGGTCCTAAGCACCTGAACGTGAAGATCTCCCGCGCCAAGCTGGAGTCGCTGGTAGAAGACCTGGTGCAGCGCACCATCGAGCCTTGCCGTATCGCTCTGAAAGATGCCGGTATCGACGTGGGTTCGATCAACGACGTGATCCTGGTCGGCGGCCAGACCCGTATGCCGCTGGTGCAGAAAGCGGTTACCGATTTCTTCGGCAAAGAAGCACGTAAAGACGTCAACCCGGATGAAGCGGTTGCCATGGGTGCTGCCATCCAAGGCGCGGTTCTGGCTGGCGATGTCAAGGACGTACTGCTGCTGGACGTCAGCCCGCTGACCCTGGGTATCGAAACCATGGGCGGCGTGATGACTGCGCTGATCGAGAAGAACACCACCATCCCGACCAAGAAGTCGCAGGTGTTCTCCACCGCTGACGACAACCAAAGCGCTGTGACCATTCACGTGCTGCAGGGTGAGCGTAAGCAGGCTGCGCAGAACAAGTCGCTGGGTAAATTCGACCTCGCCGACATCCCACCAGCACCACGTGGCGTGCCGCAGATCGAAGTGACCTTCGACATCGACGCCAACGGTATCCTGCACGTAGGTGCCAAGGACAAGGCGACTGGCAAGACTCAGTCGATCGTGATCAAGGCCAACTCCGGTCTGTCTGATGAAGAAATTCAGCAGATGATCCGCGACGCTGAGGCGAACTCGGAAGAAGACCGCAAGTTCGAAGAGCTGGCCGCTGCCCGTAACCAGGGTGATGCGCTGGTCCACTCGACGCGCAAAATGGTCGCTGACGCCGGTGACAAGGTTACCGCTGAAGAGAAAACCGCGATCGAAGCTGCCCTGGTTGCCCTGGAAGCCGCTGTCAAAGGCGACGACAAGGCTGCGATCGAAGCCAAGGTCGAGGAGCTGTCCAAGGTCTCCGCCCCGGTTGCTCAGAAGATGTACGCCGAGCAGGCAGCTGAGCAGCCTCAGGGCGGCGCCCAGCAGCAGGCTGAGCCGGAAGCCAAGCACGATGACGTGGTTGACGCCGAGTTCGAAGAAGTGAAAGACAACAACAAGCAGTAATCCCTGCAAGTTGTCGCCCAGCCACCGCCGTATGGCGGTGAGCTGGTAGGATGTCGCCGCGCGGGGGCTTGCTCCCGCGTTGGCGTATCTGTAATTCGAGAATTTTTACAGCATCTGTCAGCGGCCATTTTAGTTGGCGGCAGACAGGAGCTGATGGCGCGGCGCGGATGCCGAACGCCCAACAAGGTGCAAATGACCTATGTCCAAGCGTGATTATTATGAGGTCCTGGGTGTCGAGCGCGGCGCCAGCGAAGCAGACCTCAAGAAAGCTTATCGCCGGCTGGCGATGAAGTACCACCCGGACCGTAATCCGGGCGATAAAGAGTCCGAAGACATGTTCAAGGAGGCCAACGAGGCCTACGAAGTGCTGTCTGATGCGAGCAAGCGCGCAGCGTTCGACCAGTATGGTCACGCCGGTGTCGATCCGAGCATGGGCGGCGGCGGTGCAGGCTTTGGCGGCGCCAACTTCTCCGACATCTTTGGCGATGTGTTCAGTGACTTCTTCGGGGGTGGTCGCGGCGGTGGACGTGGCGGCGCGCAGCGCGGCAGCGACCTGCGCTACACCCTGGAGATCAATCTGGAAGAAGCGGTGCGCGGTACCACGGTCAATATCCGGGTGCCGACACTGGTCAACTGCGAGCCATGTGACGGCAGTGGCGCGAAGAAGGGTTCGACCCCGTCGACTTGCCCAACCTGCGGTGGTATCGGCCAGGTGCGCATGCAGCAGGGCTTCTTCTCGGTGCAGCAAACCTGTCCGCGCTGCCATGGCCAGGGCAAGATCATCACCGATCCGTGTAATTCCTGCCATGGCGAAGGTCGGGTCGAGGAATACAAGACCCTGTCGGTCAAGGTGCCGGCTGGCGTCGATACCGGCGACCGTATTCGCCTGTCGGGCGAAGGCGAGGCGGGTGCTCACGGCGGCCCGACTGGCGATCTGTATGTGGTGATCAACGTGCGTGAGCACGCGATCTTCCAGCGCGACGGCAAGCACCTGTACTGCGAAGTGCCGATCAGCTACACCGACGCTGCCCTGGGTGGTGAGCTGGAAGTACCGACCCTCGACGGTCGGGTCAAGCTGAAGATCCCGGAAGGTACCCAGACCGGTAAGCAGTTCCGTCTGCGCGGCAAGGGCGTAGCCCCGGTACGTGGTGGCGCGGCCGGCGACCTGCTGTGCCGCGTGGCGGTGGAAACCCCGGTCAACCTCAGCCGTCGTCAGCGTGAGCTGCTCGAAGAGCTGCGTGACTCGCTCGAAGGTGACAGCTCTCATTCGCCCAAGGCCAGCGGTTGGTTCGAGGGTGTGAAGCGCTTCTTCGGCGATCTCTGAGAAGGAATAGGCTATGCGACGTATTGCGGTAATGGGTGCAGCGGGGCGGATGGGCAAGACCCTGATCGAGGCTGTGCAGCAAACTCCGGGTGCTGGGCTGACGGCGGCGATCGATCGCCCAGATAGCTCGCTGGTCGGCGCCGATGCGGGTGAGCTGGCGGCGCTGGGTCGGATTGGCGTGTTGCTGTCCGACGACCTGGCCAAGGTCGTTGAAGAATTCGACGTGCTGATCGACTTCACTCACCCTTCGGTGACCCTGAAGAACCTGGCGTTCTGCCGCAAGCACGGCAAGGCGATGATCATCGGCACGACCGGCTTCTCTGTCGAAGAGAAGCAGCTGCTGGCCGAGGCGGGCAAAGAGATTCCGATCGTATTCGCGGCCAACTTCAGCGTTGGCGTCAACCTCAGCCTCAAACTGCTGGATATGGCAGCGCGGGTGCTGGGCGATGAGGTCGATATCGAGATCATCGAAGCTCACCACCGGCACAAGGTCGATGCGCCTTCGGGTACCGCCCTGCGCATGGGTGAAGTGGTTGCCAATGCGCTGGGTCGTGACCTGCAGGAAGTGGCGGTGTATGGCCGTGAAGGCCAGACCGGTGCGCGTGATCGCAAGACCATTGGCTTCGCCACTGTGCGCGCTGGCGATGTAGTGGGTGATCACACTGTGCTGTTCGCGGCTGAAGGCGAGCGCCTGGAAATCACCCATAAGGCTTCCAGCCGGATGACCTTCGCCAAGGGCGCGGTGCGTGCCGCGCTGTGGCTGGATGGCCGCGAGCCGGGGCTGTACGACATGCAGGACGTGCTCGAGCTGCGTTGAATCAATTGGGTCGGTGGTGCCTGCTTCGCGGGCAAGCCCGCTCCCACAAGGTGCGCGTCGTACCCACATATGTGGGTGTGCAGGGTCCTGTGGGAGCGGGCTTGCCCGCGAATGGGTCGACTCGGTATGAGGGCAGCTGTCGCAATCCTGTGTTTTAGAGACACATATGCGGTAGACCGAAAACCCTCATTCCTGTAAGCTACAGCTTTAGTGTGTCCACTAAAAGCGCGCAGAGAAATTCAGCACATGAAGCGGGGTGACGTGTCCATACGTCACTCCGCTTTTTTGCAACCTGCGATCGCCCTTTCAGGCTTGATTTACGGGAGGTCTTCTTGACTAAGCCAGCCATACTCGCCCTTGCCGATGGCAGCATTTTTCGCGGTGAAGCCATCGGAGCCGACGGGCAGACCGTTGGTGAGGTGGTGTTCAACACCGCTATGACCGGCTACCAGGAAATCCTTACAGACCCTTCCTACGCCCAGCAAATCGTTACCCTGACTTACCCGCACATCGGCAACACCGGTACGACTCCGGAAGACGCCGAATCCAACCGCGTCTGGTCTGCCGGCCTGGTCATCCGTGACCTGCCGCTGGTGGCGAGCAACTGGCGTAAGACCCAGTCGCTGTCCGAGTACCTGAAAGAACACAACGTCGTCGCCATCGCCGGCATCGACACCCGCCGCCTGACCCGCATCCTGCGTGAAAAGGGCGCCCAGAACGGTTGCATCCTCGCCGGTGATAACATCAGCGAAGAAGCCGCTATCGCTGCTGCTCGCGGCTTCCCAGGCCTGAAGGGCATGGACCTGGCCAAGGTCGTTTCCACCAAGGAACGCTACGAGTGGCGCTCCAGCGTGTGGGAGCTGAAAACCGACAGCCACCCGACCATCGAAGCTGCCGACCTGCCGTACCACGTGGTTGCCTTCGACTACGGCGTCAAACTGAACATCCTGCGCATGCTGGTCGCCCGTGGCTGCCGCGTGACTGTGGTGCCAGCCCAGACCCCGGCCAGCGAAGTGCTCGCGCTCAATCCGGATGGCGTGTTCCTGTCCAATGGCCCTGGTGACCCCGAGCCGTGCGACTACGCCATCCAGGCAATCAAGGAAATCCTCGAAACCGAGATTCCGGTATTCGGCATCTGCCTCGGCCACCAGCTGCTGGCCCTGGCGTCCGGCGCCAAGACCGTGAAAATGGGCCACGGTCACCACGGTGCCAACCACCCGGTCCAGGACTTGGACACCGGCGTGGTCATGATCACCAGCCAGAACCACGGTTTTGCTGTTGACGAAGCCACCCTGCCGGGCAACGTGCGCGCCATTCACAAGTCGCTGTTCGATGGCACCCTGCAGGGTATCGAGCGCACCGACAAGAGCGCGTTCAGCTTCCAGGGCCACCCTGAAGCGAGCCCTGGCCCGACCGACGTCGCGCCACTGTTCGATCGTTTCACCGATGCCATGGCCAAGCGCCGCTGAGCATCCTGCTTCAAGGCCCCGGGCCGGCTCGCGCCGCGCCCGGATGCGCCTGACCCAGATTGTTCAAAGCGGCTTGCCGACTGACCCCGGATTTGAGTGACCACCATGCCAAAACGTACAGACATCAAAAGCATCCTGATTCTCGGTGCCGGCCCGATCGTGATCGGCCAGGCCTGCGAATTCGACTACTCCGGCGCCCAGGCCTGCAAGGCCCTGCGCGAGGAAGGTTTCCGCGTCATCCTGGTGAACTCCAACCCAGCCACCATCATGACCGACCCGGCCATGGCCGACGCCACCTACATCGAGCCGATCAAGTGGCAGTCGGTGGCCAAGATCATCGAGAAAGAGCGCCCGGACGCCGTTCTGCCGACCATGGGTGGCCAGACCGCACTGAACTGCGCCCTGGACCTGGAGCGCCACGGCGTTCTGGAGAAGTTCGGCGTAGAGATGATCGGTGCCAACGCCGACACCATCGACAAGGCTGAAGACCGTTCGCGCTTCGACAAGGCCATGAAGGACATCGGCCTGGAATGCCCGCGCTCCGGTATCGCCCACAGCATGGAAGAGGCCAATGCGGTCCTCGAGAAGCTCGGCTTCCCATGCATCATTCGCCCGTCGTTCACCATGGGTGGCACTGGCGGTGGTATCGCTTACAACCGTGAAGAGTTCGAAGAAATCTGCACCCGTGGTCTGGACCTGTCGCCGACCAAAGAGCTGCTGATCGACGAATCGCTGATCGGCTGGAAAGAGTACGAGATGGAAGTGGTCCGCGACAAAAAGGACAACTGCATCATCGTCTGCTCGATCGAAAACTTCGACCCGATGGGCGTGCACACCGGTGACTCGATCACCGTTGCTCCAGCGCAGACCCTGACCGACAAGGAATACCAGATCATGCGCAACGCCTCGCTGGCGGTGCTGCGTGAAATCGGTGTCGAAACCGGCGGTTCCAACGTGCAGTTCGGTATCTGCCCGAACACCGGCCGCATGGTCGTCATCGAGATGAACCCGCGCGTATCGCGTTCGTCCGCCCTGGCTTCCAAGGCCACCGGCTTCCCGATCGCCAAGATCGCCGCCAAGCTGGCCATTGGTTACACCCTCGACGAGCTGCAAAACGATATCACCGGCGGCCGCACCCCGGCTTCCTTCGAGCCGTCGATCGACTACGTCGTCACCAAGCTGCCACGCTTTGCCTTCGAGAAATTCCCGAAAGCCGACGCGCGCCTGACCACCCAGATGAAATCCGTGGGTGAAGTCATGGCCATCGGCCGTACCTTCCAGGAGTCCCTGCAGAAAGCCCTGCGTGGCCTGGAAGTCGGTGCCTGCGGCCTGGACCCGAAAGTCGACCTGGCCAGCCCGGAAGCTGCCGGCATCCTCAAGCGCGAGCTGACCGTGCCGGGCGCCGAGCGTATCTGGTACGTCGCCGATGCCATGCGTTCGGGCATGACTTGCGAAGAAATCTTTGCCCTGACCGGTATCGACATGTGGTTCCTGGTGCAGATGGAAGATCTGATCAAGGAAGAAGAGAAGGTCAAGACCCTGGCCCTGTCGGCCATCGACAAAGACCTGATGCTGCGCCTCAAGCGCAAAGGTTTCTCTGACCAGCGTCTGGCCAAGCTGCTGGGTATCACCGACAAGAACCTGCGCCGTCACCGCCACAAGCTGGAAGTGTTCCCGGTATACAAGCGCGTCGACACCTGCGCCGCCGAGTTCGCCACCGACACCGCCTACCTGTACTCCACCTACGAGGAAGAGTGCGAGGCTAACCCGTCCACCCGCGACAAGATCATGATCCTGGGTGGCGGCCCGAACCGTATTGGCCAAGGTATCGAGTTCGACTACTGCTGCGTACACGCCGCCCTGGCGCTGCGTGAAGACGGTTACGAGACCATCATGGTCAACTGCAACCCGGAAACCGTCTCCACCGACTACGACACCTCCGACCGTCTGTACTTCGAGC
The DNA here is from genome assembly GCF_044900155.1 of Pseudomonas sp. NPDC088890. Classification (NCBI taxonomy): domain Bacteria; kingdom Pseudomonadati; phylum Pseudomonadota; class Gammaproteobacteria; order Pseudomonadales; family Pseudomonadaceae; genus Pseudomonas; species Pseudomonas sp. NPDC088890. Next base: position 58,397 of record NZ_JBJDNG010000014.1, on the reverse strand, counting down.
CACTGACGCTGGAAGACGTGCTGGAAGTGTGCCGCGTCGAGAAGCCAAAAGGCGTGATCGTCCACTACGGCGGCCAGACCCCGCTGAAACTGGCGCGTGCCCTGGAAGAAGCCGGCGTACCGATCATCGGTACCAGCCCGGATGCCATCGACCGTGCCGAAGACCGTGAGCGCTTCCAGCAGATGGTTCAGCGTCTGAACCTGCTGCAGCCGCCAAACGCCACCGTGCGCAGCGAAGAAGAAGCCATCCGCGCTGCTGGCAGCATCGGTTACCCGCTGGTTGTGCGCCCGTCGTACGTACTGGGCGGCCGCGCCATGGAAATCGTCTACGAACTGGACGAGCTCAAGCGCTACCTGCGTGAAGCGGTACAGGTGTCGAACGACAGCCCGGTACTGCTCGACCACTTCCTTAACTGCGCCATCGAGATGGACGTGGATGCCGTGTGCGACGGCACTGACGTGGTGATCGGCGCGATCATGCAGCACATCGAGCAGGCCGGCGTTCACTCCGGCGACTCGGCGTGCTCGCTGCCACCTTACTCGCTGAGCAAGGAAGTGCAGGACGAAGTCCGCGTACAGGTCGCCAAAATGGCCCTGGAGCTGGGCGTTGTCGGCCTGATGAACGTGCAGCTGGCCCTGCAGGGCGACAAGATCTATGTGATCGAAGTCAACCCGCGCGCCTCGCGTACCGTGCCGTTCGTGTCCAAGTGCATTGGCACTTCCCTGGCCATGATCGCTGCCCGGGTAATGGCCGGCAAAACCCTGAAAGAGCTGGGCTTCACCCAGGAAATCATCCCGAACTTCTACAGCGTCAAGGAAGCCGTCTTCCCGTTCGCCAAGTTCCCGGGGGTTGACCCGATCCTCGGCCCTGAGATGAAATCGACTGGTGAAGTCATGGGCGTCGGTGACACCTTCGGTGAAGCGTTCGCCAAAGCCCAGATGGGTGCCAGCGAAGTGCTGCCGACCGGTGGTACCGCGTTCATCAGCGTGCGTGACGACGACAAGCCACAAGTGGCTGGCGTTGCCCGCGACCTGATCGCCCTGGGCTTCGAAGTGGTTGCAACTGTCGGCACCGCCAAGGTTATCGAAGCGGCTGGCCTGAAGGTGCGCCGTGTGAACAAGGTGACCGAAGGTCGTCCTCACGTGGTCGACATGATCAAGAACGACGAAGTGTCGCTGATCATCAACACCACCGAAGGCCGCCAGTCGATCGCTGACTCCTACTCGATTCGTCGCAATGCGCTGCAGCACAAGATTTACTGCACAACTACCATTGCGGCCGGTGAAGCCATCTGTGAAGCGCTGAAATTCGGCCCTGAAAAGACCGTTCGTCGCTTGCAGGATCTGCATGCAGGACTCAAAGCATGAGCATTACCAAGTACCCGATGACCGTCCAGGGCGCTCGCGCCCTGGAAGAAGAGCACCTGTTCTTGAGCAAGACCGAGCGTCCGCGCTTGAGTCAGGCTATTGGCGAAGCCCGCGAGCTGGGCGATCTCAAGGAAAACGCCGAATACCATGCCGCTCGTGAGGAGCAGGGCATGGTCGAAGCGCGCATCCGCGACATCGAAGGCCGTCTGCAGAACTCGGTAGTCATCGATGTAACCACCATTGCCCACACTGGCAAGGTCATCTTCGGCACTACTGTCGACTTGGAAAACACCGAGACCGGTGACCAGGTGACTTACCAGATCGTTGGTGAGGATGAAGCGGACGTCAAGCAGGGCAAGCTCTCGGTCGTCGCCCCAATCGCTCGTGCCATCATTGGCAAGGAAGAGGGTGATACCGTGGTGATCAAAACGCCAAGCGGCACGGTCGAGTACGAGATTGTCCAAGTCAAGCACATCTGACCGGCGCCAGCGCGCGCCATCCCTCGAGGGGATCCTCTGGCAGCTGGCCCAGGTATTCTGGGTCGGCGGCTTGTGGGTATTCCATGTGGGCTTGGTGCCGGCGCTCAAGGTCAGTGGCCTGGCGCCGTTGCTGGTGCACGACGTGGCTGGGCAGATCGACCGTTGGTTGATTGGCGTGGCTTGGCTCGGGTTGATGACCCAGCTGGCGGTGTTGGCGAGGGTGGAGGGCCTGGCGGCCTGGTGGCGGCAATTTCGCGGCCAGATGCTGCTGCTCGGCTTTGCTGCCTGCGTCAGCTACTACACGCTACGCTATGGGATGTCCGTGGGCGAACGTTGGCAGATGTTCTGCTTTTTGGTGCTGGGTTTCTCCGGCATCGTGCTGGTGGCCCAGCCGGTACCGGTCAGGGCGCGCAAGGCGCGCCACTGATCGGAGCCACCGTTACTTGAAGCGGTGGATGTTCGACAGCTGCTTGTTCGGTTGCGGATTCTTGCGGTAGATCAGCGCTTTTTTGCCGATGGTCTGCACCAGTTCGGCGCGGCCGGCCTTGCACAGCCCGGCGATGGCAGCGGCACGTTCTTCGCGATCCTCGGAGCGAATTTCGACCTTGATCAGCTCATGGTCGGCCAGGGCGCGTTCCAATTCGGCGATAACGCCTTCGTTCAGGCCGTTGCCGGCAACGATCAAGACCGGCTTCAGGTCGTGACCAATAGACTTGTACTGCTTCTTCTGCTCGTTATTGAGCGGCATAATCTGACCCTTTTCGTCTGATTCTGTAAAATTGGTAGCCATTTTACCCGAGGGCCTGTGGCTCCGCCCAGTCAATCACGACGCTAATCATCGAGGTGCCCCGTGGTACAGCGTTCTAAAAGCAGCCATAACTGGCTGAGAGAGCATTTCAACGATCCTTTCGTCAAGCAGGCGCAGAAGGATGGCTATCGCTCGCGTGCGAGCTACAAACTGCTGGAGATCCAGGAAAAGGACAAGTTGATCCGTCCTGGCATGAGCGTAATCGACCTGGGCGCGGCCCCGGGTGGCTGGTCGCAGGTGACCAGTCGTCTGATTGGTGGCCAAGGTCGGCTGATCGCCTCCGACATCCTGGAAATGGACTCGATTCCGGATGTGACCTTCATTCAGGGCGACTTCACCGAGGAGGCGGTGCTGCAAAGCATCCTTGAAGCGGTCGGCAATTCACACGTGGACCTTGTGATTTCCGATATGGCCCCCAATATGAGTGGTACGCCTGAGGTGGACATGCCGCGGGCCATGTTCCTCTGCGAGTTGGCACTGGACCTGGCGACCCGGGTTCTGCGTCCAGGCGGAGATTTCCTGATCAAGATCTTCCAGGGTGAAGGTTTTGATGTGTACCTCAAGGACGTGCGCAGCAAGTTCGACAAGGTGCAGATGCGCAAGCCGTCCTCCTCGCGGGATCGATCCCGTGAGCAATACCTGCTCGGCAGGGGCTTCAAAGGGGCGTGAAATGGCACTTCGCGTGGTGGGTGATAGTTAATTCCAATCAGCCGCCGCGTCAGGATTGTCCGAACTTCGTGTAGTCTAGGTTTCACAAAGGGTTACAGACGGCACCTGCGGATGCGTGGGTAATGTAGTAAGTTAGGGCGGTGAATATCATGCGAGGCACGGCTGCGTCGTGCGCCGACCTCAGAGGGTAGCTAATTGAACGACATGGCAAAGAATCTGATCCTGTGGTTGATCATCGCGGCCGTCCTGGTGACGGTGATGAACAACTTCTCCAGCCCGAACGAGCCGCAAACCCTCAACTACTCTGACTTCATCCAGCAGGTCAAAGACGGTAAGGTCGAGCGAGTCACGGTCGACGGCGCCGTCATTACCGGCAAGCGCACCGATGGCGACAACTTCAAGACCGTACGTCCGGCCATTGCCGACAACGGCCTGATTGGCGACCTGGTCAACAACAACGTTGTTGTCGAAGGTAAGCAGCCTGAGCAGCAAAGCATCTGGACCCAACTGCTGGTAGCCAGCTTCCCGATCCTGGTGATCATCGCGGTGTTCATGTTCTTCATGCGCCAGATGCAGGGCGGTGCGGGCGGCAAGGGCGGGCCGATGAGCTTTGGCAAGAGCAAGGCGCGCCTGCTTTCCGAAGACCAGGTCAAGACTACCCTGGCTGACGTCGCCGGTTGCGACGAGGCCAAGGAAGAAGTTGGCGAGCTGGTCGAGTTCCTGCGTGATCCGGGCAAATTCCAGCGCTTGGGCGGTCGTATCCCGCGTGGCGTGCTGATGGTTGGCCCACCAGGTACCGGTAAGACCCTGCTGGCCAAGGCCATCGCCGGTGAAGCGAAGGTGCCGTTCTTCACCATTTCCGGTTCCGACTTCGTCGAAATGTTCGTGGGTGTTGGTGCAAGCCGCGTCCGTGACATGTTCGAGCAAGCCAAGAAGCACGCGCCGTGCATCATCTTCATCGATGAAATCGACGCCGTCGGTCGCCACCGTGGCGCCGGCATGGGCGGCGGTCACGACGAGCGCGAGCAGACCCTCAACCAGTTGCTGGTCGAGATGGATGGCTTCGAGATGAACGATGGCATCATCGTTATCGCTGCCACCAACCGTCCAGACGTGCTCGACCCGGCGCTGCTGCGTCCTGGTCGCTTCGACCGCCAGGTGGTGGTGGGGCTGCCGGATATCCGTGGTCGCGAACAAATTCTCAAAGTGCATATGCGCAAGGTGCCGATTGGCGAGAACGTCAACCCTGCCGTTATTGCACGTGGTACTCCGGGCTTTTCCGGTGCCGACCTGGCCAACCTGGTCAACGAAGCGTCGCTGTTCGCTGCTCGTTCGAGCAAGCGGGTAGTTGAAATGAAGGAGTTCGAGCTGGCCAAAGACAAGATCATGATGGGCGCCGAGCGCAAATCCATGGTCATGTCCGAGAAAGAAAAGCAGAACACCGCTTACCACGAAGCAGGTCACGCCATCGTTGGTCGTGTCGTGCCTGAGCATGACCCGGTCTACAAGGTCTCGATCATTCCGCGCGGTCGTGCGCTGGGTGTGACCATGTTCCTGCCTGAGGAAGACCGTTACAGCCTGTCCAAGCGTGCGCTGATCAGCCAGATCTGCTCGCTCTACGGCGGTCGTATCGCCGAAGAAATGACCCTGGGCTTCGATGGCGTCACCACCGGTGCCTCCAACGACATCATGCGTGCCAGCCAGATTGCGCGGAACATGGTCACCAAGTGGGGCCTGTCCGAGAAGCTGGGGCCGCTGATGTATGCCGAGGAAGAAGGCGAGGTGTTCCTGGGTCGCAGTGCAGGTTCCCAGCACGCCAGCGTGTCGGGCGAAACCGCCAAGCTGATCGACTCCGAGGTACGTAGCATCATCGACCAGTGCTATGCCACGGCCAAGCAGATCCTCACCGAGAACCGCGACAAGCTTGACGCAATGGCCGAGGCCCTGATGAAGTACGAAACCATCGATGCCGACCAGATCGACGACATCATGGCCGGTCGTACACCACGCGAGCCTCGTGACTGGGATAACGATGCCGGCACCTCCGGCAACCAGGCTTCCCAGGGTGATCGACCGGAGTCGCCGATCGGCGGTCCTGCGGCTCAACACTAAGGGTTATCATGACCTCACAGCTGTACCCGACCCGGTTGCCTTGCGGCAACCGGGTTCTTGATTTGTCCCGTACCCATGTCATGGGTATTCTCAATATCACCCCTGATTCCTTCTCCGACGGTGGCCGGTTCAGCCAGCGCGACGAAGCCCTGCGCCATGCCGAAGCCATGGTCGCGGCAGGTGCGACCTTGATCGACATCGGCGGCGAGTCCACTCGTCCAGGTGCCCGGGCAGTGTCTGTCACCGAGGAGCTCGAGCGCGTGGCGCCGATGGTCGAGGCGATCAACAGTCGCCTGGATGTGGTTATCTCGGTCGATACCTCTACCCCGGCAGTGATGCGCGAGTCGGCCCGTCTGGGCGCTGGCCTGATCAACGACGTGCGCGCGCTGGAGCGTGATGGCGCGTTGGACGCCGCCGCGGCGACCGGCTTGCCGGTGTGCTTGATGCACATGCGCGGTGACCCGGATAACATGCAGGACAACCCCCGCTACGACGATGTCACCGTCGACGTGACGCGCTATCTTGAACAGCGTATGGCGGCCTGCGTGGCGGCCGGAATCAGCGCCGAGCAGATCGTCCTCGACCCGGGCTTTGGTTTTGCCAAGACCCTCGAGCACAACCTGAGCCTGTTCAAGCACATGGAGGCGCTCTATTGCCTCGGTCGCCCGCTGTTGGTGGGCGTGTCGCGCAAGAGCATGATCGGCCTGACCCTGGATCGTCCGGTCGGTGAACGGTTGTATGGCAGCTTGGCCCTGGCAGCCCTGGCCATGACCAAGGGTGCAAGCATCCTGCGTGTGCACGATGTGGCTGAGACCGTCGACGTGGTGCGCATGATCGCCGCCGTGCAGAACGCCGAATAAGAACACTGGAGTTCCTATGAGCAGAAAATATTTTGGTACCGATGGTATCCGTGGCCGCGTTGGCGAATATCCGATTACTCCGGATTTCATGCTCAAGCTGGGCTGGGCGGCAGGCATGGCCTTCCGCAAGCAGGGTGCTTGCCGAGTGTTGGTGGGCAAGGACACGCGGATTTCTGGCTACATGTTCGAATCTGCGCTGGAGGCTGGTTTGTCTGCGGCCGGTGCCGATGTGATGTTGCTCGGGCCGATGCCAACTCCGGCGATCGCCTACTTGACTCGCACCTTCCACGCCGAGGCGGGGATCGTTATCAGTGCTTCGCACAATCCTCATGATGACAACGGCATCAAGTTCTTCTCCGGTCAGGGCACCAAGTTGCCCGACGAAGTCGAGATGATGATCGAGGAGCTCCTCGACCAGCCGATGAATGTGGTCGAATCGAGCAAGCTGGGCAAAGTTTCCCGGATCAACGATGCCGCGGGTCGCTACATCGAGTTCTGCAAGAGCAGTGTCCCGAGCAGCACCAGCTTCGAAGGTCTGAAGCTGGTGATCGATTGTGCTCACGGTGCTACCTACAAGGTCGCGCCAAGCGTGTTTCGCGAGTTGGGCGCCGATGTCACGGTGCTGCATGCACAGCCCGATGGCCTGAACATCAACCTGAACTGTGGCTCGACCCATATCGAGTCGCTGCAGGCTGCGGTGTTGGTCGGTCATGCCGATTTGGGCATCGCCTTCGATGGTGATGGCGATCGGGTGCTGATGGTTGACCATACCGGCGCTATCGTCGACGGCGACGAACTGCTGTTCATCATCGCCAGGGACCTGCAGGAGCGCGACAAGCTGCAGGGTGGGGTGGTGGGTACCCTGATGAGCAACTTGGGCCTGGAACTGGCCTTCAAGGAGCTTGATATCCCCTTCGTGCGCGCCAAGGTCGGCGACCGCTACGTGATGGCCGAGTTGATCGAGCGTGAGTGGATCCTCGGTGGGGAAAACTCCGGGCACGTGGTGTGCTGTAACCACACCAGCACCGGTGATGCGATCATTGCCGCGCTGCAGGTGCTGATGGCGCTCAAGCGTCGTGGCGAGAACCTGGCCCAGGCGCGTCAGGCGGTGCGCAAGTGCCCTCAGGTGCTGATCAATGTGCGCTATGGTGCCGGGGCCGACGATCCGCTGGAAAACCCTGCGGTGAAAGAAGCCAGTGCCAAGGCAACCGAGGCGATGGCCGGTCGCGGCCGGGTGCTACTGCGCAAGTCCGGTACCGAGCCGCTGGTGCGGGTGATGGTCGAAGGCGATGATGAGCATCAGGTCCGTGGCCATGCCGAAGCCTTGGCCAAGCTGGTTGCCGAAGTTTGTGCGTGAAAGACCCTTGCCAGCGCAGTTCGGGTTGGGTAAGATCTGCGCCCACTTTGACCGACGAGGTAAAGCATGCGTCGCCCCATGGTAGCTGGTAACTGGAAGATGCACGGTACCCGCGCCAGCGTCGCTGAGCTGACCCAGGGCTTGAGCAATCTGTCCCTGCCGAGCGGTGTAGAAGTTGCGGTTTTTCCTCCCGCCTTGTTCATCAATCACGTGATTGATGGATTGGCTGGTAAAGGAATTATCGTTGGAGCACAGAATTCTGCTGTACAGTCCGAACAGGGCGCGCTGACCGGCGAAGTTGCACCGAGTCAGTTAGCTGAAGTGGGTTGCAAGTTGGTGCTGGTCGGGCACTCTGAGCGTCGCCAAATCATTGGTGAAAGCGATGAAGTGCTCAACCGCAAGTTTGCAGCCGCTCAGGCAAGTGGTTTAACGCCAGTGCTCTGCGTAGGGGAAACCCTCGAAGAGCGTGAGGCAGGCAAGACGCTCGAAGTTGTAGGGCGTCAACTAAGCAGTATCATCGATGAGTTCGGTGTTAAGGCTTTTGCCAATGCTGTAATCGCCTATGAGCCTGTATGGGCCATTGGTACGGGTTTGACGGCCTCGCCTCAACAAGCTCAGGATGTGCATGCTGCCATCCGTAAGCAGTTGGCGGCAGAGAACGCCGAAGTTGCCGAGCATGTGCAGCTTCTCTACGGCGGCAGCGTGAAGGCGGCCAATGCGGCCGAACTGTTCGGCATGCCGGATATCGATGGGGGGCTCATTGGTGGAGCGTCCCTGAACGCAGACGAATTCGGTGCAATTTGTCGCGCCGCAGGAAACTGAACAAATGATGGAAACAGTCGTAGTTGTTTTTCATCTGTTGGCTGCACTGGCACTGGTAGTGCTGGTATTGCTGCAACAGGGTAAAGGTGCGGAAGCAGGTGCATCTTTCGGCGCAGGTGCTTCTAATACTGTGTTCGGAAGTCAAGGTTCTGCTACCTTCCTGAGTAAATTTACTGCTATACTCGCTGCCACTTTCTTTTTAACTGCACTTGGGTTAGGATACTTCGCGAAAGAGCAAGCTCACCAGCTGACTCAGGCAGGTCTGCCAGATCCAGCAGTTTTGGAAGTTAAAGAGCAGAAGCCGGCAGTAAATGATGATGTACCGGTGCTCCAGGAGCAGAAGAGCGAAACCACCAACACTGGTGATGTACCTCCTCCGAGCCAAGAGCAGAAGTAACGGGTTTCAAGAAGTAGTATTGCCGAGGTGGTGGAATTGGTAGACACGCAACCTTGAGGTGGTTGTGCCCATAGGGTGTAGGGGTTCGAGTCCCCTTCTCGGTACCAATTGAAGCAAGAGAGCCCGCTTTAGCGGGCTTTCTTGTAGGTGGAGGTCGGATTGACCCAGTAGCGGGTTCAGTCTTATACTTTCGCCCCAGCTTTGTCGCGGGGTGGAGCAGCTTGGTAGCTCGTCGGGCTCATAACCCGAAGGTCGTTGGTTCAAATCCAGCCCCCGCAACCAGCTTCAGCGGAGCCCCTTTTCAGGGGCTTTTTGCTAGCCGAACAGTTTTAGGCGTCGTTGTCCAACGGCGCTTTCAGGGATGGGCGCTTTGCCCATTTTTTATTTGCACAGCATGCACGAGGGGGTTCAGGTGTCGAGCAAGCTAGAACAGTTGCAGGCCTTGTTGGCCCCGGTTGTCGAGGGTCTGGGCTATCAGTGCTGGGGGATCGAGTTCATCTCCCAGGGCAAGCATTCGGTGCTGCGTATCTACATCGACAAGGAAGGCGGAATCCTGGTGGACGACTGCGAAGCAGTCAGCCGACAGGCCAGCGCGATCCTCGATGTGGAAGATCCGATTACTTCCGAATACACCCTTGAAGTGTCCTCTCCTGGCATGGATCGCCCGCTGTTCACGCTCGAACAGTTTGCCTCGCATGCCGGCGAGCAAGTGAAGATCAAGCTGCGTTCACCCTTCGAGGGTCGTCGTAACTTCCAGGGCCTTCTCCGCGGCGTGGAGGAGCAGGATGTGGTCGTCCAGGTAGACGATCAAGAGTTCCTGTTGCCGATCGACTCGATCGACAAGGCCAATATTATTCCCAGTTTTGACTGAGACGTGCCGGACCCGGCGGACTATCCGGGCCCAATGGCTTGCGCAAGGCGAGGCGTACGATGAGCAAAGAAGTACTGCTGGTTGTTGAATCGGTATCCAACGAAAAGGGTGTACCGCCCGGCGTCATTTTCGAGGCGCTGGAAGTGGCTCTGGCCACTGCAACCAAAAAACGTTTTGAGGACGAAGTCGACCTGCGTGTGGAAATCAACCGCCACACCGGTAGCTACGAGACCTTCCGTCGCTGGACCGTGGTCGACGAAGCCGATCTTGATGATCCGGCGATCGAGACCTGGCTGGACAAGATTCGCGAGACCCACCCTGAAGCCAAGGTCGGTGACGTGATCGAAGAGAAGATCGAGTCTATCGAATTCGGTCGTATCGCCGCTCAGACCGCCAAGCAGGTCATCGTGCAGAAGGTCCGCGAGGCCGAGCGTGCGCAAGTGGTCGACGCTTACCGCGAACGTGTTGGCGAGATCATCTCCGGTACCGTGAAGAAGGTCACCCGCGACAACGTCATCGTCGACCTGGGCAACAACGCCGAGGCGTTGCTGGCTCGCGAAGACATCATTCCACGCGAGACTTTCCGGGTTGGCGTGCGCCTGCGTGCGCTGCTCAAGGAAATCCGCACCGAGAACCGCGGTCCGCAGCTGATCCTGTCGCGTACCGCGCCGCAGATGCTGATCGAACTGTTCCGCATCGAAGTGCCGGAAATCGCCGAAGGCCTCATCGAGGTCATGGCCGCTTCCCGTGATCCGGGTTCGCGCGCCAAGATCGCCGTTCGCTCCAAGGACAAACGCATCGACCCGCAAGGCGCCTGCATCGGCATGCGTGGTTCGCGTGTCCAGGCGGTGTCCGGCGAGTTGGGCGGTGAGCGTGTGGATATCGTCCTGTGGGACGAGAACCCCGCGCAATTTGTCATCAACGCCATGTCGCCGGCTGAAGTCGCGGCGATCATCGTTGATGAGGATGCCCACGCCATGGATATCGCCGTGGCCGAGGACAACCTGGCCCAGGCCATCGGTCGTGGTGGTCAGAACGTTCGCCTGGCAAGCCAGCTCACCGGCTGGACCCTGAACGTGATGACCGAGAAGGACATCCAGGCCAAGCAGCAAGCCGAGACTGGCGACATCCTGCGCAACTTCATCGACGAGCTGGAAGTCGACGAAGAACTCGCCCAGGTGCTGGTCGACGAAGGCTTCACCAGCCTGGAAGAAATTGCCTACGTACCGTTGGAAGAAATGCTCAACATCGATGGCTTCGACGAGGATATCGTCAACGAGCTGCGCGCTCGTGCCAAGGACCGCCTGTTGACCAAAGCCATCGCTACCGAGGAAAAACTGGCAGACGCCCATCCGGCCGAAGACCTGCTCTCGCTTGAGGGCATGGACAAGGACCTGGCGGCCGAACTGGCGGTGCGCGGCGTGGTTACCCGCGAAGACCTGGCCGAGCAGTCGATTGACGACCTGCTCGACATCGACGGCATCGACGAAGAGCGTGCCGGCAAGTTGATCATGGCCGCCCGAGCCCACTGGTTCGAGTAATTAGGCGCGGCCTGAGGAGAGAAGTGCATGACGCAAGTCACGGTGAAAGAATTGGCCCAAGAGGTCGCTGCACCGGTTGAGCGCCTGCTGCAGCAGATGCGTGAGGCAGGTCTGCCGCACACCGACGCCGGTCAGGTAGTGACCGACAATGAGAAGCAGGCTTTGCTGGCTCATCTGAAGAGCAGCCACAAGGCAAAAGTGGAAGAGCCACGCAAGATCACCTTGCAGCGCAAAACCACCAGCACCCTGCGTGTCGCCGGTAGCAAGAGCATCAGCGTAGAAGTACGCAAGAAGAAAGTTTTCGTTCAGCGCAGCCCGGAAGAGATCCAGGCTGAGCAGAACCGCGAGCTGGAAGAGCGCCGCGCCGCTGAAAACGCTGCACGCGACAAGGCTAACGCCGAAGCGCGTCAGCGCGCCGAGGAGCAATCCCGTCGCGAAGCGCCACAAGCCGCTGTTGCCAGCAAGCCTGAGGCCGCGCCTGCCGCTGCCCCGGTGGCTGCTGCCCCAGCTGCGGCCCAGGAGCCTGTGAGCGAAGAAGCCGCAGTCCGCGCAGCCGAGCGCAAGAAAGAAGAAGCGCGTCGCACCGAAAACCGCACCCGCGATGAAGATCGTCGTGGTGGTCGTGGCGAAGCGCCGCGCGTCTCGATCAAGGTCAAGGTCAAGGAGAAAGAAAAAGCTCCGACGCCTCGTGCCGCTCCGCGTACCACCGAAGAAGAAAGCGATGGCTTCCGTCGCGGTGGCCGTGGCAAGGGCAAGCTGAAAAAGCGCAACGCGCATGGCTTCCAGAGCCCGACCGGTCCTGTCATCCGTGACGTGACCATCGGCGAGACCATCACGGTTTCCGACCTGGCCAACCAGATGTCCGTCAAGGGCGCTGAAGTGGTCAAGTTCATGTTCAAGATGGGTACTCCGGTCACCATCAACCAGGTGCTCGATCAGGAGACCGCTCAGCTGGTCGCCGAAGAGCTCGGCCACAAGGTCACCCTGGTCAGCGACACTGCCCTGGAAGATTCCCTGGCCGAATCGCTGAAGTTCGAAGGTGAGAGCGTACCGCGTGCTCCGGTTGTGACCGTCATGGGTCACGTTGACCACGGTAAGACCTCGCTGCTCGACTACATCCGTCGTGCCAAGGTTGCCGCTGGCGAAGCCGGTGGTATCACCCAGCACATCGGTGCCTACCACGTCGAAACCGACCGCGGTATGGTCACTTTCCTCGACACCCCAGGTCACGCTGCGTTTACCCAGATGCGTGCCCGTGGTGCCAAGGCGACCGACATCGTCATCCTGGTGGTGGCGGCGGACGACGGCGTAATGCCGCAAACCCGCGAAGCCGTTCAGCATGCCAAGGCAGCTGGCGTTCCGCTGGTCGTTGCAGTGAACAAGATCGACAAGCCGGGTGCCGACCTCGATCGCATTCGTAACGAGCTGTCCGTCGAAGGCGTGACCTCCGAGGACTGGGGTGGCGACACTCCATTCGTCAAGGTTTCGGCGAAGATGGGTACCGGTGTCGACGAGCTGCTCGAAGCCGTACTGCTGCAAGCCGAGATCCTCGAGCTCAAGGCCACCCCAACCGCGCCTGGCCGTGGTGTCGTGGTCGAATCGCGCCTGGACAAGGGCCGCGGCCCAGTTGCCACCATCCTGGTTCAGGACGGTACGCTGCGTCAGGGCGACATGGTCCTGTGCGGTTCGAACTATGGCCGCGTTCGCGCCATGCTCGACGAGAACGGCAAGCCTGTGAAAGAAGCCGGTCCGGCCATTCCAGTCGAGATCCTCGGCCTGGACGGCACGCCGGAAGCCGGTGACGAGCTGTCGGTAGTGGCTGACGAGAAGAAGGCCCGTGAGGTCGCTCTGTTCCGTCAAGGCAAATACCGTGAGGTCAAGCTGGCCCGTGCTCACGCTGGCAAGCTGGAAAACATCTTCGAGACCATGGGTCAAGAAGAGAAGAAGACCCTCAACATCGTCCTCAAGACCGATGTTCGGGGTTCTCTCGAAGCGCTGCAGGGCTCGCTCGGCGGCCTGGGCAACGACGAAGTGCAGGTGCGCGTGATTGGTGGTGGCGTCGGTGGTATCACCGAGAGCGACGCCAACCTGGCCCTGGCGTCCAACGCGGTGCTGTTCGGCTTCAACGTGCGTGCCGATGCCGGTGCACGCAAGATCGTCGAGCAGGAAGGTCTGGATATGCGTTACTACAACGTGATCTACGACATCATCGAAGACGTCAAGAAAGCCCTGACCGGCATGCTCGGCAGCGATGTTCGCGAGAACATCCTGGGCGTCGCCGAAGTGCGTGACGTGTTCCGTTCGCCGAAGTTCGGCGCCATCGCTGGCTGTATGGTCATCGAGGGTACCGTTCACCGCAACCGTCCAATCCGCGTTCTGCGCGAGGACGTGGTGATCTTCGAAGGCGAGCTGGAATCGCTGCGTCGCTTCAAGGACGACGCGGCCGAAGTCCGCTCGGGCATGGAGTGCGGTATTGGCGTCAAGAGCTACAACGACGTCAAGGTCGGCGACAAGATCGAAGTCTTCGAGAAAGTCCAGGTGGCTCGTACCCTGTAAGGGTCGAGCTGGCAGAAGCCCCGCCCCAGGGCGGTTGGCAACGCCTCTGCAGGTAGCGCCCGGTCCGGCTTAAAGCCTGGCCGGGCGTTTGCCGCTTTAAGTTACAGGTAGCAAAGAATGGCAAAAGAATATAGCCGTACCCAACGCATTGGCGATCAGATGCAGCGTGAGCTGGCCGAGCTGATCCGCCGTGAAGTCAAAGACCCGCGCGTCGGCCTGGTGACCATCACCGCCGTCGACGTCAGCCGTGACCTGGGCCATGCCAAGGTGTTCATCACGGTCATGGGCCAGGAAGATGCCCCCGACGCGATCAAGCAGTCGGTCAAGGCGCTGAACAGCGCCGCCAGCTTCCTGCGCCTGCACCTGGGGCGCTCGATGCAACTGCGCAGCGTGCCGCAACTGCATTTCCATTTCGATGAAAGCGTCAGCCGCGGTGTGCACCTGTCGGCACTGATCGAGCGTGCAGTGGCTGAAGACCGTCTGCATCAGGGTTCCAACGAGCCGGACACCAAGGAGTAACGGGTGGCCCAGGTCAAACGAATCCGCCGCAACGTCAGCGGCATCATCCTGCTCGACAAGCCATTGGGGTTCACCTCCAACGCCGCCTTGCAGAAGGTCCGCTGGTTGCTCAATGCCGAGAAGGCCGGCCATACCGGCAGTCTCGATCCCCTGGCCACCGGCGTGTTGCCGCTGTGCTTCGGTGAAGCGACCAAGTTCTCCCAATACCTGCTCGATTCCGATAAAGGTTACGAGACGGTCATGCAGTTGGGGCAGACTACCAATACCGCCGATGCCGAAGGCGAAGTCTTGCAGACTCGCGAGGTGACCGTTGGTCGCGCCGATATCGAGGCCTTGCTGCCACGTTTTCGCGGCCCGATCAGCCAGATCCCGCCGATGTACTCGGCGCTCAAGCGTGACGGTCAACCGTTGTACAAATTGGCCCGTGCAGGAGAGGTAGTGGAGCGCGAGGCGCGTTCTGTTACTATTAACCGCTTGGAGCTGCTCGAGTGCGAAGGCACCCGTGCGCGCCTGTCGGTTGGTTGCAGCAAAGGCACCTATATCCGCACCCTGGTGGAGGATATCGGTGAGGCGCTGGGCTGTGGTGCCTATGTCGCCGAACTGCGTCGAACCCAGGCTGGCCCCTTCGAGTTGGCACAGACCGTGACCCTCGAGGAGCTCGAACAAGCCCATGCCGAAGGTGGCAATGAAGCGCTCGATCGCTTCCTGATGCCGTCTGACAGCGGGTTGCAGGACTGGCCGCTGGTGCATCTATCCGAGCACAGTGCGTTCTACTGGCTGCATGGCCAGGCAGTACGTGCGCCGGATGCGCCGCAGTTCGGCATGGTCCGGGTACAAGATCACAATGGTCGCTTCATCGGTATCGGTGAAGTGAGCGAAGACGGGCGCATTGCGCCGCGTCGTTTGATTCGGTCGGAATGACCGATACCAACTGCGAAAGCTTCGGCTGACACAGGTGGATACGAGGATGGCTGTCAGTAGGCACGGTCACACCTCTTTTTATTAATACAGGGTTCGTCCCTGGCCTATTGGACCCCGCTTGCGGGATCCGTTTATCTGGAGATGCCAAATGGCCCTCAGCGTTGAAGAAAAAGCTCAAATCGTTGCCGACTATCAGCAAGCCGCCGGCGACACCGGTAGCCCGGAAGTGCAGGTTGCTCTGCTGACCGCCAACATCAACAAACTGCAAGGCCACTTCAAGGCCAACGGTAAAGACCACCACTCGCGTCGTGGCCTGATCCGTATGGTTAACCAGCGTCGTAAGCTGCTGGACTACCTGAAGGGCAAAGACACCACTCGTTACAGCGCCCTGATCGGTCGTCTGGGTCTGCGTCGCTAATAGCGGCCTGGCCAGTGGTGTGCATGGCGTTGTCGCATTCTTCGGCAGTGCTGCTTGGCAGCGCTACCGTCGGACACGCTACGCGTATCTTCGAGGTTGGCAGCCTGGCATCGCTGAGCGGTTTATCCGCTCAGTAGCCAGGCTCCCAGCCTCGATTTGTATCTGGACGGTCAATGGGGCCGATTCCCCGTTCTGCCCAAGAATTCGTAAGAAACCAGTTCCCCCAGAGCCACTGAAAAGGTAGGAAACCGTGAACCCGGTAATCAAGAAATTCCAGTTCGGTCAATCGACCGTTACGCTCGAAACCGGCCGCATTGCCCGTCAGGCATCCGGCGCCGTGCTCGTCACCGTCGACAACGACGTCACCGTGCTGGTGACCGTGGTCGGTGCCAAGCAAGCTGATCCAGGCAAGGGCTTCTTCCCGCTGTCTGTTCACTACCAGGAAAAGACCTACGCCGCAGGCAAGATCCCAGGTGGTTTCTTCAAGCGTGAAGGCCGTCCTTCCGAGAAAGAGACCCTGACTTCGCGCCTGATCGACCGTCCGATCCGTCCGCTGTTCCCTGAAGGCTTCATGAACGAAGTGCAGGTTGTCTGCACCGTCGTTTCCACCAGCAAGAAGACCGATCCGGACATCGCTGCGATGATCGGTACCTCGGCTGCCCTGGCGATCTCCGGCATTCCATTCGAAGGCCCGATCGGCGCCGCCCGTGTTGCTTTCCATGAGAGCACCGGCTATCTGCTCAACCCAACCTACGAGCAACTGGCCGCTTCGAGCCTGGACATGGTCGTCGCCGGTACTGCCGACGCCGTGTTGATGGTTGAATCGGAAGCCAAAGAGCTGACCGAAGACCAGATGCTGGGCGCTGTGCTGTTCGCTCACGATGAATTCCAGGCCGTTATCCAGGCTGTCAAAGAGCTGGCTGCCGAAGCTGCCAAGCCGACCTGGGACTGGAAACCTGCCGTTGCCAACACCGAGCTGCTCAACGCTATCCGCGCTGAGTTCGGCGACGCCGTTTCCCAGGGCTACACCATCACCGTCAAGGCCGACCGTTACGCGCGCCTGGGCGAGCTGCGCGATCAAGCGATCGCCAAGTTCTCCGGCGAAGAAGGCCAGCCTTCTGCCGCCGAAGTCAAAGAGATCTTCGGTGAGATCGAGTACCGCACCGTTCGCGAAAACATCGTTAACGGCAAGCCACGTATCGACGGTCGCGACACCAAGACTGTACGTCCGCTGAACATCGAAGTCGGCGTTCTGCCAAAGACTCACGGTTCGGCCCTGTTCACCCGTGGCGAAACCCAGGCCCTGGTCGTTGCGACCCTGGGTACTGCCCGTGACGCCCAGCTGCTGGACACCCTCGAAGGCGAGAAGAAAGACCCCTTCATGCTGCACTACAACTTCCCACCGTTCTCGGTAGGTGAGTGTGGTCGTATGGGCGGTGCTGGCCGTCGCGAAATCGGCCACGGCCGTCTGGCTCGTCGTTCGGTTCAGGCCATGCTGCCTGCTGCTGACGTGTTCCCGTACACCATCCGTGTCGTTTCGGAAATCACCGAATCCAACGGCTCGAGCTCCATGGCTTCGGTCTGCGGCGCTTCGCTGGCCCTGATGGACGCTGGTGTACCGATGAAGGCGCCGGTTGCCGGTATCGCCATGGGTCTGGTCAAGGAAGGCGAGAAGTTCGCCATCCTCACCGACATCCTCGGTGACGAAGACCACCTGGGCGACATGGACTTCAAGGTAGCCGGTACCGCCAAAGGTGTTACCGCGCTGCAGATGGACATCAAGATCAACGGCATCACCGAAGAGATCATGGAAATCGCCCTGGGCCAGGCCCTGGAAGCGCGCCTGAACATCCTCGGCCAGATGAACCAGATCATCGGTCAATCGCGTACCGAGCTGTCGGCCAACGCTCCGACCATGATCGCGATGAAGATCGACACCGACAAGATCCGCGACGTGATCGGCAAAGGTGGCGCGACCATCCGTGCCATCTGCGAAGAGACCAAGGCTTCGATCGATATCGAAGACGACGGCTCGATCAAGATCTTCGGCGAAACCAAGGAAGCGGCTGAAGCAGCACGCCAGCGCGTTCTGGGTATCACCGCTGAGGCCGAGATCGGCAAGATCTACGTGGGTAAAGTTGAGCGCATCGTCGACTTCGGCGCGTTCGTCAACATCCTGCCTGGCAAAGACGGCCTGGTGCACATCTCGATGCTCAGCGATGCGCGTGTCGAGAAAGTCACCGACGTGCTCAAAGAAGGTCAGGAAGTTGAAGTACTGGTACTGGACGTGGACAACCGCGGCCGTATCAAGCTGTCGATCAAAGACGTTGCCGCGGCCAAGGCTTCGGGCGTTTAACAGCACAGCTGTAGCGTAAGAAAAGGACCCTTCGGGGTCCTTTTTTTTGGCCTGGGTTTTACCGCTGGTTCTCTGGCAACAAACCCTTGGTGTACTTGCATCTTGCACGCAGGTTTATCCCGCTACATGCAAAATGCACGATAGCTACTCCTGAGTATAAATCTTAACCTATTGATTTATAACGATTTTATTGAATGTAAAAACCTGGCACAGCCCCTGCAATAGTATCTTCACCTGACGCCAAAAGACCTGGCGCAGACCTTTCGAACAACAGGAGTGTCTCGTATGAAGAAGTTCGCCATTGCTGCCGCTGCTGCAACCGCTCTGACCCTGACCATGGCTAACGCGGCCTTTGCCCAGCAGCCAACCCAGGCGCCTATGATGCTGGCGGCTGGTGAAGTCACCAAGGCCAAGGAAGAGACCAAGGACACCTGGATCACCACCAAGGTGAAAGCTGATCTGCTGACTGAAAAAGGCATTCCAGGCAGTGACATCAAGGTCGAGACCAACAAAGGGGTTGTTTCGCTGTCCTCGGACGTCGCTATCACCGAAGCCCAGAAAACTACCGCTGTTGACATCGCCAAGAAAATCAAAGGCGTTCAAGCCGTTTCGGCTGACGGCCTGAAAGCCGAATAAGGATTGTCCCGACGGCCACAAGGATTTGGCCACCCACACAAAAACCCCGGCTCAGGCCGGGGTTTTTATTTGCCTGGGGGACTTTCAACTCACCGGGTTACGCGCCACCACGTCACTTTCGAAACACGCCTGATCGACAATCAACGGCTCTACCAGTGGGCGGCTATTGCGAAAGTGCGCGGTCTGCGTGTGCGCTTCATAAGCG
Source organism: Pseudomonas sp. NPDC088890 (assembly GCF_044900155.1). NCBI lineage: Bacteria > Pseudomonadati > Pseudomonadota > Gammaproteobacteria > Pseudomonadales > Pseudomonadaceae > Pseudomonas > Pseudomonas sp. NPDC088890. The sequence goes on along the minus strand of NZ_JBJDNG010000014.1, from coordinate 39,503 downwards.
GCGTCGTCGCGATAAATCTCGTAGAGATAGATCACATCTGGGTCGAGGCGATCCTGGGATACGTCGAACACTAGGCAGCCAGGTTCAGTCGCCACGGAAGCAGCGGCGTTGGCTGTGATTGCGCTCAGGAAAGCATCGGCGCTGCCGGGTTTGACACGGGTCTTGATGAACAGGCTGTACACAGGGCGTCCTTTTTGTTTTAAATTCTGTTTTGAATTGTATACAAAAATGGAGCCCTGCCAATGTCCGAATTACCTGCACGCCCTGGTCGACTCAACGGTCTGCGCCACATTGCCCTGTTGGTACCCAATCTGGAGGAGTGCGAGCGCTTTTATGTCGATGTACTCGGTATGGAAGTGCTGCACCGAGCCAACGAAGACCTGATTTATCTCACTTGCGGCAACGACAACCTATCGCTGGGGCGTGGCGCTGGGGCTGCCAACGGGCTGCAGACCTTGGACCACTACGGGTTCATTGTCGACAGCGTGGAAGAGTTGGACGCCTGGTACCAGTATTTCAAAGCGCACGGCGTCACCCTGCTCGATAGGCCTTTCAATCATGGCGATGGCGCGCGCAGTTTCCATTTGCTCGATCCTGCGGGCAATAAAGTGCAGCCGCTGTATCACCCGGCAGTATCAGGGCAGCGGTTGGTCTAGGCGGGGGGGCAGTTGCAGGGTTGCGATTTGAGTTGTCTGTTTTGGGCCTGCTTTGCAGCCCTTCGCGGGCAAGCCCGCTCCTACAGGGACCGCGCCGCTCTGTAGATGCGGGCTTGGTGGAGCACCGGGACGCCGCGAAGGGCTGCCCAGCAGCCCCAAAACAGACGATACAAGCTTGAGAGCTACTCAGCGTCTAGATGCATCGGCGTGATCACCCGCCCATCGCTCTCGGCATTACCCAGGGTGGTATCGATGAAGTACACCCGGTCATCCTCAAGCTTGCCCTTGTCCACCAGGTAATCCTTGATAGTGCCGGCGCGCTCTTGGCCCAATTGACGCAGCAGCGCAGCGCTTTCCGCCCACGACTTGATCACCGCTTCGCGCAGCTTGGCCGTACGTTCATCGCGGCTCAGTTCCTGCCATTCGCCCGGGGGCTGCTGTTTCAAGCGCGTGCGGTAGATGCCTTCGAGCATGGCCGGCTTGTCGCTGTCATCTACCACCAACATGGAGGCGTTGGCCGGCACCTTGTCACCGCGGCGCTGGAGGATCTTGTACCAAGTAGCCTGGTACTCGCGCTCCAGACGCTGTTCGGCGATCAGGGGGCCGTCGCTGGTCTGGGCGCTGGTGCCTTCGATTTCCAGGCGCAGTTCCGGGCGCTCTTTAAGGGCGGAGGCCAGCTTGTCCAGGGCCGACTGCGCGTCGCCACTCAGGTCGCTGGAACCTGGAGCAAAGGCCACGGTGCCGAGGTCTTCCGAGCCACCGCCGGCGACCAGCCCACCAATGAACTTGAACGGCGCCTGGGCTGCACGCAGCACCAGGTTGCGCAGGGTCTGCCAGACGATCGGCATGACGCTGAACTGGGGATTATTAAGGTCGCCGGTGACCGGCAGCTCGATCGAGATTTTGCCTTCGGTATCCTTGAGCAGCGCCACCGCCAGGCGGATCGGCAGATCCACGGCATCCGGGCTGTCGACTTTCTCACCCAGTTGCAACTGCTCGACCACCACTTTGTTCTCGGCTTTGAGCTGGCCGTTGGTGATCAGGTAGTGCAGGTCGAGGTTCAGCCGCCCCTTGCGGATGCGGAAACCTGCGAACTTGCCGGAGTAGGGCGTCAGGGTGGTCAGCTCGACCCGTTTGAAGCTGGTAGCGATGTCCAGGCTGGCCATCGGGTTGAATGGATTGAGCGCACCTTTGATGGTGACCGGGGCATAACGGTCGACCTTGCCCTTGATGTCGACTTTCGCCGGAGCCGGCTTGCGGTTGTCGATGGTGCCAACCTGGCCATTGAGCTGCTGCACCGCCGTGGCGAAGTTGGGGGTCAGGGTCAGGTCGGCGAAATTCGCCGAGCCATCGTTGATGTCGATCTGCCCGATGTGAATCCCCAGCGGCTTGTCGTTACTGGCCGCTGCCGGCTTGGATTGGGCTGTGCTCGCGCTACCGGCCGGTTGTGGAATCAGCAGGTCATCGACGTTGGTGGTGCGATCTTCGTTGATGATGAAGCGCGCATACGGCTGCAGCAGATTGACCTTGTCGATCGACAGGGCATCACCATGCACATAGGACAGACCGTCGAGGTTCAGTTGCTGCCATTTGACGAAATCACGGTTCTTGATCGTATCGAGGGTGTGCAGTTGGTTGACCTGGGCCTTGCCGCCGACGCTGAAAGCCAGCGGCTCGGTGCTCTTGAGGTCGACCTTGAGGTTGCTCGAGAGCATGCCACTGCGCAGTTCCAGGCGAATGAACGGGCTGATGTAGGCCTGGGCCACCCGCAGGTCGATATCGCTGGTAGTGACATCGAGCTTGGCCGTTACCGGTGCCAGGTTGACCTGGCCTGCGGCCTGCAGCTTGCCTTGCTTGCCGACGCCAGTGTCGAGCTTGAGGGTGAAGGGCGACTGGTTGAGGCTGTCGAAACCCTGCAGGTCAACATTGAGCGGACCGACGTCCAACGCTACCGGCTCTTTCTGGCTGCGGTCAGCCAGGTGAATCATGTAGTTGCGCGCCTGTACATCCTTGAGCAACACCTGCCAAGGCTTGCTCGGCTCTGCCGCGGCTTTTTCCTCGCTGCTGGGTTCAGCAGCAGCAGGCTCGGCTTTTTCTTTTGGACTGGCCTTGGCCGGCTGGCTGGCGAACAACTTCTGCCAGTCGAGCTGGCCATCTTTTTCCAGTGCTGCCCAGGTTTCCAGTTTCTCACTACGGATTTTGCCGACGGTGACCAACTGCTTGGCCAGGTCGATAGAGGTGTCGCTGACCTCAAGGTTCGCCAGGCGGGCCAATGGGCGGCCGTCCGGGGCCTTGATGGCGAACGGGGCGATGCGCACCGAGGTGTTGTCCAGCAACAGCTCGGTTTCCTTCGCCAGGTTGAGCTTGTAGTGGGTGTCGAGGCTGATTACGCCGTCTTCCAGGACCAACGGCACAGCATCGCGCACATAGGGCCACCAGGCTTTCATTTTGCCGTCGGTGATCTTCAGGGTGCCTTCGGAGGCGATCGGGGTCAGACTCAAGGTGCCTTTCCAGTCGATGCGGCCACCGGCCGGGCCATTGGCGACCAGGCTCATGTCGGCGTTGTCCTCGGGCAGGGTGCTGAGGTTCTTCAACTCAAGGTTCATCGAGTCGTAAAGAAATTCGATTGGCTCGCTCGGACGCAAATCCTTGAAGTGCAAGTAGCCTTCGTTGAGCTTGATGCTGCCAATGCGCAGCGGGAAAGGATCACTCGCCGGCTCTTCGGCTTTCGGCTCGCTGGGCGGCAGTTTGAACAGCTGGGTGAGGTTGAGGCTGCCGTCTTTGGCGAACAGCACTTCGCTGCGCGCCTTGTCCAGCTCCACTGCATCCAGGTGCAGCGCGCCGCTCCACAGGCTGTCGAGCGAGAGGTTGGCGTAAAGGCGTTCGAAGCCGACCTGCTCTTTACCCTGCTCGCCAATCTGCAAGCCCCAAAGCGTCAGTTCAAGGCTGAAGGGGTTGAGCTCGATACGCGTCAATTGGGCCGGCACCGTGGCGTACTTGGCCAACTGCTGGTTGGCAATACGCAGGCCGACGCCGGGGAGAATGAGGAAGCCGAGCAGGCTATACAGGGCCACGAGGGCCAGCAAGGCGCCGATGGCGCGAGTCAATCCTTTGGGCATGTGCAGCTTCGTCTATCCAAGCGGGAGTGCTTGGAGTATGGCACGTTAAATCGGTTCCGCAGAACCAGCCAAATTACCTTAGTCGATGCCCATGCGCCGCCTGGCCCGATGCGCCGAGCTATCGCGCATGGCCCAGCGCAAGACCGGCGCGGTGCGGGCAATGCCCAGGCGGATCATGCGACTGCGCAATTGCCCCTGGTGCAGACCGAGCATGTCCCGGCCCCAGTCCGGCAGCAGGTCGATGCCCGCTTGCAGCATGAGTTTGCCCACAGGCTCAGCCAGGCGGCTGGGGGCAGGGGCCTCAAGCAGAATGCTCACTACCTCAAGGCTACGGGCGTCGCATTGCAGGTGCGGGCGCATGCGTTGCAGGTAGTCGTCGATCTGCTGGCAGGAGCGAGGCACGTTGCGTGCGCCAAGGCGCTCGGCGATCAGTGCGATCTCATCGTAATAAGCGTCCTGGTCGGCGCGCGACAGATGGGGGTTGCGGTAACGCAGGTGCGCGGCAAGAAAACTGCTGACTTCGGCCACATGCACCCAGGTCAGCAGGTCGGGATCACTGGCGGCATACGGGCGGCCATCGGCAGCGGTGCCGACCACTTGCAGGTGGATAGTGCGCACCTTGTCGATCAACCATTGGGCATCGCGGGTCGAGCCAAAGGTGGTGCCGGAGATGAACTGGCTGGTGCGGCGCAAGCGACCCAGCAAGTCCTGACGAAAGTTGGAGTGATCCCACACCCCGGCCAACGCCAGCGGATGCAGCAGTTGCAGCATCAGCGCACTAATGCCGCCAACCAGCATGCTAGGGAAGTCGCCATGCACCTGCCAACTGATGCTCTTTGGTCCAAACAAGCCAGGGTCGCCTTTGGGCGATTCCAGGTCGAGCTGGCCGAGGGCCAGCCCGGTGAGGCTCATGACCTGGGTTTCGATACGACGGCGTAAGGCTTCCATGGCGACCTGCTGTTGGGGGCAGCCCGCCATGGGCCGCCGTCATTGGTTGAGGCGTTTGTCGATCAAGCCCTGGACCACGCTGGGGTCGGCCAAGGTCGAAGTATCGCCCAGGCTGTCCAGCTCGTTGCAGGCGATCTTGCGCAGTATACGCCGCATGATCTTGCCCGAACGTGTCTTGGGCAGGGCCGGCGCCCACTGGATCAGCTCGGGCTTGGCGAAGCTGCCGATCTCCTTGCTGACCAGTGCCAGCAATTCGGCCTTGAGGCCATCGTCAGGGCTCACCCCATTCATCGGCGTGACAAAGGCGTAGATGCCTTGACCCTTCAGGTCGTGAGGGTAACCGACCACAGCCGCCTCAGCGATGCTGTCGTGCAGCACCAGCGCGCTTTCCACCTCGGCAGTGCCGATGCGGTGGCCAGAGACATTGATCACATCGTCGACCCGCCCGGTGATCCAGTAGTCGCCATCGGCGTCGCGACGGGCGCCGTCACCTGTGAAGTAGTAGCCGGGCAGCGGTTTGAAATAAGTGTCGACCATGCGCTGATGATCGCCGTACACACTGCGAATCTGTCCAGGCCAGCTGGCCTTGATCGCCAGCAGCCCAGCGCCTGCGCCCTCGATCAGCTTGCCCTGGTCGTCCAGCAGCACCGGCTGCACTCCAAACAGCGGCTGAGTGGCGCAGCCTGGCTTGAGCTGCGGGTTGCCTGGCAGCGGGCTGAGCATGATGCCGCCGGTTTCGGTCTGCCACCAGGTATCGACAATCGGGCAGCGCTTCTGCCCAACCTCCTCGAAGTACCACTCCCAGGCTTCCGGGTTGATCGGCTCGCCGACGCTGCCAAGCAGCCGCAGGCTTTGCCGCGAGGTGCTTTGCAGTGGGCCTGAGCCTTCGCGCATCAGCGCGCGCAGGGCGGTTGGCGCGGTGTAGAAGATGTTCACCTGGTGTTTGTCGACCACCTGCCAGAACCGCGAGGTGTCCGGGTAGTTGGGCACGCCCTCGAACATCAGCGAGATCGCCCCATTGGCCAATGGGCCGTAGACGATATAGCTGTGGCCAGTGACCCAGCCGACATCGGCGGTGCACCAGAACACCTCGCCGTCACGGTAATCGAACACCACCTTGAAGGTCAGCGTGGCTTGCAGCAGGTAACCGCCGGTAGTGTGCAGCACGCCCTTGGGTTTGCCGGTGCTGCCGGAGGTGTACAGGATGAATAGCGGCTCTTCAGCTGCCATTGGCTCGGGCGGGCAGTCGTCGCCGGCCAGTTCGGTCGCGGTGTGGTACCAGAGGTCGCGGTTGTTGTCCCAGGCGACTTCGCCACCGGTGCGCCGCACCACGAACACGCTGCTGACGTTGGGGCAACTGGCCAGTGCCTTGTCGACGTTTTGTTTGAGCGCGATGCGTTTGCCACCACGTACGCCTTCGTCGGCGGTGATCACGGTGCGACAATCGGCATCGAGGATGCGGTCGCGCAGGGCGTCGGGGGAGAAGCCGCCGAAGACCACCGAGTGAATCGCGCCGATGCGAGCGCAGGCGAGCATGGCGTAGGCAGCTTCAGGGATCATCGGCATATAGATGCATACCCGATCGCCTTTTTTCACGCCGCGGGCCTTGAGCGCGTTGGCCAGGCGGCAGACTTGCCGGTGCAGTTCGCGGTAGCTGATGGCTTTCGAGTCTTGCGGATCGTCACCTTCCCAAAGCAGTGCGGTCTGCTTGCCGCGCGTGGCCAAGTGACGGTCGATGCAGTTGTAGCTGACATTCAATTGGCCACCGTCGAACCAGCGCGCCTCGCCGGTTTTCAGGTCCGACTGCTGCACGCTGGTCCAGGGCTTGATCCAATCCAGGCGTAGTTTGGCCTGCTCGGCCCAGAAGCTGTCTGGGTCGTCTACCGACTGGCGGTAGAGGCGTTGGTAATCGTCCACAGTCAGCTGCGCGGACTGGCTGACGGCCAAGGCGGTGGGGTATTTGCTGAGATCGAACATGGCGGGCTGTCCTGCTCTTGTCGTGGCAATCATTCGATGGACAGTGTAGTTAGCGAACGTGTTCCACGAATTGGGCAGGGCAGAAACCATCGCGGGGCAAGCCTGCCCCCACGCCCTTCAAGGCTGCGTGAGAGCGGGCTTACCCCGCGCTGGTGAGTGGGCAGCGGCGGATCAGCCGCGGTGACGCCCACGGAAGTAGTTGATCAAGCCCTGGGTAGAGCCGTCTTCGGCGGACTCTTCCTGAGCGCCCACCAGACGCTGGTAAACACCCTTGCCGAGCTCTTTGCCCAGTTCCACGCCCCACTGATCGAAGGCGTTGATGCCCCACACCACGCTTTGCACGAACACCTTGTGCTCATACATCGCCACCAGTGCGCCGAGGCGGCGCGGGCTGATGCGCTCGACTACCAAGGTGTTGCTCGGGCGGTTGCCCGGGATCACCTTGTGCGGCGCGAGCTTTGCGATGTCCGCTTCGTTTAGGCCTTTGCCGCGCAGTTCGGCCTCCGCCTCTTCGCGGGTCTTGCCGAGCATCAGCGCCTGGCTCTGCGACAGGCAGTTGGCGTACAGCCACTGGTGATGGTCGGCGACCGGGTTGAAGCTCACCACAGGGACGATGAAGTCCGCCGGGATCAAGTGGGTGCCTTGGTGCAGCAGCTGGTGATAAGCGTGCTGACCATTGCAACCCACGCCACCCCAGATCACCGGGCCGGTCTCGGTTTTCACCGGGGTGCCGTCTTGCAGCACGCTCTTGCCGTTGGATTCCATGTCCAGCTGTTGCAGGTGCTTGGTGATGTTACGCAGGTAGTGGTCGTACGGCAGGATCGCGTGGCTGTTGGCGCCCCAGAAGTTGCCGTACCAGACGCCGAGCAGGGCCAGCAGGACCGGCATGTTCTTGTCGAACGGCGCGGTTTGGAAGTGCTGGTCCATGGTGTAGGCGCCAGACAACAGCTCCTTGAAGTTGGCGGTGCCGATGGCCAGGGCAATCGGCAAGCCGATGGCCGACCACAGCGAGTAGCGCCCGCCGACCCAGTCCCACATGGGGAAGATGTTCTCTTCACGAATACCGAAGGCCACGGCGGCGGCCTTGTTGCTCGAGACGGCGATGAAGTGGCGATACAGCTCGGCCTCGGAGCCGCCTTGGGCCAGGTACCAGGTCCGGGCGGCCATGGCGTTCTTCAGGGTCTCGAGGGTGTTGAACGACTTCGACGAGACGATGAACAGCGTGGTTTCGGCGCGCAGGTTGGCCGACAGCTCGTGGAACTCGCTGCCGTCGATGTTCGCCAGGTAATGGCAGCGTACCCCGCGCTGGGCGTAGGGCAGCAGGGCTTCGGAAACCAGCTCCGGGCCGAGGAACGAGCCACCGATCCCGATGTTGACTACGTCGGTGATCGGCTTTTCGCTGTACCCGCGCCACAGGCCATCGTGGATGCGGCCGACCAGCTCGGTGATCTGGTTGAGGACCTTGTGCACCTCCGGCATCACGTTGACGCCATTGACGCTGAGCTTGTCGCCCACCGGGCGGCGCAGCGCGGTGTGCAGCACCGGGCGACCTTCCGAGGCGTTGATGATTTCGCCGTTGAACATCGACTCGATGGCCTGGGCAAGATCGACTTCATTGGCCAAATTGACCAGTAGTTCGCGGGTCTGCTCGGTAATCAGGTTTTTCGAGTAGTCGAGGAACAACCCGCAACTGCTCAGGGAAAACTGGTCGAAGCGCTTGGAATCGGCAGCGAAGGCTTCGCGCATGCTGAAGCCCTGCATGGCGTCGCGGTGTTGCACAAGCGCCTGCCAAGCGGGCAGCGCCGTCACATCATGGGGGGTACGGTAATACGCCATTGCGGATGGTTTCCTTGATGCATGATCGTGCCTTGGACAACGGGCAGTCGCTGCCGGTTGCAGGCTGGGGATCATTATAGGCATTGCTTGCGTGGGGGGAATGGGGGCAGGCAGGGAGAATTTGGGCCGCTGCGCGGCCTTCGCGGGCAAGCCCGCTCCCACAGGGATCGAGATGACCTTGAGGGATTCGCTAAGACTCACGGCAAACAGTGGGCCTCACAGGCACAACAATGATCGCGTGAAACATGCAAGTCCCTGTGGGGGCCGGCACAGGGATTGAGATGACCTTGAGGGATTCGCTAAGACTCACGGCAAACAATGGGCCTCACAGGCACAACAATGATCGCGTGAAACATGCAAGTCCCTGTGGGGGCCGGCACAGGGATTGAGATGACCTTGAGAGATTCGCTAAGACTCACGGCAAACAATGGGCCTCGCAGGCACAACAATGATCGCGTGAAACATGCAA
>NZ_JBJDNG010000014.1:3313-30399 GCF_044900155.1 Pseudomonas sp. NPDC088890 | reverse complement strand
GATTGAGATGACCTTGAGAGATTCGCTAAGACTCACGGCAAACAATGGGCCTCGCAGGCACAACAATGATCGCGTGAAACATGCAAATCCCTGTGGAGGCCGGCACAGGGATTGAGATGACCTTGAGGGATTCGCTAAGACTCACGGCAAACAATGGGCCTCACAGGCAAAACAATGATCGCGTGAAACATGCAAATCCCTGTGGGGGCGGCACAGGGATTGAGATGACCTTGAGAGATTTGCTAAGACTCACGGCAAACAGTGGGCCTCACAGGCACAACAATGATCGCGTGAAACATGCAAATCCCTGTGGGAGCGGGCTTGCCCGCGAAGAGGCCGGCACTGACACAGCAAAGTCAGTTGCTCCCCCAAGGCCTAGGCAGTCAGTTCATCCAGATGCAGGTACAGGTTATCGATCAGTCGTGTAGTACCCAGGTACGCTGCAGCAATTACCACCACATCGCGATCATCGATCATCGCCGGGCGCAAGGTCAGCGCATGCCGCACCTCCAGGTAGTCCGGGCGAAAACCTGCTGCCAGCAGCTGCGCCTGAGCCGCAACGATCAACGCTGCATAGTCGCGCTGACCATGGCGAATGGCGTCGGCCATCGCACTCAGTTCACGATACAGGGCAGGCGCCGCTGCGCGCTGCTCCGGGCTCAGGTAACCATTGCGCGACGACAGTGCCAGGCCATCCTCGGCGCGCACGGTCGGCTCGCCGATGATCTGGATCGGCATGTTCAGGTCGCGCACCATGGCGCGGATTACCGCCAGCTGCTGGAAGTCTTTCTCGCCAAACACGGCAAGGTCGGGCTGGACCATGTTGAACAGCTTGCTGACCACGGTTGCGACACCTTCGAAGTGCCCAGGACGGCTGGCGCCGCACAAGCCTTCGGACAACTGCGGCACGCTGACCCGGGTCTGCACGCTCATGCCGTCGGGGTACATCTCTTCGACGGTGGGTGCGAACAGCAAGTGGCAGCCAGCCTGGAGCAAGCGCTCCTGATCGGCGGCCAGGGTTCGTGGGTAACTGTCGAGGTCCTCGCCGGCGCCAAACTGCAGCGGATTGACGAAGATGCTGGCAACCACGAAATCAGCACGCTGGGCGGCCTTGGTCACTAGCGCAGCATGGCCGCTGTGCAGGTTGCCCATGGTCGGGACGAAGGCGATTCGCTTGCCTTCGCCACGCGCGCGGGCAACGGCGGCGCGCAGCTCGCGCACGGTCTTGACTGTGTTCATGCGCTGAATCCGTGTTCACTGGCGGGGAAGCTGACGTCTCTGACTGCCGTGACATAGGCGACCAACGCACTGTGGATATCCGGCTGGCCGACCATGAAGTTCTTCACGAACTTCGGCACGCGACCGCTCAAGGACAGGCCGAGCATGTCGTGCAGCACCAGCACCTGGCCGTCAGTTGCACTGCCGGCACCAATACCGATGACCGGAATGCTCACCGCCTGGGTGATCTCCGCCGCCAACTCACTAGGCACACATTCGAGCAGCAGCATGGCCGCGCCGGCTTGCTCCAGGGCAATGGCGTCAGCGCGCATCTGCCGCGCTTGGGCTTCCTGGCGGCCTTGGACCTTGTAGCCACCCAGTACATTGACAGTTTGCGGGGTCAAGCCCATGTGCGCGCACACCGGCACGCCGCGCTCGGCTAGCAGGCGGATGGTTTCGGCCAGCCAGGCAGCGCCTTCGAGCTTGATCATATGCGCGCCGGCCTGCATCAGTGTGGCGCAGTTGGTAAAGGCCTGCTCGGGGGTGGCGTGGGCCATGAACGGCAAGTCGGCAAGAATCAATGCGCCGTCATTGCCGCGCTTGACGCAGGCCGTGTGATAGGCCATCTCGGCGGTAGTGACCGGCAGGGTGCTGTCGTGACCCTGCAGGACCATGCCCAGCGAGTCACCCACCAGCAGTACGTCCACACCGGCCTGGCTGGCGACCTTGGCGAAGGTTGCGTCGTAGCAGGTCAGCATGGTGATTTTCTCACCCTTGGCCTTACGGCCGTGCAGGGTGGTCAGGGTTACTTCAGGCATGTAGGAAATCCTCGTTCAGGCGCTGTGAAAAACGACTGCGAACAACGCATGCATTCATCTTCCGGAGCGGCACATCATCGGTTGTGATGTTCGGGCACAGGTCCGTCCGGGCCTAAATAGGTGATATGTGGCAGATCGACGCCACGGGACGCCTATAGTCGTGAGCGAGGGGGGGGAAGTCAATGACCCTGTTACCGCATTGTTACGGCGCGGGTGTTACTGGCGTTACCGTCGCCTGCAACGCCCGAATTACAGGCGTTCCAGACCGACGAACGGACAGTCTTCGAGCAGCTGGGCGAGGCGCCGGCCATCGGCAAGGGTGAAATCCGCCGGCACTAGTTCGGCCAGCGGATAGAGCACGAAGGGGCGCGCCTGCATGTGGTAATGCGGCACTTTCAGGCGGGGAATATCGATGACCTGGTCAGCGAACAGCAGTACATCCAGGTCGAGGGTGCGTGGCCCCCAGCGCTCCTGACGGACCCGCCCCTGCTCATTCTCGATCGCTTGCAAGACATCGAGCAGCTGCAGCGGGGTCAGCGAGGTGTCCAGCGCGGCCACGGCATTGGTGTAGCGCGGCTGGCCTGGCAGCAGCGAGTCACTGGCATAGAAGCTCGACACGCCTGCCAGGCAGGTGCCCTCGGCCTTGTCCAAGGCGTCGAGGGCATTGCGCAGCTGTTCGGCGGGATCGGCCAGGTTACTGCCCAGGCCGATGTAGACGCGGCTGCGCATGCTCAGTCAAAGGCCTCGTCACCGCTGCGCTTGCGCTTGGAGCCACTGCGCTTGCGTTTGCGTGGGGCGGCACCGGCGCCATCGTCACGGTTGCCCAGGTCGCGGATCATGTCGCGACGCTCGCTGTCGTTGGCTTCCTGGTAGTCAGTCCACCATTGGCCGAGTTCTTCGGTTTCCTCGCCTGCGCTTTCACGCAGCAGCAGGAAGTCGTAGCCGGCACGGAAACGAGGGTTGTCGAGCAGCATGTCGGCGCGTTTGCCGCTGCGGCGCGGCAGGCGCTCCTGCATGTCCCAGATCTCACGGATCGGCAGGGTGAAGCGTTTCGGGATAGCGATACGCTGGCACTGCTCGGCGATCAAGTCGTGCGCGGCCTGGTTCATGGCCGGGATTGGCGGCACGCCTTGGCTTTGCAGATACAGCGCGCGGCCCGGCAGGGCTGGCCAGAGCAGGGCGGCGAAGAGGAAGGCTGGGGTAACCGGCTTGCCTTGCTTGACACGCAGGTCGGTGTTGGCCAGTGCCTGGCTGATCAGTGTATGGGTATAGGTCGGACGCTCTTCCAGGGCATGGCTGCTGCCTGGGAACAGCGGCTCGAACAACTCCAGGTCGACCAGCATTTCAAAGACGATTGCGCCTTGGCCGGAAAGGAACAGCTTGAGGCTCTCTTCGAACAGGCGGGCAGCGGGAATCTCGCGCAGCAGTGGCGCCAGCTCACGAATCGGCTTGACCGTGTGCTTTTCGATGCCGAAGTCGAGCTTGGCGGCGAAACGCACGGCGCGCAGCATGCGCACGGGGTCTTCCTGGTAGCGATGGACCGGGTCGCCAATCAAGCGCAACAGGCGGTTGCGGATGTCATGGATACCGTTGGCGTAGTCGAGAATGCGCTCGCTGACCGGATCGTAGTACAGCGCATTGATGGTGAAGTCGCGGCGCTGCGCGTCTTCTTCCAAGGTGCCGTAGACGTTGTCACGCAGGATGCGACCGCTGGCATTGTGCGATGAGCGATGGCTATCGCCTTCGCCTTCGTCCGAATGATGGGCGCGGAAGGTGGCGACTTCGATGATCTCACGGCCGAAATGCACGTGGACCAGCTTGAAGCGACGGCCAATGATTCGGGCGTTGCGGAACTCGGCACGAATCTGCTCGGGCGTGGCGCTGGTGGCGACGTCGAAGTCCTTGGGGTTGATCCCCAGGAGCAAGTCGCGCACGCAGCCACCGACCAGGTAGGCCTGATAGCCGGCGGCCTGCAGGCGGTCGACGATGCTTACCGCATGGCGGCTGAACTGGCTGCGTTGCAGCGAGTGCTGGCTCTTGTTGATCACTTCAGGCGTGGTGCGCCTGTGGTGTTGACCACCGGTGGGCGGACGGAATGACTGGAACAACTTCTTCAGCATGGGATGCACTGTTTGAAGGAATGTTCGGCCACGGATAGGAGAATGGCCGCATGATGGGCGGGGATTCTAGCATTTACTGGGGGAATGGTGTAGGCGATGCGCCAAGGGGTGTTCCAGGGGGGAGAAACGACAAGGGGAGCCTAAGCTCCCCAAGAAGTCGTTGCGTGCTCTTATTGTTTTTCTGCTGGGCTTCTTGTTTTTGTTGAGTGCCCTGTCCACAAAGCTCGAAACTTGTGGACGACCCCCAAACCGGGGGTAAAGAGCAAACGGATTGCTTTGGCCGCTGAGGTGATGCTGATCTGTCGATCCAACCAGTGTAGGCGCTGCTTTAGTGCAGTTTTTGTTGTTCTCTGCCTGGTTGTGGGGCAAGCCCCAAACACAACTCCTCTCCAAAAGAATCAGTTAGCTGCGCCTCCGCCGTCTTGTTTTTATTGTGCGTGAGCCGTTTCGTCTTGTTCTTATTCTGAGTTGCAGTGCTTGTTATTGTTCTTGTACCAAACATATAGCAGGTGCCGTGCCAACTTTGGCAGGTCCAGCAAAATCAGGGGGTTGCGGGATTTTGGCGGGGTTGCCGGGCGGGCAAATGTAGAAATTTCGTTACCGTACGCCTCGGCATCTGTTACGGCGGGAGGGGTGAGGTAACAGATTTTTGCGCGAACTGATCTGTTACCGAAGCTTTTGGGGCCGCTTTGCGGCCCTTCGCGGGCAAGCCCGCTCCCACAGGTACAGCGCTAAGCTTGAGAGCGGCGCACAGCCTGTGGGAGCGGGCTTGCCCGCGAAGGGCTGCAAAGCAGCCCCAAGAATGATGTATCAGTTATCGCTGGTAGCGTTGCTCTTGCGCCGTGGAATGCCCAGGCGCTGGCGCCGTTCCCACAGGCACTTGCGGCTGACACCCAGCTTGCGGGCAAGCTCGGTCTCGGTCATGTGGTCCTGGTGTTCGAGGACGAAATGCTGGAAGTAATCCTCCAGCGACAGATCCTCGGTCGGCTCATGGCTGGCGTTGTTGGCGCTGACACCGCTGATGGTCGGCAGGTTGTTCAACAGCTCGTCATCGTCCAGATCGCTCAGTTCGATGTCGATGCCCAGCAGCTCGGCGGAAATTTCCGGGCTCTCGCTGAGAATGACCGCGCGCTCGACAGCGTTTTCCAGTTCGCGCACGTTACCCGGCCAGCTGTAATGACGAATGGCCTGCTCGGCTTCGTGGGAGAAGTGCAGGTCATCGCGACCGATACGCGCACTCTGCCGGGCGAGGAAGGCATTGGCGATCTCATTGACGTCACTGCCACGCTCACGCAGTGCGGGCAGCTTCAGGGCGATCACGTGCAGGCGGTAATAAAGGTCTTCGCGGAACTGGCCGGCCTTGGCCAGGTTCTTCAAGTCGCGGTGAGTGGCGGCGATCAGGCGCACATCGACTTTCTGCGACTGCACCGAGCCGACCCGGCGAATTTCGCCTTCCTGCAACACACGCAGCAGGCGCGCCTGGGCTTCCAGTGGCAGTTCGCCGATTTCATCGAGGAACAGCGTGCCGCCGTCGGCCGCTTCGACCAGGCCGGCCCGACCCGCGCTGGCGCCGGTGAATGCGCCCTTCTCGTGGCCGAACAGCTCCGACTCGATCAGGGTTTCCGGGATGGCCGCGCAGTTGACCGAGATCATCGGCGCCTTGGCCCGTCGCGATAGATTGTGCAGGGCGCGGGCGACCAGCTCTTTACCGGTGCCGGATTCGCCTTGGATCAACACATTGGAGTCAGTCGGGGCGACTTTGCGGATCTTGCTGTACATATCCTGCATCGGCGGGCACGAGCCGATGATGCCGATCTCGCCATTGGCTGCGTTGTTGGTGCCCTTGTCGACAGCACCCACCTTGCCATTGGCCCGTGGCTCGGCGCTGGCTGGCGCTGCGGCGGGGGCGTTCTGGCGGTCGCGCAGGATCCGCGCCACGGCCTGGAGCATCTCGTCATGGTCGAAGGGCTTGGCGATGTAGTCCACCGCGCCCATCTTCATCGAGTCGACCGCCGAGCGCAGGCTGGCGTAGCTGGTCATGATCAGCACCGGGGTACCCTGGCCGAGCTTGATCAGCTCGGTGCCGGGCGCGCCAGGCAGACGCAGATCGCTGACGATCAGGTCGAAGGTGGCAATGCTGAAGCGTTCCTGGGCTTCCTGCACCGAGCCGGCTTCGCTGACCTGGTACTGGTTGCGCTCGAGCAGTCGACGCAAGGCCGAGCGGATGATGGTTTCGTCTTCGACGATCAGAATATGCGGCATTGATTCAATTCTCTCGACGGTCTCGAATTTCAGGGGACGTCGCTACGACATGCCGGGGCAGGGTCACGCGGATCCGGGTGCCACGCTGCCGTTCGATATCGGCGGGGCTGTCGATGGTGATTTGCCCATAATGCTCTTCCACGATGGAATAGACCAGAGCGAGCCCCAGTCCGGTTCCTTCGCCCGGGTCCTTGGTGGTGAAGAACGGTTCGAACAGGCGGTCCATGATGTTTTTCGGGATGCCACTGCCTTCGTCCTCGACGATCAGGTCGACGGCGTGCTCGCTCATCTCGCTACGCACCCGCACGGCGCTGCCCGGTGGCGAGGCGTCGCGAGCGTTGGAGAGCAGGTTGATCAGCACCTGGGCTAGGCGTTGCGGGTCGCCCTCGACCCAGTGATCAGGGTCGCAGAGGTTGAAGAACTGTACTTCGAAATTGCGCCGGTTGAGGGCCAGCAGACCGATGGCATCTTGCGCCACCTCCGCCAGGCACACCGGCTCTTCGCTGTTCTGCTGGCTGCCGCCGGCGTGGGCGAAGCTCATCAGCGACTGGACGATGCGCGATACGCGCTTGGTTTGCTCGATGATCTGGCTGGACAGCTCGGTGATCTCGCCGTCGCCTTCGCGCTCCTCGCGCAGGTTCTGCGCCAGGCAGGCGATGCCGGTGATCGGGTTGCCGATCTCGTGGGCCACCCCGGCTGCCAGGCGGCCGATGCTGGCCAGGCGCTCGGAGTGCACCAGCTTGTCTTCCAGGGCCTGGGTTTCGGTGAGGTCTTCGACCAGCAGGACCAAGCCGCTGTTACCCGGCGCGAGGGGCTCGTCGATGGCCGCCTTGTGCAGGTTGAGCCAGCGGATCTGACCATCCAGGCCCAGGCGCTGCTTGTGCAAGTGCTCATCGGGTACGTTGATGAAGCCTTGCAACAAGCCGCGCCAGGGTTCGCTGATGGTCATCAGGCGTGAACCGACCACATGCTTGGCGGCGATCCCGGTCAGCTCTTCCATGGCTTTGTTCCACATGAGGATTTCCTGGTCCTTGGCCAGCGAGCAGACCCCCATCGGCAGCTCCTGCAGGGTCTGGCGGTGGTAGCGGCGCAGGGCATCGAGTTCGGCGGCAAGGCCGGTCAGGCGCGAGTGGTAGTCTTCCAGGCGGCTTTCGATGAAGTGGATATCTTCGGTGACGTAGTTCTCGTTGCCAGACTTGTACGGCAAGAACGTCTCGACCATATCCTGGGCCACGCTTGGCCCCATCAGCCCGGACAGGTTGGCCTCGATGCGGTCGCGCAAGCGGCGCAGGGCATACGGGCGGCGCTCGTCGAAGGGCAGGTAGAGATCGCGCAGGGCCTGCTCGACTTCTTTTTGCGCGGCCTTGGCGCCCAGCGGCTTGGCCAGTTGGGTGGCGAACTCTTGTGGCGAGGCGGCGTGCAGCTCGCGACGTTGTGGTCGGCGCACGTTGTCCACCGCACAGGCTTCGGCGGCGCTGATTTCTTCGCTGCTGGCATTGGTGAACAACGAGATCAACGTAAACAGCAGGACGTTGGCCGCCAGCGAGGCGATTGCCGCCATGTGCCAGCTGGTGTCGTCGAGCACGTAGATCATGTTCAGCAGCGGAATATAGAAGCCCTGCAGGTTACCCAGCAGCGGCAGCAGCATGGTCACCATCCACACCAGCATGCCGGCCAACAGCCCGGCGATGAAGCCGCGCCGGTTCGCGGTTGGCCAGTACAGGACCGACAGCACACCAGGGAGAAACTGCAAGGTGGCGACGAAGGCAACGATGCCCAGGTTGGCCAGGCTCTGGTGAGTGTTCTGGGTCAGGTAGAAGATGAACCCGGCGGTGATAATGGCGACGATCAGCGCGCGCCGGGTCCATTTCAGCCAACGATAGATGTTGCCTTCCGCCGGTGGCTGGTAGAGCGGCAGCACCAGATGATTCAGCGCCATGCCGGATAGCGCCAGGGTGGTGACGATGATCAAGCCGCTGGCGGCGGACAGCCCGCCAATGTAGGCCAACAGCGCCAGCGCCTCATTGTTTGCGGCAATGCCTAGGCCGAGGGTGAAGTATTCAGGGTTAGTGCTCGCCCCCAGGCGCAGACCAGCCCAGAGAATCAGCGGCACGGCCAGGCTCATCAACAGCAGGAACAGCGGCAGGCCCCAACTGGCGCTGACCAGCGAGCGTGGGCTGAGGTTCTCGGTGAACGCCATGTGGTACATGTGCGGCATGACGATGGCCGAGGCGAAGAACACCAGCAGCAGGGTGCGCCATGGGCCTTCTTGCAAAGGTGTGTGCAACGCGGCAAGGGCGGTCTGGTTCTGCAGCAGCCAGACTTCCAGGCCGTGAGGCCCGCCAAACACGCCGTACAGGGCATACAGGCCGACCCCGCCCAGGGCCAGCAACTTGATCACCGACTCGAAGGCGATGGCGAACACCAGGCCTTCGTGCTTTTCGCGAGTGGCGATGTGGCGTGAGCCGAAGAAGATGGTGAACAGGATGATCAAGGCGCAGAAGGCGAACGCCACTCGCGCTTTGACCGGTTCGCCGGTGAGGATGCTGATCGAGTCGGCAACGGCCTGGATCTGCAGGGCCAGCAACGGCAATACGCCAATCAACATGAAGATGGTGGTCAGGGCCCCGGCCCAGGTGCTGCGAAAGCGAAACGCGAGCAGGTCGGCCAGTGACGACAGCTGGTAGGTGCGGGTGATCTTCAAGATCGGGTAGAGCAGCACCGGCGCCAACAGGAAGGCCCCGGACACCCCCAGGTAGCAGGCCAGGAAGCCATAGCCGTACTGGTAGGCCAGGCCCACCGAGCCATAGAAGGCCCAGGCACTGGCGTAGACGCCCAGCGACAGGGTGTAGGTCAGTGGGTGGCGGATGACCGAGCGCGGGATCAGCCCGCGTTCGCTGATCCAGGCCACGCCGAACAGCACCAACAGGTACCCGGCGCTGATCAGGATCATCTGGGTCAGGCTAAAGCTCATCGGCATCTCGTTGGCTCTGCAGGATGAAGGTGACGACGATGAGGATCAGCCAGAGCAGGTAAGGGCGATACCAGGCTCCGGTCGGCTCGATCCACCAGTCCATGATGGCCGGGGAGAACAAGTAGATCCCCACGACCAGAAGCAGGACCAAACGATAGATGTACATGCTGGCCTCGATGGTTGGGCGCTGCGGGCTTGGACTTATTATTGGCGCAAATGGCGGGGGCGATGCTAGCGGGATTCCGTGTTCTACGGCAAGAAATTGAATTTATTGGGTTTTCGTGTCGTTTCTCAGTGCTAGTAGAGGCCCTATCGCGGGGCAAGCCCGCTCCCACGCCTGTCTATCTTCAACAGGGCGCAGGCGTGGGAGCGGGCTTGCCCCGCGATAGAGTTGGCACAGGCTCAGCGCAGATCAGCCTCTGGCACGGTCATTCGAGAGGCGATGGCGTCAGGCCTCCACTGCTGTCGCGCCACTGCCAGCACTTCGCCAGGGCTGGCACTCTCCAGTGCCGGATCAGTCGCTTGCCCCAGCGCCCGCAACGCCCGTAGCAGCAACGGTGTGGCCTGCTCAGGCGCCAGCGGCGGCGAGCGATAGGACTTGCCCAATTTGTGCCCATCCGGCTGGATGATCAGCGGAATATGCAAATAGCGCGGCTGGGAAAACCCCAGCAGCTCTTGCAGATACAACTGGCGCGGAGTGTTGTCGAGCAAGTCAGCCCCACGCACGATGTCGGTCACACCTTGCCAGGCATCGTCCAGCACCACCGCCAATTGGTAGGCATACAGCCCATCGCGACGCTGGATGATGAAATCGCCCACTTCGCGGCCCAGATGCTGGGCGAACTCACCTTGCACCCGGTCATTGAAGCGGTAGGTCAGCTCTGGCACTCGTAGCCGAATCGCCGCGCCTTCGCGAGCATGGCCAGCATTGCGGCACGTGCCTGGATAAATACCGTTGCTCCCCTCCAGCTGCTTGCGCGAGCAGGTGCAGGCATAGGCCAGGCCCTGGCGGAACAGGCGTTCGACCACCTCGGCGTACGCATCATGGCGCTGGCTTTGGAACGCCACCTCGCCATCCCACTCCAGGCCGTAACCTTCCAGGGTGTGCAAGATGGCATCGCGTGCACCAGGCATCTCGCGCGGTGGGTCGGTGTCTTCCATGCGTAGCAGCCAGCGTCCACCCACGGCACGGGCATCCAGCCAGGAGGCGAGGGCGGCAACCAGTGAGCCGAAGTGCAGAAAACCGCTGGGAGTGGGAGCAAAGCGCCCGACGTAGGGTGATGGGGTCATGGGTTAACAGTATCTATAAATGAAACGGGGCGCATTGAGCGCCCCGTTCGGTGGAAATCAGGATCAGCCCTTGCCGACCGTTTTTTCCTTTTGCTCGGCAACTTCTTTGCAGTCGAAACAAAGATCGGCAGTAGGGCGAGCTTCAAGACGACGCAGGCCGATCTCGATGCCGCAGCTCTCGCACCAGCCGTACTCTTTGTCCTGAATCAGTTGCAGGGTCTTGTCGATCTTCTTGATCAGCTTACGCTCGCGGTCACGTGCGCGCAGTTCAAGGGCAAACTCTTCCTCTTGCGTGGCACGGTCTGCCGGGTCGGCGAAGTTGGCCGCCTCTTCCTTCATATGGTCAACGGTCTTGTCGACGCCGACCATCAGCTCCTGCTTCCAAGCGTTCAGGATATTGATGAAGTGCTTGCGCATGGGTTCACCCATGTACTCCTCACCCTTGGTCTCCTGATAGGGCTCGACCCCATAAAGATTTTGCCTGGCTTTTTGCTTTTCTTGGGTGGACATGAATAGACCGCCTCTCACTCATCTGATCCAATGCGCAGGATGCTCCATCTCCGGCGACCGCCGGCCCTGCGACTGCGAGCCGCCGAACTTACCAGATAGATCGGGGGTGCGCTAGCCCGGCCGATCCTACGTGTTGACAGCGGCATGAGCCGCCCGTTCAGTGGCGTACAACGGTTGAACAACTAGTTTAGACCCAATTGAGAGAAGGCCCCATGGCTCAGCCCTACAGCGCGCGCAGCCGCGCCATCGAACCCTTTCATGTCATGGCACTGCTGGCGCGGGCCAACGAATTGCAGGCGGCGGGCCGGGATGTGATCCACCTGGAGATCGGCGAGCCGGACTTCACCACCGCCGCGCCGATCGTCGCGGCGGGGCAGGCCGCCCTGGCTGACGGGCATACCCGTTACACCGCCGCGCGGGGCCTGCCGGCGCTGCGTGAGGCGATTGCTGGCTTCTATGCGCAGCGCTACAAGCTGGCGATCGATCCCGAGCGTATCCTCATCACCCCAGGCGGTTCCGGCGCGCTGCTGCTGGCCAGCAGCCTGCTGGTCGATCCGGGCAAGCACTGGTTGCTGGCCGACCCTGGCTACCCGTGCAACCGCCACTTCCTGCGCCTGGTCGAAGGCGGCGCGCAGCTGGTGCCGGTGGGCCCTGAGGTCAACTACCAGCTCACCGCCGAATTGGTCGAGCGTCATTGGGACAAAGACACGGTAGGCGCACTGGTCGCGTCACCGGCCAACCCGACCGGTACCGTTCTGGACCGCGAGGCCTTGGCCAGCCTGTCCCAGGCCACTCGCGAGCGGCATGGCCACCTGGTGGTGGACGAGATCTACCACGGCCTGACCTATGGCATGGACGCCCCCAGCGTGCTGGAAGTGGACGACGAAGCGTTCGTTTTGAATAGTTTTTCCAAGTATTTCGGCATGACCGGCTGGCGCCTAGGCTGGTTGGTTGCGCCGCCGAACGCGGTCGGCGATCTGGAGAAACTGGCGCAGAATCTGTACATCAGTGCACCGAGCATGGCCCAGCATGCCGCGCTGGCCTGCTTCCAGCCCGACACCCTGGCGATTCTCGAAGAACGCCGCGGCGAGTTCGCCAAGCGCCGCGACTATCTGCTGCCAGCGCTGCGGGAATTGGGCTTTGGCATCGCCGTCGAGCCGCAGGGTGCTTTCTATTTATATGCCGACATCAGTGCGTTCGGTGGTGATGCGTTCGCCTTCTGCCGGCACTTCTTGGAAACCGAGTACCTGGCCTTCACCCCCGGCCTGGATTTTGGTCGCCATCAGGCGGGTCATCATGTGCGCTTTGCTTACACCCAGAGCCTACCGCGTCTGCAGCAGGCTGTTGAGCGTCTTGCCCGTGGTCTGCGGAGCTGGCAAGGCTGATGGCATTCTTCCCTATGCTCGAACAGGGGCGGCTGCTGCGCCGCTATAAACGTTTTCTGGCCGACATCGAGCTGGCCAATGGCGAACAGCTGACCATCCACTGCCCCAACACCGGCTCAATGCTCAATTGCATGCGTGAAGGCGGGCAGGTCTGGTTCAGCCGCTCCAATGACCCCAAGCGCAAGCTGCCGGGCACCTGGGAGATCAGTGAAACGCCGCAGGGGCGGTTGGCCTGCATCAACACTGGCCGGGCCAATGCGCTGGTCGAAGAGGCCCTGCGCGCCGGGGTGATCAGCGAATTGGCCGGCTTTACTGCACTCAAGCGCGAAGTGGCCTATGGCGAGGAGGGCAGCCGGGTCGATTTTCGTCTGGAGTTCGCCAGTGGCCCGGCCTATATCGAGGTCAAGAGCGTCACTCTCGGCTACCCGGACACGCCGGTAGCGGCCTTCCCGGATGCGGTCACTCAGCGCGGCGCCAAGCACCTGCGTGAACTCGCGGCCTTGGCCCGCCAGGGCGTTCGGGCCGTGCAGCTGTATTGCGTCAACCTCACCGGGGTCGAAGCGGTGCGCCCAGCCGAGGAGATCGATGCGGCCTACGCCAGCGCCCTGCGCGCAGCCGCGGCCGATGGCGTCGAAGTGCTGGCCTACGGCACACGGCTGGATGCCTCACAGATCGTCATCGACCGGCCGCTGCCGGTGCTGCTCAATCCTTGAGCCAGATGCCCTGACTGTCTTCCAGGCAGTCGAGGGCTTGCAACTGCTCACCCTCGCAGGGACCGGCCACGCATTCACCCGTCTCGATCAGAAACAGGGCGCCGTGATGGGCGCAATGAATCAGGCTGGCGCTGTCATCGAGAAAACGATCGACTTGCCAGTTCAGCGCGATGCCTTTGTGCGGGCAGCGATTGCGGTAGGCAAACACCTGGCCTTGGCGGCGCACGGCAAACAGCGCCACGCCCGCTACGCTGAACGCGCGGCTGTGGCCTTCACCAAGGTGCTCGGAAGCGCAGAGAAAATGCATTGCAGGAACAAGCTCGTACAGTAAAGGAATGGAACAAAACGGATGGCTTGACGCCTCAATGCGAATAATTATCAAATTGCCCGCATGCTGCGTGCGCTGTCTATGGTGCGCAGTTCCGCTGTTCGCCACAAGGCGCGCGGCTTGTCTTCTGCAAAGGAACTCCGATGATGCGCCGTCCCGCTGCCCTGATCGCCCTGTGCGCCGGTCTTGTTCTCTCCACTCAGGCTCTGGCCGCCGAGCTGCCGCAACGTTGGGTGAGTGCCGGTGGCGCCCTGAGCGAATGGATCAGCGCCCTGGGCGGCGAGCAGCGCCTGGTTGGCGTCGACACTACCAGCCAACACCCAGAGTCGCTCAAGGCTTTGCCCAGCATCGGTTACCAGCGCCAGCTGTCTGCCGAGGGCATTCTCAGCCTGCGCCCCGATGTGCTGGTAGGTACCGAGGAAATGGGTCCGCCGCCGGTGCTGGCGCAGATCCGCAACGCCGGCGTGCGGGTCGAGCTGTTCTCCAGCAAAGCCGAGCTGGGCGCAGTGGAGCAAAACCTCACGCGTTTGGGCGGCCTGCTCGGCGCTGAACGGCAAGCCCGCGAACTGGCCGCAGGTTACCGCCAGCAACTCGATGATCTACAGGCCAAGGTCAAGCAGGCCCAGGCCACCCAGAAAGCGCCGGGAGTGCTGCTGTTGGTGGGCCACGCCGGCTCCAAGCCAATGATTGCCGGCCACGGCACCTCGGGGGACTGGCTGCTGCGTCAGGCGGGGGCACGCAATCTGGCCGATCATCAGGGCTACAAGAACTTCTCGGTGGAAGCCCTGGCCGCCCTGGATCCGGATGTGGTGGTGTTCTCTGACCGTAGCTTGAGTGGTGAGCAGGCCCTGCAAGCGCTGGTGAAAGAGAACCCGGCACTGGCGGCCTCGCGGGCTATTCGCGACAAACGCCTGGTTTCTCTGGATCCGACCTTGTTGGTTGGCGGCTTGGGTCCACGCCTGCCGGCGACCCTGCAGGAGTTGGCTGCCGCCTTCTATCCGCTGGCCAAGGCTAGCCTGGCCCAATGAAGCGGCGAGTCCAGCCGCGCACGCTGTTCATTGGCCTGAGTGGGCTGTGTTTGCTGGCAGTCTGGCTGTCGCTGGCGCTGGGGCCGGTCAGTCTGCCGCTAATCGATACCTTGCGTGCCGGGCTGCGCCTGCTGGGGTTGCCGGTAGCAGGCGACGGCCTGGAACAGGCCGAGCTGATCCTGGGGCAGATTCGTCTGCCGCGAACCTTGCTTGGGCTGGCCGTTGGCGCCGTGCTGGCGCTGTCAGGCGTGGCCATGCAGGGGCTATTTCGTAACCCGCTGGCCGACCCGGGATTGGTCGGTGTCGCCAGTGGTGCGGCACTGGGTGCGGCGATCGCGATTGTCGGCGGCAGCTGGTTGGGCGGCATCCCTGAAGGGTTCGCACCTTATTTGCTGTCGGTCTGTGCCTTCGTCGGCGGCTTGGGGGTGACGGCGCTGGTCTATCGCCTGGGCCGACGCGACGGCCAGACCAACGTCGCCACCATGCTTCTGGCAGGTATCGCCTTGACGGCGTTGGCGGGCTCAGCGGTCGGCTTGTTCACTTACCTGGCCGATGACGCCACCCTGCGCACCTTGACCTTCTGGAACCTGGGTAGCCTCAACGGCGCCAGTTACCAGCGGCTGTGGCCCTTGATCCTGGTCACCGTTGCGGTGGCCGTCTGGCTGCCGCGCCGCGCCCAGGCGCTCAATGCGCTGTTGCTGGGCGAGTCAGAAGCCCGCCACCTGGGCGTCGAGGTGGAGTCGCTCAAGCGCGAGCTGGTGTTCTGCACCGCCCTGGGTGTCGGCGCTGCCGTGGCTGCCGCTGGCTTGATCGGCTTCATCGGCCTGGTGGTGCCGCACCTGGTACGCCTGGTGGCCGGGCCTGATCATCGCGTGCTGCTGCCGGCGTCGTTGCTGGCGGGCGGAGCGTTGCTGTTGTTCGCAGACTTGGTGGCGCGCTTGGCGCTGGCGCCGGCCGAGTTGCCAATCGGTATCGTCACCGCCTTCATTGGTGCACCGTTCTTCTTGCTGTTACTGATCAAGGGGCGCAACTGATGCTCGAAGTCGAAGGCCTGCATCTGCGCCGTGGCAGCACTGAGGTGTTGCACGATATCCAACTGAAGCTGCAGCCGGGGGAGATCCTCGGTGTGCTGGGCCCCAATGGCGCGGGTAAGAGCAGCCTGCTGGGGGCCTTATGTGGCGAACTGATACCGAGCCAGGGCCAGGTGCGTCTGCTTGGTCGGCAACTGGCTGACTGGAGCGGGCAAGCGCGCGCGCGGCAGCTGGCGGTGTTGCCGCAAGTGTCCAGCCTTGGCTTTGCCTTCCGGGTCGAGGAAGTGGTCGGCTTGGGGCGCTTGCCGCATGCCAGCGGCCAACAACGTGACCAGCAGATCATCGAGGCTGCGTTGCGCGCCGCCGATGCCTGGCACTTGCTCGAGCGCAGCTATCTAGCGTTATCCGGTGGCGAACGCCAGCGCGTGCACCTGGCGCGGGTGTTGGCGCAGCTGTGGCCGGGCGAAGCGGGCGCTACGCTGCTGTTGGACGAGCCAACCTCCATGCTCGATCCCTTGCACCAGCACACCACGCTGCAAGCGGTCCGCAGTTTTGCCGACCGGGGGGCGGCGGTGATGGTCATCCTGCATGATCTGAACTTGGCGGCGCGCTACTGTGACCAGATATTGCTGCTGGAACAGGGGCGCTGCCATGCACTTGATTCTCCACGCAAGGTCTTGACCCCTGAAGCGCTCAAGGCGGTGTACGGCATTGATGTGCTGGTGCAGGATCACCCGGAGCGCGGCCATCCGCTGATCATCACCCGTTAGGAGAACTGCTCGATGCGCCATCGCTTGCTGTTGTCGATCTGTGTGGCCTTGACCTTGAGCGGCTGTCAGGCACGCCAGGCCAGCTTGCCGGCGTTGCCAGCCTGGCAGGGTAGTGAAGGGCGCGACCATTCGCAGTTGGGGCAGATCCGCGACCTTGCCAGCGGCCAACTGATCAGCCCCCAGCAACTGCTTGAGCAATTGGCCGATGCACCGCGCGTGCTAGTGGGTGAGAAGCACGACAATCCCGATCAGCATGCCTTGCAGCTGTGGCTGCTGCGCGCCCTGGCCAGTCAGCGGGCGCAGGGCAGCCTGTTATTGGAGATGCTCCAGCCTGAACAACAGCCGCGGGTGGATGCCGTGGCTGCAGGCGGGCAACTGCCGGCAGACTTGCCCAAGGCGCTGGCCTGGCAGGAAGGCTGGGATTGGCAGTGGTATGGGCCGATCGTGCGCGAGGCGTTCGAGCTGCAAATACCGTTGCTGGCCGCCAACCTTTCCAGCAGTGAGATGCGTCAGGCTTATCGGCAGCCTGTCTCGCTGCAGGGCGAGCGCTCCAATGCGCCTGCGGTCAAGGCTTCACTGTTGGCGCAGGTGCGTGATGGGCATTGCGGTTTGCTGCCCGCAAGCCAGCTGCCGGCGATGCTCGCGGTTCAGCAACAGCGTGATCGGCGCATGGCAGAGCGGATGATCGCCGCGCCTGAGCCGGCGTTGTTGTTTGCCGGTAGTTATCACGTGCGCAAGGATCTGGGTGTGCCGCTGCATCTGGCCGACCTTGGGGCCCAGGGGCAGACCAAGGTGGTGCTGCTGGCCGAGGTGGGGGAGCGGGTTGAGCCGGGGATGGCGGATTACGTCTGGTTCACCGCTGCGGTGCCGGAGCAGGACTATTGTGCGCAATTGCGTAAGGCGCATTGAACATCCATTGGCCTCATCGCGGGGCAAGCCCGCTCCAACGCAAACGACAGGCTTAGACTTAAGTAAGCTGCGTTGGAGCGGGCTTGCCCCGCGATGTGCCCAGCTCTGCCAGGCCCTGAAGTCCAGGCAAAAAAAGACCCGGCAAAAAGCCGGGTCAATAACCGTGATTAGCCTGATGAGGAGATAATCTGAGAGTCCGAACCAGGGGCTTTCAGGTTACCCAACCAGTCTCGCGACCAGTTGTGATAATCATAACGATTCTCATTTCTGCGTCAATCCCATTCCCCAACTTATTTCATATTTTTTTGCGTGGCGTTCTTCGCGTCCAATTGCTGGTTGAGCGCTTGCTTGCGTTCGGCAGGCAAATCGTTCCAGTGCATGTCCAGCAGGGCGCCTTCGATTGCGTACAACAACACCTTGGATGCACGAAAACCTCGGGTTCGTACGGCCTGGTATGCGCCCACCGCGCCCAGGCGACGCAAGTCCGACGCACTGTGGATGCCGGCTGCGTGCAACCACTGGGCGGAGGTCTTGCCGAGGTTCTTCAGGTGCTGCAATTCATCGTTCATCGAGCCTCCTTGCGATGGCTGAACGGGTCGTATGAATAAATCGCGAGCAGGTCAGACAGGAGTGTAGCGGGGCTTGGCGGATACGCGGCGTTTTGCCATCGGAGCCGACGGGATGCCGCAGACCGTGGTAGCAGGATCGGCCGCATCGCGGGGCAAGCCCGCTCCCACGCAAACGACAGGCTTAGACTCAAGCCGCGTGGGAGCGGGCTTGCCCCGCGATGAGGCCCGCACCATCGGCATCAATTCCCAGAAGTTGGCCGGTAACGCATACGGGTACCAAACTTGGCCGACATCAAGATCTCATCGGCACTCAGCTGGGCAGGGAAGTAAGTTCCGGAAATCTGCGCATGGGCAATGCTGGCGCCTTCCAGGCCATTTTCGCGCAGATCCAGGCCGCGCAGGTCGGAGGCGCGGAAGTAGGCATCGGTGAAGTCGATCCCCCGCACATCCAGTTCGCGCAGATCCAAACCGCGGAAATCCCCGCCACGAAAATCGATCACCGTGTCGGTAGGTTTCTCGCGATTGAAGGCGGCGATCTGCTCATCGCGCACGAGGGCGTACAGGGTGTTGTCCAGTTGCCGGGGCTGGTTCATGGCGGCGCCTCCTCGTGGGGTGTGATGATATTGTAATGCCATCACTGAGCAGGCGCCGATGTTCAGGCGTGAAGTGTCGACTGCTTCAAGTCTGGGTGCTTAAAGGCCGGGCAGGCGCTGGCGGATCTGTTCGATCAACTGGTCCATGCTGGCGCTTTCCTGGGTGTCTACGCGCTTGCTGTCGCGCAGTTCCTGCTCATTGAGCGGGTCGCGGCTGGCCTGTTGCGCCTTGACTACTTCCAAGGTGGCGTCGGATGGGTCGTCGTTGTCTGCCTGGCGCTGGGCCAACCAGCTTTCGATCACCGCCTGCGGCGCGTGGCAGTCGAGGATCAGCAACGGCACGCCGGTCTGGCTGGCCACCTCGGCGGCGGCCTGGCGTTGTTCCTGCTTGAGGTAGGTGGCATCGAGCACAACCGGGAAACCTGCGCGCAGAATCACTTCCGCCAACTGATGCAGGCGCTGGTAGGTGGCGGCACTGGCGTTCTGGTCGTAGATGCCGGCTTGGAGCTGGCCCGCATTGGCCTGGGCTTGTTCACCGAACAGGCGCTTGCGTTCGACGTCAGAGCGCACACGGATCGCGCCCAGCGCTTCGACCAGGCGCATCGATACATGGCTTTTGCCAACCGCCGATACGCCATGGGTGATGGCCAACAGACGCGAGGGGATCGCGCTATAGCTCTCGGCCAGGTTGGCGTAGTTGCGGTAGGTGCGCAGGGTCGTGGCGCGCTGCACGCCGTCGGCATTGGTAGGCATGCTGAACAGGGCGACCTTGGCGCGTACCAGTGCGCGATAAGCCTTGTAGAAGTTGAGCAACTCCAGGCCCTGGTAGTCGCCGGTCAGCTCCAGATATTGGCTGATGAAACGCCGCGCAAGGCACTTCAGGCCGCGGTCTTCCAGGTCCATGGCGAGGAAACCGGTGTCAGCCCAGACATCGGTCTTGCGGAACGGCTCGTTGAACTCGATGCAATCGAACACCACCACCTTGCCATCGATCAGCGTAGCGTTACCCAAGTGGATATCACCATGGCACTCGCGGATGAAGCCGTTGGCCTTGCGCGCGGCGAACAGCTCGTGCAGGCGATCGAAGCTGCTGCGTGCCCAAGCCTGCAGTGCGTCCAGCTGTTGCAAGTCGGCCTTGTCGCTGAGGAACGGGCGGATTTGCTCGAAGTTCTGCTCAACCGGGGCCATCACGCTTTCAGGCGAGCCGAATGGCTGATCGGCCAGGACCTTGGGGGTCTGCTGGTGGAACTCGGCAATCTGTCGGGCCATCTGGTCGATGTGGCTGGCGTTCAGTTCGCCGTTGGCCTGCAAGGTGCTGAGCAACTGGCTTTGGGGAAACTGGCGCATGCGCAGGGCGAATTCGATCGGTGCACCTTCGCCACCGATTTGCGGCGCTTCGACGCTGCCGGTGATCGGCAGCACGTCCAGATACAGGCCTTCGGTCAGGCGCTGGTTCAGGCGCAACTCTTCGTTACAGAAATGCTCGCGCTGGGCCAGGCCGGTGAAGTCCAGGAAGCCGAAGTTCATTGGCTTCTTGATCTTGTAGGCGTACTCACCCGTGAGCAGCACCCACGAGATATGCGTCTCGATGAGCTGGAACCCGTCCACGGGATGAGGGTAGAGGGCGGGGTTCTGCAGGGCACTGATGAGGGCTTGGCTCACGGGCAATCCTTCCGGGGTAAGGGAATTCGAATGCGCCATTATGGTCAATGGTGCCGTCCCTGCATACCGCCGGGCCTGCCTTGACTAAAGTGCGTATAATCCGCCGCCATGACTCGATCCCGAAATTCCCGTACTGCGCAGAAACGCTCGACCGGCCGCTCCCGTGCCTGGCTGGGCTGGGCCCTGAAACTCAGCCTGGTAGGCCTGGTGCTGGTGGCCGGTTTTGCCATCTACCTCGATGCCATCGTCCAGGAGAAGTTCTCCGGCAAGCGCTGGACCATCCCGGCCAAGGTGTATGCCCGGCCGCTGGAGCTGTTCGTCGGCCAGAAGCTGAGCAAGAACGACTTCCTCACCGAGCTAGATGCCCTCGGCTATCGCCGCGAAAGCGCGGCCAATGGCCCGGGCGCGGCCTCGGTCAACGGCAATAACGTCGACCTCAACACCCGTGGCTTCCAGTTTTATGAAGGCATGGAGCCCGCGCAGTTCGTGCGCGTGCGCTTCTCCGGTGACTACGTCGCGGGCATGACCGGCGCCAACGGCGGCAAGCTCGATGTGGTGCGCCTGGAGCCGCTGATGATCGGCGGTATCTACCCGAAGAACCTTGAAGACCGCATCCTGATCAAGATCGACCAGGTCCCGCCGTACCTGCTGGAAACCTTGATCGCCACCGAAGACCGTGATTTCTACAGTCACTTTGGCGTCTCGCCCAAGGGCATCGCCCGGGCGGTTTGGATCAATACTTCGTCCGGCGCCATGCGCCAGGGGGGCAGTACCCTGACGCAGCAGTTGGTGAAGAACTTCTACCTGACCAACGAGCGCAGCCTGAGCCGTAAGCTGACCGAAGCCATGATGGCCGTGTTGCTCGAACTGCATTACGACAAGCGCGAGATCCTTGAGGCCTACCTCAACGAAGTGTTCGTCGGCCAGGATGGCCAGCGCGCCGTGCACGGCTTTGGCTTGGCCAGCCAGTTCTTCTTCAGCCAGCCGCTGCAAGAGCTCAAGCTGCATCAGATTGCCCTGCTGGTCGGCATGGTCAAGGGGCCGTCGTATTACAACCCGCGGCGCTACCCTGAGCGGGCCCTGATCCGCCGTAACCTGGTGCTCGATCTGCTCGCCGAGCAGGGTGTGGCGAGCAAGGAAGTGGTCGAGGCGGCGAAGAAGATGCCGTTGGGCGTCACCAAGCGCGGCAGCCTGGCCGACAGCTCGTTCCCGGCCTTCCTCGACCTGGTCAAGCGACAGCTGCGCCAGGATTACCGCGACGAAGACCTTACCGAAGAAGGCCTGCGCATCTTCACCAGTTTCGACCCGATCCTGCAGATGAAGGCCGAAACCGCCATGAGCGAGACCTTCAAGCGTCTGGCCGGGCGCAAGGGTTCGGATGCGGTCGAGTCGGCGATGGTGGTAACCAATCCTGAGACTGGCGAAGTTCAGGCGTTGATCGGCAGCCGTCAGTCGGGCTTTGCCGGGTTCAACCGCGCGATCGATGCCGTGCGTCCGATCGGCTCGCTGGTCAAACCGGCGGTGTACCTGACCGCGCTGGAAAAGCCGAGCAAGTACACCCTGACCAGCTGGGTGCAGGATGAGCCGTTCTCGGTCAAAGGCGCCGACGGCCAGGTCTGGCGTCCGCAGAACTACGACCGCCGTCCGCACGGCACCATCTACCTGTATCAGGGGCTGGCCAATTCCTACAACTTGTCCACCGCCAAGCTCGGCCTGGAAGTGGGCGTGCCGAACGTGATCAAGACCATTGGCCGCCTGGGCGTCAATGTTGACTGGCCGGCGTTCCCGTCGATGCTGCTGGGCGCTGGCGGCATGTCGCCGATGCAAGTCGCGACCATGTACCAGACCATCGCCAACGGCGGTTTCAACACGCCGATGCGCGGTATCCGCAGCGTGCTGACCGCCGAGGGCGAGCCGCTCAAGCGGTATCCGTTCCAGATCCAGCAGACCTTCGATCCAGGTGCCATTTATCTGGTGCAGAACGCCATGCAGCGGGTCATGC
This sequence comes from Pseudomonas sp. NPDC088890, assembly GCF_044900155.1. NCBI lineage: Bacteria > Pseudomonadati > Pseudomonadota > Gammaproteobacteria > Pseudomonadales > Pseudomonadaceae > Pseudomonas > Pseudomonas sp. NPDC088890. Next base: position 8,217 of record NZ_JBJDNG010000014.1, on the reverse strand, counting down.
GTGAGGGTACCGGGCGTTCGGTTTACAGTGTATTGCCGAACAACCTGACCCTGGCGGGCAAGACCGGCACCAGTAACGATTCGCGCGACAGCTGGTTCTCCGGCTTCAGCCAGGATCTGCTGGCGGTGGTCTGGCTGGGCCGCGACGACAACGGCAAGACGCCGTTCACTGGTGCCACCGGCGCCCTGCAGGTGTGGACCAGCTTCATGCGCAAGGCCGATCCGTTGCCGCTGGACATGCCGCAACCGGATAACGTGGTGCAGGCCTGGATCGATCCGTACAGCGGCCAAGGCTCCGACAGTAGCTGTCCGGGAGCGGTGCAGATGCCGTATATTCGCGGCAGCGAACCGGCCGCAGGGGTTGCCTGTGGTGGTGAGCAGAATCCGGCTGAGTCGGTCATGGACTGGGTCAAGGGTTGGATGAATTGAGCACTGCTGGCCTGGGCGGATCAACCCCCAGGCCAGCAGCCGCATTTGAAGAGGGTGTGAAGTGAACAAGTGGTGGTTTCCTGCCTTGACGGCATTGGCCATGCTCCATGGCTGCGCCAGCGTTCCACGCGGCAACATTCCGGTGGTCGACTCGAGCACCCGGGTATCTAACAGCGAGCGCGTTACTGCCAACCGTGCTGCGACCCAGGCCGGCAACGGCACCTCGCAGGCGCAGGCACTGACGGAAGATTCCGGGGTTACCGTGATGATCCCGCAAGGGGCGGGCGCATCGTCCATCCAGACCTTCCCAGCGGGCAATGGGGCAGCACCCATCAGCACTGCACCGATCAGTACCGGTCCGATCACCACCAATCCCAACCCGATCGCTGACGAGCCGTTTGACATCGCCTCGATGAGTAGTACGCCAGCTGCGAGCAGCGCGCCGACTGGGATTCCGCGTAGCAATACGGCCGCCGGCAGCCTGTCGGCCGACGAACAGCTCGATGGCCCGGTGCTGGCGCTGCTGACCACCGCCCAGCAGCAACAGGGCAGTGGCGACTTCAATGGCGCGTCGTCGAGCCTGGAGCGTGCCCAGCGCATCGCCCCGCGTGAGCCGCAAGTGCTGTTCCGCCTGGCGCAGGTGCGTTTGTCGCAAGGCGATGCGGCCCAGGCCGAACAGCTGGCGCGTCGTGCCCTGACCTACGCCAATGGCCGTCCAGACCTGCAAGCCGAGCTGTGGAACACCATCGCCCAAGCCCGCGAGAAACAGGGTGACAGCGCAGGTGCAGCGCTGGCGCGACAGAAGGCACGGGTCAATCTGTGATGATCGAGCAACGTATTCTCGATATCGCTGATCACTTGTTGCTGATCGAGCACGAACTGCGTGCGCAAGGCTGGTGGAGTGAGCAATCACCCAGTGCCGAAGCGCTTGCCAGCGTGGTGCCGTTCGCCGTTGATTCGATGGGCTTCGAGCAGTGGCTGCAGTGGATTTTCCTGCCACGAATGAAGCTCATTCTCGAACACGGGCATCCCTTGCCAAATGCCTCGGGCATCCTGGTGATGGCTGAAACGGTTTTCGTCGATCGCCCAGAGCAGAGTCGCGCGCTGCGTCGACTGCTGGCGGAATTCGATCAATTGATCAGCCCATCCGCCTGATTTCTTCTCTTTTTCTTTCAAGAGCCGCAGATTGCGGCTCTTTTTTTGTCTTTTGTTTGTTTTTCTGCTGCTGTCAGATCTATTCGTGGTGGAACGAATTCATCCTGAGGAAAAATTGGCAATAATTTTTCTTGACTTAATCGCGGCGAATCACAAGAATCCAGTTTCCGCTTTAGAGGGACTGCCAGAAGCAGACCCGCTAAGCAGATCATGAGGCGCACACCCGCGCCGACTTGTTACACCCCGCAACGCGTTACCTCGCGCTGGGTGGGAAAACCCCGCAACACTCTGGGGCGCTCCCAATACTTGCTCAGTCAGTGCTGACGTTCGCTCATGCTCTGCTTGGCAGTAAACCTATTAAGACCCGTCCACTAGGGGCGGTATTCTGGCGTTTTAGAGGTGAACAACGTGGAGCTTTTATCTGGCGCTGAGATGGTCGTCCGCTTTTTGCGTGACGAAGGCGTTAAGCACATCTACGGGTACCCTGGCGGTGCTCTCCTTCATGTTTACGACGCGCTGTTCAAAGAGCCGGAAGTCGAGCACATCCTGGTTCGTCACGAGCAGGCGGCAACCCACATGGCCGACGGCTATGCCCGCGCTACCGGCAAGGCTGGTGTAGTGCTGGTAACCTCAGGTCCGGGCGCCACCAATGCCATTACCGGCATTGCTACCGCGTACATGGATTCGATTCCAATGGTCATCCTGTCGGGCCAGGTGCCTAGCACCATGGTCGGCACCGATGCCTTCCAGGAAACCGACATGATCGGTATCTCGCGGCCGATCGTGAAGCACAGCTTCATGATCAAGCACGCCTCGGAAATCCCGGAAGTCCTGAAAAAAGCCTTCTACCTGGCGCAATCCGGCCGTCCCGGCCCGGTCGTGGTCGACATTCCAAAAGATATGACCAACCCGGCCGAGAAGTTCGAGTACGTCTATCCGAAGAAGGTCAAGCTGCGTTCCTACAGCCCGGCCGTACGTGGCCATTCGGGGCAGATCCGCAAGGCAGCCGAGATGATCCTCGCCGCCAAGCGTCCGATCGTCTACTCCGGTGGTGGCGTGATCCTCGGTGGCGGCTCCGAAGCGCTGACCGAAATCGCCAAGTCGCTGAACCTGCCAGTCACCAATACCCTGATGGGCTTGGGCGGCTTCCCGGGTACCGACCGCCAGTTCCTCGGCATGCTCGGTATGCACGGCAGCTTCACCGCCAACCTGGCCATGCACAATGCCGACGTGATCCTGGCGGTGGGTGCGCGTTTCGATGACCGTGTGATCAACGGCCCGGCCAAGTTCTGCCCGAACGCCAAGATCATCCACATCGATATCGACCCGGCCTCGATCTCCAAGACCATCAAGGCCGACGTACCGATCGTAGGTCCGGTCGACAGTGTGCTCAGCGAAATGCTGGCAATCCTCAAGGAAATCGGCCAGCAGCCTGACAAGGCCGCGCTGGACGCCTGGTGGAAGCAGATCGAAGAGTGGCGTGGTGATCGCGGCCTGTTCCCTTACGACAAGGGCGACGGCAGCGTGATCAAGCCGCAGACCGTGATCGAGACCCTGTGTGAAGTGACCAACGGCGACGCGTTCATCACGTCCGACGTTGGCCAGCACCAGATGTTCGCGTCGCAGTACTACCGCTTCAACAAGCCAAACCGTTGGATCAACTCCGGCGGCCTGGGCACCATGGGCTTCGGCTTCCCGGCGGCGATGGGCGTCAAGCTCAACTTCCCGGATGACGATGTCGCCTGCGTGACCGGTGAAGGCAGCATCCAGATGAACATCCAGGAGCTGTCGACCTGCATGCAGTACGGTTTGCCGGTGAAAATCGTCAACCTCAACAACGGTGTACTGGGCATGGTTCGCCAGTGGCAGGACATGTCGTACAACGGCCGTCACTCGCATTCGTATGTCGAGTCGCTGCCGGACTTCGTCAAGCTGGTCGAGGCCTATGGCCATGTCGGTATCCGCATCACCAGCCTGAAGGACCTCAAGCCCAAGCTTGAAGAAGCCTTCGCCATGAAAGACCGGTTGGTGTTCATCGATATCGCAGTCGACAGGACCGAGCACGTCTACCCGATGCAGATCAAAGACGGCTCGATGCGTGACATGTGGCTGAGCAAGACGGAGCGTACCTGATATGCGGCACATCATTTCCCTGCTGCTGGAAAACGAACCCGGTGCCTTGTCTCGCGTGGTCGGCCTGTTCTCCCAGCGCAACTACAACATTGAAAGCCTGACCGTGGCGCCGACCGAGGACCCAACCCTCTCGCGCCTGACCCTGACCACCGTTGGCCACGACGAAGTGATCGAACAGATCACCAAGAACCTGAACAAGCTGGTGGAAGTGGTGAAGCTGGTCGACCTGTCGGAAAGCGCTCACATCGAACGCGAACTGATGCTGGTCAAGGTCAAGGCCACCGGCGCCCAGCGCGCCGAGATCAAACGCACCACCGACATTTTCCGTGGGCAGATCGTCGACGTAACCGCCAGCGTGTATACCGTGCAACTGAGCGGCACCAGCGACAAACTGGACAGCTTCATCCAGGCGATCGGCACCGCATCGATTCTCGAAACCGTGCGCAGTGGAGTCACCGGCATTGCCCGTGGCGACAAAGTGCTCAGCATCTAACTTCAAAAATTAGCGATGGCTCCACTAGGGCCGAGATATAACAGGGGTATTTCATGAAAGTTTTCTACGACAAAGACTGCGACCTTTCCATCATCCAAGGTAAGAAAGTCGCCATCATCGGCTACGGTTCGCAAGGCCACGCCCAGGCGTGCAACCTGAAGGACTCCGGTGTAGACGTTACCGTCGGTCTGCGTAAAGGTTCGGCTACCGTTGCCAAGGCAGAAGCTCACGGCCTGAAAGTTGCCGACGTGGCTACCGCTGTCGCTGCTGCCGACCTGGTCATGATCCTGACCCCGGACGAGTTCCAGGGCGCTCTGTACAAGAACGAGATCGAGCCGAACATCAAGAAGGGCGCTACCCTGGCCTTCTCCCACGGCTTCTCGATCCACTACAACCAGGTCGTTCCGCGTGCCGACCTCGACGTGATCATGATCGCGCCGAAAGCTCCGGGCCACACCGTGCGCTCCGAGTTCGTCAAAGGTGGCGGTATCCCTGACCTGATCGCGATCTACCAAGACGCCTCGGGCAACGCCAAGAACGTTGCTCTGTCGTACGCCGCTGGCGTCGGTGGCGGCCGTACCGGCATCATCGAAACCACCTTCAAGGACGAGACTGAAACCGACCTGTTCGGCGAGCAGGCTGTTCTGTGTGGCGGTACCGTCGAGCTGGTCAAAGCCGGTTTCGAAACCCTGGTT